>JAUWKS010000007.1 GCA_030614005.1 Candidatus Heimdallarchaeota archaeon | reverse complement strand
TCACTGAAAGAGCTGACAAAAATTGACTAATTTCTTGATAACTGGTGGAGCAGGATTTATCGGACATCATTTAGCAAAACATCTTCTTGGAATGGAAGAAGAAGTAACAATTTACGATTGCTTCTCTGATTACTATTCACCATATTTAAAATGGAGAAATGCTCGAGACGTTGAAAATCTCGGAGGAACAATTGTTGAAGGAAATATCCTCTCAAAGAAACATTTAGCAAGAGCGATTTATAAAAACAAAATTGATACAGTTGTTCATTTAGCAGCGCAACCCGGAGTACGATATTCTACTGAAAACCCCGAAATGGCTTTAAGAATAAATGTGGAAGGAACATCAAATGTTCTTTCAGTGTCTCGAGAGAATGGTGTGAAAAAAGTAGTCATCACTAGCAGTTCTTCAGTATTTGGGGCAACACAATATATGCCAATGGATGAGGAGCATCCAACAGAACCAATCAGCTTTTATGGTGTGTCAAAACTAACAACTGAAAAATTAGTTGCAGTATGTAATCACCTTTATCCGGAATTTGATACTACAATTCTTCGACCATTTACTGTGGTAGGAGCTCGCCAGCGTCCTGATATGGCAATAAATATTTTTATTTCAAGAGTACTGAATAGAGAAACAATAAATATTTTTGGCGATGGAAATCAGACTCGAGACTGGACCCACGTTGGGAACATGGTTCAAGCATTTTATTTGGCAGCAATACAACCAAAAGCAAAACAGCAAATATTCAATGTTGGTGCAGGAACGAGAATTTCGGTGAATGAAGTTCTAGCCATTGTAGAAGAAGTAACCGGTATTGAACCCATTCTAACATATACTGAAATGAACAAAGCAGATGTTAAAGATACTTTTGCAGATATTGGGAAAGCTAGACGGTTGTTAGGCTATCAACCCAAGAAAACAATTTCAGATGCTGTTATAGATTTTGCCCAATATTGGGAAGAAGTTAACTATGGTAAACTCCTCGCAAGCGAGAAATTGATTGATAGAGAATTTAGTTCCACAGAGATCTTTAGTCCTTGAAAGGAAAATATGGATGTAAGACAGACAAAAAAAAGTGTTTAACTTGACAGTAAAAAACATCCAATTTGAAAGCGAAGAGATAAATGAACAATTACGTGATGAGAGCAGTGAAGGCTCTCGAGTGAAATTTCAGGTGAAAAAATATTGGCAATTCGCTCTTGGAATTGTGGTGGCTTTAGGCCTAATGACCTACTTAATACTAAAAAGTAATCCAGAACAAATCTGGAAATCTTTGGTAAATGCAAACATAGCACTGATTTTTGGCGCAGTGGGTTGCACTTTCTTATTATTTATCATCAAAACTATTCGATGGCAATTAGTCTTAAAACCTCATGGATACAACATACCTTTCATACAAGCACTGAGATTTGTACTGATTGGCACCTTCGGATCTAGTATCACTCCAGCAAAAATAGGTGATGTTTTAAGGGCAGTTTATCTCTCAAAAGAGCGAAAGGAAATCAAAATTGGTTTATCGGTTTTTTCAGTTGTTTTTGATCGACTATTAGATTTAACAGGTATCTTCATCATTGTTGGAATAACAATACCTGTAGCAATAATGAAACTAGGTTTCAGTGAAATTGCATGGTGGATGCCTGCAGGCATTGGCTTAGGATTTCTAATATTCATTATATTAATTATTGCTGTTTTTAATGGAAAGATAACAAAACCGGTTCTAAATTTCATACTAAAATTCATTTCAAAAATGTTCAAGAAAAAGAATGCAAAGAATAAGATAGAAATGACTTCTCAAGAAATAATAACTGATTTTTATGAAAATCAAAAAAATTACCGCTGGTGGCAGTACATTATTTTAGCCACTCTCTCAGTTGGTTTTTGGGTTTTGTTGGGACTGCAAGGATGCATTTTATTAGAAGCATTTAGAGTAGAAATTTTCAATTCAGTGCAGAATCCGCTGATCGTTATTGCAGTATTGTGTGTTGCAGCAATTACTGCGATGGTCATCCCAATAAGTATAAGTGGCATTGGTATTCGAGACACAGTAATTATGATCCTCTTAGGATTTCTAATCGTAAACAATACTTTGATTCCAAATATCAGTGTTGCTTCAATTAATCTTTCAATTCTTCAAACGTTCTTTAATGTGCTTATACCAGGTATCGTTGGAGGATTATTGATTATTTCTCTACAAAGACAATCAAATGGCAGAGAAAAAATAGAAAAAAAGAGTTGAACGCATGAAGAAAAACTTCATGCAATTCTATATTTTGTAAACGATTTGGTTTTATAGCAACATTGCAACTTCTGCAGCTTGCTTAACCAATATTTCAAATCTACCTGGAATGATACTAACAATAAGCATCACGATAACTAATACGTAAAGTGGTATTAGAATTTCTATAGGTGTTTCTTTGACGTCCTTGAGATGTTCTTGTGGTTCGCTGAACCAAAGTTTCTGAAGAACAATCAAATAATAAACTACAGAGATGACGCTAGATAGTAGGAATAAAACTATTCCAACATAATATTGCCAGTTACCTGAGCTAACAGCTGCAAGCACAATGTTTAGCTTGGACCAGAAGCCTGGGAGTGGGGGCACACCAGCAAGGCTCAAAAGAGCTATTGTGAGAGCCGTTATTGTCCAGGGCATCTTTCTACCAATGCCTTCCATGCGATCTAAACCACGATCTTCGATGCGATAGATAATCGCTCCGGCGGCAAGAAAAGCTAATCCCTTGCCAAGGGCGTGGGTAAAGATATGGAACCATCCACCTTGAACGCTTATGAGAGCAACATCTTGGTCAAGACCTGTTAGGGCCATAGATAGACCAAAGAGTATGAAACCAACGTTGAGAACTGTAGAGAACGCAAGCAAACGTTTGAGGTCGTTTTGTCGTAGTGCGAGAAGGTTTCCAACTATCATAGTAATTACTGCAATCCAGAGAAGGATAAAACCAATGTTTGTTCCTGTAGGTCGGAAGAAGGATGTAAGAGTGTAGATCATACCATACATGCCAGTCATAATGACAACACCAGACAACATTGCGGAAATTCCGCTTGGGGCTGCGGGGTGCGCATCTGGAAGCCATGTGTGTAATGGTACGATGGCTGCTTTGACACCGAATCCGATGATAAGGCTTGCAATAATTATATAGTGAACTCCAGAGAGACCACTAGCGAATTTGGTTGCAATGATAGTACCAACAGAGGCGATGTTTAGTGTTCCTGTGATTCCGTAAGCTAAGGACATTCCGAAGAGGATCATCACACTTCCGAAAGCGGACATGAAGAGGTACTTGATACCTGCTTCAATTGGTTCTGGTTGTTCTTTTCTGAAAGCAACAAGAACATAGCTTGCTATGCTCATAGTTTCCCAGAAGATAAACAATGTTAGCATGTCACCTGACATTACTACACCAATCATTCCAGCAACAAGGATGAGTAAGAGAAGATAGTATCGGTCGATACGGTCGTCTTGATCAATATATTTGATGCTATAGATTGATACTACAGAACCCAAGATGGCGAATACTAGTACTAACCACCAAGTTAAATGGTCCATTTTGAAAGTTGCACCTACATCAGGTCCAATGTTCCAACTCAGTTCGGTGCTAAGAATAGAACCTAGTGAAGTGTAGAATGTTATTAGTATTCCAAGAACTGCTAATAAACAAATATTAGCAATTACTGCATAGACTAAATTCCAACTAGCTGATTCTTTTTTAGCTATTTTTCCAAGTATACCAATTAATGCTGCACCAGCAAGTGGTATGATTATTGGGAGTATCCAGAATACATTCATTGTTTTATGAACCTCCGGTGAATAATGGTGCAACATAATTTGTTATGAAAATTAGTGCACTTTTCGGGAATATTCCAATTACGAAGCTTAGGATTGCCATGGTGACCAAGGGTATCCACATATATGGACTTGGGTCTTTGACATCCTTGTATTCCTCTTTTACTGGTCCCAAAAATACATCCTTCAAGAAGAGAAGAACATAGGTCGCTGTTAGAGCTGTTGAGAGTATAGCGAATATTACTGCTATAATTCCTAAAGTATCGTTTGCTGCTAAGCCTCCTGAGAAGATTATCCATTCTGACATAAATCCTGCCAGTGGTGGAGTTCCTGCAAGGCTTAGTGCTGCTACCGTAGCAACAATTGCGGTGATAGGCATCTTTAATCCAAGACCGCCTAGTTTTTTGATTTCTCGTCCTTTATGGTGACCGACTTGGGTCATGAGTATTCCTGCAACCATAAACAAGGATCCTTTCGCGAGCGAGTGGCTGATGATGTGGAACATAGAACCTATTGCACCGTATGCTGTAAAGGTGGCAAGTCCGAAGAAGATGTAGCCCATCTGTGAAATAGATGAGTAAGCGAAGAGTCGTTTGGTATCCTTTTGAGCTATAGCCATGACACCCCCGTAGATCATTGTGAATACTGCGAAGCCAATTAATACCCAGCGCATCCAACCGCCCATACCGTCTATGCCAATAATATCTGTGCAGATACGAAGAACTGCGTAAGCAGCCGTTTGAATCATTACACCTGATAAGATAGCACTGATTGGTGTGGGGGCTTCACCGTGAGTATCTGGAAGCCACGTGTGTAGTGGGAATATCGCCATTTTGACGGAAAATCCTACTATAAAGAGCAAAGTCAACAATCTGATAGTTGATGATGCAACACTGCTACTTAGAGCAAATCCTGCCATTGTTAAGGCACCACCTGTTATTCCAAAATCTGAGAATGCCCAGAGTCCACCAATGCCGATGAGTATTGCCATAGCACCTACATGTGTAAAGATGAAGTACTTGAATGCAATCTTCACTGAGTTTGGTTTTGAACCCCAGTTCGCGATAATGAAGTATGATGGTATTAGCATCAGTTCCCAGAAGACGTAGAAATAAGCTAAGTCACCTGCGAATACTACTCCGATCATTCCAGCAACGTAGAGAACTAAGAGCGCATAATAGAGTCCCAAGTTCTTTTGTTCCTTCATGTAACCGAAGCTGTACATTATTACAGCGAGTGCGAGCACATAGATTGCTCCTGCTATTGGAAGACTTAGTGAGTCTGCTACTAGAATGAAATTAATTGAGAGAGCTTTTGCTCCCAGATCTAGTGTAAAGCCACCTAAAGTATCCGTATATGCTCCGAGATATAATACATCGCCGATTGTTAAGAGAGCAAATATTGCAGAAGTTAGTACTGCGAGGAATGCTGTCCATTTTGCAACGTGTTCATTCCACTTTCCTAGTACGAATACCAATATTGGTGAAATGAGTAGTGTAAAGATTGCAATTACTAGTGTGTATTGAAACATTTACTTTTATCCTCCTAGAATGGAATGAATAATAATACTGCGATTAGGATTATTGCTCCTAATAACATGTAGAGAAAGTTCACTGAAAGAATACCCGTGTGGGTCTTTCTGAACACTTCTCCCGACTTCATTGTTCCTGATGCGATTATGTAGTTTGATCTGTCTATCACTTTCAAATCGAAGTTCTCGTATAACCATTCGGCGAATACTTTGAACTTTCTTAAGCACCAATAAATTGCATGGTTCATGTACCATCTCCTGTGGAAGAAGGTGTAGATACCGTTTACAATCTTGCTCTTCTTGAGTATTTCTTTGGTGTCCCATTGTTTTCTTACGAATAAGAAATAGGCAGGTAAACAGCCGGTTAATAGAATACCAATAGTTATCCAGAAGGTTGGTGGACTAAATCCGAAAGTGTGTCCAAAGAAGTGTGCATAATCTATATGGAACGCTTCTACGGTAAAGTTAGTTGCGGCTGCAAACCAGTCATTCTTGCTCATAAATAATTCAACGACAGGTGCAAGGAAACCGATAACAATTGTACCAACTGCTAGGATCACTAATGGGACCCAGAGTAGTGGTGAGGTCTTATGTAAATGACCACCTTGTTCTTTTTCTGCCTTTTCAACATGCTCCGTTTTCTTCCCGCCAAACGTATGGCCCAAGAATCTTATTGTATAGAAGAATGTTAAAGCAGCAGCGACTGCAGCGACGGCAAAGAATATCCATCCTGCATTGTTTCCTTCTTCGCCAAGATGCCAGCAAGCACCGAAGATTGATTCCTTACTGAAGAATCCACCTAGTGGAACAACACCAGATAAGGATAAACCACCGATAAGCATTGGCCAGAAGACCTTTGGCATATCTTTACGAAGACCACCCATTTCATCGATATATTTCGTATGAACGGCGTGAATGACTGCCCCAGCTGAAAGGAACAGTAAAGCTTTGAAGATGGCGTGAGATAACATGTGGAATGATCCGGCAAAATAGCCGTTGTAATCCATAACTCCGCCTACGGGTTCAATTAGTCCTCCAACACCTAATCCCATAAACATGTAACCAAGTTGGGATACAGTACTGAAAGCGAGAACTTTCTTCAATTCAGTCGCGGACGTACCCATTGTTGCAGACATAAGAGCGGTGAATCCACCAACTGCTGCCACAATAAGGAAGTAATATTGAAGATTTTCGATATGTAGATCGTGTAAACCGAGGTAAAACATTGGGTAGGTTCTAACAACCATAAAGATACCAGCTTTGACCATTGCTGCAGCATGAATAAGTGCTGAAACAGTTGTGGGGCCAGCCATAGCTTCTGGAAGCCAGAATTGCAATGGAAATTGTGCGGATTTACCGATTGGTCCACCGAAGATGAGGACTGCTGTTAAGACGAGAATCTTCTTGTCGTGTAGGTCGCTAAGCCAAGTTAAATCTGATAATAGTTCAGTGTATCTGAATGTACCAGCAACGGCGAAAATAATGAGTATTCCGGTGAGCAACATAACGTCACCAATTCTAGTGGTTATGAATGCTTTAAATCCAGCGTGAGCATTATAGTCACCTTCAGTTTCCTCTTTAATGGTAAACTCTTTTGGATCTTGTGGACCTTTCTTATCGAAGAAGTATCCAATCAATGCATAGGAACAGAATCCAACTATTTCCCAGCCGACGAATGATTGAAGGAAATTGTTTGACATTACTAAAAATATCATTCCACCAATAAACATCTGCATGAGGAACCAGTAGCGGTCAAGATGTTTGTCATCTTTCATGTAGTTAATACCATAGATCATAATCAAAGTACCAATGCCTGAGGCAAAGCTAGCGATTAAGACCGTCAGTGGGTCTACAAGGACACCGAATCCTGCAGCAAAAGGTTTGTCGCCTATGTTCCAGAACCAATTGGTTACGAATGCTTCTCCACCTTGGCCATTGAAAACATCTACCACTAATAACATTGTGAAAAGGAATGCAACGAATGATGTAAATACAGCCATCCAATTTCTGATTATTCGGAGCACCTTTTGGGTTTGAGACCCTTCCTTTAGTTTACCTGCAATAAAGCCGATAATAGGAGTAATTAGTGCACCTGCGAATGGGATAGCCCAATTCATTATTGCTGCAGATTCTAATAACATCTGTTCTTTCATCTCCTAATGTTTCAAGTGATTTAGTCTTCGACTATTCAAAGTGGCATGCACACGGTAGGCTTGAATTATCAAGCTTAAGGCAACGCCAGCGACACATCCACCCACACAAATGCTGAGTATAACGACAACATGTGGTAGTGGATCAACTAATCCTGCATTTCCTCCGACGATGTTTGAAAATGCAATAAAGTTCAAATGAGCTGCATCAAGCAATAACTCGATAGCAATCAAGAACTTGATCATATTCTGTTTTGAGGTTAATCCGTAGAGACCAATAACCAATAAGGCTACTGAGAAACCTAAGATTAAGTAGATATTGTCAAAAGGTATCGATAAAGCCATGCTTAGTCTGTCTCCTCTTGTTTCTCATCTTCTTTCATTTCTTCCAAGATGATGTATTTGTCTGTGTCACACATTTCAGTGCGGAATTCGCTACGTTGTTTTTCCATTCCTTGGACTACTGCGCCAGCGGATTCAGAAGCAACGAATAATATTATTCCAACAAGAATAACATCAATTGCTCTGGTTTCCCAGATGAAGTGTCCAACAGCTCTGCCAATGGAAGCAAAATCGCTAGAGTTTAGATCAACTAAACCATAACCAATTGCTCTATCAGCAATGTCATTAGACTCATCCACTCGTAAACCATTTGTATCGTTGTTTGGATCATTAAAGTCGACTAAGCCGTACATAATGAATGCATACACACCTAACGCGAGGACTATGCTAAAGGCGAATAGAATGATTGATCGTGTTTTTCTGTTCATCAGTAGTATTCCTCCTAGGTTTTGCTGCTTTCGGGGAGCAGTTTATCTAGATCCTCAGCTGGCTCACCAGTTTCAAAGCGTTCGGTGAGTGCAACAGTAGAAAGTAGTAATACTGTAACGGCGCCACCGTAAACCATCAACTGAAAGAGAGCTACCCAGGGGGCGTTCAGAATCCAGAATGCTCCAGCAAGAGCGATGCTTAGTACAGCTAAGGCAATAGATGCATAAATTAAATCACGCAACTCTATTGCGAAAATAGCGGCAATGATCACTATAGCTAATAGTATTATCAACAAAATTGTGTTGAGTTCCATATCTTACACGCTTCCTATGAATTCGTCCTAGTAATTTTACTAGGAGTCTTCCTCCTTCGGTTCATTCCCTTCAGAAATTTCTTCTTTGGGGGGTTCGTTTTCATAGATAATCATCTCCTTTTGTTGGAAGGCTGAAAGTTCTATGTAGTCAGTCAAGAAGAGTGCATCATATCTACAAGCTTCTTCACACAAGCCACAAAAGATACATTGACCTAAATTGATAACGGGTCGTTTTTTGGTTTTCGTTAATTCGGATGGAACCATTTCGATTGCTAATGATGGGCAAACTCTCTGACAAGCTCTGCAGCCTGTACATTCCTCAATATAGAGAACATGTGCTCCACGCAAACCATATTTTGGTTTAACGCCTTCTTCAAATGGATAATCTATGGTTGCCTTTTTACTGAAAACATTTCTCAGTGCTTCCCAAACAATTACTCCGGGTCGTGGCATAATTCTTCATCTCCTTTATTAGGATACATCAAAAAGTCCTTCCCAGTGAGACCAGACTACATTGTCTGTCCAAGGGACATAGAAGAATGTAATTGCAAAAACACCTAGTGTTACTGGAATTACCCATTTCCATGAAAATTCTAAGAATTGCTCTATACGCAATCTCGCCATTAAAGCTCTAAACGCTGAAAGTATAAGAACAATAATCGTTGTTTTTATAGCAAACATTGTAGTGTAATAGAGAATTGCAACAACTGCTAAACCTGAAACGCCTTCGATACTTGCTAACCAATCAGCAAATGAAGGAATCCACATTTCAACACCAGTTGGACCTCCTAAGAAGAGGGTCACTGCTAAACCTGCGGAGAAAACCATTTGTAAATCTGCAGATAATCGGAAAAAGCCTAACTTTTTCCCAGAATACTCAACTTCCCACCCACCGACTATTTCTGTTTCAGCCGTTGGAATATCAAATGGGCTTCGTTCTAATTCTGCTTGTGATGAAAGCAAGAATACTAAGAAGAAGACTACCATCGGTAAGCTGAATAATGTTGGTCGGTGAGCATCAAGTTGCCACTGAACAATTCCTGCAAGTGAGAAAGATTGTGTCCGTAACGCTACTGCGAACATTGCTAATAGAATTGGAATTTCATAGCTCAAGAGTTGTGATGCAGCACGCATCGTTCCTGGCATTGCCAATTTGCTCGCGGAGAACCATCCTGCTAAGAAGATGATTAAAGCTATCATTGTTGTCAAGAATGCCAACAGAAGAATATCACCTTCAAATGAGAGTAACCCTGTAGTATCAATTATTGGTATAAACAATAATGCTACTAGTGGTATTGCTAAGCCAATGATGGCTGTAAATCGCATACCCCATTTATCGGCAGCTTCAGGTTCAATATCTTCATTTGCTAAAAGCTTAAGGAAGTCGGCCAAAGGTTGTAAAATACCTTTGAATCCTGCGTGTTCTGGACCTATTCTATCTTGCAAAGCTGCATAAAACTTCCTGTCAATCCATTCATCAAATAATGCAATGGATATACAGAAGCCTATACCTGGGAAGAATAATATTCCCAATATTGTAAGAATCCACCAAACAGCGGTCACTTTTTCCACCTTTTATTTTTTGCGTGCCAATCATTACTATATTTTCTGAGTTGGCTTTCAGACCAAGTTTCTATCTTGGGTTTTCTTCGGTCATTGTTCACAATGGTAATCATTCTGTCTTCACAGCTGAAACATGGATCAATGGATGCTAATGTAATTGTCGAATCTGCTAAGTAGTCTCCTTTCATCATTTCAGGGACGGTATTGATGTTTGATAGTGTTGGTGTTGTTATTTTCAGTCTGTAAGGTTTGTTGGTATTGTTTGACCAAAGGTAGTGAATCAACTCACCACGTGGAGCTTCTGTTCGAGACAAGATTTGTGCTTCTGGAACTTTCCTAGGGGCTTTTTTGAATATTGGCCCATCTGGTATGTTCTTCAACATCCATTTGATGTATTTGCAAGCTTCTACTGTCTCTATGATACGTACGACGACTCGAGAGAATACATCATTTGTATCATAAGTTATGACATTGAATATGTCACGAAACTCTCCATAAGCTGAATAAGGATCATCATATCGAACGTCAATAGCTACTCCAGAGGCACGTGCAGTAGGTCCACAAGCGCACAATTCTTTAGCTTTTTGGGGTAGGAGTATTCCTACATCTTGAGTTCGCATTCGGATGGTATTTTCATTTATACAGATATCTTTGTATCGTTCCATCCTTTCTTCAGTTATGTCCATATATTTGAGCATACGGTCAATTTGACTTTGGTTCATATCTCTTCTTGAACCGCCTATTTCGTTCATAGCATAATTAACTCTGTTTCCAGAGATGTCTTCTAAAAGGTCCATTGTTAACTCACGATCTCTCCACGAGAGCATAAATAAGGTATCAAACCCTATTTCATGAGCTGCTACACCTAACCAAAGAATATGACTATGGATACGTTCCAATTCAGCTACAATAGTTCTGATATATTGTGCTCTTAATGGCACCTCAAATCCTTCTAAAGCGAGAGCTGCTTCTGCAGCATTTGCTAAGGAAATGGAATGAATATGAGAACATATACCACACACACGTTCGACGAGTGTAAGGTTAGCGGAATAAGTTTTTGTTTCGGCGAGTTTTTCAATTCCTCGATGAACATAACCAATTCTTGGAGTTGCATTAACAATTATTTCACCTTCCACTTCTAATAGAAAGTGGGTTGGTTCTTTTAGAGCTGGATGCTGAGGCCCAAGAGGTATTTCGAAAGTATTTGGTATGCATGAACTGCAACCGGTTTGGGGTGATCCTAATTTAATTTTCTTTTTATCAGCCATATTTCATATCACCTCATTTTTTCTCCTTCTTTGCCTGTTCTTCCTTTTGAATCTCTAAAAGGAAGTCTTTCCTCAGTGGATAAACACCTTCAGGGAAGTCATCAGGTAAGATAAGTCGAATTAGGTTGGGATTTCCTTCGAAAAATATTCCCATCAAATCGTGTGCTTCGCGCTCGAAATATTCTGCACCATTTATAAGATGATATACAGAAGCTAGTATTGGTTTTTCTCGACTGTCGCAATCGATCATTAAATTCATGGAAATTGCTACTTGACCACCAAAGGGTGGACGGATATCAAAATGATATACTGCGGCAATAACACCATCAGGTTTATCGACTGAAGATATTGCTATCAAATGCCATGCTTTCCATTTTTCCATAGCAAACGAGAAAATCTCCAAATGATCTGGGTTAGCAACTTTAACGAAAATTCTTCGTTCACGTTGAACCTTTGCTTCGAGTATCTTCTCACCAAATTGACTCTTTAAAGTGTCAACTATATCCTGTTCATCTTGTAGTGTCTTGCTCATTTTGCTAGACCCTCCTCTATTGATTTTTTAAGATCTTTGAGGGCAATCTTCTTAGGTGTAATGACTGGGGAGTCTTTACCCTGAAGTTTTGCTAACAATTGAGCGACGCCAAAGATAATCGCTTCTGGCTTTGGAGGACAACCAGGTATATAGACATCTACCGGAATAACGGTATCTATTCCTAAGCAAGGAATATATGAGTGTCTAAAAATGCCTCCACTACAGGCGCAAGCGCCGATAGCAATGACAAATTTTGGATCTGGTGTCTGTTCATGTAAAAGCTTTAAGCGATCTTTCATCTGCTGTGTTGCAGGTCCGGTCACCATAAGTACATCCGCATGTCTCGGGGAGCCTTGAATAAGGATTCCTAATCGTTCGACGTCATATCTTGGCGTAAGAACGTCGACAACTTCGATATCGCATCCATTGCATCCTCCGGTATTAACATGGATAATCCATGGTGACTTTACTCTTGCCCAGGTAATTATTTTTTGTAGTACCATAGCTTGAAATCACCTTCTGAGAGTTAACACTCCCAGTAAACCTATTCCGGCAAATATTGCTGGAACAACTGTATATCCAATACCCATATCTAGGGTCACCATTGCTGTTGCAAGGATAAAAGCCAAGATGTCAAATATTGTAAAGTAGATTGCGAAAATAAATGTGTTTGGGTAAAATTGTACTTGTCCGCCCTCCATGTCTTCTCCGCATGCGTAGCTTTTTAGTTTGGCTGGTGTGGGATTTCGAGGGGCGATTCGTCTTCCCAAAAGGTACAATAGAACGACTGCGATAAGGACTAGACCTAATGCTATCCATAATGTGAATGGTTGAGTGTCAATCAATATGCATCGCCTTATTTGATTTTGACTAAATCAATTCTTTGACTTGAATTAGAATACATAAAAAGATTTTGCTTATTTTTTTGTTTCATTTTATGTACGACTATTTTTTTTGTAGTGAAAGTAGTTTGATAGGTTATATATCTTTTGAGTGAGTTTATTTTTTAAAAGATAATTTTTCAGTTTAGTTTGATAAAAAGGAGCATTCAAATTACCGTTCATAATTTTGTTTTCCTAAATCTCTGCATTCTTCTTGCAAAAAGAATGAACTTTGATTGTAATTGTCTATCTGCTAATTTAGCTTTGATTGGATCGAGATTAAGTAATATACCAATAAACCTCTGAAGCATTTTATGAGTCCAGAGATGTTGATTATCGAAGAGAAGATTTTGTAATTTTCCTTTATCTATTGCCATGTGCACACCGCGATCAAAGGCATCTTTGGGTGTATGCATTAAATCCTTTCTACGATTCATTTGTATAGCATCTTTGTTACAACTTTTAGCACAAACACCACAACCAAAGCAGCGGTCGTAATTTATCTTAGCAATTTTTCGATTAGCTGTATCTGTAGTTAACGTGATAGCGTCAACGGGACATTTTTTGATACAAATACCACAGCCGGAGCAATTTTCTGAGATTATTTCTGGAGTAAAGTTGCTATAGATTCCAGGACTAAATCCCAGCCTCTTATAAGCAACTATCGCTTCACAACAGCAACCACAGCAATTACAAATCCAAGCAACACTCTCACGAACATTATCACCGATTTGAACTAAACCTGCGTCCACACATTGATCAAGTATTTTCCGGGCTTCTTCTTTACTGATTTCCTTTGCTATGCCATGATTTGACAAACTCTTTGCTGCACCGTTGAATGTTAGACAAACCTCTTGGGGTTGATCACAAGCTTTTCCCAGATGTTCCATTTTGTGTCTACAGTAACAAGTGCCGACGGTTATACAACTCGCTGTTTCTATTACTTGAGTTGCTCGTTCATAATCCAAAACAATAGAATAATCTTCTTCTTTTATTGTCTCCTCTTGAACGAAAACCCTATCTATCGGAGTTTGAGAGTCAAAAATAGCGAAAAGAAAATCATCTTCTTTAGTTATGTACTGATAATATAATTCGGATAGTATTTTACGGTCGAATTTCCCGTCTGTACGCATTAGAGAAAATTCAAAGAAACCAGCCATAGGTGGAGCTAAAATATACGTTCGCATTTCCTCTTGACAACCATCAAGCATCAGGCCTTTACTTGCTAATGTATCGAGAATTTGCTCTGCTTCATCAGGAGTTTTTTTCCATATTTTCGCTGCTTTTTCCTTTGTGATAAAATTAATCGGAAGTATTGAAACAAGTTCTGCTTCTTCATCAGTAAATAGTACTTGGAGAATTTCGAATAATGATTTCGAAAGAGGTGCTCCTTGAGGAGCTTTATCTAATCTTTGCTGAAGCTTGAGATAACTATTCATCTCATGCCCTTTCTTATGACCCATCTCGTTTCACCGCAAATAAGCATTCATCTAATTTTGATCTTAAACACAATATCAACTTGATATTAAGTAAATTTGCTAACTTAGAATAAATATCTTCTTAGGATTAATTTGAACGGTATAGAGGTTCTTGAAAGAAAAAAAGGAAGAAAAGAGTGATGCTTTATCTAACATCACTTTTTATCTTGTAGAAGTCTTCTTTTTCCGCCGTATTAATGAAGAAATAACAATTATGAGAATAATTGCCACTAATCCGCCACCAATGATGGCATAAGCCCACCACGGGAGATTAATTGCCGGAATTGAGACATCAATATCAACTGTTGTACTCCAATCGCTAGGAAGGTCATAATCGTCCACAGCCCGTACACGGAAGAAATAATTACCATTCGTCAAACCTGTAACAGTATACGATAAACCAGAAACAATGAAAGTGCTAATAGATGTAGCAAAGCTAGATTCATTAGCTACTTGTAACTCATAGTGATCAACACTGACATCATCTATACTAGCATTCCAAGTAACTTCAACACTGCTGACTTTAATTAGAACACCAGGATCATTGAGTAGAGGAATGGTTGGCTCTGTATTGTAGAAGTAATCCAAGGTGATCCCATAGAGTTGAGGACTTTGATATTTTGGTCCAAGGAACTCAACGCGGAATCGAAGATCATTTCCTGTATTTAGGAAAGTATGCTCAACACCTGGGGTAACTGCTTCCCAATGTACTCCACCATCTGCAGACATATAGTAGTTTATTGATGTTAATGAGGGTATATAATTATCTGGAGTGAGAGTAGCAGTATAAATCATATAATCAGTAGAATCTACTTCATATGACTGTGCAACTGATGAACCAGCAACATATGTATCAGCAAGACTTTCGAAGTGACGAAGAATAATTAGACTCGATGTATTTGCTATGAAAGTGTAATCTCCGTATGTTGTTATCTGAAGTGCACCTGTTGCATCAGGATAATTACTAATTGTGGGATCACTAGCACTCATATCTGTGCAATCCGTGAGAGAAACGCCATCAGGACCACCTGCATTAAGTGCATAAGGACCAAATCCCCAGACTCCATATGAATCATCGTTTGTCCATGTTGTCAAATAAGGATTAGTAATATCAGTTATGTTAAGAGCTAACATCCAATCTAAATCAGAAGTGTAAGCAACATCTCCATCTACATAAACGTCATAGAATTGAGCTTCAACACTTTCTACTCCAACCTGTACTTCGACATCTATGTCCGTAATATCGAAAATATGGAAACTATTTACTATTGAACCACCATTTTCATCTACTACATATAGATTCCCACATTGAACGTCAACAGCTGTTACATTATTAAATATATTAGTGAAAGAACTCCAGAACACCATGTTGTATGGATCTGTTATGTTCATGATATAGACACCATAACTTCCATCAGCTACAAATGCAACATCTCCATATACTGCTACATCAGTCGCATAAGTTAAGCCAACACTATGTGTATGAACAATATTGCTTGGATCAGATATATCATATACACGTATACCATTCGACCCTCCGAAATCAGCAACATAAGCGAAGTTTCCTTGAATGTCTAATTTTCGATAATCTGCTGGAACAGCTTCTACATGCTGATCAAGTAAGATAGGATTATTTGGATCACTAACATCAAGTGTATAGATTCCATCTGAACCGCCTACACAAATTGCAATATCACCTTTTACTCTTACATCCATAACATTGTATTGATCGAATGGATTAGCAAAAACCTCATTTTGGATTTTTGTTATTCCCGGACCACAGCTGAATGTGTGTAATCCATCTTCTGTAGCAACGACTAACACTCCTCCGTACAAATCAACATCATAAGTATATGAGATCGAAGTCCATTGGGGAATAAATACTGGATGAGCTGGATTTGCTACATCTGCCATTGCGATACCACCAAGTCCATCAGCAATGAATAAGGTGTTCCCTTGTAAAACTAGTTTCTGTGCATAACCATTAGTGTCATATGAAGCAATAATTACTGGTGAAGCTGGATTGCTAATATCTATAATCTGTACACCTTCGTAACCATCTGTTACGTAAGCAATATTTCCATCTATAACAACATCAGTGGCATTTCCTGGAGTATCAACCCAACCTAATTGTACGAAGCTATTTTGATCTGAAACATCAACGATGTAAAAACCAGCTGTATGAGCTGTAACGTATGCTGTGTCACCATCAATAGCTATTCCTTTAGACAAATTTGTTGCTGACCAAGAAGCTGGCATGACATTATCAAAAACATCTGGATCTTCAGCATTCAAAACTCTAAGTGAAAAACCACTTGTGGAATTAAAAGCTGTGAAATAAACGAAATAGCCATTTACTTCTATATCCGTTAAATCCCCATCTGTATAGTAACTACCTACCCACGTTCCAATACTGAAAGGATCTTGATAATTATATGATGCAATTCTTGGTAGTGTAGGTCCTACTCCGGTCCAAATATAATCACCTGATACAGCTATCGTTTGTAGAAGACGCATCGAGCTTCTGAAACCAGTTCGATAGATATTTGATGGATCGTTTATGCTATAAATATTCAATGATTCAAGTGCTATAGTCGGATTATATTGAACAGCATAAGCTTTTCTTCCTTGCACATCAATTGATTTTATTGGATGGATGGAAGGCTCAAAATCTAATTCACTCATTGTCAAATTCTTACGATTTGTCAATGTGCCCGTTCCCCACCCATAAGCATTAGTAGCTCCATCTCTAAAAGTAGTACTGGTGAAGTCTTCTACAAAAACATCTGTGTTTTGTATTGTTAGATTTGCATTATTCTGATTCCAAGTTTCTGTGCTCATCGGTAAATAAAAAAACGGTACAATTAAAAAGAGCAAACTTAGAGCGATTAATTTCTTATAAAATTTTAGAGTCATAATTTCTACCCTCTATAAATGATAATTTTACAAGGATAATTTTGATTATAAGATTATCGCAGATAATTTTTCGTGGTAATTTTCTCATTTTCAAGTTAAAAATGCTAAAAAAAGGAGAAGAAAAGAGAAGGATTTAAAGAGAAATAAAGAAATAATTGGGTTTTAGCCTTGAACTTTTAAAAGAAATTCATCCTGATAAAAAAATATCTGTTTCTAAAATAGCAGATTCAATAACCAAATTTCGCATAAAACATTTTAATAATATCAATAAAATACAAGTAAATTCGGAAGATAAAAAGAAAGTAGATTTCCTTGTTAATTTAGACTTTGATGAAATCATCTATCTTCACGATCTAATTTGGTGTTTTGGTTTATTGCTAGATGACCAATTTATAGCTGATTTTTTTGATGCCGTTTCTGAAAAATGAAAAAAATCTATTCCTATTCAAATTTACTCAGGACTTAAATTCTAATTTCTGCCTATACTTTGATTTCTTTTTCTTAGAAGATTTCAGCTCTTCGGGTATTAACATACCATACTTTTTAGCTAGAACTAGTACAGTCATTTTCGCAGGTAAGTTAAATTTTGAGTAATTAATCATCAATTTCTTTAAAGAATCTTCGATATTTTCATTATCGGGAAGTTCGTATGAACTACCTACTCTACAATCCATCCCGGAATCATCGCAGATTTTAGCCATTTTTTTATCTCCATATAAACCCAAACCCCTCATGATTAACAATTGAGCGAACTCTGCAGCCTGTTGATGATTTATTTCCATATTCCAACCTCCAAGTTTCTCATGACACCAATTATTTTAGGGATTAGCTCTTTTTTAATAAGTGAACCATGTTGAGGACAAATCAATTCAATATCGATATTCTTTATTTTATCCAGAAAATTAATTATGTGTCGTTTATCAGACATGTAAGTTTCTGCAAAAGATTTTATGGCTTCATGATAGTATTCGTTGGCATATAAATTCCAATCAACTGAAAATGCTCCAAAAATATCTGAAGAGAAGAGAATTTTCTCTAAAGTTTCATAAACAACCATTGCACCTGGAAAGTGTAGATATGGACTTGTAATGAATTCTAAAATTCTTCCGCTGTCCCCAATTTCCATTTTATCTCCATCTTCAACAACAGTCACTTCAGATTTTATGTCATAATAGGGCATAAAAAGCGAAGTCCTATCTGTAGTAACTAATTCAAAATTATCTACACCAACGGCATCTTCAATGAATGGTATACAAGCACACAAATCAGGATCTTGGTGAGTTGCTATTACCATAGTTATTTTTTCAAGTGGAACAATTGATTCAATTTTCCTTTTCACTATACTCCAATGAGCATCTAGTCTTGAACCTGGATCAATGATAACAATTTCTTCTCCATCTTTTATCAAATAAGGATTATTAGAAAACCCTGCTTGATAATCGGGCCAACCAATCCACCATATGCCTGGTTTTACCTCGATTGCTTTTTCTGGATCAATTTTCATTTTTTTTCCTCCATTCAAATAAATATTAATTCCAACCAAAAGGCAAACTCTTCGAAACCATCCATGTCTTCACTTCGATATTTTTCGAAGAAATCAAAATCAAGCATTTCAGTTAGGTACTCGATATATTTTTTTCTTTTCTTCTCATCCAATGAAAAGATAAACATTCTAAGAATTTCTAACCAAATATCATACAATTGTAAGACTTTCTCGGGACTCAAACCTTCGTATACCAAAAAACTATAGTCAATGGACCAGTTCTCCTTCAGTAGTCTTATCTGTGAAATTATTTCTGGAGAACGTATCTCATTTAACACAGATTTAAGGTGCCAAATGGTTTCCTCGACAGAATAAATATCAGCAGCAATTTCTAAGCTTTTTTGTAAAATTTCTTTAGCCATTAGAATTCTTCTTTTTTCGGGTGAAAGCATAGATAGAGCATCATTGATGTATAAATAATCCATAAGCCAATAAACATTCTCAATTCCTTCTGTATCTAAATCATCTATAATGTGTCCTACTGTTGTTTGTCCATCCAGATGATTCAAAATATGGGGAATCATATTTATTAGGTTTGGAAATTCCTTATAGAGTTCTTTCCATTCAATTGTTGAAGGTTGCAAATAGCTTGCAATTTTACTTGTTGAAATGACAATATCTCTTTGAGTTAAAATATTCCGGAATCGTATTGCACCTATAGCCCACAACTTAGATATTTCATTTAATACTTCTGATTCAGAGAGATTACAGTGGTTTACAATATCCTTAATAGAATAGTGATTATCAATGAAATTCTTTATTTTACTATCATCAGTTACTTTTGCTTCATCAATTTCAGTGTAGAATGGGATCCAATCTAACGAAGGATTGTTAATACCCATTACAGTAGCTATTCGTTCTCTAAATGGTTCATACTTTTCTAATGGACCTGATTCACCGATATGGTTTTCTTTATAGTATTGGCTTTCAAATTCTTTCAATAAAGGTGCTAAAACAGGGATTATTCTCTCAGTTGATTTATGACTGTGTATTGCTGCGAAAACAATCTTGTGTCCTGAGAGGATTGTAATTAATCTTTTCCCATAATCAACATGGAAATCTGTAATAGTATCATCGATTATCTCAATAGAAAAAGCCTTTACAGCAGTTAGAAAACCAGATAGTAAAATAGGTTCGATATCTGTTCGTTTTGGATCTAGTTTTTGAAATAGTAAAGGTATGCCGGCTTTATCCATTATTAAAAGCGCTTCTAAGCCAATATCTATCACTTTGTACAATCTCCAATACTATAATTCTCATTTAGATTTACATATTCTATCAGCTTCTATTAGGAATAAACCTTTTCATTAACAATTGGTAAATTCAATGCATAGATTTCTAGTAAAATACATCAACTGGAATGACATATTATTTTTAAATAGTAATTTTATATTACTTTTAGTTTAGTTTTTCTTCCTGTAAGGAATTGAGCAATAATAACATTTGTTGTGATTATATGAAAATTGGATTAAAAATCAAAAGAGCATTTTTTCGAAGAGTGGTAAAACCCTCTGTCAAGAGGGTCTATCAAAAAGAAGATGCAATAAATGAGAAACCTGAAGCTATTACTGCTACTGAACAATCACCTACTAGATTTGACATTCCATTAAATATTGTTGAGTTTGTTGAACAAGGCAAAGAGCAATCATTAATGATTAATCAAACAACCAACCTTATGCGTTCCAACATTAAAAATATAGGAGTATCACTTAACAGCCTTAGCAAAAACGCTCTGAATCCAAAAGAAACTATTGATGATATTTTTCTTCAGGAATTGAAAGAATTCTGCAAAACTCAAGGAATAGCTACTATTGGTTTTACAAAATTACCCCGTAATCTAATTT
Organism: Candidatus Heimdallarchaeota archaeon; assembly: GCA_030614005.1. GTDB lineage: Archaea > Asgardarchaeota > Heimdallarchaeia > JABLTI01 > JABLTI01 > JABLTI01. The sequence goes on along the minus strand of JAUWKS010000007.1, from coordinate 58,016 downwards.
TCAAAGATAAAGCAGTCTTACATGATAATGCAATTGTTTTAGTTATGGAGATGGATAAGAAGAGTATTGCAAAAGCTCCCCATCGTGATACCATCATAATGATTATGGAAACCTACAATAATTTAGGAATTACCGCAAATAAAGTGGCTTCTTTCTTACGTGCTCATGGTTATTCTGCTCATGCATCGCATCCTTTAGGTGGTTTAGTGTTATATCCTCCATTAGCAAAAAAAGCAGGTCTTGGATGGAACGGTAGACATGGATTATTAATTACTCCTGAATTTGGCTCTCGAGTAAGACTAGCAGCAGTATTTACAAATATAACCAATCTACCCTTTGCTACTGAAAATTCCCATGAATGGGTCCCCGAATATTGTGCAACTTGTGGTAATTGTATTAAGAACTGCCCGCCAAAAGCAATTTATGAGAAACCAATAAAACGCGAAAATGGATTGCTAACTCATATTGAAAATGAGAAGTGTTTCCCCTATTTTGCTTCAAATTACGGTTGCACTATTTGTATTAGAGTGTGTCCATTTAGCACAACGGGTTATGATAAACTTAAAGCAAAAACAATAAAATGAATAAAGAAACAAAGTTTGAAGGTAAAATGAAATGTCTGACGTTAAGAAGAAGGAAGGAAAAAATAAGAAAAAACTCACTGTATCACCTGAATTTACTCTAAAGGATGATTTTGAACCTTTTAGTGAATATGATAGTATTTTTGGCAGGGTTAACTGGGATGAAAAAATGAAGACCTATAAGGTCTATATGTATGATAAAGTTCCAGACATTTTAGATGAAGAACAACCTGGGTATACTCAAATTGATCATGCATTAGCAATTGCATCATGGACTGTTCATGATTATTTCCGTCGTGCATTTTCTTGGGAAAAACTTGCTAAACCTAACAATATGATGCCAGATGCTCTTCCAGAAGTGTATAAGATAGATGAGAAGAATATCGATAAAGTGACAAGGACAATTAAAGCTGTTACAAAATCCTTTGGAGCAGATATGGTTGGCATAGCTCCTTATGATAAAAAATGGACTTACACTGAAGACAGGGTTGAAACTCCTATTGAAATGCCGGAAGGAATGACTTCAGTAATAGCGATTGGAGCTGTTATGGATGCAGATACGATTAGTACTTCCCCCTCAATGACTCAAGGATTTGCAAGCGGTATGGGTTATTCTCAAATGGCTTTCATTGTTTCTTCCCTTGCAGAATTTATTAGAAAATTGGGTTATCGAGCAATTCCAACAGGAAATGATACCGCATTATCAATTCCCATCGCAGTAGATGCCGGTCTTGGCCAAGTAGGGCGCAATGGATTATTGACAACTCGAGATCACGGTGCTCGAGTTAGACTTTGTAAAGTATTTACTGATATGCCTTTACTGCATGATGAAAAAGTAGATTTTGGATTAACTGATTATTGCCGAAAATGTAAGAGATGTGCAGAGGCGTGTGAAAATGAAGCCATCTCATTTGATGATGAACCTTCTTTCAAAACATATAGTGATTCTAACAACAAAGGAATTTACCGGTGGGCAGTAAATGTCGATAAGTGCTATGAATTTTGGACTGACAACGGTGGCGAATGTTCCACTTGTATATCTGTTTGTCCGTTTAATCTACGAAGTGGATTAAGATTTACTGACCCTCGAGATTATTGGAAGAAGAGGCTTGCTGAACAATAACAGGTGAAAAAAAATGTCAACAAAGACTACTAGCATTGAAGAAGAATTATTCAAGTTAATCGAACAGGAATTGAGTAGACCTAATTATATTGTTGAACCATTTGTTCAGAAGAATAAAGAAGAAGTAGGCGAGATTATACTTAGATTGGTTCAAAATGAAAAACTAGCTGAAAATCTCATTCTTTTATCAATTATTTACCGACAAGTTCTACCATATTTAGAAGATGAACACTATATTCCAATTCTCACAACAATAATGCAATATGACAAGTTAGATTCACGAATCTGCTTCCAAACAATTCAGAGATTAGGTTGGAGAGCAACTAAAGCACAAGAAGCAATACCTTTTATCGTAAAATATCTTGGAGAGAAACAAGGTATCGGAGATGTGGCAGCAATTGCTCTTGGTGAAATGGAATATGATAAATTTGAAAACTTAATCCCAGGTTTATTATCAGCATTGAAAAATGCAGCTTATTATGGTACTAGAATGAATGCTGCTAGAATACTCATCAAGAACAAGGAACATCTGGAATCAGTTCTACCAAAGCTAATTGAAGCATTGGAAAGTGATGAAGACTTTAGATTAAGGCAGAAGATCGCTCGTAATTTTGGAGAAATCAATAATTCTAAAGTAAAAAAAGCGCTACTGAAAGCTCATAAAAATGACAAGCATCCTGTTGTTCGTACAGTAGCGAAAACTTCACTGGATGATTTAGAGAAATTAACCTAAATTTAGCTATTTAAAAAGTAAATTGCCCAGCGTGTATATGAGCTGACAAAAATAGCTCATTACATAAATAATACGAGCTGGTGCAATTTGATCTCAATAGTAATTCCAGTTTATAATGAGGAAGACAATGTTCTTCCCCTTTATCATTCCATTTCTAATGTTATGGGTAAAAGAAATCATCCATACGAAATCATATTTGTAGATGATGGCTCTCGAGATAAAACTCTACTAAATTTGAGAAGCATATTATCTAATGGTTATGACAAAACTAATGGTTCTCTGCGAATTTTGGAATTGCAAAGAAACTACGGGCAAACTCCAGCGTTGTTAGCTGGATTCGCAAATGTGACAGGTGATGTTATTGTTACACTTGATGGCGATCTTCAAAATGATCCACAAGATATTCCAAAATTGTTGGATGCTTTAACAAACGAATATGATGTAATATGTGGGTGGCGTAAAAATCGTCAAGACAATTCCTTGAAAAAAATACCTTCTAAATTTAACAACTTCCTCAACCGTCGTTTCAATAATTTAGCTGTACATGATTCTGGATGCACTCTTAGATCATATCGAAGAGAAGCTATCGATGGATTGCAATTGTTTGCTGAAGGACATAGATATATTCCAGCTATCCTTTCCAAAAAAGGATACAGAATTGGCGAAATTGAAACAAACCACAAACCAAGAACAATGGGTAAAACAAAATATGGTTTCAAAAGATTATTCAGAGGATTTAATGACCTCCTAACTTTACGTGCAATGAACAAATGGGGAACAAAACCTGGTCACCTCTTCAATCTCTGGGCTTCTGTATTCATCTTTTTGAGTTTTCTAAGTGGTGTTTGGGCAATATTTGAGCGAGTGCTGTTCTATCGATTTTGGAACTATTATTCAGATCCGGTAGCATTTCTTTCCAATCCACTAGTTACAATAGGGTTGATACTATTCTTATTTGGAATATTATTGATCTTTATTGGATTCTTAGCAGAACTTTTCTACAGAAAAAACACTGACACTAACAATTCATTTTCTATTAAGAAAGAATGGAACTATTAGTTCCATTATTTTCTTAGCTAGTGTATTATTGTAAAAAATTGCAACTACAAATCTGTGCTAAAAGTTAATAATTTTATAATACCATATTTAGTTGAGCTATCACCTTCATTAGGAGAGATTCAACTTGAAAAAATCCATAGCATTAGTCATTTGTTTGTTAGTCATTTCCCAATTATCATTTGTAGAATCACATGCGCAAGTGACAAGTGAAAATTCTGATAGTTATTCAATTGAAGCAATGGGCGTAGATTTGAAGTGGGTTTTTCCAACATTTAGTGCAATCGGAACTGCACCAATTCCTTTCGATTTTGAAGGAGATGGAGTTCTAGAGATTATTTTTGCTTCACAAGAAGGTTGTCTTTATTGTGTTGATAAAGATGGCAATGAATTATGGTGCTACTTTGCTGGAGATGTAATTTCATCCACACCAGCTGTTGCAGATTTAAATAAAGATGGATTTCTTGACATAGTCTTCGGATCCTATGATAACAACATCTATTGTATCACACCTATTCTGAATAATGGCTATGCAATAGTTTACACCAATTGGATCTATACAACAGGAGGAGATGTATCAACATCGCCTACCATTATTGACATAGATAAGGATGGTGAACTTGAGGTATTAATTGGTTCAGGAGATTCGATTCTTTATTGCCTAGGATTTAATGGAACATTAGAATGGAGTTATGAAACAACGGGGATATTTTATTTTGAGAGTGCATTAGGTGTTGCTGATATTAATTCTGATGGGCAGCTAGAAGTATTAGCAGGTACAGATGCATTATATTGCCTTAATTCATCTGGAGGACTTGTTTGGAAAGCAGCACAAGTTTCGCAAGTGAGCTATTCCTCACCAACGATTAGTGATTTGAATAATGATGGAAAATTAGAGATAATTATTGGTTCATTAAATAATAGCATTTATTGTCTTAATTCAACAGGAGATACAATATGGAGATATTTAACAGCTGAAAGTATTTATTCTTCTCCAGCGATTTATGATATATATGGCGACTCCAACAAAGAAATTATTATAGGGTCAAATGATGGAACGGTATATTGTTTATTCCACAATGGAACCCTTAACTGGGCTTTTTCTACAGGAGAAAGTATTTGGTCTTCGCCTTCAATCGCTGATTTGAACAATGATGGTACTTTTGAAATTTTAATTGGCAGTAATAATTATGATTTCTATTGCTTACAAAATAATGGAAGTATGATTTGGAAGTATACCCTTCTCGCTGCTGCAAGAACACCTTCATGCGTAATAGATCTTGATAACGATAATGTTTCCGAGATACTCTTTGGTTCTGGCTATTATGATACAAATTTGTACTGTTTGGAATTAACAGGTGTAACTCAATCTGGAGCTTCTCCATGGTATTGCTATCGAGGTTCATTTGCTAACACCGGTTGGTTGGATAGTGATTCCGATTTACTTGACGACCTTTCTGAAACCTACTACCAAACAGAAGTAAATAGCTCAGATACAGATTTAGACGGTTTTACAGATGGTATTGAAGTTTTGGCTGGGACAGATCCAACAAATATTACTAACAATCCTCCAAGAGAAGATTTGATTTACACGCCTCCTGAGGAAATATTTTACGGCAATTCATCTTATCCGGATGAGTTATCTTTTCTGTTAGAAGGGTTTTCTGTGAACAGTGTATTAGTAAGTTTCTTCTTACTAAGTACAATAACAGTGCTGATATTTAATAGAAAAAAAAGAAGATGAGATAATATTGCGTTCATTTTACTATTTTGTGAACACAATACCATCTTGACTGATTTGACCATCTTGTAGTTCTATTGCACGTATTCCATCTTTTATCAAAGTGATATCATGAGTAGCGATAATAAAAGTAGTATCTGATTTCTCATGTGTATCATAGATTTCTTCGATAGCATGTGAAGCCAATTCTGAATCGAAATTCGCTGTTGGTTCATCTAATATGACTATAGGAGGATAGGAATAATTTGCTATGGCAAGGGAAGCTCGTTGTAATTCGCCTCCTGAGATTTCAAGAGGGTAGGAATTCTTACGATGATCAATTTTGTATTTATCTAGATATTCCTTATTTCTGTCACTCAGATTTTCAACATTGGTAAAACGTTTCCCTGAAAAGATATCCTTGAGGTAGAAGTTGTCGTCAATAGTCAAAAATGGGTGAAGATTCCCTTGTTGTGAAACTAAGCCCATTCTATTTCTACGAAAATCTGATTTTTGTATATCAGATAATTTTGTAAAGTCAGTGTTTTGGTAAAGTATTGAACCATTTGTGGCATTTACTAAACCTGCTAATAGTTTAATCAATGTGGTTTTTCCAGATCCGCTGGGTCCAAGAACAAATAACAATTCACCCTTAAAGAGTTGTAAGTTGATATTTTGTAATGCTTTAACATCAACTCCATTTCCATAATAGGTTTTTGAAACATCTTTGATGTCAACCATTATTTCTTTTCCTTTGAAATATGTTTGAGGTAAGGGATTTACATGTAAATCTCTTCGGCGTACTTTGATGTCTTCTTTAACCACCTTTTCAGGCGGTAGATTCTCTGGATGAGAAAGTTTTACCTCACCTAATTCAAACAGCTCAAAATCAACTTCTCGTTTGATTTTCATTGTTCTTGAAACGAGATCAGGTATTCGAACACTATTCGATGAATCAATTTGAGCTCTAAATTTTAAGGGGAACTCTTTGTTACCGTTAAGTAGCATTTGTTCTTCTATAGAAAGCATTGAGGATACTCTACCATCCCTTATTTCACATGTTTTATCCACTCCATCAAAAAAGCGATAATCATGTGTAACGACAAAGATGGTTGTTCCGAATTCTTGAGCAACTTGTCTTAGTAGAGTTTTAACTTTCTCAGTATTAAGGCTGTCCAGTTGACCTGTAGGTTCATCACATAAAAGTATTGGAACGTTCTTTGCTAATGCACATGCAATAGCAGTTCTAGTCATCTCGCCTCCAGATAAATGTCTCACTAATCTAGATTTGAGATGATCAATACCTAATTTTTCTAGTATTTCCAAATTCCTTGTTTTGTAATCAGTAGAATTACCATGAAGTAGACCTATGGAAAATTTCATGTTTTCTTCTACTGTTGCGTCAAGAAATAGCGTTCTTTCTGGAAATTGGTCAATTATTCCAACATTTTTTAGTCGATATTTATTCAAAGATTTTTGATTCATCAATTCAAGATCATAATTACCAACTTTGCATTCTCCACTTGATATTTTTAAGAGTCCGGCTAAGATGTTAATTAGAGTTGTTTTACCTGAACCACTTGGACCTACCATTGAAACAATAGTTCCTTCTTTGATGTCTAAGTCACAACCTCGAAGGGCTGGTATTCGGTTACCTTCGACTTCATCATCTTCGAATATTTTTATTAAATCTCTGCAGCGTATCATATCAATCACTCCTGTTTTATTGGTTTGTAGCTTTTCACTAAGGGAATTATCTTCAGCAACCAACTTGACACCAAAGCAATTATTCCAGTTGCAATAATAACTAGGATTATCCACCAGGGCATCCATGGGACAAACTTTACAAAACCCTCTGTAATGTTCAGAACACTAGCACTGAGTAGATTTATAATTGGAATTCCTATTGCCATAGAGATTGCAATTGGTATTGGAATAACTAACAAAACTTCTAAAGTAAAGCTACCCCAAATTTGCCGTCTTTGAGCTCCTATTTGGAATTCAGATTCAATTATTCTCAATCTTTGTCTATAAATATTGATAGCTGAAATAAAACCAAAGAAGAAAACAGCTAATAAAGTAATTATTGAGGTTATTATTAGAAATACTTGAGCGTATTGACTAACTTTTTTATCCAAATCATTGCTTACGTCATCAATCGTTTTTGCTGTGTAGCTAAAGTCTTTACTAATCTCATTTTTGATTTTAGTTAAATTGGCATCTTGTTTTGCATTAATAAGCAAGTATCCCTTTTTACTTACACTATTATCTGATCTATTTACAAGTAGTTCTGTCGTAGTTTTGCTTAAAATTAAATCGAATTCTCTCTTATCAGCAAAGAATCTATCAATAAAAGAGGGCGCAGTTCTTGGTAATAAAGGATAATACTCGAAAGAATTGACATAAGCCATTGTGTATGGTTCGTGTTGTTTACTGGTTATCATAGTTGTTTTGAAAATTGCTTCTTTGTCAAAGTCATTCCTTTTTGCATATTTTCTACTCATCATACAAGTAAGATTTGTAGATAATTGTTCAATATCATTTTCTGAATAGTCATCTTCTAGTGTACTTAAATCTACTACTTGCAAATATTCTGTTATATTTTGAATTGTAAAGAATCTGATATTATACGAGTCCCAAGACCATATGTCAATAGTAGAAAATACTTCCATTGTTGTTATTGATATCTCTGTAAGGCTTTGTACGCCTTCAATTTGAGATATATTTCCTTTCAGTATTTTTTTCGTTACATCCCAATTTTCTATAACTAAATCAGAACATCCAACTGTGAGTTGAGCCTCTAATGTATGATGATTATCAATTGATTTGCTTATAATGAATCCTGGTGTTATTCCTAAACCAAGAATAAACATTGCTAAGACCATTCTTTGATAATTTTTGTTGTAAATCGCTAGATGCTTTAATGTTAATGCAAAATAGCTTTTAGTATTTTTCCATATTTTATTGCCAAGCGCAGTCCATATCAGATTTAGTAATCGTGATATAAATAGAAACAGCGATGTCAAAGTAAATAGGATTCCAAATGTAATTAGAAACCACATAAGAGCAGCTAATGCTGGGTTTACAGCTGAACCAAACTCACCAGAAAACATTATTGTAGTTAATCCAATAATACCAACAGCGGATAATATTATTCCAGGAATTAGGAACATTACTTCTGAAGCAGAAAATATTTTCCTTATCAGTTTTCTTCCTTTCCCTTTACGCTTTCCTTTATACTGTTGGGTAGCAGTTTCTGAAGTTTTCTTCGCATGAATGTATTGAATTAGCATACCAAAGATAAAGAAACCTAAGAATAACACTACTAATCCTAATACAATAAATGGCTCAATTGCTGCTGCAATATAGTTTACTTCTTTTGAGATATCTAATTTTAAGAATACTAAAAAGCCTACTAAAAGTCCTAAACTAAAACCTGAAAGTAAACTTGTGCTTGCTGTAATGAAATTCTCCAATATTAGCATTTTTCTAAGTGTTTTAAACTCTAAGCCATGAGTTTTTAGTAATCTGAATTTTGATTCTTGTTCAAATGATCCAATATTAAATGTTTCAACAATAATCACTCCAAATAAAAACAATAATGGCAAACTTGATGCAAATACACTTATCGTTTGCTTTAACCAAATTGCTTCAAAGTTACGAAATGCGTTAATCAAATCTTCACAGAAAATGACATAATATCCAGGTAAAGAATTGAAGCTAGTAATAGACCTTTGAAATTTAATTATTTTCTCTGTTATTTGACGTATATTCTTGATATGACTAATAGAAATTTCGTAGTCAAAATCTAGACCAGCTGAAAATGTGCTAGAGATGTGAGGGTAATAGTTGATAACATCATCCATTAAATCTGGATTTGTAAAGAATTGTTCAGCATCACTTGACTCCTCATAAAAGTAATAAGCATCGGGATCAAACAAGAAATCAATGGAAATACCATTTTTAAGCAAAATATTCTCAACGTTTTTTACTATACCAACGATGGTACAATTTAACATTTTTTCAGAAAATTCAGACGTATAACCTATAGCTTGGAAAGGAATTATCTCATTTAATGTAATATTTGTTGTGCTACCTTTTTGATAATAGACAATTTCTGTGTAATTTTCCGGCATACGTCCTTCCGTTAAACAAGTGCTGAGTACTTGTGTAGAAGAATCATCCAGTGAAATCAGGTCGTTGGTGATAATTTCAAAACTAGATAAATTGGTATAAATATTAAAACGCATTCCTGCCGTATAATTTCCCCTTATCCCAGGCACAAGTTCATCAAGTTTTGCTGTAACTTCTGTAATAGCAGAATTAAGGTAATTATTTCCAATAGAATAACTATTGTAAATATATTCAGTGCCAAAAACACTGGTTTTCTCATCTTCCCTCCAATCATGATTTTGATCAATATAATTATAGAATGAATCATATCGCAAACTGTACCAAGTCATGAAAAAGGTCGTTAATACTAGAAAGATGATTGCGCCAGTGATAGCAGAAGTAATAATTCTTCGTTTTCCTGTTTTAAAATAAACACCAAAGATAATTTTGAATGATGTTTTACTTTCTTTCGTATCTGATTGCTGTGTAGTCATTTGTAGAAAGTCCTCTTTTTACAATGATAGGACTCTAAACTGTGAAACAGCACATATAGATAACCGTTCAAAAAAAGTGAACCAAAATAGAACAAAAAATGCTTTAAAAAAAAGGAAAAGTTAAAGTAAGTTTTGCTTGCTTACTTTGTAAAAACTTCTTCAATAATCTTTAATACCCAATCAATTTCTTCTTTTGTGATAACCAAAGGTGGAGCAAATCTAATTATTGTATCGTGTGTTTCTTTTGCGAGCAAACCTTTCTTCATCATTCCTTCTGTGATAGGTCGTGCTTTACCAATTATTTCGATAGCAATTAGTAATCCTTTTCCACGAACATCAATGATTGGTACTTTGGTTTTCATTGCAGCAATCTTTCGCAAACCTTCTCTGAAGTATTTGCCCATCTCTTCTGATTTTTCAGCTAATTTTTCTTCAATGAGAATCTCGAGAGATTTGATTCCTACAACAGAACCCAATGGGTTTCCACCAAAAGTGCTTCCATGCACACCTGGAGTAATTACCTCTGGGCCCATTACATCAGTAGTCGCAACTACTGCCGAAACGGGATAAACACCACCACCGAGTGCTTTTCCAAGTAAGAACATATCAGGTTTAACATCTTCATGATTTACTGCGAAGAGTTTCCCAGTGCGACATAATCCAGATTGGATTTCATCAGCAATCATTAGAACATTATATTTTGTGCATATTTCTCTTGCTTTCGTCATAAAGCCTTCAACAGGAACAATAACTCCAGCTTCTCCTTGGAGTGGTTCAAATAAGAATCCTGCAACATTCTCTGGTCCAAGTTCTAAAATAGTATTTTCTAATTCTTCAGCGTCCCCGTAAGAAATAGCAGTAAAACCAGGAGTGAAAGGTCCGAAATTACCGAAATATCTACCATGGCTAATGTCAGTACTAAATCCAACAATTGTTATTGTTCTCCCGTGGAAGTTGTCTCTACAGACAATAATTTGTGCTTTTTCTTTTGGTATTTTCTTCTTTATGTAACCCCATGCTCTAGCAACTTTCAAACCAGTTTCAACAGCTTCTGCACCTGTATTCATTGGGAGAGCCATTATACCTGATTTCTTGGGGTCGCTTACGTGAGGACCTACAACTTCACAGAGTTTCTTTAAGAAAGGACCCATTTTATCATTATGAAAAGCGCGAGAAGTAAGTGTTACTAAATCTGCTTGCTCTTTGAGTACTTTAATGATTTCAGGATGTCTGTGTCCTGTATTATGACTTGAATACGCGGATAAGCAATCCAAATATTTCTTTCCTTCTGGGTCGTATACCCAAACGCCTTCGGCTCTGGAGATAACTACTGGAATTGGATGGTAGTTATGTGCTCCGTACTTGTTGTCCATTTCAATGAGTTCTTTTGAACTTGGCATAATTGGTTCCTCTGGTTTTTTCTTATTATATTATGAGATTAATTTCTTCGCTAAACAACCATAAGCGCTTCTTAATAAAATTGTTGGACGCATTGATTTTCAAGTAAACAATTATATTAATTAGCTTTATATTTTCTCCTTCCAACAAAAGTGTAGAATGAATGGTGTTTCGTGTCAATGATTGATCTAATCAAAGAGATTCCTGAGAAAACCGGTGTCTATTTTTTCCTAGATAATGAAGAAAGAATAATTTACATAGGCAAAGCAGTTAATCTTAAACGTAGAATTACAGATCATTTTCGCAAAGGGCAAATGAAAGTATTCAAAAAAGTGATTCAAAAAACACGAGAAGCACCAATAGCTGTTACTACTTGGGATCTACAAATAAAACACATTGAAAATTTACCTTCAATAATATATAATAAACAGCGAAAAAAGAAAACAAGAATTAGAAAATTCACTAAAAATATCAAATATATTATCACTGGAAATGAAGATGAAGCACTAACACTGGAAGGATGTTTAATTTCCGCCTTTCGTCCTGAACTAAACAAGCAAGTCTGGAGGTATCCCTTTATTGAGGTGACAATTGGTGAAGAAATACCTAGGGTTCTCACTATCTATCAATCTCTTCTTCCGGAAAGTTATATCTTTGGTCCATTCAATATTGCTTCGGATATAGACGTAGCAGTTGATGGTTTTTTAACAGTAATTCCAATCTGTAACTCTCTTCTTACGATTACTCCTGGAGGAAGGTATCCAGTATCGTGTATTCGGCATCAAATCAACCGTTGTTTAGTTCCTTGTAAAAATGGTAATTTTGATCCCAGACAATACAAAAAACATGTTAAGGAGTTCATTACTGAATTAGAAAAAAATGGTGAAAATGTAATTAAACAGCTCGAAAAAATAATGCAAGAAGAAATTGCAGTTGAAAATTTTGAGGGTGCAGCGAAATTTAGGAATAGAATAAATGCAATTAGAAATCTTTTTGCTTCTAAGGCAATGCCTTCTTTATTACAAAAATACCATTCAGAAATAAAAGAAATTATTGGAGAACATTACTATTATAATGACATTCTAAAAAATATTATGATGAATAATAAATATTAGATGAACGAAAATTTTTTAGTTCTAAAATAGAAAAAGAACCATCGGTAAATATATATAGTATTTTCAACCGAAACCGAGTAGAGATTAGTGATTGTGAGACTATCAATCATTACATTACAAGGAGAAATCTTAATTGGCAAAATTCCAACTAAACATTGGTGACCCAGAATCCGGGAAAAGCTACAAAACAGTCATTGAAGGCACAAAAGCCAACCCATTAATTGGTAAAAGAATCAGTGATGAATTTGATGGCACCCCACTCGGATATCCAGGATATGTGTTCAAGATTACTGGCGGAAGCGATAAAGACGGTTTCCCCATGAGAAGCAACCTTGACGGACCAATCAGAAAAAAAATCCTCACAACTAAAAGCCAAGGGTTTAGAATCGCAGAGAAGGGACTAAAAAAGAGGAAATTAGTTAGAGGAAACACCATTAGTGATGAAATTTATCAAATAAACATGAAAATCGTTACAATGGGTAAAAAGAAAATCGAAGAATTGATTACTACTGGAGAATAGAATCGTTTTGTCCAAAGAAACCACCTCAGATAAGAAAGTAACAAAAAAAGCTGACGAGAAAGCTAAAACTGAGAAAAAAGCTAGCAGTAGCAAAACAACAAAAAAAACTAGCACCGCTTCAAAAGCGAAGAAAGCTTCCTCTAAAACTACGAAAAAATCGAAGAAAACTGATGTGGTTGTTGAGACTGAAGAATATTCTACAGGAAAACAAGCAGAAATCAATATCGGAACTATTGGTCATGTTGATCATGGTAAATCAACTCTTGTGAAGGCTCTAACAGGAACCTTCCCAGACACTCATTCTGAAGAGCTTAAACGTGGAATTACTATTAGACTTGGATATGCTGATACTGATACTCATTATTGCCCAAAATGCACTGGTGCAAACAAATGGTCTACTGAGGCCACTTGTCCAAAATGTAGTGCAGAAACTAAAGTAAGTCGCAGAATTTCCTTTGTAGATGCTCCAGGGCACGAAGTTTTAATGGCTACTTTACTTACAGGTGCAGCAATTTTCGATGGTGCTATTTTGGTTATCGCTGCAAATGAACATTGTCCTCAAGCTCAAACACGAGAACATCTCGCCGCGATGGATGCTGTCGGAATTCAGAATATAATTATTGTTCAAAATAAAATCGAACTTGTAACGGAAGAACAAGCACTAAAGAGTTTCGACGATATTGTCAAATTTGTAAAAGGAACCGTTGCTGAGGGAGCACCCATCATACCGATGAGTGCAATTCATGGAGTAAATCTCGATCTTCTTATTGAAACTATTGAGAATGTTATCAAAACACCAAAACGAGATGAAAAAGTCGAACCACGAATGTTTGTTGCTCGTTCTTTTGAAGTGAACAAACCAGGGACAATTCCTGAAGATTTGCTTGGTGGTGTTCTGGGTGGTTCAATAATCTGTGGTCTCCTTAAAGAAGGAGATGACATCGAAATTCGACCTGGCATTCGTTCAGGTAGAAAAGTTGAATCCATTAAAACCAAAATCGTTTCGATTCATGCTGGTACTCTTGGCAAAGTCAAAGAAGCTAAACCAGGTGGATTGATGTCCATTGGAACTGATATTGACCCAGCAATTACCAAAGCAGACAGTTTAGTTGGCAATATTATTGGAAAACCAGGGAATCTGCCACCAGTAATTGAGAATATTGAACTAGCAATTAATCTGATGGATTTTGTTGTAGGTCTTGATGAAAAGACGAAAGTAAAAAACCTTGCCGTTGGTGAACAACTAATGTTGAATGTTTGGACAGCAATAACTCTCGGTCAAATTAGTCATCTTAAAGGAAAGAAAATAACTGTTAAACTTAATCGCCTTGTTTGTGCAGAGAAAGGTACGAGAGTTGCTATTTCGAGACGACTTGAAGGTAGATTTAGACTTATTGGATTTGGAATAGTCCAATAAATTTTTTATTCTTTCTTGATAGCTATATATTTATTGAGGGAATTCTTTGTGGAATTACAAATCGTTTTAGATACTAACATTCCGATACTCATTATGGAAAGCAAATTCAATCTTCAATCGGAAATAGAGCGATTGGTTCCTCAAAAGCATACCATTGTTTTTCTTTCATGTTGTATTGATGAATTAAATCGTCTTTCGAAAAAGACGCCAAAATTAGCTAAACAAGTAGCTTTTGCTTTGAAATACTTGGAAAGATTTCAGATTATTGAATACAACCCCAAAAACATCAGATTTGTTGATGATAGAATTGTTCAATATGCAATTGAAAACAATCCCTTTTGCATTGTTGTTACAAATGATAGAGAATTACGTCTTAAACTCAGAAAGAACAAAATTCCAGTGATATTTATCCGTACAAAAAGCCATTTGGAATTGTTTGGATCAGTTTTAGGCTGAAATCTATCTTCTTACTTTCTTTGCCAAGATTCTTTTAATTGCACAACATAGTCTAGTATTTCTTTTGCAGGTTTGTCCATGAAAATTACTTCTATACCTGCTTCTTTCATTAGATCAATACCTTCTGTATCAGAATAACTGCCAGAAATAACAACTCTGTCTATCATTGCATTAATAATCATTTTTGAACAAATTTTACAAGGATAACCGGTTATATAGAGGGTGGCTCCTTTTGTTGATTCACCATGTATTGCACACTGAATTATTGCATTCTGTTCTGCATGTACTCCTCTGCAAATCTCGTGTTTCGTTCCACTTGGAATGTTTAAATCATCCCGTAAACAACCAATATCAGTACAATGAGGCATGCCTTTTGGAGCACCATTATAACCTGTAGAAATTGCATGGCCGTTTTGAACTATTACACAGCCAAACTGACGTCTTAAGCAAGTTGATCTCGTGGAAACTAGTTCCGCCATAGCGGTAAAATACTGATGTACTGATGGTCGTTCTCTACTTGTTTGTATTTTTTTGTTTTTGCTCAAGGTTAAAACCTCATTTTAGTAAGGAAAAGAGAGACATAATTTTAAGGTTAGTGGTATTATTATAATATATACAAGTCTGAGGATGGAGAAATTGGCTTATAATAAAGACATACTAAAAAATTTTCTCAAAAAAAAGGGCGCTAAAGGTTGGATTTCTCATGCAGGTGAAAGTGCCTACAAGAAACTTCAATTTGAACTTATTATGAAGGTTATTAATCAATATCTTCCTCCAGAAGATGCACTAATTTTAGATGTCGGATTTGACCCTGGAAATTTCGCACTAAAAATTGCTCAAAGCAATCGACGATTAATCATTGGAGATATTTCGGAAGATCAACTCCAACTTACTCGAGAGAAATTCGACAAATACAAAATTTCAGATAAAATAGATCAATTTGCTCTGCTAGAAGATTTAGGAAATCTTGAACTCTTTGGCGAAAATACCTTTGATTTAGTTATCTGTTTGTCAGGCACATTGTCATATGCCTGTGAACAACGACACAAGTTATTGAGAGAATTGGTTCGAGTTGCTAAGGTTGGTTCACCTATTATTCTTAGTGTTAAAACGAAAGCTCAATACTTCCGGAGCATTATCAAAAATGGTAGATTCGAATTACTAGAAGATGCTACGAAAGCAGGACTCTGGGAATTGATCGATACTAACTATAAACAATTTGAAGAATTTCCTGAAGAACCTCTTTACTATGGATTTAGCAGCAAAGAACTAATTGAATTAGCAATAAAATCTCGATGTGAAATTCTCGAAATTATGGCCTTAAATCCTATAACCAATAATCAAATTGAACCCATAAATTACATTATGGAAAAAGAAGAAACTTGGAATACATTGCTCAGGATTGAAACTATTTTTGCAAAGCATACGGGTTTACTTGACGCTGGAGAAGAAATTCTGATAGTTATCAGAAAAGAAGTTATTTAGAACTTTTTTTTCCAAGTCTATCTTTCATTTTTTGTAAATTACGATAGTGTATTTTTGTTCTGCCAATATAAGGACCGTTACCTAGTTCACCATGGCAATCACTTCCACCACTTTCCAGTAAATCAAATTTCTTAGCTAATTTTCTAAAGAATTTTCTTTGTTCTGGAGAATGTGTAGGATAAATAACTTCTATTCCAGCTAAACCAAATTTCTTTAAATCCTCTAGGAATTCATCAAAATTGAATCCCTTGGGAATAAATCCAGGATGTGCTAAAATAGCTATGGCTTTCATTTTAGCAATAATACTAACTGCGTCTTGAGGTCTTAATTTAAAACGAGGAACATAACAAGGTCTACCTCGTTCTAGGAATTTATCAAAAACTTCGTCCATTGTTTTTGCGTAGCCTTTTTTAATCATTGTCGAAGCAATGTGTGGTCTACCGATTAATCCACTAGAAATTTCTTCAATCTCTTGAAGAGTAATCTCTGGACCTACATTTAGTGCATTCACTTTTTCAATAATCATTTTTGCACGATTGTACCGTGAGTTTTGAATTTGCTCTGTTAGTTCAAGCAAAGTTTTATCTTTGTGATCTATAAACAAACCAACGATATGAAAACTTAATTCATCAATTTCTGTGGAAAATTCTATTCCAGGAATAACTTCAATACCCATTTTTTTACCTGCAATTAAGCCCTCTTCGATTCCAGCAACAGTATCATGATCTGTAATTGCTACAGCAACAATATTTTTTGATTTAGCATATTCAACCATTTCTGTAGGAGAGAAAGTTCCATCAGATGCTTTTGTGTGAATATGTAAATCAATATAAGAATTATCTTTTCTATTATCCGTCATTCTATATCTTCGTCCATTTAGTACAATAGTCTAATTTTCAGCATCTAATAGGTCTTCAACGATAGCTGCAGCTATTACACGACCTTTCTTTCTGAGAATAACTCGGCCAAGCTTTGGTATATCGGATTGTTTTTCAGAAACGATTGGATTTTTGACGTGAAGAATAACACTTGCAACTTCTTCATTGAATATCATAATCGTTTTTCCATCAATTTCTCGAAGAGTATTCTTGAATTTGGGGTTCGTTCTATGTATTTTTACAATGGTTTCCAGTTCAGCTTCAACATGATCAGACCCGACATGAAGGATAGAGATATTTCCAAGAACCAATGGTTGCAATCCCAAATAGAGCAATCTTACTTGAATTCGTGGTTTTGAAGGTGGTTCTTTTCCAGCTAAACCAATAACTGCTCCTCTTCGAATGTCTTCTTCAGCATCTCCTTTAATAAGAAATGAAACATCCATACCTCCACCTGCTTCTGAAACTTCCTCTTCTTCATCCCAAATGGTTTTTACAGTACCAGATCTTGTTCCTGGGGCAATAACTATTCTATCGTTCATTTTCAACTTGCCACTGATTATTCTACCATAGCCAACTAAACCTTGACCTGGTTCTTGAAAGGCATCATAAATAACTAAACGAAGATCTTTGTTCGTCAAGTCTTCAGGCATACTTATTTTCTCGATTGCTTCTTTTAGTGTTGGTCCTTTATACCAATTCATTTTATCACTTTTATTTACGAGATTATCACCATCTAGACCGCTAATAGGAATGAATGGAATTGTATCGAGGTTTTTTATCCATGGACTTTGAATTTGTTTCAAAAAAGCGACTAAAATTGATTTACTTTCATTGAACCGTTCTTCAGAGTATTTTGCACTATCCATTTTATTTACTACGATAATGACATCCTTAATTCCCAATACAGAAGCAATTAAAGTATGTTCAAGCGTTTGACCAGATGGAGTTTGTTCATTTCCTGGTTCTAAACCAGCTTCTATTTCTCCTCTTCCAGCACTTATAACAAGGACACATGCATCAGCAGTACTCAATCCTGCTATGGTATTTTTTGTAAAATCACGATGACCGGGATTGTCTATTATAACATAATTTCGATTATTTATATCAAATCGACGAAAAGCAATATCCATGGTTTTTCCTTTCTCTTTTTCTTCTGGAAATGCATCCAAAACATATGCCCATTTCCAAGAGGACATTCCTAATCCATCTGCATCCATCTCATGCTTTTTCATTACTCTAGGATCAACAGCACCAATATCAAAAAGAAAATGACCCATCAATGTAGATTTTCCATGATCGACGTGCCCGATAATTGCAATACTAGTTAGGAGATTCTTTTCACTCATTGTTAATATCCTCGTTACATAATTCGCAGTTTAATTTATATTCTATTTTCTACTCTTCAATATATCTCTTTTTTCAGTATTAGAAATGAAAAGTATTCTTAGAGAAATGTTGGTTCATTTGCTAATTCAATTATTGGCAAATAATTCCATTTTGCTGGTTCTGCAGTTGATTCAGAATAGGTCCATTTCTCTTTCTCTTTGGCAGCTGAATATTGTATGAAATTGTTTTTTTCAGGCTTTGTGTCTAATTTAACATAGAAAAACATTGGAACGCCTCTTAATTCAAAGTACCCAGCGACTCCTGTAAGGAAACCTATGTACCACTTCTTTTCATTTTTCTTAGTAAAAGCTAAGAAATTTAAGCCATTATTTCTTGCTGCGCTGAAAAAAGCCATTCGCACTAAATCATCCATTGATGCTAATTCCATTTTAACTGCTGGCTTCAAATCTGTGTTAGTTTCAACCATTAATATCAACACGTTTCACAAAAATGCTATGATATAATTCTTTTTCGATTCATTCAGCTAAAAATTCTATCCTTGAAGAATAAATTTTTTGAGCAACAAACTCGACCTATAGAAAAACTTTCTTCAATCTATCTTCTGGTCGAAAAATTAGATCGCCTAACCTTTTCGTTATTTTTTCTTCGAAAGAAGAATATTTTTCCAAACAACCCATATCAACTGCAGGAAACATCTTAATAAATTCTGATGCTAGATTTTTCATTACATTGTTTATTGCTTTCGGTCTATCTATTGTATCACAAATTGAATATAGAATCACTTTTTGATTATTTGAGAGAATGAAATTGTGAAGCAGTATACAATATTTTTTCATTTTGAATGATTCCGTTTCATCACCAAAAATTTCTACTGCAAATAGCTGTATTGCTTCCAAAAGCCCCGCTGTAAGTAGGGAATCAGTTGCGCTGTCATTGTAGTAGTTTACCCTAACAATTGGCACTCCACTAAACATTACACCAGCTTCTAATATAGCCATCTTCTAATTCCTCAAATGAAAATCTTCTTCTAATAATATCAGCTAATTAAAAATTAAATACTTTGTGTCGGGGGACTTCTTTTAAATAAAAGTAATTTAATTTATAACTGAGGGAACTAAAAATAGATTATAAGTGTTCCTCATTTACTAATTTTTGATATATCAGTTCTTTTTGCTTTTTGAATTCGCTTCAATTTTGAAACTATCCAAGGACGTTCGATCATTCTTATTGTATTTAGAGCTAATTTCATCGTACCTCTCTCGTCAAAAACTACAGCTAATTTAGCTACAGCTCGTAAATGATGAATAAGAGTATCAAACCAACGATAAATGTCACCGGGATACGCGTATAAATTATAGCCTGTTTGAAGAGCTGTGGTAATCTTTCGTAGATTCTCATTCTCTAGACGCAATTTTACTATTAGTCTTGAGAGCGAGCGTTGCCCGCAATCACACCAAGGATTGTCTGTACAATTGCAATTGAAAATTTCTGTTTGCCATTTAGCAAAAGTCCCAATAATTAATTTCGGAAGATTCGGTCGTTTGTCGAGAGCGTTTTCCATATATTCTAAAACTGAACCTGCAAATAAGTTAGAACCAATATAGCCACTCCTCAGAGTTTTTTCAATTTCAGATTGTATTTTAGATGTTAGAAAAATACTCGAAAAAGGTTCTAGGTCTATTGCTATCTCTAATGGACTAACAGTTTGCAATTTCTTTTTTATTGCACCAGCTTCTGATGGATGTAAGAATGTTCTCGATGTAGCCTTACCTAGTTTTGTTGCCCTTGGACCTTCTTGATAAATATTAATCATTTCTAATTCTTGGAGTGCTTGTAATGTATCTTTTAATGGTTCAGATGGACCTAGCATTTGACTATAAGCTTTTACTATATCCTTTAGCGTTGGTTCTTTCAATGCAACGATAGTAGCTAATATCTGCTCTAGTTGCCTTTCACCTTCCATTAAAGGATCAACATCTTCGATCTCTTCAGATAGTAAAGAGAATGCCACTGAATCTTCTGATTCATCCATTGATCGATGATATTTTCTATTTGGTTGGACAAGAAGAACAACTTTGCCTTTGTCGTGATACCCTAACCGCCCTGCTCGACCAGTCATTTGGTAAAATTCTGCAACAGAAATCCATTCAATCCCCATTGCTAATGATTCAAAAATCACTTGACTTGCAGGAAAATCGACACCTGCACCCAATGCAGCAGTAGTAATTATCGAAGCAAATTTACCCTCTGCGAAACCAGCTTCAGCTCTTTTACGTTCTTGATAAGTTAAACCAGAGTGATAAACCGTTGTTCGCAAGCCACTTTTGTTGAGCTTCCCTGCTAGTTCATAGCAATGTCTTCTTGAATTTGTGAAAACGATTGTCTGACCAAAATATCCGTGCGAAGATTTTACATTGTATTCTGCTAAAATCAAATCTCTGAGATGAATTTCTTTCTCATCTTGATCTTTAGCCAAAATAATGTGTCTCTCTAATGGAATCGGTCTTGTTTCATGTATGAGAATCTTTAATTTCAAATCTTCCGCTAATTCTTCAGGATTACCAATTGTTGCTGAAAGACCTAAGATTTGCGCTTTCGGAAAGAGATTTTTTACTCGAGCAATAATTCCGTCGAGTTCTGGTCCTCGTTCTTTTTGATTCAAAAGTTGTATTTCATCAATAATTACTGTACCAATATCACCTAAATCTCTCGCCTTTGCGTTTCTCAATAAAAGATCAAATGCTTCATACGTTGCAGTGATGATTTGAGCATTACGATATCCAGTGTCAATAATATATCTCTCTTCTTCCCCCACATCAATTTTACTCATACCAACTCTAATTGCCACTCGCAATCCTTCTGGAGAATATTTCTTTTTGAAATCCTCATATTTTTGATTGGTTAATGCAACTAATGGACTAAGATAAATCATTTTCTTTCCTTGCAGTGCTTTGAGTAAGCCAGCCATCTCCCCAATGAGCGTTTTTCCACTGCTTGTCCCTGCAACAATCAACAAATTTTCTTCGTGTAATAAACCAGCTTGTAGTGCTTTAACTTGAATTGGGAGTAATTTTTTAATGCCAATTTTTTTAAGAATTTCTTTGAGCCTTCCTGGAATAGCTAATTGATCAAGATATTTTGCATCAGATAGATCATCTATATCTCCGATAGTATCAAAAATTGTTAAATCAGGTCTTTTTGCTGGTCTAAAATTGTAAGTAAAAGTTTCCAAAATGTCATCGATTTTTTTGATTTTCCTTAACATGCGGTAAAAGTGATTTCTACCATTTTTTGTTAGCTTAATCTCTCTTGAGTTCAATTCTCGATCTAGTTCATCCTTAGCGCATTGATAACAAGCTTTTCTTCCAGATACTGAATATTCTCTATCATCTGGTAAAATAGTTACTTTTTGTTGATCAATTAAACATAACCGGCATATTCGTCTAATTGTTGGTGCTTTGATATTAAATGCTTTAAAATACTCCTCAAATAAGTGGTAGTCTTT
Source organism: Candidatus Heimdallarchaeota archaeon (assembly GCA_030614005.1). Taxonomy (GTDB): domain Archaea; phylum Asgardarchaeota; class Heimdallarchaeia; order JABLTI01; family JABLTI01; genus JABLTI01. Next base: position 36,072 of record JAUWKS010000007.1, on the reverse strand, counting down.
TGGTTGAGCATCTAGTGAAATAATTATTCCTTTAGCTTTTCGAAATACTTGTGTGATTTCATTTGGACGTTTGAATTCGCTTCCAATTTTATCTGAAACAAAATATTTGTAGGGTCTTAACCGATTGTTCTCTAGTACAAATTGAAGTTTTGCTCGTTCATTTGGTGTAACTCTTGTAGAGGCAGCTTTTGCTGGAAGAATAAGCATTTTTACTTTATGTGTTTCCTCTTCAAAATCCATTAGAAACACATAATATTGAAAAGCTTTACCAGACATTTTTTTCAGGCTCTGTAAATTTAATTGAGTACTTTATTACAATTTATTGTTTTCTTAAATTTGTTCATTACTCAATTTCTAAAAAAGTAATTGATGCGAAACAAACAGAGCTTTTTTTATGGATTGTAGATCGCTATTATACTGTTGTTTATCCCTACTACTTTATCGATTTCAAATCCATGCTGGGATAATAATACTTTGTAATTTTCTAATGTTGAATACAATCCCATACCTTCAACGCACATTCCTAACCATTCTGCGATTAGAGAATGTTTTGGATTGTCAATTAGTGGGGCTTGAATTAATAGTTTCGTTCCTTTTTTTGAGATTTGTTTGGAAATATCAAGAAAGCGACCTATTTCTCGAACCTCAATTCCTAGAGGATTAAACAAGCAAATTAAATCAACTTTGTCTTTCATCAACTGATTCATCATTTCAGAAGGATAGTCAATAGCAAATTTAATATTCTTTCTTTGAAATCTATTGATCGTATAATTATAAGCATCTCGGAATGCAGCATTTGTTTGCAGTGAATAAATTGTGCTTTTAGAAAAAAGAGAAGATAATTGGATAGCACTATAGCCTAACCCATGGTTAAAGTCGAAAATTTTCTTAGGAGAATCTGATAAATCCAATTCTGCAATGGCGTCAGATCTTATCGAGTTTAAGCCATCACAACCATCTATTGTATCAAGATAATACACAAGTTCAGACAGATTGATTTTTTGAGATTCATTTTTAACTATTTCAATAAATTTCTTTGCCAAAAGTTCTTGAAATAAAAAAAGAGAGTAAGCATCTTTTTCCCTTAGAATTTTCACTGAATTTACTCTGGCAGGTAACATTCTTCTCCATGCTTCTTGTAGTACAAAAACATCTCCCCTTCGTTCCATAAATTCATATTCAGACAAGTGATGAAGCATTTTTCCAATATAATTTCTTTGAACATATTTTTTATCATGGCTGATTATAGCTATATCACAGGGAGTAGTACAATATTCATCTATACCTTCCTCCTCAACAATTTTTTGAGCAATATGCGCATTTAAAATTGCTACGTGTTCAAAGATATCCTTAACCAAATTATTCACTATCTATTTTTTCTTTTTTCAAGTGTAAAAGAACTTTTACAGATAATACTTACAGCTAAGAATGTTATTAAATAATTTCTTTTGTGGCAAATAAAGACAAAGTGGTATGTTTTTATAAATCAAAAGAAATTTTAATTATAAGATTAAAAGGGAAAATGTATAATAGTAATTAGATGAAACATTCATTAAGAAGAAATTTACCATTGATTATAGCGATTAGTTTTTATTTGCTAGTCAATAATGAATTTTAGTAAACAACAGAAGGTACAAACTGTGTCTAAAAAAACATTGCGTAGTGTAGGGATAGATCTCGGAACAAGCACTATTAAAATATCATCGAACAACGGTCAAAGTTTAGTGAAAATTCCATCAATTATTGGCGATCCAAATCCTGGATGGACTGGTATGACTTTAGACAAGTCACTCGAGAACAACCTGGTATTAGAGCAAGATGGTCAAGCTTTCTTTGTTGGAGAGTTAGCTCGTCTACAGAGCGAAATCAAAAGAACTTTAGCATCTGAAGGCAAAATGAAAAGTATCAAAGATGCTGTTATAGCTATAAAAGCTGCCCTCTCATTATTTATTAAAGGAGATGGTGAGCAAATTCTCATTGCAACTGGAGTACCAGTTGCTACATCTCAAGAAGAGATGTCCACATTATCTAAGGGCTTATCTGAAGAGATGGAAATAAATGTGAGAAATGATGCTACAGGTGAAAGCCACAATTATAATGTCAATGTTCAAAAATGCCTGGTTTTACCAGAACCTTACGGATCTTATTATCAAATCCTGAAATCGTCTGGAGAAAGCAGAGCTGTTGATGCTATCATTGTAGACATTGGTCATGGTTCTACTGACATCCTTACTGTATATCAAGGGCGTTTAATGAGAACTGCAAGTGGTAGTTTAGAAGAAGCTGTTGATACATTAACTACACGTATGGCTCGAACATTGCAAGATCAAACTGGTAAAATTATTCGACCTTTCGATTTAATGAAAACAATTGAGAAGAATCTAAAAGCTGTTATGGTTGGTGGACAACAATACGATGTTTCTGAAGTTAAGGAATATTATATCCAAAATATTTCAGAAATTATTATTGATGAAACTTCGAGATTACTCGGCACTTTACCACCCGATGCTTGGATAGAACGAGTTATATTAACTGGTGGAGGCGCCTATGTCTTTGGTGATGTTTTAAAAGAAATGATGTGGAAAGAGAATATCGTTAAATCACCTGAAGAAGTTGTTGTGCCAGATAATCCAGTTATGTGCAACGCTCAAGGATTCGAGCTCATTGCAGCTTCCAGAATGAAAGCTGAAAAGAAAAAAGGAAAGTAATAAAACCGTCTAATGAAGCATTTATTTTTTATTAAAATTGCTTCATTTACAATTTTCTTTTTTTCATAATTTATTCATTCATTCTTTGTTTTTCTCAGAGATTGATATCTGATTTGTTTTAGCTATTGCCTTATAATAATAGATAAATCGTGATCGGACAGAAGGTCTTTCAGTTTTTTCTGATACAGTATAATCTGTTCCTAATAATGAAATTCCATAAGCTTCTTTCAATGAATGCTTAAGCTCTCTGACTTCATCAGCAGGATACGAATCAGCCATAAAGTAAGCATTTTTTGTAATAGTGCGGAAACGAATCAAATTAATTCCAATAGATTTTGGATTTGTAGGATCACTGCTTAGCTTTTCAGTTATCAATATCTCCTGAATTTCCTTCCATGGAAAAATTTTCCACCCAAAGGAGTTTCGAATGCTTACACTTTTTAATCCCAAAATTAATTTAGAATTAATGGATTTAGCAATGTTTGTAGGGAGTAAGCCCACTAAAACAATACCAAAGATTAAACCTAAAATTGCTAATATCGTTAACGAAATAGTTCTTTCTGCTGGATCTATAAAATACAGAATCGGTAGAACAACAAGAAATACAGCCATAATTCCTTGAGCAATGCTTACAGCGATTCTTGCTTGTTTAATTTTTTTAGGTAACACAAATACTCTTCGAAAATCTTCTTCATTAACACTTGTTTCTATAGATGAAGAATTTTCAGTCGATTGTGATTTATTTTCTTGGGACAACAGAAGCATCTCGAAAGAACTTTTTTTGTTAGTTAACTTATTCAGTTACTTTTAGGTTTTAAATATTTACTAAAATTACTCTTTAAGAATTTTATACTCAATTTTAGACAACAAAAAATTTATATGATGTTTTAGCAGAAAATAAAAAAAGAATAACAAAATCATTTATTAGCAAACAATCTTCTGAAACGATATTGATATGTTTAGAGGAGATAAATGAAGGATAAATCCTTGCAATTGCGGTTTTATCAACTACAAAGGAAAGATGAAGTGAAATAAATGTTCAAACGCACTAAACCGCCAAAACATATTCTATTTATCGGAGAGAAATCCGAGGCTAGAGATTATATTATCGAAGTCATTAAAGAATCGGTGAATGACCCTAAAGAGAAAGTTCCAACACATACTTTTTCTTCGGAAGAACCTGATTATGAGAGTGGCTTACGTGAAGCTCTTCTTAAAAAAACTGATGGTACTGTGTTCTTAATTAACTCAACAAAGACGAAAGAACTTTCGCGAATTAAGGAATATCTCTGGGAATATTTTGTTTGGGATGAAGCAACGAAAAACATACCAGTATTGATTGCTAGTTACAATGCAGATAAAGCCATTGCTTTAACATCTTCAGAAATAATTGAAGCTTACTCCCTCATCAGATTAACGGATAGATTATGGAATGTAATGGAAATTCATGAAAATAAAGCAGAAGATATACTCGCTTGTTTTAGCTGGTTAAATGATTACATTGAAGTTTTAGGTATAAAACCAAAAATATTGAAGAAAAAAGAAACATCAAAATCCGGTGTAGAAAAATCCAAACGAGATAAAAAATAAGTTTAAAAATAGAAGAACTGAAGATAATTTTGGAAGTGTAATGAAAAATGTCAGTAACAATTGCCTCTTTAGCGAAAAAGGGATATTCTGGGTGCTCTGTTAGAAGACTTTTGAATGACCCTGAACTTAGAAAACGAATAAATGACGATCCAGCAGTTCGTGGTAATGAACACTCAAAAGGTATTGTCATGGATAAGATAGCAGTTTCAGGAAAAGTACTGTTAATTGGCCCAACAGGTGAAGCTAAAACTCTTTTTGCTAGAGTTATGCTCAAACATCTCACACATGAAATCAATGAAAAGAAATGGCACATTAATAACTGTCCGTTCAATGAAGATGCTGGATATCTCATCCATATTATTGAATCCTTTGAAAAGGATCCAAAAGCCTCTGCTGGAGTATTAAAGAGTCTTTGTCCTTTCTGTCAAAAGACTATAAGTGAATCACTCAAGAAGGTTACAGGTTCAGATATCAATTTGAATAAAAGTTCAGATGTTGCTAAAGTAGAACCAGCAATGATGGTCAAAGCATTATATGCTGTTAAAGCAGAAAAAACAGTTGTCAATGTAGCACAAATTGACCCCAGAAATGATCCTGAAGGTCTTTACATGCTTCTTGCAGGAGTAGAAAATCTTGAGCAATTATTCGGTGGAGAAACAAGTACTACCTTCTCTCCAATGGCACACAAAGTTGGTGTTCTCTCTCAAGGTTTTGTTATTGTAAACGAAATTCAGAGATTACCATTGAACTTCCTTGAAGCATTAATGGGTTTCCTTGAAGATCCAAGTGGAATTAAATATAGTATTCAAGGTCGTCCCGCTTTTATTGATGGTGCAATGATCTTTACTTCAAACGCTCCTTTGAGTGTTTTCGGTGAAGAAGCACAACCAATTATCAACCGTATTCCAGAAGTTTTATGGCCAGCAAGAACAAAACTTGAACGTGTAAAAATCGTTGAGGATATGTTCAGAGAGCACCTCACGCTCTGCCTCAATAATATGACAGCAAATCCTGCACTCGTTGCTTTACTTGAAAAGACAAAACAATTTGGTTCTAAAGGTGTAAGTAAACTTGCTATCCATTTCATTGGATTACTCGCAGATTTATCCATACCAAATTCATTGAAAGCAGGTGAATCTGAAGCTTATGCTCGTAAGAAAGTCACTCGAGATATGTTCTTCAAATCACTGATAGATATTCATGATCCAGAAAAAACACCTCACGTTGATTTGCGTACCCTCTACAGTTTAATTGGTGAAACTGTTCTACGAAAAGATGAATTCTACATAGAAAGTCAAGTTGCTATGCTTACATTAGATGACGCAAAGAAGCTTGTTGAACTCTTCGATATTCCACGAAACCTCATCAATGATGCTATCCAAGAAGTAAAAACTATGCTTCGTAGAGAAATCAAATCAGAAGGAGAGCTAACCACTGTTGAAAGCATCTCTGAAGATATTGATAAAATGAGAGCACTAACTGATGATGAATTAATAAAAATAATCATCAAATATGAAAATCTTGGTAAGCAATCAAAGAAAATCCAAGAAAAAGTTATCGAGCAATTGAAGCCAAGCTATGAACAATTGCTATTAATCGATCATATCTAAAATATCTGGTAAAATACTGGATATTTTGTTATCATTTACGATGAATGGAGAGCATACACAATGCCTCATAGATTACACATGATCACTCGTGAGAGATTTTCAGATCCGCTGACAATTTGGCGCGACCCTGAATTTGTGTTTGACTTCGCTGATGCTGCCAGCGTATTACAAAAATGGCGAGACCCTCGAAAAGGACAAAGCTCGCGAGAAGCCCTAGTTCTAGGTATGTCTCTTGAGAACGCTGTTGCAGTGAAAAATATCCGCCGAAGATTGCTAGTTACACCAATGGAACCCATGGAAGAAGAAGATCTTATCCGTGAACTGGAAATACTCGAGTATCTTGGTAACGAAGCTTTACCAGACGCTCTATTGAAAGTCAATATGGGTGAACTACAAACAAAAGAGGAAATCGAATCTTTTATTCAGAAACATCTGAAAGGATTCGAAGGCACAGCGGATTACAAAAAACAATTGACAGAGTCATTACGTACTCTGGAAGAATTGACAGATATTGAAATTACAGATCGTTTTGGTCATAAAATGAGGATTAAACGTGAGGAAGTTATGGATTTCTTAGGAAATCAACTTGGCAATTGGTTAACCAGACAATTACCAGCTAGACCGGTAAATGAAACAATTGTTAGACCTCGAGGTAAAATCCACAAGAAGAAAACATTTGAACATTCAATTCTTACCTCTCAATCTATTCCACCAAAATCTATTGATACTGATGATATTGTTATTATAAAGAAAGATAGAAATGCACAGATCTATCTTGCAGTTGATATCTCTCAATCTATGAGAAATGTTGTCCAAGGAACACACTTCTCTAGACTTGAAGGTGCACTCTTAACTTCTTTGGCTATCTTCTATTACTTGAAGAAACAAGGAAGAACAAGAAGAACAAACCAAAAAGCATTCAGAACTGCTGTTGTTCCTATTTCCAAGAATCGTAGAATAGTTTCTTCAGAAGGAGAACTGGAACGATTCTTATTAACTGCCCAAGCAAAAGGACGGACTCCAATGAGCGCTTCAATCAGATCAGCAATAGATCATGCTCGCATTAAGAAAAACACTCAAAATAGAGACATTCACATCATTATCGTCACAGATGGACGACCAAATGAGCTGATTCCAGGGTATGACGCAAAACCATCAACAAGTTTATTGCATTATTTTGAAGAAGAGCGGGAAGTAATTGATCCTGTTGCACGAAATTGTTACATTGAACTGAACAGCTTACTAAGAGATGTGGTGAAAGATCGAAGTAGAGCTTGGAAAGTATCCTACTTTATGATTGGATCAGAGCGATTACGACACACGGATCTCTGGAGAGATACTAGAAGAGCCCTTAGAGGCATCGCTTATCCAGTAATAATAGATCCATCAAGAATGGATATACTAGCAAAAACCATCATTACGGAGAGTATGAGACTTGGACAATCCACGAGTAGTTGAAATCTACAAACAAGCTCGAAAAGACTTCGAGGAATTTGTAGGTGAAACACCAGAAGAATACAAAGTACTTGTATTCATTGATCCTGAACTTCACAGTAGCCTTTACCAAGTAATGGAATTAGGTGGAAGCCCACATGCAGTGCTCTCCCAAGAAATGATTGAAAACTTAAGAAAGTCTCGAGCGAGAAATTACTTAGCAGATGAATGCATTTCAGTCTTCCCCAGTAAACCTACAATGATTTATATGAGCCTTCCTTTCGAGCTTGAACAAAGCCCGGAAAGAGATTTCGCTTTGAGAATAATGTTTATTCATGCATTTGCTCACGCATATTTTGCTGAAAAGTCTGCTACAAATGATAGTGAAATGCTCACACAAATCTATCGTATGGATATGATCATTAAGGAATTAATGATGAATAATGCCTATGGACTGAAAGAAGCTCGCCAAATCGGTTGGGGTTTGCCCTATTTTCAAGACATGGTTGCGGTTATACGCCTGCTTTCAACATTTGGTGTACAAGATTTCTATCTCCCACCGGAAAGCTCAAGGAATACATCTCTTTTCCAGAACTTCCTTTTGGAAATAATTACTTTTCTTAACAAACGAGCAGAGGCTGTGAAGAAGAAGAACCTTTCAGGAATTCTAATAGAAGCATTTGCAAATTACATTCATACAGAAATAGCCACTAAAATTCTCGAAAAAGGAGAATACAAATTCAATACACTTCCACGTTTACTCAAACCAATTTATGGACCACCAATGAATCAGTTCTCTCTTGAATTAATCAAAAGAGCTTTTGAGGATAAATTAGAACAACCAAGAGAGATTATTCAAGAAGTTCTCGAGATGAAAGGTGACCTAGACCTCCTTAACAAAGCAGGTGGAGGTCCTGATGCACGGAAAATTATCAAGGATGTTCGAGAAAGAACTCAATCTACAAATGTCTACTGGCACGCAGATTCTACTGGTTACTGGAGAAAAACATGGAATATCTACGAAGGAGAATGGGATCAAATTGATGATTACGTTAAATTTGTCCATCGTTTCCAAGTTGTCAATGTAGGCCAATGGTTAGAAAGTAGCAAAGCATTCCAATTTTATGGTTATGTCAAAGTTGATTCTAAACCAATCTATGTATTCGAAATTGATGATGAATCGGTTAATTTAGAACAGTTGCTAATTCTTCATAACCACAGTTTGCTTTATCGTCAAAATTTCAAGATGCCAACACCTGGTTTTCCAGATATCATTATGTTTAAGAAATTGGATAGAATGATAGTGGGAACACTTCTCTCAGTGGGCAGTCTTGATGACAATCCAATGTCACCTTGGGATATTCCAATTTACACTCGAGCAATTGATATATCCAAAGAATTGTTGGATTTCGTTAAAGCACAAAAAGAAGCACAAGCAAAAGAAGAAGAAACGGATGTTTCAACAAGCGTGCTTTATGGAACTTCTAAAATACGCAAGGAAGTTGACTATAGTCATTTGAGTAAAATGAGTCAATCAAAACTAGCTTCAGTACGTATATTGATTGATGAAATAGTCACTCAACAGGAAAGTGCATAATCATGGCTTTTATCAAAAGAGTATTTCAAAGAGGAATAGCAAAGAGAAGATTAACCTCAGAAAAAGAGATCGATCGAGTTAAAGGAGCTCTAACACTTCTTGAAGTTGGTGGACAAGCGTCATTAGAGAAATTACTTGATGGATTAGAAGATCCCTCATGGAATGTCAGAAATGCATGTTCAATGGCTATTGCTAGAGTATACGAAAAAAAGTCTTCACCTAATTTAATAAAACAATTGCATATTGAACTCAAATCGGAATCACTTGCGAAAAAACTCGCTGTAATTGAGGTAATAGGAAAAATAGGTCATAATAATTCCCTTCCTATTCTCTTGAAGATTCTGAGAGAAAGTAAAGCAGATTTACAATACGCAGTTATTATCGCACTTTCAAGTTGGGCGAATCTTGAACTACTTTCAACATTAATTTCTGTTGGCAAAACCAAGGACTATCTCACACGAAGAGCAGCTTTAATGACTTCTTATAGTATCATTGCAGAAGCAATCGAAAATTCAACGCTGAAAGAACTAATGCAATATTTCCACTGGATAGTTCAAATTTATGTAGAAACAGGGTACCTTGGACCATTACTACTAAGCTTCTTCGCTATACCTAAAGAAGAAATTGATAAGAAAAATTTCCCTGTAGCATTAAATGAATTCGAGTACACTAACTTGAATGAGTTACTAGATGAAGTAGATTTTGATCCAAAGAAATATGAAATCTTGCACGAACTTGCTTATCCATTATTATTTTAGGTGGAAAGAAGTTTGTGTAAGAAGAGTCTTTTTTTATTTGACTAGCGGAAAATCCATTCTGCTTTAATCATTAAATCTTTATAGGAGAAAGTAATTTGATTATTTGAAAGAAAGTTAAAAAAACAAAAAGAGCAAATTTACTGTTATAATTTTGGGGTGTTGGTATGGATGAAAGTGCTTCAATAAACGAACTAGCGGAAAAAATTCTCCGCGATTTGATGGACAGAACAGGTTCATCAGATATTGTTCTTACAACAGAGGAAGGATTACCTTGTTGTAGTGTACATGAACATAAAGGTTCCATAAATGTTGAAGGAACTGCTGCCCTACTAATAGACACCATCAAGAGTATCAGTACATTACTTGCCCTCCAAAGTATTGAAGGGAATCCCGAGGATACATTCAGGCACATGAATATTCGAACAGAGCAAGGAAGCTTGTTAATTGCTCGTTCAGAAAATTTCACCATGGCAATAAAATTTAGAGGAATAAAAGCAAAAAAAGCTGGATTAGCAGTTCTACCTGCAAAAAGAGCACTCATTCAAATAGAGGAACTCTTTGAACTTTTTTTTTAGAAGGCGACCTCTAGATAGAAGTTTATGTTGTATTGTTTTTTAGAAAAAAAAGATACTTCTCGAAACGAGAAGTATTATTGTTTTACAGACTTTACGATTTCAAAGATATTTCGTTCAATTTAGTGGTCATAAGATCAGTTATTATCGTTGTCAGTTTTTTCTCATCTATATATTGTATCAATGCTGGTTGCATATTACCAATCAACTCCTCAACAGTAGCATTGGAAGATGATTGTTCTACAACATTTTCAAGAGATTTCTTTAACTCAGGACTGAAAATTTCAATACCAATGTTATCGCCTAAAATTTTCATTACAGCAGTTACTTTTGGATTTCGGTGTACCTTTTGCAATCTTTTCGGTCCTTTCCAATTGAATTTCTCCAATAGCACCATTATTGATGGAACAAGAATTAGACGAACTACAGTTGCGTCGATTAATATTGAGATTGTGAATGCAAATCCTAGTTCGTTGATGTGCCAAAGTTCAGTGAACATCAAGCTACTAAACGCTGCAGCCATCACTAACCCACAAGATGTAATGATTGTTCCAGTATGATCCAAGGCATGAATAATTGCATCTTTATCCGTCATACCAGCTTGACAATACTCTTTGATTCGAGATACCAAGAAAATATCATAATCCAAACCTAATCCCATTAAAATGGAAAATAGCATTATTGGAAGAAGCCAGAATATTGGAGCGCCAAAACCTATTCCATAGACTAGATAAAGCAGACCCAAAGTAAAAGCTATACTCATACCAATTGTGAGTATCAATCTGATTGGAGTGAAATAGGATCCAAACAAGAAGAGTAATACTAAGAACACACCTATTATAACGATAGGCACGACGATTGGATATGCCTGAGTTGTAACTAAGTTCATTTCATAAAAGGTTCGAGAAACACCCATTACATAATGGTCGGCACTTGTAAGATATGACAAATCTTCTTGAGATATAACTTCATCAATGAACGCTGGCAAATTACCTACATAATCATTTGCTTCGTCTGAATATGGATCAATATCTAAGTAAATTTCCATATAGAAAGTGTGATTATCTTTTCCTACGAAATTATCCATGATACTTAGATAACTTGAGTACATTGCAGGATTATCGAACGGTATTGAATTTGTACCTAGTGGTCTAGTTACTGCCCGAATTGTCTTTACATGCTCTTGTGTAAGTAATTGTTTGCATAAGTTTTCTGTGTCAATTAGTGTCTCTCTAGAGAGAACTTCTTGGTCTAGGTTTGTAAAAAGTAGTTTAACAGATATTGGATTACCATAATCCATTCTCTCAGTTAGGATATCAGATGCATCTCTAGGTTCAAAATCTGAAGGCATCATACTCATGAAATCGGTACTTGTTTTCATTTGAGTAGTGAAGTAAACAAATGGAGCTATGGATACAATTGCCAATAAAAAGATAGAAAGGCCATTTTTCGTGACAAATTTTCCTATGCGTATTGACAAACTACTTTTTCTTTTTGGTTCACTAACTTCTTCTTTTTCCGATTTGATTTTATGGAGAGATTGACCATCAGGAACATTTTCAGATTGTTCTTCAATTTCAATGATTGGAACCTTTTTCTTCTTGAACCACTTTTGTGGTCGAAGAATAGTATTCAATTTTTTAGGCCAAAATACTGCATCTCCTAATAACATTAGTAAAGATGGAACAATTAATACTGAGGCTAATATTGAAAACCCAACGCCAATTAACATTGCAATACCTAGACTTCGTAACATTGGGAAATTAGGTATAATTAGAGCTCCAAAACCGACCATCACAGTTAATCCTGAATGGAAAACTGATTCTCCAGCATGTTCAATAGCAATTTTTACTGCATCTTCTTTTGGTTTGCCTCTTTTGAGTTCTTCAGTATATCTTGAGTAAATAAATATACAATAATCAACACCAGCGCCTAATGAAATAATCGTCAGAAGAAGAGTGCTTAAGTAATGAATATCCATTGCTTTTGATACCCAGAAGAGAAATGCGAAAGAGATAACAATAGCAATTCCAATTGTCAGTAATGGAATTACAGGTGCAACTAGGCTAGTGAAAATAAGTATTAAAGCTATTACAACAAAAATGATTGCAAATATATCAATACTACCTGCAGCTTCTCCTGAGGATTCTGTTATACTCTCAGTAATGAATATTTCTCCTGTATGATAAATTCTTGTTTGAGTTAAATTCATATCAGAAATTAGTTGATGAGAATAGTCACCTATCCATTTATCTGCAGCAACTAAAGCTCGATTTTGTTCTTCAACAGTAGAGTAACTCGAAACATCGTATGATACTACATAAATCGAACACTTACCATCAGTACTTAAGAACCACCGAGTAATATTTGATACCCGATCACTAATACAAAATTCTTCGATAGTAGGTATGGAAGGATTAACTGTAATAATTCCTAGTATGATCTGTTCAGTAATTGATGCAGATAATAATTGAATTGCTTCTTGTGATGGATTTAATCCTAAGTCATAAACTGCTTCAATTATTGTTGCTAAGTCTTCACTGTCTAGGAATGCCATAATTTGAGGATCAGATAAATCAAAGAATTCGCTTGCTTGAGAGAGAATTAGATTTCTAATATCAATCCCCTGAAATGCAGTATTATTTACTATCTGTAGATAACCTAAAACTGTTCCTTGACTTACATATGCGTTTGGGATAGTGGAATTATCATATAGATTTGCACTCAACAAAGTACCATTTACTATACTCAAACTATAATTTGTTATTGTTTGTTGGAAGCTTTGTATCCAATTTTGATAGTACAATGCTAACAAAGGATAAAGTTGTACTTGATATTCTTCAAGAGACATATTTGATGCATAGAATAATGACATATTTGCAATGCTTAATGCAATTTCATTCACAACAAAGTCATCTACATAAGAAATATTATCTAAGGAATTTGCATAGCTATACACTAAACTTACATATTCCGGTGAAATAGCAAAACCATTTGTGAAATTAGTATCTAATGCTATAGTTTGCAGAACGGTAGGATCAAGGGGACCTGCTGTAAAGAGATTCGAATCGTAATGACCATAATAATAAGTTCTTGAAAAGTTAAACCAAGTCATTAGATATAATCCGGCAATTTGCTGCATAGTAGCATTTAATTCTCCTGCTGCATATTGCATTGCCGAATTAGCATAAGTTAAATTGTCAAATAACATATTATCAATTGCTGATCGTGCTTGATTTATTTCAGACCAATATGTCGAGTTATACGCAATAAATGTTGAGACTATATTGTCAACTCTTGCTACGTCATTTGATACATTAGAACCATCAATTCCTTGAGTTAAAGCCTCAATATATGCGAGATTATCTTCAGAGCTAATAAGTTCATCCGAATCTAGAACAATAATAGTTGATAGACTAGATACATTAGAAGCAAACTGATCTTCAAGAATTTGCTCACCAATACTACTTTCAAGGTTTTGAGGAAGAAAATCTTGATCATTATATTTCAATTCTCCTTGCAAAAGAATTGCAGGATATATTGCTGTTGCTAAAGAAAGTAAGCTGACTATTAGAATTATTTTGTATCTTTTGGTAACAAATCCACCTAACCATTTGAAGAGCTCTTTTTTCCTCTTCTTTTTCGGTGTTGTATCTTTGTTATCTTTTTTCTTTTCTCTACTTTCACCAGCAATCTTACTTTCTAGTTCCAGTTTTTCTTTTTTTGATTTGATTTTACACATTTGTTTTTTCAACCGTAGTTTCGTTTGCCATTTGTTAATCCCCTGTTGAAAAAGTTGTAATTGCTGTGAAATAAATAGGAATAATAGGTTAGACATCTAACCCGAGTCAGACCTCTTACCTAAGTTAGACCTCTAACTATATAAACATACGTAAAATTTCAGAAAATGAAAAGAAAAATTATTTCTTCTCACTTTGATAGGTACCATCGTACCCTTTTGATAGTTCTTTAGAAATTAGAAAAACAATTTGAGCAACACGGGCATTCTGGTAAACCTTTATTGGATGATTTACAACTAATAGACCCTGCCCTCTGCCTGAATAACCTGAATCCCACCAAGCACCAATCATTGTTCCACCCATTCTAAGTAGTGTGCTTCTTGGTTGAATTATTCCTACAGCATTAAGAGGGACGCTCACAATTTCATTATAGCGAACAACATAGGCACCAGGTTGTAATTCCCAGTATTCATCATCTTTCTTTGGTAAAGGTTCATACTCAGGAAGAACACGTTTGGAGTTATCGAAGTCGATTGCTCCTTCTCCTTTTAGAGTAAAGATTTCTTTCACTGATAAATCAAAACCATTGACTTGTGCTTGTTTTTTGAAATCTATAGCTTCATCAATGATTGTGCTAAAATCGCCCATATAGATAGCGGAAAATTCTTCTTGTGATTTTTGTTCATCTTTTGGCAAGGAAATTACACTCCACAACAAAATGAGACAATGTTAAATAAAAAATTGTCGTTTGAATTTTGAATTAAAATGTTTAACCAAATAAGCTATTTTTACAGAAAATACTAATAGTGGTATTCTCCTTTGTAAATTACTAAGTATATAATAACATTGAACTAATCAGAGGAAGTAAAATGTCATTCATTAAAGTTAAAGATCTAAAACCTGTCAAGCAACCAGGGATAAATATTGTTGTGCGAGTTATTATTAAAAGTGAACCAAGAACTGTCAATACCAAATTTGGAAAATCTCGTGTATGTGATCTCAAAGTTGGTGACGAAACAGGAACTACAACGATGAGTTTGTGGGGAACGAAAATCAATGAAGCCAGTTTCGGTGATCTGTTAAAAATTGAAGAAGGGTACATTAATGTTTGGCAAGGACGTGCTCAGCTTTCTTTAGGTCGTAATGGAACAATGACCAAAATTGAAGATGAAAGTTTTCCTGATGCTCAGACTATCTTAAATAAATTCATTGAAGAAAGCCAAGAAGAAGATGAATAGTAAATAACATTCTTCTTTGTTATTACTTTCTATTATTATTGTAGGAGCTCTGTGGGAAAGTTGGTTATTAGTAGATTATCCAATATAGAAATAATAGTCCAAAGATTGGAAGAATTAAAGGATCCAGAAGCTATTGAGTGGATGGCAAAGTATGGCATCACTCCCGAAAATGCTTTTGGTATTAAAATTCCTATCCTCCGAGAGTTAGCCAAAGAAATAGGCATTAACCATCAATTGGCACTAGATTTGTGGGACTTGAATTACAGAGAAACAAGAATCTTAGCTTCTATGATAGATGATCCTGATTTTGTAACTGAATCGCAACTGGAGAGATGGGCAAGCGAGTTTACTTATTGGGAAATTTGCGATCAATGTATTATGTGTTTATTTGAGCGAACACGATATGCGTATCAGAAAGTTATTGATTGGACAAAACGAGAAGAAGAATATGTCAAAAGAGCAGGTTTTGTATTAATCGCTCGGTTAGCAGTTAGTGATAAAAAAGCAGATGATGCAGTTTTCATTTCTTTTCTACCATTGATACAGAAAGGAGCTTTAGACCCTAGAAATATGGTTAAAAAAAGTGTTAATTGGGCACTAAGACAAATTGGTAAAAGAAACCGAAATCTAAACAAAGAAGCAATAATGTATAGCAATGAGATTCTCCACATGGATTATCCAAGTGCAAAATGGATTGCTATGGATGCCTTAAAGGAATTACAAAGTGAAGCAGTGCAAAACCGTTTGAAAAGAATAAAATAATCCTTTTTCATTTCTTCTCACTTATTTTATACATAGTTTAATTATTCGTAGAGAACGTTTTTGCTAATCTTTTGTTTCGAATATCTCGAAACCTTTTTTTGTTTTAAGAAAACAAAATAATACACGCGGACGATGATCGTTCTGGCCCTAGCTGAACATTGATGTTGAGGATTTTGAGTTGATAGTTCGCGCAAATATACTTCGCACCGCTGGTCCAGCCTGGTAAGACTCGACCCTCCCATTAGAGGTTTTATCTCGAGGAGATAGGTCGGAACCCGGATTCAAATTCCGGGCGGTGCACCAATTATATTTCTTTTATAAAAAAGAGGATAAGGAAGAGTAATTTTTGGAAGTGAACGTTCAATTACTCTTTTGCTTTTGTTCTTTCTTTCGCTTGTTTCATTAATTCCCGCCGATATTTACCATATTTTTGGGAATGTACTATTGAAAATTTTGCTGGAGCAGGTTTGACTGCTTTTTCTTTACACACTGGACAAATTTCCTTCAAAGTATATTGTCCACATTTTGTGCATTTCTGAATTGACATTATTGTTTCCTGCCTTCAATTTTATTTGGTTAACAATTCTATTCTATCTATGCCCGTTTAAAGGAAAAAGTTCCGTGATGTTTTTCAACTGTATCCTCAATACGACCCAGAGCATTTTCTAATGCTTTTTCAGCCAATTTGTAGTCTTCAGATTCAACCTCAATAGAATAACGTGGACTACCCTTAGTATAGATTTTGATAGTAGTATTCTTTTCTTCTACATTGTCTCTACCTTTGATGAGTGCCTCTTTGAGATAGAGTAAGCCATTTCCACTAGGGATGACAATTTCAGCTGTACCTTTAATTTCAACGGTAGCAGGGACAATATTATCGGAGGCTACTTTTCTTATTGTTTTTGCCCATTTCTCTGGGATACCCATATCTACGAGTTCCTTTTGAGTAGCAGTCGAAGCAAATTCAAGTGCATAATAGAGCAATTCATGATGAGTGATCAAAATGTCTCTTACTTCAGCAACTTGTACCATATCTTCTTTTGACATCTTCTCTGTAACCATTTTAAAGAGAGTCTTTGCTGTTTGTCCACGTTTCGCTTCAAGAATCTTTAATTTCTTCATTTGCTCAGGGACACGCTTAATACTCAAATCAATTTGACCTTTGTAAGGGTCTACTCGTAAAACTTTGGCTACTATTCTTTGCCCTTCTCGTACGTGGACTCTAATATTCTTTACCCATGTTCTAGAGAGTTCAGAAATATGCACATACGCTTTTCTTTTATTAAATTCAGTCAAAGAAACATAGCAACCATGGCCCATAACTTCTTCAACATTAGCTACTACGAGCTCATTTCTTTTCGGAAACCCTTCAACGGTAGATTCAACATCTTTTTCCGGGTCGAATAAATCATCTTCTAATCGGCTTTTTTTAGACATAGTATTTGTTCACTTCCTAGATTAGTAGCAAAAGCAGTAAGATAAAAAATCTTCTATCAAACTGTTTCATATACAATAGAAAAAAGTGATGTCTAACATAAAAGTGTATGTTTTTACTTTATTTCTTAATACAAAAAAAGTTTAATAAAGCAAATACTCTAACAAAGATAACAATAATTGATTATTTTTGGTGCTAAAACAATGACGACAAGAGACCCAGTTGGCTTTATGAAAGCTGAATATGATGATTTGGTGGCTAAGAATTTAGATTGGAAACACAAGACACTTGAATCAAGATCTGACCCTGTGTGTATAGTTGAAGGTAAAGAAGTTATTATGATGTGTTCAAATAACTACTTGAACTTAAGTACTCATCCACATGTTGTAAAGAAAGCACTTGAGGCAGTGGAAGAATTCGGTGCTGGTTCTGGTTCAGTTAGAGCAATTGCTGGAAACATGTTTCTTCATGAAGAACTAGAAAGAAGACTTGCTACTTTTAAAGAGCAAGAAGCTGTTATGATAACCCAAACAGGGTATGCTGCAAATGCAGGAGTTATTCCTCAATTGGTTCCAAGTAAAGAAGATGTTATTATTTCTGATGAATTAAATCATGGATCAATAATTGATGGTGTTCGGTTATCAAAAGCACAACGTGGTTCTGATTTTAGATACATACACTCAGATATGGCTGGTTTAGAAGTTTGTTTGAAAAATGCTGAGAAGGTTAATGCTCGTAGAATTTTACTTCTCACTGATGGCGTTTTTAGTATGGATGGAGATATGGCTAAACTAGATGAAATCCAAAAACTCTGTGAACAATATGGCGCTATGATTTATGTAGATGATGCTCACGGTGACGGTGTTCTTGGAAGAGGCAAGAAAGGAAAAGGCATTGTTGATCATTTTGGTCTTCAAGGCAAAGTACATGTTGAAATGAATACTTTTAGCAAGGCTATGGGAACAGTGGGTGGAGCTATTACAGGTTCACAAGATTTAGTTAATTTCTGCAGAAACAAAACACGAACATACCTTCTAAGTGGTTCTCATCCTCCCGCAGTTGCTGGGGCATCAATTGGGTCAATTGATGTTCTTGAAAATAAAGATGGCAAATTTGATAATGTAGTTGCAAAGCTTCTAGAGAATGGCAGTTTCTTCAAGAAAGCAATTGTCGATCTTGGATTCGATCATAAAATTACTGTTGCAGCAGCAAATACTCCTACAGGAATAACTCCGATTATTTGTGGTGAAAATGATGTAGCAAAAGCAATGAGCAATAGACTCTATGAAGAAGGAGTTTTCGCTCTACCAATCGTTTTCCCAATGGTCCCACGTGGAACAGCTAGAATTAGAGTAATGATGACTGCAGGTTTAGAAAAAGATCATCTTAATACTGCATTA
Source organism: Candidatus Heimdallarchaeota archaeon (assembly GCA_030614005.1). GTDB lineage: Archaea > Asgardarchaeota > Heimdallarchaeia > JABLTI01 > JABLTI01 > JABLTI01. Next base: position 17,228 of record JAUWKS010000007.1, on the reverse strand, counting down.
GCTGCTTTTGAGAAAATTGGTAAAGAATTAAAGATTTTATAATTGTATCGTTGAGGAGAAATCCTCAATCAATTCTTTTTCTTTCTTTTATTTCATCGAATAGTTCTTTGTGTGGTTTTTGAGCTAATGCAAAAATGTGTTGTTCTTCTGTTAAATCATCAAAAATGAACTTTAACCAAGTAATATGGAATCCAGTTTCCTTCAACATTTCCACATTTGTCCCTGCATCAAAACTACTCCAATACATTTTCACGCCAAAGAAACCATCTATAACTGTTCCTGGATCATCATCTGTTCCAAAACAGAGCAGAACATACCCACCTTCTTTTAGCATACGGAAGAAATTATCCATTAATCCTTTGTGTTCTTCTCTTGGAACATGGGGTATTGCATAGTATGAAATTATGCCATCAAAGTAGCCATCAGGGTACGTTAGCGTTGTCATATCTTGCCAGACAAAATCGCAATATGGAAGTATTTTTCGAGCTGCTTCTACTTGTTTTCGTGAAATATCTACACCAACCACTTTGAATCTCTCACTTAAAATCCTTGTAATAGGTTCTCCAGCGCCACAACCTGCATCTAAAACTCGAGCACCGGTTGGCAAGCGTTTCATAAAATCGGGTAGTAAGAGCACTTCTTCATCAGATTCCAATCTCGTTTTCGAATATTCAATTCCTACTTTATCAAAACCCATTCTAACAATTGAACGTATTTGCTCAAATTCTTCTTGTTCCAAACCGAAGTTTTTTTGAATCATTTTTTCTGCAGTAAATTTGATCTTTTGAGTTCTTATTTGATTTAAGTCAGTATTTTGAGGGAAGATTAATTGAAAATCATTTGCAAAAGATTCCACTGCTTTGTTCAAAAATAAAGTTGGTCTGTCTGTTACTAATAATACCGCGAAATCATCCCGGACATCAACCATAATTTGTACATCACTGAAATTCATTGACTTTAATTCTTGACAAGCTATCCCCCCATCATTCATTATTGTGCTTATAGAATTATAAGCCTCTTTAAGCAATTTATCATCACAGAATGAATCCTCCTTTTCAAATGCAAACTCGAAGATTGGGATAGCATCTTTATTAATAACTATTAATCTTGAAACCTTCCTTGATTGCATAAAGAATACTGATCCACTGAAAATAATTGGTATACTCAGTACTACCAGTCCAATAATTTGTGTAGTATTTACAATTAAATCGAAAATATTACTTTGATCTAATATGAGATTAACATCAAAATCTTTGAAGATAAATGCTGGTAAAATGCTCAAAGTAAAAATGGACCCTGAAATAAATTTAGGGATAATAAAAGTAAGATAAACACCTGTTTTCACTTTTCGAATCTTTTTCTTTTGATTTTCAAAGCGAATACGATCCTTCATTTTAGAGAGAGTGTTGACGTACAGAGAGCCAACTAAAATAAACAATATTGGTGCAATAAAATTGAAGAAATTTCCCAACTCTACCTCTAGTGGACCATGAAATTCAACAACTAGTAATTTTGATGCACCCTTGACTGCGCCAATAAGCAGTATAAAAATAACTGATGAAGAACTCCTTTGATTAAAAGAAGTTCCATTTTCAAATATTTCTAAGAATACAACAATCGGTGCAAGTCCGGCAGCACTTAAAAGTCCTTGGAAAAATGTCAAGCCAGCCAAGTTTGGCATTACAATATGAATAATAGATACAATATTAGCAAGAAGAAATAGGAACGCAGAAATAATTAGTGATTGGAAAGCAGGTTGCTTTTTTTTGAAATAAAGAACGGTGAAAATACCAAGTATGACTAATTCTACAAAAGATAATACTATTGTTAAGTAAAAGTCTACGCCAAACTCAGCCATCAATGTTCACTCCGAACTTCACTAAAACTTTTCATCAATTTTAGTGTATATATTCTTATGATATTTACGCGCTAATAATCTAATAGATATCTAAATTATAAAAAATTAATGGAAGGGACTATAATTTCATTTTTGCTTTTTCTCAAGAAGAACAAAAAGATGTTTAGAATCACCCAAACTGTCACCAATTAATTTAGACCAAATAATCTTAAAACCAGCTTTTTTTACCATTTGAATGTTTTTTTCAGCGTCAAAACCACTCCAAAACATGTTGGTATCGAAAAAATCATCATAATACGAACTGGGATCATCCTCACTATGAAAAGTTAGTAATGCCACTCCATTCGGTTTTAGCATTCGATAGAAATTGACTAATAAATCAAAATGTTCATCTCGAGGGATGTGTATTATCGCATAATAAGAGAATATTCCATTGAAATATTCATCTGGGAAGGATAATTTAGTCATATCAATACATTGGAAGTTTGCCTTAGGAGCATTTTTCTTTGCTAATTCTATTTGTTTTTCTGAGATGTCTACACCAAGAACATCAAAATGTTCACTTAGTAATTCAGTAAAAGGATAACCTCCTCCACACCCCGCATCTAGAATTTTCCCACCTTGTGAAATTAGTGCCACAAAATCAGGGAGTAATTTCATCTCAGCTAGCTCTTCATTTCTTTCAGCATGATACTTTAGAGCAATTTCATTAAACCCTTTGCGAACTATTTCTTTATCTTTCAAAAAAATCTCCTCGATGAATGGTAAAAAATAAAAGAAAGAAGCTGAAGCCTCTTGTACATTACATTTATTTATACTAATCTTTTACTAAGTTTTTCAATCATATCTTTAGTAATTCCGGCTAAATCATATTTAGGATTCCAACCCCATTCTTTACGAGCAATGGAATCATCAATGGATTTTGGCCAAGAATCAGCAATCTCTTGTCTGAAATCAGGTTTATAATCAATGGTGAATTCAGGTATAATTTTCTTAATTTCTGCTGCAAGTTCACCGGCAGTGAATGAGACACCAGCTACATTATAGACGTGTCGTTTGAATTTGGATTCGTCTATTTCTAGAAAATCGACATGGCATTTCAAACAATCTGGTTGATACATCATTGGCAATTTAGTGTCTTCTTTCAAAAAGCAAGTATATTTTTTATTCTTTATTGCTTCATAGAATATCTCTACAGCATAATCTGTGGTTCCACCTCCTGGAGCAGTTTCACTGCTGATTATTCCAGGCAAACGCATCGATAAAGTAAGTAAACCATATTTCTTGTAATAATATTCTGCTAACAATTCTCCAGAAACCTTTGTAATTCCATACATGGTCGTTGGTTGTAGAATTGTTTCATTCGGAGTGTTTTCACGAGGAGTTGTTGGACCAAAAGCAGCAATAGAGCTTGGCCAAATAACCCTTTCAATATCATATCGTCTCGAGACTTCTAAGACATTGATCAAACCGTTAACGTTAATATCCCAGGCTGTTTGAGGTATTTTTTCCCCTGTTGCTGAGAGAACGGAAGCCATATGAAAAATTTGATCGATAGAATTTTCATAAATGACTTTCTTAAGGGATTCTTGATGAAGAGCATCAAGATAAACCCAAGGACCATCTTCAGTTATTACTTCTGGAAGAACTGTTCGTCTACCTGTAGCAATAACATTTTCTTTTCCGTACTTCTTTCTGAGAAAAGGAACAAGCTCACTTCCAATTTGACCGCCAGCACCGATAACCAGTATTCGTTTCATTTTTGAACAACCTTGATTTGTTTTTCTTTATTGAACAAGTAAATTAAAATAAAAAAGTATTGTCCTACCAAATTAAAGCAAATTAGTGCTTAAATTTACTCAATTTCAAAATGAACTTTAAAAAGAATCCATCTTGTGATAGCTAAGGGTATTTGAATGACATTGATTGTTAAAAAGGATATAAGTAAACAGTTGAAAGCTATAGCAAATCAACAGAAAGATACGATAAAATTCTCAGTCTTAATTGGTTTTTTGGATGCACAAGAAAACAAAGTTTCAATTTTATCTGCAATACATTTTACTAAGAATCTTGAAAGTGTTGATAATTTAACTGTTGATCAAAATGATGTTAATCAACTTACAAGTCTAAAATATATTTTACCTTACTCATTGGAGATCGTAGGATTAGTGTTTTATTCAAATAAAGAATTTTCAAATGAAATAATAGACAAGATAAAAAAATCAGTTGCTAGCTTTAAATCAATTGTTACTTTTACTCGTTGTACATCCAAAGCAATTGAATACTTTACAATTACTAAAGAAAAAGCTGTAAAGCTTAGTTCCCAGGAAAAAGAATTGAAAATCGAACAAAATGTTAGTATTATGCACACAATAGAGTGTGAGACATCTGCGAAAGTCATCGTTGATCTTTCAAAGATGAAAGAAGAATTAAGTCGGAATTTTAATGAGTTTTGGGAAAAAATTTCATTCAGTAAAGATGAAAAGACTACTTTAATTTCAATAGCTAATGAGAAGAGTCCATTGGATCGAATTATAGAAATAATCATCCCAGGTGAAGAGAAAGGATTTACGACAAAAACGGAGGCAGGAAATGTTTTTCTCGCATTTGATCTTCATATGAATATTTACCCTAAAGAAAGTATTCAAGGGAAATCCTTAGTTGAATTAAAAGATGTTTTTAACAAAGCCTTCACTCGAGATTTAATCGTCAAACTTCAGCGCTCATTTTATGACCAAGCAATTAAATCACTGATTCCTCCTAAAAAAGCAATTGTGAGAATTTCTGGAATAGAATGTAATGCCTATATCTCTAAAAAGAACGCTTCAAAATATGAGTTTGATCTTATGGTTCGACTTATTGACAATGCGATCATTTTGCGAGAAATAGAAGCAGATTATTTTTCAAGAGTTCTTCTTCAAGATTTACGTGCTTATTTTGTTGAATTGGAAGATGAGGCATTGATAGAAAGAGTTGATAAGCTAATTTGGATTTAGGTTTTATAAAACCTAACTTTAAGAAATAGCAGCAAACTCTCGTGGTGTAGGTAAATCAGATACTTTGTAAGCACGCAATAGATTGGTTTTACCGGGACATAAAACAGAGCCGGATAAAATAAGTATTGTATCGTTATCTTATAGGTATTTCATTTTCTTCGCAGTATCCACAGTTTCCACCACCATTTGATCAGTATTTTGGTATTGCTTAACTAATAATGGATAACAGCCCCAAATAAGTCCTAACCTTCTGATAACTTTTACACTTGGAGTTGCAACAAATATCCTCGTCTTTGGTCTATGTTTGGCAATTAGTCTTGCACTAAAACCCCCTTCTGTAAAAGCAATGATAGCTTTCACAGGAGTTTTGCTTACAATCATCCCTGCTGCAGTTGCTAAATTCTCAGAGATTTGATTTTCTTTAGAATGTTTGACTGTTGGAAAGTCTTTCCATTTGAGCTCCTTTTCAACATTAAGAGCAATTTTATTCATCATCTCAACGGATTCGACGGAATATTTTCCAACGGCAGTTTCAGCACTTAACATAACAGCATCTGTACCATCAAATATAGCATTAGCAACATCACTCGCTTCTGCTCGAGTTGGTCGAGGATTATTTATCATTGACTCCAACATTTGAGTTGCAGTGATAACAGGTTTCCCGGCTCGGTTACTTTTCATAATTATTTCCTTCTGAAGAATGGGAAGATTGGCAACAGAAGTTTCAATCCCTAAATCACCTCGAGCAACCATAATTGCATCAGATTCTTTGAGAATTTTATCGAAATTTTTGATTGCAAAAGCATGTTCAATTTTGCTTATGATTGGAATATCTAAATTTCTATCATGTATTTTCTCTCTCAAACTAACTAAATCTTCAGCTGCACGAACAAAGGATAAAGCTATATAATCAGGTTCGAGGTCCAGAGCAAAATCGAGGTCAGTAAAATCTTTCTTCGTAAGACAAGGAAGATCCAATTTAACATTCGGAATGTTCACTCCTTTCTTACTTCTTATTTCTCCAGATGAAGTAACCTCACAGAGAATATCGTTGCCTTCGATTTTTTTAACCCTTAAGCCTATAATGCCATCGTTGATATATAATCGATTTTTTTTCTTGAGTGTTTTAGTTAAGGATTTGAGTGAAACTGTAAAACGTTCACTATTCCCAACAATTTCTTCAGTAGTTAAAATTACATCATCACCCCTATTCAAAAAATAGGGAGAGTCTAATTCACCAATACGAATTTTTGGTCCCTGCAAATCAAACAGAATAGCGATTTCATCTGAAATGTTTCTGACTCTTTGAAAGATAGTTTTATGCCAAGCATGAGAATTGTGCGAAAAATTCAATCGGACAACATCCATACCTGCTTTAATGAGCTTTTCCAATTCAGTTTTTGATTTAGATTCAGGTCCAATTGTACAAACGATTTTTGTTCTAGCAAAATTCTTGTTTCTTGGTTTTAGTTTTGTTGTTGGCAAGAGAAGATTCACCCAATCTAACAGACTACTATCAGTATAGTATCAAATATACCTCAAATATATTTTAAGTGGATTAAAAAAGTAGAGGAATCTCCCAATAAATATGGGAGAGAGAAATTAAGAATCAATTTGTAATAACCAGTCAGGGTTGTAATCGCCATAGTACATAAAGGCAAGAGCACCCTTACCAACATGAGTACCAACAACAGGACCGGCTTCGATAATCTGAATATCCAAATTAGTTGGATTGTTTTGTTCCATGATCTCCTTAAGCTCAGTCGCAAATTCGAGACTTCTCACATGCCAAATAAAAACAGTGTCCGTTTTGGCACTTTTAGCGATGTATTTTGCAGCATTTTTTAAAGCTTTAAAAGCAGCTTCTCGACCACGGATAGTTCCACCAGGAGTAATTTTGCCATCCTCAAAAAGAACGATCGGTTTGATTTTGAAGGCATTAACTAAGAATTTTTTGGTCCAACCAAGACGACCACTTCGATACACAGCTTCAACATTGTCTAGAATGCAAACAAGCTTTCCTTGTGGTATTAAATTTTTAACACGAGCAATGATTTCTTCTTTTGAGTTGCCGGCATCAGCCATTTTGGCAGCTTCGATAACCAAAGCACCAAGTGTGGAAGTAGCAACACGAGAATCAAAACAGACTACCTCTGCATTATCAATCATTTCCACTACTCGTAGTGCACTTTGATAAGTACCAGATAATTCACTAGAAATGAATATACCAATAACTACATCAGCTTCCTTTGCAGCAGATTCAAAGGCATTTTTAAATGCTTGCGGGGAAGGAACGGCTGTAGTTGGAAATTCTTTTGCAGTATCATAGAGATCATAAAATTCGTCTGGTGTTAAATCACCATAATTGCCCAACATGTGAAATACTTTGTCATCAATAATAACTTTGAAAGGAGCAATATGAATTTTATATTTATCAACTAGCTCTTTCGGAAGATCTGAGCTTCCATCTGTTACAATAGCTACTTTGCGCATTATTATAAAAACTCCAATAGATGTAATTTCTGATATGTATAATACCTAATAATTTGAATAAATAGATAAAATCTAGACAATATTAGTTTCATCTATCTTATCAATGTTGCTTAAAATTATTTGATAATTTTGAAAAAAAAGCGATAAAAAAAGACAAGTTAAATTGTCTTCAGCTCGCTTAAGAAATAATCTTTATCATCAGCTTCCTTGATTTGTTCTGCAGCAGTTTGAGCAAGCTTGTAGAACTTCTTCTTTTCATCTTCATTTCCAGCAAGAGCATAAGCACGAGCAACTGCTTCATATGCAAATGCAATGTCAAACCCCTCTATTTTATTCTCTTGACAGATAGTGAGGCATCGTTGCGCATGATAAAGTGCTGGTTGAGGATGACTAAGAACTGAATATACTCTTGATATTTGCCACTCTCCACGTTCGAAATGAGTTGGTGTGCCAACTTTTCCCCAGTGAAATCTTGAAGCATGGGCAGCATGAATCATTTCATCATCTTCTGCAATGGTTCTTTTCTCTTTATCTAGCAATGTCCATGTATAGTTAAAAAAATCAATAGCCATTTTTCTGTGTATTTTTTCTTCTTCAGTAAATTCTTTGTCTGTCATTAAGAAACACCACTTATTTTGGTTCAACGTCGAAAGATATACTATTTAAATAATGAATAAATCTCTGTTTTATTGAACTTTATGTAGCTTTATTATTCTGCATAGCTAAAGAAATGCTTGTCCAGTTGGGGACATCTTAATAGGAGCAACTTCTTACTTGAAAGGAACAACACCTAAAGTACCAAAAGTTAATCTCAAACCTGCAGAATTATGCAATCTTAGTTTTACTAGAGTGAGCATCTTCTTGCTCTTTTTAATTATTTTTTTAACGTTTTATTAACTAAATTAGGAAAATCTATTTATTTTAACAAAAGAAATAGCAATTACAGTAGATGGAATGATATATAATTCGAAACATTGATTAATTTTCTTAATTTAATTGTGTAGGGGTAAAGTGGATGTTCAGAAGTCAATTTAAAAATCTTCAAAAAGCAGAACAATTATTATTTGAAGGAAAAATTGATTTAGCGTTGTTGAATCTAAATAAATTAAAAGAAGAAATGGATCTCACAGGTGAAGAGAATATTGCTTACAATCTTCTTAAAAGCAATTTATTTTATGAACAGGGAGAATACGAAAAAAGTCATTTGTTAGCAGAAGAGTCTTTGAAAGCAAGTCATAATTTTAAAAATACACTGTTAATTATTCGCAGCCTTTTGCTAAAAGTAAAAAATAATTTAAAGTTAAAGGAATTTGATGTTTGTACTTTATTAATTGATCAAATTGAACAGCAGAAAAAGAAACTTGATCTTGATGAAAAAAATAATGATATGACTATACATCATAATGCAATAGTTTTGAATTACAAAGGAAAACTAGCTCAAAATAGTGGTGATCTTACACAAGCCATTAGTTTAACTGAGAAAAGCTTAAAGCTTTTTGAAAAAATAGATCACAGTTACGGTAAAGCAAAAGTATTCACAAATATTGCTCTGATGTATGGCACGAAAGGTGAACTGGATTTAGCACTAGGCTTTTTCCAGAAGAGCTTGAACCTTTGGGAAGAAATAGGAAACAAGCGAAATTTCGCAAAGAACCTTATGAATGTTGGAAATGTCTATACAGACAAAGGGGAATTAGACCAAGCATTAAATTATTTTACTCTGTGTTTAGAAGCTTGTAAAGAAATAAATGATAAGCATATTTTGGCGAATAGCCTTGGGAGTATTGGAATTAATCATGCAATGAAGGGAGAATTAGATCAAGCTTTAGGTTATTTTAAACAGAGTTTGAAAATTTGTGAACAATTACAAGATAAGCAAATACTAGCAAAAAACCTTGGTAGTATTGGAATTGTGCATCATTCAAAAGGAGAACTGAACCAAGCATTAGATTATTATCAAAAAAGTTTGGAAATGAATAGAGAAATAGAAAATATCGACGGGATGGTGATTTTCCTTGGAAATATTGGTGAAATTCTCCGGTTGAAAGGAGAACTAGATGAAGCTTTAAGCTATTACCAAGAGAGTTTAGAAGTATACCAAAAAATCGGTGGAAAAAGCATTCCTATGGCTCTTGCTTATGTTAATATTGGCCTGGTCTTCCAACAGAAAGGTGAAGCTAAAAAAGCACTGGAATTTTTCAGCAAAGGGTTAGAGATTTTCAAAGAGTCCGGGAATTTGCGTCGAATTGCTGAAGTGTACTTCTTTCGAATATCTCTTCTGATTGATATTGACCAGCTCGAACAGGCAGAAAAATCTTTAGCACAGTTACAAAAAATCAATGAACAAGAAGAAGATAAGCTAATTAATCAGTTGGCTCGAGTTAGCGAAGCATTACTTCTGAAAATGAACAAACGAGCAAAGAACAGAGCAGATGCAGAGAAATTGCTTTCACAAGTGCTAGATGAAGAAATAATAAATTTTGAAGTATTTTTGGTTGCTTTAATAAATCTATCAGATCTATATCTTACAGAATTACAATTAACAGGGGATGAAGGAGCACTTCAAGATTTAAAAAAGTTAATGGAAAAGCAGCTAGCAATTGCTAAAGAACAAAAATCGTTTCCACTTCTCGTTGAAACATATTTCTTACAAGCGCAATTATCTTTGGTCGAGCTTGATATTCCTCATGCTCAACAATTATTGAATCAAGCACAGCTAACTGCAGAAGAAAAAGGTTTGAAACGTTTAGCGATGAAAATCTCAGGCGAGTATGATTTTTACTTTGAGGAGAAGGCTATGTGGGAAGAGTTCACAGATAAAAAACCATCTATCAGCGAAAGACTTTCACATACGAATTTAGAAGAAAATATTCTTAGGATGATTCAAAAAAGAGCAGTTGAAACGCCTAAATTTATAGAAGAAGAACCAATTTTATTATTAATAGTAGCAGAAGATGGGATACCTTTGTTCTCACAAAACTTTGGTCAAGAAGAACAATTTAATGATTTACTTGTGGGAGGATTTCTTACAGCAATTAATTCATTCATGCAAGAGGCTTTTGCAACAGAAGGATCTATCGAGCGTATAAAACATCAAGATTATACATTGGTACTTCAATTCAAAGAAACTCTACGTTTTTGTTATGTATTTAAAGGTCCATCTTACGGTGCCCTGAACAAATTATCAAATTTCATACATCAACTGGAAATGCCTTCCCAAGATAAAATAGTACAAGCATTAACTGATAAAGAAAACAGTCAAAAATTAAAACAATCACATAAATTTGCTCTCGGTAAAATAGCTAAAGAAATTTTTCTTCCTACTAAAATATAAAAAAATCTTTTTTGACGATAAAAGTATAAAATATTGAAAAGATTGGTGAGATCTTTCATCCACCGTTGGGGTTGATTTCCTCGCCAATTGCTCCAGTGGTTCCACCACCACTTGGAGAAATTATTTCTTTAGCAGCGAATCCGCCAGCAAAGAGTAGTGATAACAAAATCATAGCAATTGAAATAATTCGGGGATTTATTTTTTTCATTTTTTTGTGTGTCTCCATTATTATATATCAACAAATAATTCTGAATATTGATATATAATAAGAAGCGATTCGAAAAAAAATCATACGAAAGATTGTTTTGGAGCGAAAATTTTTCCTTTGCTTGTTTAAGAGTTAAATTGTCCTCCCAAATAGATCGTACGATAAGCATTTGAGAGAACTTTACTATTTCAAAAGTTCTTCTTTGCTAAATTCTCTATATAGGGAAAATTCTTCAAGAACTTCTTCATCTTCTCTAGTTAGTTTATTGTTAACAAATCTTGCAGTTAATTCCCCTAATCCTGGTCCCAACATCAATCCTTGTCCACCCAATCCTACTAGATTAAAGTATCCCTCTAATCCATTTACTGGACCAACTATTGGACTTGCATCTGGAGTGCTTGGATATCGTCCTCTCCAGGTTCGTCGCACTTTAAGATTAGTTAATCTTGGAAGTAAGTTTACCATTCGTTGAGCTACTTGTGGAAGAAACATACTGGTTTCTTCTGTACTCAAACCGTACATCGGTGGATCAGGAGTAATACAGAATATTATCTGCCCTAAATGATTTTGATAAAAATAATAATTCTTTGAATTGCCAAATGCTTTGTTAACTTTTGGACGAATATCTACGATCATTGGAGAAAAGAACCGTTTTACAGGCTCTGTGATTCCGGCTTCGTGCATATCAGGTATCACAGGAACAATTAACCCAGCCATATTAGCAATGTATTGTGCGTGTGCTCCAGCAGCATTTATTACAAAATCAGCGCTATAAGTTCCTTTTGTCGTAGTTACGCTTTGCACTTCTCCACGACTAATTATTAGATCTTTAACTGGTTCCTTGAATCGAAAGTCTGCTCCATATTCTAATGCACTGGTGTAGAACACGTGGTTGGTTAGTAGAGAACTTGCATTACCATCCTTTGGTGAATATGTTCCCCCTAGAAGATCCTCCTCATTGATTCCTGGAACTAGAGCTTTTACTTCATCTGCTTCTTTCCAAGAAATATCCAATCCTTGTTTCTTCTGAAAGGCAACTGTTTCTTGAAAGATCTTCTTCTCTTGCTCTCTGTAGGCAACAAAAAGATATCCTCCTTGAACCCAATCGATATTTTCGTCGTGCTTTTCCTTCCACGTGCTAAGAATTTCCAGCGACCTTAAACAAACTTTGATTTTCGATTTTTGACTATGTGTAGCTCTTAAACCACCAATTGCATGTTTATTGTCACCTTGGCCTGGGGAAGGCTTACTATCAATACAAAGAACGCTTAGACCACTTTTTGCTATTTCTCTTGTTGCTGGAACACCTGCACTTCCTGCTCCAATGATGATAACATCGTAGTGTACCACTATTTTTTCATCTCCTTTGTCTGGGCAAAAATTCCTAGTGGAACCTCAACAAATAATGGGCGTGGTGTTCCTGGAGTGATATCTTTAATTCCTTCCTCTCTAAATAAACGATTTATTAGTAGAGTGCATGTTTTGCCTCCGCAAGCTCCCATTCCTGCTCGAGTTATCGCTTTCAGCTCGTTAATATCTGTGACTCCTTTTTTAATCCACTTCCGAACTTGTCCGGCTGTTACTCGTTCACACCGACAAACAATCGCTTCATCTGCTAATGGTGGTTTATGATAAATTTCCATTGGCTCTGTCACTTCAATTCTTTGAACACGAATTCCGGTTGCATATTTAGCTATATCTTTCGGTAAATGAACTGATACTAATTCAGTTCTTGGATAATCTTTGAGAATCCTGACTCGATGAACTTCATATTCACCCAAATCGCCAGTGTTACTCATAACTAATACTTTGTCTCCTTTTTGAACTGATTTTTTCCCTAGCTCTATAGGAAGTGTGACAAGGGGATTTTCTTTATCTTTACGGTAATCAACTAATGTAATAGCTAATCCTGGACAAACTGCAACACATTTCCCACAACCTGTACATTCATGATCACCAACAAAATATGGAATTGCAACAATAGATCCACTATTTAGCTTGATCTGATCGTGTGGGCAAACAGTAGTGCACGGATCACAGGGAATTTCTTGATAACAATGGAAAATGGGGAATACGCCTTCTTCTTTTTCAGGAACCGAAATATCTTTTGGTAGTGCAGGTCGACTTTTCATTATTGTTGCTTTTTCCTCCAATTCAGCGATATTTTCACCTGTATCAATCCCCATTGACTCGAGTATCTTCACTCCGGCAATTCTTCCAGTAAATATTGCTGCAGATGCTTCGGCAATTTCAGCCGCATCGCCAGCAGTCCAAACATCTAGTCCGTAATGTTTTGCTTTCTGAAAACATTCATCAACAGGAGTTAAACCTACGGCGATAAGAACAGTATCACATTCGTATGTTTTTTCTGTTCCGGTTTTTGGATGCCATTCCTTGTCTAATTCTGCAATTGTTACTGATTCAACTTTTTCATCTCCATTTGCTGAGAGTATCGTATGTGATGTGTAAATAGGAACACCTGATCGGTGAAGTTTATCTTCATGAACTTTGTATCCACCACAATAAGGTAATGCTTCTACAAGACCAACAACTTCGATTCCTGCTTGTATAGCATGATATCCCGCAATTAAACCTACATTTCCCCCTCCAATGATGAAAATTCTATTAGAAGCTTTTACTAAATCACGATTAACCAATGTTTGAAATGCGCCAGCTCCATATACACCTGGCAATGTATTTCCTTGAAAAGTGAGCATCTTCTCTCTAGCACCAGTAGCAACTAACAGATGATTAGTTTTAATCAGAATATATTCTTGATTTGCTCGTAAAATACCAATTAATTTATCACTGTAAACTGCTAATGCAGTGCTTTCCAACCAAATCTCAACACTGTCGAGAGAATTTATAGATTCACTCAGAATATCTGCAATTTCAATTCCTCTTGTTCCTGCATACACATCTTCTGATGAACCGAAAAACTTGTGTGTTTGTAAAACTAATTTGCCACCCAATCTATCCTTATCATCAACCAGTAATACTTTCACACCTTTTTCACCCAATATTTTTGCTGCAGACAATCCAGCAGGTCCTCCTCCAATGATCAGTACATCTATTTCTTGTTGTTTGATATCAGAAACTTTTACTGCTTGATTGCTTGTTGGTAATGTTGGTACACCTTCACAACTTGTGATTGTCATCCCGCCTTCTAAGGGTGTCATACAAGATTTCTTTGGTATACCATCAATAATTAGTGTGCATTGAGCGCATTGTCCATTTGCACAAAAAATTCCCTGAGGGCTGTTATCAATATAATGTCGACCAAAGATTTTGATATCATTTAGAAAGAGTGCTGATGAAACAGCCATTCCTACAAAACCTTCTAATTCTTGATCATCAAAGGTGAACTTGACTTTCTTCTCTTTTTTCGGTTGAAGAATTGGGTGCTCTTTGATTTGGTTTTTCATAAGGAAATACTCCACGATAAAGCGTTTCGTAATGCATTGTGTTTGTTTTTTATATTTGTGGTCAATTTGCTCTAAAAGAATAACGTCACAAAAAGGAGGTTTACCAAATTTTTAAAAAAGGAACGTGCTTCGGTGATTATAAAATAATTGGATTGTGTAATTTTGTCAAAAAAAATACAGGAAATAATTGCAACTGCTAGGAAAGAAAATAGACTTTTCTTACTCGAACCCGAATCTAAAGCTCTTATTAAAGAAGTAGGAATAGCAACTACAGATTTCCATGTCGCAGCAAATGCTGGAGAAGCAAAAGAAGTGGCCAAGAAAATTGGTTTTCCTATTGTTATGAAGATTCTTTCCCCACATATTATTCACAAAACTGATGCTGGAGGAGTAAAACTAAATATTCATTCCGAAAAAGAAGCTGAAGAAGCATTTAATGAAATTGTTGCAAATGCAAAACAATACAAAAAAGATGCCGAAATTCGCGGTGTGTTAATCGAAAAAATGGTTAAACCCTCTACAGAAATCATTGTTGGAGTTACTCGAGACCCTACCTTTGGTCCAGCAATAATGTTTGGTTTAGGAGGCATATTTGTTGAATTACTAAAAGATGTTTCTTTTAGAATTGCTCCTATAACAGAAAGAGATGCTAAACAAATGATTCACGAAATTAAAGCTCTACCGATGTTACAAGGTTTTCGTGGAGGACCCAATGTAGATTTGAACCAGGTAATCGATGTCTTACTTAAAATTTCCAAATTAAGTGTAGACTTTATTGATGATATTTTAGAAATTGATCTCAATCCAATATTTGCTTATAATGATAATCTTTTAACAGTTGATGCACGAATAATCCTTACAGAAAAAAATTAGTAAAGTGAGAAAATGGACTGTTAAATTTCCTTTCCATTTTTTTCATCCAAAACTTTTGAAAAAAAATTATATTCTATTATTAAAGGCTCGGGAACAACATTTGGTAAACAAGAAAGAAATTGCTAGAAGATATGATTCTTCAGCAGAAATATATGATAATCGTTACAATTTTATCCAAGATAAAAAATATCGAGAAATTTTCTCCCGAGTGGATATTAGAGAAAGCAAAGCCATTCTCGATGTTGGTTGCGGTACGGGTACTTTTCTTAACATCATCTCTGAAACAGAAACCAATGGGACGAAATTTGTTGGCATAGATCTTTCTCTTGAAATGATTAAAATTGCTCATGAAAAATATCCCACTATCGATTTTATTGTTGCAGATTCCGATGCATTACCAATTCGAGATTTAACTTTCTCGCAAGTCTTTTCTATCACACACTTACAAAATCTACCCAAACCTGAACAAACATTACACGAAATGATTCGCATATCCACCAAAGATACTTTAATCGTAATCTCTATCTTACGAAAAACATGGTCTCGAGATAAACTTTCAGAACTTATTATGCAAACGAATTTACAAATAAATGAACACTGGACTGCAGATGTCGAAGATATCGGTGTTCTCTGTAAGAAAAAATAATTTTTTTCGCTAATTATCTCCAGTTTGAAAATGTTTTTATATGTCATTGTATGTAAAATAATGTAACAGGAGAATCACAGAAACTTTGCTAGTAAGGGAGCATGTTCAAAAGCCCATTTTTTCGATGGGCAAACTTGCTTCCATCTAATTACATTTAGACCTTTTAAAAGAAAACCTGCTGAGGTAAGAGTGAGAAACAATGACAATGAAATCTGAAAAGCAACAAGTAATAACAGACTTCTTACTTGAAGTCACTCAAGCAGTTTCGTATCAAACATTAGCGAAAGCATTTCAGAAGGTAGATATTGATTTCGAAAAAATAACTAAGCAAAATAATGGTGATAATATAGCACTCTTTGTCAAACGATATCAAGTATTAGCAGATAAAGCACGAGAAATTTTGGCACAAGAAACAAACGGTGAGCAACCACACGTCGATCAAATAGCAATTTTCGGAGAGATGGTCATTTTACGCGATTTTTGTCTTAGACGAATGAAAAATGTTCAATAAAAACAGCTTGATAATTAATCATTTTAGTTATAGCTAGCTACAATGAATGCCTTCTCACTACTTGGGAAAATTTTAAGAAGGTAATTAATTCTTCCATCAAATACTGGTGGTATATTTTATGACATACATACCTATTATTGATTTATTAACTGGAAAACAAGCCGGCGAAGCTATCCACCTTAGAGGTTGGGTTGCTCGAAAGAGAAGCAGCAAAAAGATTGCTTTCTTAACTATCCGTGACTCTACAGGTCGCATTCAAGTTTCAGTTAATAAAGAGAATAATCCCGAGGCGTATGCTATCGCTGATTCAATTGGATACGAGTCGGCACTTTACATCACTGGACTTCTTGCTGAGGATTCTCGTGCACCAGGTGGATTTGAGATTAAAGCATCTGAAATTGAAATTGTTGGAAAAGCAGAAAAATTCCCCATTTCAAAAGATCAGAGCCAAGAGCTACTATTGGATGTTCGTCATCTTGCTCTTCGTTCACAAAGATTAACTTCAATGCTTAAGATTCGATCTTCAGTTTTTGAAGCGATTCATAATTATTTTCGAAAAAATGATTATACCGAGGTACAACCTCCAATCTTTACTACTGCCGGTTCAGAAGGTGGGTCTACATTATTCGAGGTTGAATATTTTGACAAAACGGTATTTTTGAGTCAAAGCTGGCAATTATACGCAGAGAATTTCATTTATTCCGTGGAAAAAGCATATACCATTGCTCCGTCTTTCCGAGCAGAAAAATCGAAATCTGCCAGGCACGTCACAGAATTTTGGCATGCAGAAGTTGAAGCAACTTGGATGGATTTTGAGGAGCTCCTTCAACTCATGGAGAATTTGATTAGCGCTATTTGTAAGAACGTTGCTAAAAAGAATAAAG
>JAUWKS010000087.1 GCA_030614005.1 Candidatus Heimdallarchaeota archaeon | reverse complement strand
ATAAATTTGAACTATTTGGTCATTAGCATAGATCATTTCATTGTTCTCAATAATAGTTATACCATCTAAGATAGTATCAACGGTTCTCTTGAATTTTTGTTGGCTAATATCTAGTTGTTCTATTACTTTGAGATGTTCAATCGCAGAAGCGAAAATCTCAATTATTGAATCAAATGATTTTATATCGTATTCTGTTAAGATAGTTTCTTTTTTGGATCCAATCTGTAATGTTCCGAGAAACTCATTATTTGCACTCAAAATAGGATAGAAAATATAGACAGTGAAATCGTGTAGTTTAATTAAATCGGCATCTTTGAGGATTGGATCATTTGGAGCATCCAAAGAAAATAGTTTTATTTTTTCACGAGCGAATTTTGCTAGAGGATAATTTGACTCAATTAAACTAACAGGTTCCAATAAATATTTCTCTGAATCAGATATTCCATACTCTGAATATACTTCTAATAATCCTGTTTTCTCTTCATAACATCTTGTTGTTCCTGATTGTAGGCCAAAGACTCTAATTATTCCTTCTAACACTTGTTGGCACATACTTTTAACATTGACATTATTTGCTGTTGCTTCTGAGATTACTGTTAATAATTTTCTTTCCCGCTCAAGAGCAGTTTGAATATGTTTTTCTTTTGTAGTATCAATCATCATAACAGCAAAAAGAAAATCATTTTCTATCTTAATTGGGGCGAGATTGATTTGAGCCCATTTATGTAAACCCTTCTTTGTTTTAACTTCAAATTCATTGACAATTGCTCCCTGAACAGAAGCCAATTCAGAAAAATTCAATGATTCTTGAAGAATACTTATTTGATTGGGATGAATCCTACTAAGGAATTCAGTTATTGGAGTTTCTAGAATCTCATTAATAGAATATTCAGTTATTTCCTCGACTCTTTTATTTGCGAAAAGAATTTTTCCAGTTGAGCTAAAAAGAAATACTCCGGCGAGTGATTGTTCTGCAAAAGCTCTGAATTTCTGCTCACTTTCTTTACGAGCATTATCAATAAGAAATCTTTCAATAACATTTGAAACAGCACTTGCAATTGCCTCGAAAATTATTTTATCTTCATCAGGCATTTCTTTTACTTTCATAGAACCAAATTGGAGTATACCTAACAATTCGCCATTAGTTCTTAACATTGGCCAAGTTACTATAGCTTTAATACCAAATCGACTTACTTTATCTAAGGCTCTACCATCGAGGTTTATTAATTCTATATCTGGTGCAAAAATAGCTTTTTTTGTACGAGCAACATGGGTATACAAATATTCAGGATCATCAATTGATATTGGTATAAAATTATGGTTAAGAAGATTTTCCACTTTTTCGTTTTTAATAGGAGTCATAATTTTAGATTCTTCATCAAATAGACTTATAGCTCCAAAATCAAAGTCAAGTACATCTGACAAATCATTAATAATTGAAACACATAATTCTGGTACTGAAGTTGCTGCTGCTGTTGCGTTTGCAATAATCTGAAATGCTCTACGTTCCCTATTTAGTGAGATTTGATCTTTTTTCCGTTCTGTTATATCAAGAACAATTCCATGATAATTAGTGATTTTCCTTTGATCGTCTCTTTTTATAGATGTAAAGTCAAGTGTCCAGCGTACTTTGCCAGATTTTGTGAATATTCGGTATTCTTGTGTGAAATGTGAACATTTCGGATCTTGACTATATTTTTCTACTTCATGACCAACTCTATCGAGATCATCAGGATGGATTATACTGCTGAAAGAAATATCTCCTGAGTAAAATTCTTCAGGAGAATAATCAAAGATTTCGATATTATCAGAAACATACTCAACTGGCCAATCAGTTTCATTTTTCCAAAGAAAGACAACAGCAGGACTTAGGTTAATGATTTCGTTGAGTTCTTTTCGTTCTAGAGCTGTTTTTTTAAGCAATAGTTCTACATTATATCTTTCCAAAATTGTTCTGAGCATTAATATTATTGATTCAATGAAAGCTTTATCATCTTCACTAAATTGTTTGGTTCCTTCTGATGTTAGTTGTAGTACTCCAAACAATTTCATTCCTTTATCAAAAATAGGATAAGAAATTAGTGAACGAACATTATATGATTCAAGTCTCTTCCGAAATTGTTCAAGCTCTGGCATTATTAATATATCTTCAGCAAAAATAGGTTTTTTCAATTTAATAACGTAATTTACAAAGTAATTTGACTCTTCAGTAGAAATTGAAAATTTATCATCCACTTTTGCTACAAGAGAACCACACGAAGCAATTCTTTCCAAGATTTTTTCTTTTTCATTATAGATTATTAATGAGCCATAATCAAAATTTAGTTTATCCAATAAATTTTTCAGCACTTCAGTAGCATATTCAAATAAATCTCGTTTTTGAATTGCTGTTACTGCTAGATGTTGAAAAATTTCTCTCTCGCGTTTAATCGCATCTTCAACATGTTTTCTTGGAGTTATATCTCTAACAATACTTTGAATGATTTTCTTGTTAGTAATTGGATCTTCAAAAATAGAGAGATTAATTTCTGTGGGAATTAATTCACCAGATTTCTTCTGAAAAATACGTTCATAAATAGGAAGTATTTTTCCTGCTTTTAATTGAGAAAATTTGTTCACAACATCAGTATTCTCTGTTTTTGCTATAAAGTCTCTAGCCTTTTTTGAATAAATTTCTTCTAAACTAAAACCTAAAAGCTCTGATGCTTTGCTATTTACTAAAATAAATCGTTCATTTTCAGCATCTATCCAAAAAATCGCATCATTTGTTATTTCAAAGAGAGTATTAAATCTGCTTTTCAATGCTTTTATTTCATTAGAATCATTATCTGATATAGTTATTTGTACCTCAAAATCATCGTCTAATTTATTCTTCCTCTTGTTGTTTGGTTTTTTATCAGGCACTCTCTATATACTTCCACGATGCTGTAATTTCTTTTTACTCTAGAATAGTATATAATAATGTCGGATTACTTACTGAGACATACATAACTGGGTTTAAACATTGCTTTAAAGATTGCTAAATCAATCGTAGAGATTTTTTACGAGGAATGATTTGCCCAGCCCCAGGTTCAGCAATTATTTTTCCATTCTCATATACTATCTGCCCTCTCCTAATTGTCATTTGTGGCCAACCAGTAAATGATTCTCCAGCATATATTGAAAATCCGGCTTGTGAGAACATGTCAGTATTCTTTACTATTCGTTCTTCTTCTAAATCCCAGAGCACCAAGTCAGCATCCGATCCGATTTGAATTACTCCCTTTCTTGGATATAAACCAAATAATTTGGCAACATTGGTTGAGGTTAATTCAATGAATTTTTCTATTGTAATTTTGTTTGTCAAAACACCCTTTGAATGTAAAATTGGTAACATAACTTGTAATTCATTTATTCCTGGTACAAGATTATTGATACTTAGATTTGGGTTTAATTTTTGTTCTCGAGTGTGTGGTGCATGATCTGTTGCAACAGTGTGAATTGATCCTTCGTTAATACCCATCCATAAAGCATCTATATCGCTTTTTTCCCGCAAAGGAGGTTGAACAACATATAATGCTCCATCAGTTTTTAGATATTCTTTTTTAGTTAAATAAAGAAAAATAGGTCTGCCTTCAACATGAACAGGGAGATGCCGAGCTTGAGCTTTCTGACAAACTTTCAAAGCTTCTTCTGAAGAAAGATGAACAACATAAATAGCCGCTCCTGTTGATTCTACAATAGCAACTGCTTTTTCTGTAGCAAGCACTTCAGATGAAACTGGCCTACTTTCAGCATAATTTCTTAGTGATCCTTTACCTGCAGCAATCAGTTCTTGACAAGTATTTTTTATTATTGTATTATCCTCACAATGAATCATTGTTAACATTTCATGTTTATTTGCAGTGCGGATAGCCTTTTCGTACAGGGGAAAATTAGTATCGAAATCATCTGTTACCATGAAAATTTTAATCGTATTACAACCTTTCTCTCTTAGAAGAGGTATTTCTTTGATGATATCTTCTGTTATAGAAAAAATAACTGGATGAATCATAAAATCTGCAATTGCTTGTTGTTGAATAGTTTGTGTTTCACGCTCCAATGTACCCAATGGAGTTTCTCCTCTGTCAGGAACAGAAATGCAACCTAGTGTTGTTATTCCTCCTGCAAGAGCAGCTTTAGAACCACTTTCAAAATTATCTGCCCATTGGTGCTCTGCAGGAACATAATCAGGTAAAGAAAGGTGCACATGAGGATCTATTCCACCAGGTAAAATTGTTAATCCTTTTGCATCTACTTCTCGAGATGATTTTGCAGATTTTATGAGCTGAGGACCAATTTCCTTGATTTTCTCGCCAACTATTCTGATATCGGCATTATAGCTTTCTGTATTTGTCACAATCAAACCATTACGAATAATAAGTTCAGTCAAAGGATGCACCAAGTACACTAGCTAATTATAGATACTCTTAACAATTTAGTGTTTCTTTTTAAAACTAAATTAACAAATTTTCTTAATTAATTCTCTTCTACACCTGTAGAATACACAAGTATTCCGGATTCACCTTCTGTTTTGGTTATTGCTAATCCATGAAACATGAATGTATTTGAAACTATTCGAGTTGCAGGATCTACTTCTCGCAATAATTTAGCTTCTAATTTATTATTCGTGCTTTGTAAAAGATAGCAAAATATAACATCTGCTTCACTCAAATCTTGTTTGAAGAAATCGCCATAAATTATTCGTATCTTCTTACGCAAACCTAAGATTGTTATGAGAAATTGACACCATAAAAAACGCATTAAGTCAATTTCAATACCGACTGAACGAGCGCCAAAATTACGTGTAGCCATAATTAATACTCGACCATCCCCACACCCTAAATCATATACTAACTCGCCAGGTTGTACTGCTGCCACTTCAAGCATTCTTCGAATTTTTTTTCTTTTGGTAGGCAACCAAGGAGCACCCTTTATGGTTGGCAAAGAAATAGTGAAGACAATTGTGAATCCAACAATAAAAATACCTAATAGTATTAGAGGTGTTAAATCTGTCATTGTCATTCACGAAAGTCTATTGTGTATTTGTGATATTTTTTCAAATGAAGTTTAAAGTTTAGTTGAGTGTATCATATTCATACTTTTACACTTATAGTTACAAATCGAATTCTTTTAATCAATTTTCTCTTTTTTTTAAAAGTGAATTCTCCTAGTTGTCCGCTAAAGACATGCAAGTGTTCTGTAACCAGTCTATCTTCACTGATTTCAGAGTCATCAATTTCTTGTTATTGGTAGGGCAAGATGGTCAAAAGGAATGCCAAATACTATTCAAATAATTGCTTCTGCTATTCTTCCTGAAGCAAAAGAAGTGTATCCAAATTTTGGAAGTTTCTTGACTAAAGAAACTCAACAATATGGAATAGAGAAATGTATCTGGAAAACTTGTGAATATACCAAACCTTTTGACGAATGTATTATTCCTTATTTGGGAGAGCCAGTTCGAATAGGATTAACAATGGAGAGAACAGAAGATGCTGAAAATTAATTTGATAATAAAAGTAGTGCTATTTGGTATGACAGTATCATATCAAATTCTTTCTCTTAAATTAAAAATCGAATGATTTAATTTAATATCTTTATCGAAATTTATACCAAAAACGCTATTCTACTCATTTCTATTATGATAATGGAAGATTTTTAAATATCAATTTAGTTTTTACTCTTATTTAAGAAATAATCTTAGTCAATATATGAAATGAGGTAGTCAATTATGTCTTTAGATGAAAATTATTTAGTCGAACAATTTACTATTAAAGATTCCGATATTAGTACACTTGCGAAATTATTAACAGGTGCATTTCAAGAAGATGATGCAGCAAAAAAAGAGGGAGCAGTTGCAGATCTCCGAGATGAAAATTTCAAATTACTCTTTGGTTCACCAGCAATAGATAAGGAAACTTTTATTCGAGTGATATACAAACCAACTAACAAAATAGTTGGATTTCTTGGTTCAATTCAAAAGAACCTATTAATTGAAGGAAAAATTTACCACGTTTCTTTACCAGCATGGTTATCTGTTCATCATGAACATCGGAGAAAAGGTCTTGGAACTGCTTTAGGAATGAAGTTATTTGAAGTAGTTTCAAATTTGGGATATGATGCAACTGTCTTTTTTCACGATGCAGGCGCTAGTCAACATGGTAAAGGAGCATCATCTGCTGCAGCTCGTAACTTAAATCTTCCTATGATAGAACTAGCTATAATGAATAAATTCATTGTAAGAGGCTACGATGTCGATGCAGCTGCAAAAGCACTAAAGACAAACTGGATACAAAAACTCTACTTTAAATCAAAAGAGCGAATTGGCAAAGTAAAAACCAACAAAGTTAGACTCTATAAACCAGAAGATATCGATAAAATATTTGAACTCTCTACGGAACTTTCAAAGAAAAATCAAATAAGCATAATGCAAGTTCACGAGGATTTAAAATGGAAATTAGCTGATCCTCAAGTATTATGTGTTGTTTATGAAGATGACAATGGAGAAGCTAAAGGCTTTATTAATGCCTGGGAATTTCTCTTATCAGGATTTGGTCATAACGTCAAGTTTGGATGGTTAGATACTATTCATACATACAACTTAACAAATCAAGAAGTTAAAGATCTAGCCAATTTTCTTGGACTTGAAGCAACCAAACGTGGATGGAAAGGATTACAGACTCCTTATATACCCTATTTTGATTCTAAACCATTCAAAAAAGTTAATTTCATCTTTTTCCCGAAGAAAGTTGGTTTATATTTGATAAATATCAACAATGTTCCAATTCCAGAAAAGATTGAATCAGTGTATTTTGAATGGAGATAATTCAAAATTTACTAGGAAATGAAGAGAGAAGCACTCTCTTCTCACATCTACTATTAATTAGTAAATTCTAAAGAAACGGTTGTGAAGTATTACTTGTTAAGTAATAATCAAGTTACCAAAATTAAGAAAATTCCTTTGTTTTAAGAGTCACAGTAAAGATTGTTCCTGTAGATGTTGATGATTCAAAAGTTACTTTTCCGTTTAGATACTCTTCAACAAGAATTTTAACGCTATAGGTACCCAATCCACGACCAACTCCTTTAGTTGAAAATGATCGTTGAAATATTTGACTTTTAATTTCTTCATTCATAACAAAACTATTTTTCACCCAATATGCAATACCATCTTTTGTTTCTTTACAACCAATATAAACAGTCTCATTGTCTTTACTAGCTTCTAAAGCATTTTTCAACAGATTAATCAATACTCGTCGTAGTAATCTTGGATCAGTAGTTATTTCTTTCTGTTCATAAGTTTCATCAATAACGATATGTTTATTCTTTGAAATTTCTAAAGGAGTAACTGAATTTATTGTTGAATTTATTAACTCCATTGTATTTACCTTAGCAAATTGAGTTTCTAATTCCTTTTGTTCCATTCTTAATAAATCTCTTTGAACCTCTACTTCTTCCATAATAGAACCAATTTGGTGTTTTATTTTGCTAAAAAGTTCTTTTTGTTTATTATTCAATCCTTCTAGTGGAAAAAGATCAGCTCTAGATTCGAGCGACCAAGTGGAATTAATTAAATCATGAATAAAGATTTTCTCTAGATGCTCTTTTTTCTTAATATTTCCTATATCAGCCATAACAACTAGAGTGAATTTTTGACCTTCAAAACCGAAAGGGCTCGCTTTAACATTTAAATCCAAAGCAATAATTTTCCCATCTACAGAAGTAGTGATTCTAGACTCGCTTTCTACTGACGAATTATTTTTTTGACTTGTAAGCACAGCATATAAAGCTCCGCAATATCGGCAATTTCTTCCAGTACCACAACCGTTCTTTGTATCGTTTGCGTGGATACAATGAATCAATTCTCCTGGTCTTTGACCTATTGCTTCTCGAAAATCAGTCAAACCTACCATTTTAATAAAAATGTTATTTGCAAAAATTACTTGTCGTTGCTCATTAACAACAGCCACCATATTTGGCAGAGAATTTAGAATTTTCTCAGCGTAGGCTAAGTTAACAATGTCATTTGATTGTTGTAATATTTCGTCTTTGTCTAGCCTTTCTGGCGAGGCAAAGTAGGTATCCTTTTGGGACATTGAGCTGCTCCATTTTATTAGTGAATACCCACAACAATTCCCTTAACGAATCTCATTAATTTAATGAGAGTTATACATTTTAAACTTATTTGTTTTTACAAGTGAGAAATTAAGCAAAAAGTAAATCTTTTAAAGTAGAATATTTTTCATTGAAAGCTTTAATGAATGGTGCTTGATTTTTTGCTGTTATTGTTTTAACTTCGCCAATTTTCATTGCTCCCAAGTAAATTTGGGCCATTTTTTCAACTAATTGAGCAATTTTAATACAATAATCATATGTTTTACCTACAACAATAACCCCATGATTAGCAATAATAGCAGCATTTTGTTTTTTCATTGTCCGAAGTATTTCTTCGGGCAATTCTTCACTACCTGCAGGACAATAATTTGTGCACGCAACACTTCCACCCAAAAAAATAGCCATTTCTTCAATTATAACCGGTAAATTGTGATGGAGAATTGCAAGTGTTGAAGCAAAAGGTGAATGAGTGTGAATAATGCATTGAACCCTCGGTCTCTGCAAGTAAATGGATCTATGCATGCGAAATTCGCTGGAAGGTTTAGACTTATTGTCAAAAACATTATCATCTAAGCCCATGTGTACCATTTTACTTGGTTGGAGAGCAGTATAATCATTACCGGCAGGTGTGATAATCATTTCATTCTTTCCGGTTACTCGAACAGAGATATTTCCTTCTCCTAAAATCACTAAATTTTGTTTGTATATTTCAGTGCAAATTTTTACTAGCTCTTGTTTCAATTTATGAATTTCAGTCATTCATATACAACCAATTTAACATTTTAGATTAGTCTTCATCAAGATAACTATTTGTAACAGCTACAAGGGCATTACAAAGAGTATTGTATAGATTTGCTGTTAAACGACTGTACAAGTCATAATCATTAACATGCGAAACATCATTCCATGATCCCATTCCACCGAAAACCCATGCAATATCAATGGTGGTCAAAATTTGCTTAGCTTCTAAGCTATAACTATCAGCTGGAAAGAAATTATCAGAAACTAGTTTAGAAGGATCTTCTATGGATAAAGTACCCAGAGCGTTTTGGAAAACGTTGGTCCAATTTTTCAATTTATTTTTTGTTGTAAAACTAATCAAATCGGATAAAATCTCATTGAGATAGAGTTTTGTTGTTTCCAATGTTGGAAAATTTAATGTGCCAAAACTAGTATCTTTTATTATTAAATGATAATAATTTATTGCGTCTCCATATTCCGCTTGAATATAATTTGTCCAAAGATCGTGCTTGTCTTGTTTCTTTGCAATAATATTCCATCGACCTACTTTTTTTCCTTTTGTCATTTTAAGATGATCTTTATTAAACATATTTTCAGACATTTCATAAGTTAGATACAAACGACTGACATTATTCTTTTTAAGAAACTTAAACCAGTCATTTGGATTTTGAGCTAAAAGTACTCTCTGAGCTATTGGGTCGAGTTGAGCAACTTTGCTCACAAATTTAATATTTCTGTAACCAAAACCTGCAGGGTGGTTTTTATCAAAAGACACTTGCTTATCGTTTAAATATGCATTAGCATGAGCAGTTATTGCCACTATTTGTAAAATTTCAGCATTCATATCAAGATTATTGAGATATACCAATTAATACTTTGTCCAAATATGTATCAAAAAAAGCAATTATGAGGTTGTTCTACATGCAATTCAATTTTCTGAGATAATAATAATATAGAATATTTCATTGTCAACTGTTATTGGGCTAGCAATTATTTGTAGATCTAAAGGAACAAGTTTGCCGTCCTTATTTATTGTTATCTTTGCATTACTCTCTTGCTTACGACCTGTTTCTTGCGTTTTTAACAATACGAGAACAGCACCACAGTGTTTACATTCTTTCCCAGTTCCACAACCATTTACATTATCTAAAGAATGAACGCAAGTTAGAAGTTCTCCGGGTCTTTGCCCTAAACTATCTTCAAATTTCTCTGTACTAATTCCAGAAATAAATGCATCATTAGCAAAAATGACTTGTCGTTCTTTATTCAAAATAGCAACCATATTTGGTAAAATTTGTAAAATTGGTAATAGGTTTCTTAGTCCTAAAATCTTTATTGTTTGTAGATATACATCTCCATCTGTTAGTCTTTCCGCTGGAGCAAAATCTGTTTCAGTGTTTTTTATAGTCATTTTTCAATAATTCCTGGTTACTGTATGCGATTTATGTCTATATAGTAATAAGATATTAAAAGTTAATTGATTTATATCTTATAGTACTCGACAAATTAACTAATTAAAAGGAAAAAATGAGAGAGGATTATCTCTCACTCGATATTTTAGCTGAATATAATTAGCTATTCTGAAATAGCTAACTAGCCAACCTTTGGTGATTCTTTAACACTCTTTTCAATGTTTGACGATTCCTTAGTGTCATTTTCAACTTCTGATAATTCATCTAAATCGGATTCCACTTCAGGCAAAACAGGCGGTTTCGGTGTCCGGAAAGCAAAACGAAGAGCAAATGGCGTTATCACAATCGTTACAAATACTAGTAACACGGCCATTGAAAAGATACTTTGATCAAAAATACCTTGAAGTAATCCAATCTCCGCAATTATAAGAACTATTTCTGCACGTGGTAACATCCCTACAGCAATTTTTGCTGAATCTTTTGGGTTAATCTTAACCATAGATGCCCCCGCAAACGTACCTAAACCTTTTGAAATTATCGTTATGGGAATAGCAAGGAGGAGTATTGGAGCAAATACAGAAAAATCAAATAAGAATGTCGCGCCCACACCGAAGAAAAACAACGGTAAAAACAAGCCTTCACCCATTTTGACGAACGTTTCCTTTATTTCACCTACAAGTACTCTATTTTTCTGTAAGGATAGACCAAACAGAAAAGCAATAATAACTCCAGAAATGCCTAAAAATTCTGCAAGAAAAACTAACAAAACCAGTAGACCGAAAATTATTCCTAGAGATAAGAATTTTGTTGAGGAATTAGAGAAAATTCTAAATCGGTTCTCCAAGAATTTCAAAAGTTGAGGTATCAAAATAACTACGACTACAATCAATATAACCATGACAGTAATATCAATTAATAATGTGAAATACCATGCCAAGGTTACAGTATTTTCTGGTCCAAGGAATAAACTAAGATACCATACATCACTTCCTGATTTAGGGAATAAAACACTTGCAAAGATTAAGACAAGAAATAAAACAATAAAATCATCGAAAATTGCAGAAGATAGCAAAATTTCTCCCTCAGTTGTATTTAATTTACCAACATCGCTTAACGTTCTAACTGTTACACCAATACTTGTCGCGGTAAGCATTGTACCAAAGAATATTGCTATAGGGAGGCTATAATCAAATATTAAGAATGCTGCAAGAAATCCACCTGCTAACGATATTAATACACCTACAAGTGAGATTACTAAACTTTTTTTTCCAGTTTTTCTTAGACTCTTAGTATTGATTTCTAAACCGATGATAAATAGCAAAATAATAATTCCAAGTTGAGAAAACTGTTTCAAAACTTCATTATCTACAAACAAAGCTGGATTTACACCAACCATTCCTAGTAATGGTCCACCGAATATCATACCTGCTAGTAATTCTCCAAGGATAGATGAAAGTTTGATTCTTTCAAAAATTTCACCAAGGATTCTTGCAGAGAGCAAAGCAACACCTAAATACATAAGAATATTTATTGTGTCAGTTGCTACCATTTGGTTCACTCTCTTTCGTTGTTTCCTCTTCTTTTGCTGCTTTCTCTTTTGCAGCTTCTTCTGCAGCAGCTTCTTCTGCAGCAGCTTCTTCTGCAGCAGCTTCTTCTGCAGCAGCTCTTTCTTTTGCAACAGCTTCTTCAGCAGCTTCTTCAGCAGCTTT
>JAUWKS010000111.1 GCA_030614005.1 Candidatus Heimdallarchaeota archaeon | reverse complement strand
CCTCGATTCGATTCATAAAAGCTAAAATCGTTGCAACAAGATTATTCACGAATAGTAAGATAATTCCAATGAATGCATCCCATCCAATATCAGGAGTAAACGCACGAGGGAACCAAATAAACATGAGAATAGTACCAGCAAAAATTAAGCAAGCAGATATTAGATTCCACGCGATTTTGT
Source organism: Candidatus Heimdallarchaeota archaeon (assembly GCA_030614005.1). Taxonomy (GTDB): domain Archaea; phylum Asgardarchaeota; class Heimdallarchaeia; order JABLTI01; family JABLTI01; genus JABLTI01. The sequence continues at coordinate 5,456 of JAUWKS010000111.1, read as the reverse complement.
TTTTTTCAACCTTTCCTGCAAATGTATCATATATTAGTTTGATAGCTAGTAAAGAATTGTAGAAGAATGATATATAAACAAAGATGATAGATGTTTCAGGATTAACTAATGCCATTTATCTTCAAATTACAACTGTTGAAGCTTTTAAATGTCTTACCATTTTCGTTTAACAAATTCATTTAAGTAGATGATATAAATCCTCTAAAGTACCTCGATAGTCTGGTTGTATATCACTAGTCATTAGTTCCTCGTTTTCAAGATTTTCTTCAATCAGGAATGTACTAAAACCATAAGCTTTGGCCCCCATGTCTCTATAACCATCATTCCCAATGACAAGAGATTCTTCTGCAGTTCCGTTTATTTTTTCAAGTATTTCATTCCAATATTTGCCATTTCCTTTACAGTATGTACTGTTTTCAGCATGAGTTATTAAATCGAAATAATCTTGAGAAATTTCACCCCATTCCATTCGCTTTTTAATTGAAACAAAGGGAAAAACAGGATTAGTTGCCAGAATAATTTTTATCTTTGGATGTTCCTTCTTTAACATTTCTAGTAAATCCACCGCACCCTTCATTTTGGTTATTAAAGGTTTAATAACCTTAAATTCTGTTTGATAAAAATCTAAAAATCTTTGTCTAATATCATCACAATTCGCCTCAAATTTAGGGCAAAAATCATTCAGAAATTCCTCCAAAGTGTTTGTAGTCTCATCGTCTCCTTTTTCCATAGCATCTGTTGAACTAAGTATTTCTTTCACGAATTTCTTTGGATCGGGAATCAAGTCTATAAAATACTTTGAAGCTGCACCAAGATATGTTCTAATAAAAGCCTCTGGTTCAAAGTGTAATAAAGTTCCATCTAAGTCAAAAAGCAGGTATTTGTATTTCATTTTCATCTATCCTCAATCTATTCTAAAAACTTGTATTTTGCATCTATGCATATTCCAATACATCCAGGTCCAGCATGTGTTGCGATTGCCATTCCTACTTCTCTAATAGATATATTCCAATCATCAGGTTGAATTTGATTTTCGATATGCTCCTTAATTAATTGAGCTGACTCTTCATTTCTTGCATGCATTACATATGCATTGAATTTACTAGGTCTTCCTATTTTATCATAAACTGAATTGAATGATTCGATAACTGCAGGAGCATGCCCTCTCACTGTTTTGATAACTTCCATTTTTCCATCAATAAAATTGATCACAGGCTTCATGTCTGAGATTTTAGCTACCCAATATTTGGATAAACTTAATCTCCCACCTCGATGAAGATACTTGAGATTCTCAACTGTGAAACCTATCTGCAATGAAGATTGAAAATCATCTAACATAGATAAAATCTCTTCAACACTGTGTCCTTTTTTAGCCATCTCTGCTGCTCTTATGGCTAGAATCCCTATTCCAAATGTGGCAAACTTAGAATCATAAATGTGTATATCAGATGGATTTTCAACTCTACGTTTATAATTCCGATGAGCAATCTGAGCAGTATTATAGGATCCTGAAATACCAGAAGATATCACAATGTTCAATATATCATCTGACTGTTTCCCTAATTCCTCGTATAAAGAAAATTGATGATGTAACGTTGGGTTTGCAGTCTGAGGATATGTTTCTGAATTAAAGAATTTTTCATAAAACTGTTCAAGATTTATATCTTCATTTTCGTAATAAATTTCATCTCCAAAACGAATTACAGTTGGAACAGTTCTTATATCATATTTCTCGAGATATTTTTTCGGAATATCTGCAGCACTATCTGTCATTATTTTTACAGTCAAATAAACAACCTACGATTAAAAGAAAAAAAAGAGAAAGTTTTAAACCTTACTCATTTTGATTAATACTCAAAATTCCTTGTAGCCATTAGTACTATAGTACCTGGACCAGTGTGAGCACAGATTGTTCCACCTAGAGTGAATATTTCTCCTATCTTAATTGAAGGATAATTTTCTTTCAAACGTCCAATATACTCTTCAATTTCAGCTCTTGTTTCAGCCTCAATGAAGTGAATAGTGATATTATCAACATCCCTATCCAAGTTGTCTAGAGCCATTTCTAGCATTGTGTCGAGAGTTTTAACAAGTCCTGATCCTTTCCCAACTGATTCTATTTTTCCATCAATTAAAGTAAGAATAGGATTTACATTCAACATCTTTCCAAGAACATACTTAGCTCGGCTTAGTCTGCCACCTTCAAATAACCATTTAATGTCTTTAACAGTAAAGTACATTACATCATCATTTTCAAAGAAATAGGTAAGTTTCTCAATAATGGCTTCAGCATTCAAACCTTGTTTTGCAAGTTGTGCAGCTTTAATTGCAATCAAACCAAATGGAACACTTGCTTGTTTGGAATCAAACACGTGTATTACAGCGCCATCAGGATTCTTTCTTTTGTACATTTTTTTTGCCATCATAGCATTGGCATAAGCTCCACTTAATGCACTAGAAATATGTATTGATATGATTTCATCATATTTGGTACCATGTTTCTCATAAGCAGTAAGTAGATCGTGTTGAGTAGATTGTGATGTTGTAGGGTGTTCGGTAGTTTCATGAACAAGTTTGTAAAAACCAGATGGTTTCAAATCAATAAGCTCTTTATACTCAGTAGTTCCAAACATTACATTCATTGGTACCCATTCAATGTCGTATTTTTCATATAGAGTAGTATCATTAGGCAAATTCAAGTCTGCACTAGTGTCACAGATAATTTTAACGGTCATAAAGTGCAAAAGAATGAGGTTTTTATTAAACATTTGGTGATTATCTCACCATATAACAATTGAATATGCAATAGAAAAATGGGATTGAAGGAGCTTAGGAACCTTCAGTTTTTTATCGTTGCTATCAAGAAGGTATTTCTTTCTCTTCGATGTGATAAGATAAAACAAATCTCTTTTCACTTTCTTAAAGAAAAATACCAAAGAGCAAAATATTTAAGTTGGCTGTTTGAAGCATGTTTAGAAGTTAAACGGAAAGAATCTAATGCAAAAGAAATTCACGATCAGTTTAGCCTTGTTCATCTCGCTACTATTCATTGGACTTCCTGTATCAAGGTCGCTTAACGCAGCTCCCATAACTGGGAACTTAATAAGAGTTGAAGATTTTCAACAAACAGTAATTAATCCTAATTTAGACCAAGAAAATGAGACTCTAAGAAATCGTCCAATTTTGATTGTTGAAAAGTCAATCAATGCAACTCCAATCCAGGATGAAAATCAAGAGATAAGTTCACACCTAATTAGGCCAAACGAGTGGATAAGAGTTAATTTGACTATCACTAACGTGGGTAACGCATCTGCTTATAATCTAACCACAGTTGATCCAAGTTTCGAGGAATGGGCAGTAGGAAATCTTAACTTGACAACTCAAAGATATATTCAAGTTGATGTTAATGCAACAATTTTCTATTTTTACTTCTTCCAACCGAAAATAGAAGGCAATTTCACTTTAGAGGCTACTACTGTAACTTACGTAAATGGGACAGGAATTGAATATTTCTCCAGTTCTCAGAGATTTAGCTTATTCGTTGAAGATATTGAAGAGGAATATGTTCTTGAAGCTGATTTATGGTTGAACATTTTGTATTTCTGTTTAGGTGTAGTAGGAGTACTCGGAACTGTGGTTTTGGTAGATAGATTTGCTATTCAAAAAGTACACAAAGGTAAATCCAGAAGACGCAAATTTACCATGGCTGAAAAACATAAAAGTAAGAAAGGAGAAAAAAGAAAAATTGAGAAAAGAAGATAATCATTTCTTCCCTAATTATTTTTTCTGAATCTTATTCTTTATATATAGCTGTTATTTAAAAAATATTATGACACTTACTGAACTTTTAGAGATGGATCTTAAATTTATTTTAGTTGGAGGGAAAGGAGGAGTGGGGAAAACAAGCGTTGCTTCATCATTAGCAATTTCTCTAGCAAAAAATGGTAAAAGAGTTCTAATCATCTCTACAGATCCAGCTCATAGTGTCTCCGATTCATTCGATTTAGATTTCTCAAGCGGAGAAATTGAGAAAGTTAAAGGAGTAAAGGGTGAACTATATGCTTTGGAAATTAACCCTGAAAAAGCAGGAGATGAGATCTCAAAAGTTATAGGTAAACCAATGGATTCTAGTGATTTCTCAAATTTAACAAATATTCCTGGATTATCTGAATTACAGGGATTGGGTCAAGATATGCAATCCCTGCCACAACCAGGTATGGATGAAGCTTTATCTTTTGCGAAAATTCTTGAGTACGCCGATGATGATTCATATGATACAATTATTCTCGATACAGCACCTACTGGGCATACTCTAAGACTTCTAAACATTCCCGAATTCCTTGATTCATTCCTTGGGAGAATGTTGAAAATGCGTTCTTTTCTATCTAATGCAATGACCATGATGAAGTCTCTTTTTGGTGCAAAGGGAGAAAAGGATAATACTATTGAGAATTTAGAGATTATGAAAGAAAAAGTACTCATAGCAAGAGATCAGCTTATGGATCAAGACAGAACGCAGTTCGTTAAAGTTATGATCCCAACAATGATGAGTATCTTTGAAACTGAAAGACTAGTTGAAGAACTAGATTCTCATTCGATTGCACATGAATTCGTTGTAGTAAATATGATAAACCCTGATAATCCTGATTGCCAATACTGTTCTCATAGACACAAAGAGCATTTGAAAAACATAAAATATATTGAATCAGTTTTTGGGAAGGATAATATTACTTCTGTTGACGCTTTTGATAGAGAGATTCGAGGAATCAAAATGTTAAAGTTTTTCGCCGACAAACTTCTATAATCTTATAAAGGAAAAAATCTACTACTATTTTGGGGATTTAATGCAGTCAGATGCTACTATTAACATTAAAAGAACCTCGGAGATTGTTTACGCGGATGGACATTGTCACTTAGTCCCAGAATGGTTCGAATATGACGAAGTAGTTAAACTTGTTGGAAAAGCAGTTGCAAGTGGTGTAAAATATATTATCAATAGTGCAATTGAATCAAAATATTATGATTTTGGTCTCAAAACGAGGGATTTACCAGGCGTTCATCTCTCTGTTGGATTAGATACATCCAGAGTAACAAAGAAAAGCGTTGAAGAGCTTAAGACGTTCCATCTAGAGAATATTGATAATACAGTTGCAATCGGAGAGATTGGTCTTGATTTTCATTGGGTTAAGGAAGATAAAAAGCGTAAGGAACAAGAAGAATTTTTCAGAGAATTAATAGGTTTCGCAATTGAATTGGACAAACCATTAGTAATACATTCACGCTCAGCAGAAGAAAAAGCAATTAATATCTTAAAAGAATTGGGAGTAGAAGAGGTTTTGATGCATTGTTTTGGAGGTACTGAAGAACAAGCAAAGGAGATATCAAGATTATCATGGTATGTTTCATTCATTAATAAAAGGAGAAAAAAATGATCCTTCCAGCATACCAATTCTATG
>JAUWKS010000025.1 GCA_030614005.1 Candidatus Heimdallarchaeota archaeon | reverse complement strand
AGAATGAGATTATTCAAGTGGCACCTCTTGCTCGAGTAAATGCAGTATGTCCTGGTTGGACAGTATCACCAATGACTGAAAAGTATCTAGAGGATGTTAATGGTATAAAACAGGTACTAAAAACGGTCCCATTAAAGAAACTTGGTGAATCAGAAGATGTTGCTCATATGATTGTCATTTTAGCATCAGATAAAGCTTCAGGACACATAAATGGTGAAGTGATAACCATTGCGGGAGGAATGGAAGGCAGATCTTTACATCTTCCTGAAGAAATTGATTTCAAAAAAGCATTCAAAAGGTAACATATTATTTTTGCTTAAAAAAAAAGATGAAGAAAAGCTATATCCTCTAAAAATTGAGGATAGAGCAATCTTACTCTTCTTCACTGGAGACAGAGGGTTTTATATCAGCAGCTTTCAAATGTCTTTGGCAAACAGGACAAGAGCCTTTCACTTTTATCCATTCTAATAAATGCTCTCTGTGAGCGATATTCTCACAATGTGGACATTCAGCTGTGCCTACCCCAAAACTAATTGGTAGCTTGCAAACGGAGCATTGAACAGTTTCTACTCCACAATTGGGGCAGATATCTTCTCCAAACGCTTTTTCTGTTCCGCATGAAAAACAACGAATCATTCTTCGAGCTATTCGATCTTTTATTACCTCTTGTGCTTGTGGTATTACCATCTCTTTTGGTTGCACGCCCATTCCAATAAGCTGAGTTATTTCCTTGATTATTCTATTCTTGTAGAAATCCGGAGCGTATTGATATGCATATTGTAGATGTGTTAATGAATTTTGCAGGTCGTCTGAATCTTTGTATGATAAACCAAGATCCTCAGCTACAAAGTATAGTGGAATAGTTAATTCGATTCCCATTATTCGTCTACTTTGTTCACTTAAACCATTTAATAACTCGAACTCGTTTAGTAGTGCTGCAGCTTTCTTTTCTTTGTTTTTCATTTTCCGAGCATCGACAATTTTAGAGAGAGGGTCTAGAATCCAATTAATAATATCTAACCATTGCTCATTCTTTAACACAATAAGTGATTCTTTGGCCTTTTGCCAATTTGTTAAAGTATCGAAGAATTTTCCTTCCCAAGCTAGATTTTGTCCTTCTAGGAGTAAATCTCGAGCACGATATCCATGGAATAATTCCAATCTTTCTGGTAGATACTCTTCGCTTAGTTTTATACCCATTTCCCAATTTCCTGTGGTTGAGTACTCTTTAATTAAATTATCAATTGCCTTTGATTTGAACCAAGGCAAGTTCATCACCAACGGTTCTTCATTGGTAATTTGGTTTCGAATGCTCTTCTTATTCACTCTATAAGTTATGAATAGAAATGCTATGAATAATACAACAACGATGGACAGCATTATCCATAAAACATTCAATAAATCTCCAGGTAATATTTGAAAGCTGGTTGTAACAGGCAATGTAGTTGAGAATTGGTATGTTCCCAGATTTGTAACCAGTGTTATTGTTATTATTTCAGTATATGTGTCCTCACTATAGTCGTCTACGAGTTCTAATTCTAGATTATAGATCGAATTACTCAATGAACTTACATTGAAATAATTTGAATTTGAACTTTCAGAAATATCAGTTTCTATGGTTACATTAACACCAATTTCAAATTCTAATTGATTGTTAATAGTAAATTGAATTATTTGAGTAGTGTCTTCCTCCTTTCTTAGAACAACCGGTTCAGCAGGGAAAGTAACTACAAAATCAGGTAAAACCGTAAATTCTATTGTAAATGAATGTTCATCAATAACAAAACCATCTTTTAGTACTTGGATAACAATATCATCACTAGTTATTTCTTCATCTAATCCTGTTAAATTCAATGTGATTTGATTTGGTACAGTAGTGGTTGATTGGTTTATTTCAGGATGAGCTTCTAGAAACGCATTTACCGTAAAATCAGCTCTTGTTCGTATATTGCCGAGTAGATCAGTTGTTTCAATTTGAATTTCATTTAATATTTCCTTTGTGAGGAAATATGAATTTGCTGATATGCTTATTGGAATATACTGTGATAAATAAAATTCAATGGAGTGGTCCCCGGCACTGTCGTATCCTAACCAAGATCCAATATTGGCATATTCCAGATCCAAGGAAGCACAGGATTTTATTCTATAGGTATTAGGTTGTCCAGAATCAATTTCTAGTAAATCATTGCTCGAAAAGATTGAGTATTCACTGCGACTTAAGCTTAGCAAATCATATGTTGTTAAAATAATCTCATCATTGTCATCCATATCAATATCAGAAATTAATCCATCAAATGACCATCCAGGAGAAACATCGAGAGATTCTAGAGATGGTGTACCAAATGTTCCAGATTGATAACTTACTGTAACACATGATGGATAGTTATCAGCTCCGCTAATATGAGTACCAAATAATACAATACCTGGATTTGCACTCTCATTTGACCGATATAATTTCATATTATAGGTTATAAAAACATCTGAACCAAAATTCATATGAAAATTAGATTGAAAAGTAAATGACCTGCTGTTTTCCTTAGGTATAGAAATTCCAATAACAAATGATTCAGTTAATGTTGCATTTACTCCTGAGATTATGAAATTTAATGTTGTACTCTCTTCTATATAATCCATAGCAGTTATTTCTAAATCGTTCGCATTCCATTCTAATATATGAGATAGCTCATATTCTTCATTGAGCAAATTATACTCATATTCTACTAAAAGATAATTGTCAGTATTGGTTGCATTTTCACCGATAATATAAATTTCGAAGAAACCATCACCATTAACATCAAAAACCACAAATTGCTCTAGAGAACCAAAGAGAGTTGAATTAATTACTAGAGTAGAATTTAAAGAGAAATGTCCAACGTCAATTTCTAAGATATCAATGTCAAATGTTTTTGTTATATTAGTAATTTCTTTCAATGCAAAAACTGTTGGATTTTGACTGGAACTATCAAAGCTAGTATTAATTGCCCGACAAGTCAAGTATTCTGTTTCAGCTATAGTAGTATTTAGATACACTTGAGATACAAAAGGTTCTGGATCTGTCATAATTGTATCATCGAATTCTATTAACTGAAGTAAACCATGTTTATGTTCCGTTTGATTCTTAATTGACCCTACAGTAATGTACCCTCCGGCAAAACTATTGGTAAAATCAACTGAATTTATCTCATTCATTTCATGAGAGTCATTAAAGCTTAAATCTGCGGTTTTTTGTAATAAATAATCTAGTTCTGTATCCTGATATAACTCATACCCATAGCTTTCAATGAGACCAGGATTATTCAAAGAGAACCCTTTCCTTGAATTGTTAGTAACTGCAAAAGCTATTACTAATGAACTCAGTATTAAAGACGAAATTACTAAATAACTTATGAGAATCTTTTTCACTAAATCACCCACACTTATCTGGTTATAATTCAAAATTATTTAAAAAGGAAGCTAGTTAGCCCCCTTCTTAGATTTCTTCCGTTTACGTAAAGTTACGAAAACGCCAAGTAGAACAAAAGATGAAAACAGCACACCAAATGGTATTGATGCTTGAATTGCATATTCTCTATAATATGGATCACCTACAGTTACTTCTTCGTCGCCAAAATAAAGAGCAAATGCTCCGGAACGGACAACTTGTTCAACCCAAAAGTAATATTCACCATTGGTCAACTCAATATTCTCATATGTACCAACTGTATCAACTATTGTCCAATCGCTATCGAAAATAGTGACTGAAGCAACGAGCTCAGGATCGTAAGGTATCAATGTAAAGAAGCCACTTCCACCTGAAATTGATAAATGTGCGTGTAATAATGTTGTTCTTCGTATCTCATCAATAATCGGTTTGTCATAGTCGAAGTAATCAAAATCCAATATATCATCTAGTATAGTCCATTTTACTTTAATAGTTGAGTTGCTAGTATCCCCTTGAATCGAAGCGATAAAGAGATCGGTCACAGAAGTTTTGTTAATTCTGAAGATTTTATTTGTTGGACCGGTGTATAATGTAGTGACTAAGAAATCACTTGCATCAAATGTAACTATCAAACTCTGATCAGACTCAATCCAAAGATAACCCATATTAGGATCACTATTGAAATAGTAATAATAATTTGGGTCTGTAAAATTAAAGCTTATATTTCTGGTTGAATTATCTTCTGTGAAAAGAAATTCTAATATTGATCCCAAAGAAACTGGATTTAAAGCGATAGTGATGTTATAAATGACTGTTAATCCAACATTGCTGAGATTGTCCATAGCCTCAATATAAAATGATACTTTATCCCCTTCCTCTAGGTTATCAAGTGTTGTATAATAAGTACTACCAATTACGTCAGTGAGAATCATAAAATGCCAAGTAGGGTCATATGGACCCGTAAGCGAATCAAATGTATAGTACATATTTACTTGAGCGATTCCTGAGATATCCTTTATAGTTGCATAAATTTCTAATTCATATTCTGTATCAATAATATTGTTTGATATTGTTGAAACAGTTATAGAGGGTGGTGCTAGATCGATTAGAATAACTTCTGATAATTCAGTGGAATGATATATTGGATCTCCTTTTGGGAGTTCAGTCCAGGAGATATTGACATTGAGATCAACAAAATACTCTCTTACCAATTCCAATGTCCAACTTTCAATCAATTCTGGCAAGTCAACAGGGTCTGTACCAGATTGAAGATCTTCCAAATATACGCATTCGCCTCCGGTGTAATCAGCTATCCAATTAAATTGGTTTTCAACATTCGCACTGAGTCCTGTAATCACAGAATTGATTATTACACCCTTCTCCTTTAGAGAAGTTATTACATCTACTAATTGAGTCCCATTGTACCAAGAATCTGTTGAACCTACTCCAACAATATTCCCAGGATCACAATCTTCATCTCCAACAATAATTGCTAGCTTTGGAACATCTTCACGCCAATCCCAATCATTAATTACTGCAAAAGCATCTCCCCAAGGTTCAGTACCACCAGCTGCATATAATTCATCTATCAAATCTAATACATCATCATGGTTAGTTGTTAATTCAACATAATTATACACACTTGAAGCAGGATATTCACTATACTTATTCCAGCCGTAAACTATCATACCAATTCGTAATGAGTTAATAGACTCAGATAAGCGGTTTACAACATCAGTAAATTCAGCTTTCACTGAATCAATTTCCCCACTCATCGATCCACTCGCATCAAAAACCAATACTACATCTGCGGCAGCATTACCATCAACTTGTGTTAAATTGAGAATTACTTCTACATTTATGGTAGAATTTTGCGTTGGGTTAAGTAAACTAACTTCTTGATAACTAGGATATGTTGAAGAAAATTCTGCAAAATCTCCATCAAGAGTAAAGTTAACTTTTACATTACTAACTGGATTTGTACCTGTATTTTTCAAAAATATCTCAGCTAATGCTCCATTATGTCTGCCAATCGATGTTTGATTTAATGTGAAATCAATTTCCAAATCGTCAATGCTATTGGGGGTCTGATCAATAGTCTGAGGGGAATTTGGTATTACTGAATCACCCATAGACAGACTCACTATCAAGCTCATAATAACTAAAAATAAGGTTATTTTTTGTGTTAGCAGGAATTTTTTCATCGTTTCTCTTTCCTTCCACTTTGAGATATGCTTTGATAATGAGCTACCTCTCGTTCCTGTTTCACTTATTCTTATTGCCTTCTTGCTAATTAAATAGTCTTATCAGACAGTTCACGAACTGTTCATTTTTTAGAGGCCATTTGACTATTTAATCAATATTATTTTGCTGTTTTAACCTATATAAAAGTTCGCAATCAAATTAATTGATATATATCAACCAAAAGAGTTTATATTAAATGGTTTTTTGGATTTTTGTCAGAAGGGAGGCATCATTCTGATTTCAATTCCATCTGTTGTATAATATCTCTTCATTAAATTAGCTGTCATACAAGAATGGATTGGAATAATATAGAGAAGGTCACCGACTTTAATCTGCTTTTGAAATTCTTTCGAAGCGTGAATAATTCCATGTTCTTGACTGATTGATTTAACGTAGATATTTTCCTGAATTTCACCCCAACCGTTTTTCGCAGGTAAAGCAATCGCACCAAATGATTTTTGGTTTTCATTTATTGATAAATATTCTTTTGATAAATGAATGCCCCCGCCATAGATGATTATCTCTTCGCGTTCAGGATGCAAAGCAACTATTGGGCAAGCCAATGCTACAGCAATTTCATCTTTGGTGCATGAACTGAGTTTAAGTTGAGACATATCATAAAAAACAAAATTACCGGGTCTAATTTCATCAATACCTGAAAAATCATCAATAACACTGCAACTTGGAGTATCTCCAATTGAAAGTTTTACTTTGGGAAAACCTTGTAGCAATAATCGTTCTTGAATGTCTTTCAATTTTAGTATGGTATCTTCATAGATTTCTATTATCTCCTCTTTTGATCGAGTTTTATAGGTATTTCCTGAATGAACCAATAGTCCCTCAAAATGTAAATTTGTAGCTGCTTTTATTTTGCGAATTAACTTGGATAGTGTTCCTTCATCATTCCAGTCAATACCAGTTCGATGATATCCTGCATCAGTTTTGATCCAGAGATTTATTTGTGAAGTAATATTTTCGTTGAGAAATTCAATTACATCAAACGATTCAACTAGTAGGTTCAAAGTAATTTTCTTCGCTAATTTATTAATTCGTTTAATTTGACGAATATTGAAAGGAAATGCAATAGTAATATCTTTCCAACCATTGTCAACAAAATACTCAGCCATATCTAATGAAGAGACAGCAATTTTTTCTACTCCAAATTTTTTAAACCAGTCACCTACAATTGCAGATTGATGTGTTTTGAAATGGGGACGAAAAGTAACTTTACTCTTGTTTGCTTTTTCAACCATTTTCTTGATATTCTTTTTTACTTGCACCTCATCTATAATTAACGTTGGTTGCTCAATTTCCATTCAATTCACCAGTGTTAACAACTATTACTATCTATTTTAACAGTACTAGTTAAAAATATATGAGTATGGTTAATTAAAAATAGAATTAGATTATTAATAAAAAAATATTAAAAAAGAGAAATTAGTTAACTAATCTCTTCTTTTTCTTCTGAAAAGTATAAATCCTAAAAGTACTGAAACTGCTGAAATAGATACTACAGTTAATGCTATCGATGATTCACCAGTTATTGTTTGAGTTACGTTCACTGTATCAATTAGCCAATCAACTTCTAAAGTGTAAGTGAGTTTTCCTTCGGGATACCATGGTTTTACAGCTTTAACGGCAATAGTTTCTTGCTCTGTAGATGCGGGAAGTTCTACTTCATAGATTCCATCAGTTGTGTGGGTAGCATCATAAGTTGTCCCGTTATAGTCAACAGTAACTGTTGCATCTTCTATTTCCAGACCAGCTTGATCGGTAACTTGGTATTGCATTGTATGATTTGGCATTTGCAGATCTTCTTGTACAACATCAATGTAAAGAGCAGGTGAAGCATAAGGAACATAAATGTTGATATATTCAGTATGGACAACAGGAACGTAGTAAATCATTGGAATGAAAACTGGAATAATAATTGGTATAAAGATAAAGCGAATAGGTAGAAGAATTATGTTGATTACTATATCAATTATGAATATCAATTGGATAAACCAGAATTCAAAGTGGAAAATGAATGTTAATTCCCAGATAATTATCGAAATAAAAAGAAATATTATCTCAATATATTCATAGACAATTACTATTTGTGATTCATAAATTTTAATCTCGAAAGTATAGTAGATGATTACTATTAAAAGTTCAACAATAGAGATGTAGAGAATTATTGTTAAATCCCATATTAAAATCACTAATCGTTCGATGAAGACACCAAAGTACCAAGTTATTGAAATGTAATCGAAAATCAACACAAGCATATAGCTTTGAATGCATATTGAAACTCCGGCATACCCGATAGTTACACTATGTCCATCAAAATCGATAGAAATTACTGGATCAGCCCACATAGGAACAGGTAATGGAACAAGTGGGAATACACCATCATAGATTTGACCAGCTACTGGAATATAATCTACATGTAAGTAGTTTGCTCCAGCGTTATAATTCACGACAACTATTCCTGTTGGAGTTATTATATCCCAAGCAGTTTCGTTTGTTCGAGCTATTATCATTCCATTTGGACCGACACCATCGTTAATATACAATACTCCGGCAATCATTTCAATTGTATTTACTGAATCAAAAACCCAAAAGTCGTGAGTAGTAGAATTATAGCTCATCTCTATTGGATCGCCGCCAAAGATTGTTGTATTCCACTCATCATTATTAGATCCTGAACTACTCAATTGAAAAGCCATATCAGGTAAAAGAACATCCAAGGTTTGTCCATCTACGTCTGTTGTGAAATCAACACTGAACACCATTTCATCAGCTTGAGGTATCAAGCCACTATCTAGTTCTGTGCATACAACATTTACATGATCAGTAGTATGTACCAATGTTAGTTCATAGGTATCATTTAGTAGAATTGTTGTCGTTTCATCAGTTTCTTCTATGATTTCAATGGTATTTCCATCGTATTCATACACAGCATTTGGTGACACAGAATCATCAAATGGTGTTGGGGGTATCGCTGCATTCCCAGAAAAAGCTGGTAAAAAAGCAATTAACGATATAATAAGCATAGTATATATTACTCGTTTCTTCAATTTTTTATTCTCCACAATATTTTATCTAACTTAATTTTTTAAATCAAATTATGATAGTAAACGATTATTCCTTATCTTTTATTACTTTTACTTTCTGACACTCCCTAATATCACTTAATAGAGTGATAATTTAGTATAAATATGCCTTTTTTCCAATATTTTACTAAATTTAAAATAACTTTAAGGTATTAATCTCTCTTGAGGTAAAAAAATGAAATTTCTAGTCTTAGGATCCGGTCATATGGGCAAAGCTGTTGCATTTGATCTTGCACACAGTAAAGATATTGATGAAATTCGCTTAGCAGACATTGACGTATCTCAAGCAAAAGAAGTTGCGAAATGGATCAATAGTCCTTTGATAAAGGTTATCGAGCTTGACATATCTAATGAAGATCAAGTATTAGCAGCAATGGAGGGCATTGATTCTGTTATTGGTTGTATTTCCTACAAATTTAATTATGACCTATCAAAGCTTGCAATTAATTCTGGTGCAAATTATTGTGATCTCGGCGGAAACAATACAGTAGTAAATAAACAATTCACACTTGATGAAGAAGCAAAAAAAGCAGGGGTTACGATTATTCCTGACTGTGGTTTAGCACCAGGGGTTGCTAGTGTGTTTGTTACAGCGGGAACAGAAAAATTCGATTCACTTGAAGAGATTCACATTCGAGTTGGTGGATTACCTCAAAACCCCAAACCGCCATTGAATTATGCGATGATATTTAACGTTCAAGGATTAACAAATGAGTATATTGAAATCGCAGAAGTTATTCGAGATGGGATAATCACTCATGTAGAACCACTAACCGAAATTGAAGAATTAGTTTTTCCAAAACCATTTGGTAAATTAGAGGCATTTCAAACATCCGGAGGAACTTCCACTCTTCCTAAGACTTTCTTAGGGAAAGTTAAGGTTCTTGATTACAAAACAATACGGTATAAAGGTCACTGTGAGAAGATGAAAACTATCTTCGATTTAGGATTCAATAGTGAAGAATCGGTAGAAATAAACGGTGGAACTGTTACCCCGCGAGAATTTCTTGAGATGATGCTTGTTAAAAATTTAACACATGAAGATACTAAAGATATAACACTCTTACGTGTAGAAGTAATTGGTTTTATTGACGAAGTTAAAAAGAAATTTACTTTACAAGTAATAGATTATTTTGACGAAAAAAACAATGTTTCATCAATGATGAGAATGACTGCTTATCCTGCATCTATTATCGCTCAGATGATGGCAAGTGGCACCATCAACAAGAAAGGAGTTATTACACAAGAATTCAATGTACCATCACAAATGATGATCGAGGAACTTCGCAAACGCAATATTCCAATAACTGAAAAACTAGAATAAGTTATGAGGAGAAAATTCTCCTTAACCTTGTTTTTTCCTTTTATAATTAATTACTAATGTTCTCTGTTCTGATGTTTCTAACGCACAAGGGCGTACCTTTTTTAGATTTCTAATTGCTTCTTCTCCGTCCTTGGTATTATAGAACAATTTCTCCGCTAGAGCCAACATCACACCAGTCCTTCCGCAACCAGCATAACAATGAACTAAAACAGGTTTTTTCTCCTCTTTTGCTTTTGAAAAGATCTCTAGGAATTTTTCTATTTGTTCAGTTATTGGAACACCATAGTCAGTAATGTATAATTCTATGTGTTCAAAATCAGTTTTCAATGTTGAATGTTCAGCTAATTCTTTTATGGCTTCTTCTAGAGAGATAATTATCTTTATCCCTTGTTTCTTGATATAATCCAAATCTTCTTGAGTTTTTGGTAATTCAGAACCATATAGTTCATTTTCTTTGAAACAGTAGAAATCAAAAGTCATTTTTTTACATCCTATTTACTTGAATTTATTTCTTATCCTTTAATCCCCAGAATTTTTTCTCTGCTCCAGCAGATTCTCTTCGTTTCTTTAAAGCTTCAGGGTCAGCTAATTCTTCATCTTCATCAGGCTTTGTTTGATATTTCTTTGATCGAATATAGAAAGAAATTGCTATGAATAGGAATACTACTCCACCGAAAACAGCCAATATTATATATGCAGCATCGCTTGTGCCTTTATTTATAATTATTAAATTCACTTCAAAGTAACCTTGTGATGAATCTTCTGTTTCTAAAGAAAAGACTATCACAGTAACATTCACAATTTGAAATATTTGAGTATCACCTTGAGCAACAATTTTTGATATGCCATTAACTTTTGCTGTAACATTTGCACCGGTAGAAACTGTAACACTAATTGATCCGTTATAATAATTAGCATTTTCAATATTAAGAAATTCAACGGTTTCGTCATTGAGTGCAAAGTTCTGTTTAGAATAATCACCAAAAACGAATGCTGGGGTAATTGTAACAAAAATAAATACTAGGAAAAAAATTCCTCTACATACTTGTTTGATTATTCTTTGTTTCTTCAATATTTTCCCTCAATCGTTATTCTCTAATGAAGTTATTGATCCAAATTTTTCTGGCGTATCAGTTAATTTCGATTTCTTGCCAGAGTCTTCAACAAGATCGAAAATGAATATATCTTCTCCATCATCAGCTTTTATGACAGTTATAGTATCTTCTTTTGGTTCCTCTTCTTCTTGTTTTACGAGTTTTTCTAATTCCTCTTTATTCAGTATTTCTATAGCAAGTGTACTTTTCTTCAGCAAATTAAAGAGAATCATACCCAAACGAACATTTGTTTCAAAATGCATTTCTACACAATTATGATGATACACTTCGTTAGTTATTCTTGTTTTATTATGAATACTTGATACCAGAGACATACCTTCACTATTGTTAGGAATTTTAATGTGAAAGTGGAAAGTCTCAAGAATAGTCAAAATTTGTTCTTTAAGGTCTACTAAATGAATTTGATCTTTTGCACTTACCAATATTGGTTTTGTCTTTAATGCTGCTTCTACAACAGCAGCTTTCGCTTCAACGTTTTCTGCGATATCTATTTTGTTCAATACAGGTATTAGGGGGACTCCTTCAGCTTGAATTGCTGTAAGAGTATTCATTGATGCTAATACTTTTCGAGTAATATTGTCTTTCGAATCATAACAATCAATCAAAAAGAGGATTAAATCTGCATCTTTGATTTCTTTCAATGTTGCATAGAAAGCATCTATTAGTACATGGGGTAATCTTGAGATAAAACCTACAGTATCTGTTACGAGAATCTTTCTCCCAAAAGATTCAAAACTTCTTGTAGTAGTGGACAAAGTGGTAAACATTTGACCATCTACTTCTACATCTGCTTTTGTTAATGCATTCATTAAAGTGCTTTTACCAGCATTTGTGTAACCACAAATAGCGATTAAATCGAACCCTGAACTAACCCTTCTCTTTCTTCTAAGATCTTTTGCTTTTCTAATATGGTCGAGTTTCGTCTCAAGTTTTTTGATTGTTTTGTGACGAGTTTCTACTGACCGATGATCTTCTAGTCTTGACCCTCCGATCTTTTTTAAGGCTGCAAGGCGAATTTGTGTTATTGCTTCCAAAGTACCTGCTCTTTTAATAAAAATCTCCAGAATTAATTCAAATCTGTCAATTATTTCTACTCTCCACATTTTTCGGAGGTTTTCTAATTGACCAACATCAAGTTTGTTTTCGATAATTACAACATTAACTTGTAGCTCTTTCACTTTTCCTTTAATCTCTTTTACTTTCCCCTTTCCAAATAAATATTCAGGATTTGATTTTTGTATATTTTGAGTTACTTTTCCTACAACATTGTATCCAGAAACATAGGCTAATTCAGAAAGCTCGGATAGATGATCTCCTTCTTTTCTATCGAGAATTGCTTCAACTAATAATGCTCTTTGTGTCTGAATTTTGCCTGACATTTGTTACCACCAGATTCTTGAAGTCTCTTTAATTATTGACTTTTCTTCAGTCAATAAAAGTTAGTTGATATCTCCTTTAATAGATATTAAAAAATGCTTCTCTAAATAGATTATTCATTAGTAAATAGAATTTTAAAGTGAAAACTATACACTATCAAATATTTGCTAATTAAAGTTGAATGTCTTGACAAAAAATAACCATTCCCACGACTATGAAACATATAAGAAGAAACTCAAAGAATTAGATATCCTACTCGAGACAGAACCAGAAGATATTACACTTCTTCTGGAGAAGGCATCATGTTTAAGGCACTTGAACAAATTGGATGAAGCATATCACATCTATCAAACACTTCTGACTCAACAGCCAGACAATCTTGATTATGTGTTTATGATGGGATTGATACTAATTGAATTCGATAAATTTGATGAAGCATTAAAATATTTTGATCAAGTATTGAAACTTTCGCCAGATCATCGAGATGCAAATTTCAACAAAGGATTAGCGCTTCAGCGCCTAGGAAAGGAGAAGGAAGCAACAAAATACATGGAGAAAGCAATGGGTTTTTAGAAACTATTTTTAATAATAACTTTGAAATAAAGCGAATGGGTAATTATTTCCAAACAAATAATAATCACTACTCTCAG
Organism: Candidatus Heimdallarchaeota archaeon; assembly: GCA_030614005.1. Taxonomy (GTDB): domain Archaea; phylum Asgardarchaeota; class Heimdallarchaeia; order JABLTI01; family JABLTI01; genus JABLTI01. Next base: position 31,045 of record JAUWKS010000025.1, on the reverse strand, counting down.
AGATGAATTACTTGAATAATCATGACACCAATGCCTTTGAATCTAAAATTGTAGTAAAAGCTAAATTAGCTCGCAAAAACCTCAAAAAAATAGTTAATACTATCAAAAGCTTAAAGATCAATATTTATCCGCTGCCAGAAGAAGGCAAAGCAAGGAGAATTGCTGCTTTAGATGGAGGGGGGTATTCAGAAGATTTCATTGGAATAACTGTTATGCCAGCCAGGGCAGCTGGAGCGATTTTTGAACAAGGGAAAGATCCTATTTGGTTTGAGGAAAATGATGTTGAAATCCTCACTATGGAAGATGACTCCAGAAATTACGGAGCACTCTTTAGAGATTTACTCGAGGTAAAAGTAGCGCTCCAATTAATGGAAGAAAAACCGGATATTTTATTTTTAGATGGTTCGATAACTAATTTTGCCTACAAAGGTATTCCACATAGTTTGAAATATTCTATTGATGATATTAGTTCTATCGAAGAAGGAAGTTATATCGATAAATTCCTAAGTCTGTATCAAGAATTTATTCAATCAGCATACAAATTAATAACCAAATGTATAGAAAAAGAGGTAATTTTAGTCGGTGTTTCAAAGGATTCGCGAGCAGATATTCTTGGCAAGCATTTATTTGCTCAAAAGAAAAAACTTCAGTTTAATGATGTCACTCTTGTAAATGTTATAGCAAATGGCAAAACAGGATTCACTAAACCAATTGAATTTACACCAACAATAAGTGAACTCCGAGAGAAAATTTGGAAAGCTTCAGAAGTTTTTCAAGAAAAGGAAATCCAATCATTTTATTTAAGCTATTTCATCTTGAAGGAAGGTGGCCTTCCGATACGAATTGATTCACTTATACCCCAGAAGAAATTTCTAAAGGATATTCAACAAGCACTTGTAACATATCACGATGGAAACGGGTTCATAACTCCAGCATATTTAACACATAACCGCGCCCATATGAAACAAGACTTAGGACAGCGAATAATCAGCTATATCGCTGAGGAAATTTTTGATGAGTCACCAGAAATCTACAGAGCATTCTTTACAAAAAAACGAAGAGATGTGATTCAATAGAAACCTCCTTTTATACATAATTTCCAAAATGAAAGAAGTGCGCTATCGAAAGGTATTTTATGGAACAGTGAAATGAATATTGTATGCTCAGAAAGGGTAAAGAAAAATCCAGAGTAATTCTTTTTTGTGGATTATCTAATGCTGGAAAAACAACCATACAAAATATCTTTACGAAAGGTGATGTATTCAAAACCGCACCTACGTTAGGCGTTTCTCTTAATACTCTTTCATTTAAAGATATGAATTTTAGAATTTTTGACCTTGGTGGACAAGAACGTTTCCGAGAAGAAATTACTCCTCTACTTCCTTTTGCTGATCTCATTGTTTTTGTTTTGGATGCAAGCGATAAGAAACGGTTTGAAGAAGTTAAAGATGAATTTCACAGAATTCTAAAGCATACCAATAAAAAGCTCACTCCAATTTGTGTTCTTCGTCATAAATCTGACCTTAAGAAAACTATGAAGGAAAAATATGTTATAAGTAAATTAGGTTTAAAGAGTATTTTAGATCGCTCTTGGGATGTTTTCAGTACGAGTGCTGTCACTCTTGATGGTTTATTGGACGTTTTCAAATGGATTTACGAACAAACCACCGGTGAAAAAATAGAATTTGTTGTTGATAAGAAAAAAGAAGAAGACTATTCATTTCACTATCCTTGTCCAATGAAAAAGGAGTTCGAAAATGGAACAACCTATTGTTTGAATCGCGATGAATTTATTGAAACTGAAACAACAAATTTTGGTTTTCATGAGGAAGTAAATAAAATGGTTCTTGGAATTCTTCCAGATTTGCGTAAGGATGCACTTGAAAGTTCTGGAAATGAAATTTGTCCTGATTTCTGTATAAAGAAAAATGGTGAAGAGATTTTAAGGTGTCCAGTTACTAAATTTCAAATTGAAACTCGCGGAATAAGAGTTACATTAAAACGATATGAAGATTCACTTGTTTTATCACAAATCTACGGGGCGAAAATTGGCGATGATTTATGCCGTGATTGTATCTATAAAATAATTATTTCTCCTGATACTTTATTGAGTGACGATGATCTGAAACAGATAGCCAAAACTTTTAGATAAATAATACCTTTTTTTCCGCTCTCTCTATCAGTTACTTTTGTTACAGATGAAGTTAAAAATCTATGAACAATATTCTATTGTATACGATATTTTTAATTAAACCATGAGTGTCGAAAATGTCTGGAGATGCAGAATTTAACTTTATGTTGATTGATATTGATTATAAAATTGATACAAACGCATCGTCTCCTACAGTTCGCTTATTTGGGAAGACCAAAAAAGAAAATATCTTAGTTAAAGTGACAAATTTTCACCCTTATTTCTACTTAACGAAAAAAGCTGGACTGGATAAATTCATTCAGAATGATTCAATAGTTCACAAATGGGTTATCAGAAAAGAAGAGGTTTCAATGAAGAGGTATTTTGGAGGAGAACAGATACAATTAGTGCAACTATTTGGTACCCACCCAGAGCAAACTCCAACAATAAGGCAAAGATTCCTTCAAGCAGGATTTGAAATTCACGAGGCAGATATTCCTTTTGTCAAACGCGTTCTTCTTGATTTAAATATCAGATGCTTGAATATAGTAAAAGTAAAAGCAACAACTATTCAATTAAAAGACAAGGATATAATTATTGAAGCAAAATGTGAAAACATTCAACCCGCTCTTAATGAGATAATTTCTTCCCCAGATTATTTCTATAAATTGAAGATTATGGCTTTTGATATCGAGGTTGATCATCAAACAGAAACTATTCAACAACTCATCACTGAAACTAGAAAGAGAATAACAGTGATATCTTATGCTTTAGGTAATGACTCTCTAGAGTATTCGAAAAAGCTATTCATTTTAAAAGAAAATACAGATAAGGATGAAAGAAGAGTCCTTCTGGAATTTCTTGATGATATTGTAAACATTCAACCAGATGCTTTGATCACTTTTAATGGCGATAATTTTGATATCCCGTATTTGCTAGCAAGAATGGACAAATTAGGAATTGACAATAGACTTTTTTCACAATTTAGAGATGATACTGTTTTTTACTCAAACAGGCATAGAACGTTTAGAATGAAAGGAAGAATATCGTATGATATTTCACCTCGTACTTGGGGCATTCATCCAATTTCCGGTAAGAAGGGTTTGGGAGATATTGCAGAAGCAGTTTTAGATGAAGGGAAAATCGATATTCAGCGAACAACAGGAGAAATTTGGCGTTCTGGTTATCTTAATGGCAATACTACAGATAGAGCATTACTAAAAAAATATGCTATTAGAGACAGTGTGCTCACCTATCAGCTTTTCTGGAAATTGGGTATACAAGGATGGTTCGAAGTTATCCGTTTAACAGGATATCCCGCAGGTGAATCACCTGCAAGCACTGAAAGAATCCAAGGTGAGTTTGAATTAATGCGTTTTTGCCGTCTTAAAGGAGTACTCATTCCAATGGCTCCTGATGACAAAGAGGTTGCACAAAGATTAACTGACCGGAAAAAGAATCCTCATACAGGAGGAACTGTCCTCATTCCTAAAGGTAGCTTACATGTTGGAGTTATAATTAGCGACTTCAGAAGTATGTATCCTTCTGTCTGTGTAGCCCATAATGTTGGGGGAGAAACCTTGAAGAAATTCAAGGAAATTGAAAGAATAAATCCTCTCGAGATGTTCAATTCTAAACCACAATCATGTCTTTCTTTGATGGAAGCCACATTAATAAATAGAAGAGAAGAAGTAAAAAACAAAATTAAGAAAGTCACTCAGAAAATAACTGAAAAGGTAGATGAACCAACACTAGTGAAATTACTAAGCGAAAAAGAGATACTCAATAAAGAGCAATATTCACTAAAAATCGTTGCAAATTCAATGTATGGTGCACACAACTATATTCGCAGTCGGTTCTATTCCATTACATTAGGCAACGCAATAACAAATATTGCTCGAACATATATTCTTAGAATGGAGAAATTACTCCAGAAAATTTCCAAAGAAATAACTCCGGTAGATATCGTTTATGGCGATACCGACAGCGCTTTTATCAAAATTCTAGACGAAGGTTTTGTTATTGATGTCTTTAATGAAAATAATCCATCAAAGAAAAAGAAAAAATTGGCTAAACTATTATCATTAACAGATAAAATATTAAAAAATCTAAATAAGCAATTTCCAGAAGCTATGGATTTAACGCTAGAAGATATTGCTTACAAATTAATTTTCAAACCAGGTCGCGCAAAAGCATATAGCTATTTTAGTTTATTAGATAATCGTCTGCAAATAAAGGGCTTTGAGGCAGTTCGTTCTGACTGGTCTTTTCTCTCTCGAGATGCACAAACGAAAGTTCTGGAACTTATTCTAAAAGAACCAGTAAAGAAGAAAAATAAACAGGAAAAAGATACTGAATTTGTCGATCTCGGGTTAAAGAAAGCAACCAAGTATCTAATTAATTTATCCAAGGATATTTTACAGATGCCCGTTGATAAATTACTAGAAAAAGCATTGGTATTATCACCTGTTAAAAAGGAGCCAAGTAAATATAAAACGAAAATGCCTGCTGTTCTTGCTTTTCTCGATTATGCAAAAAAAGAAGGATTAGATCCAATAACAGAATGGAAAGAATTTGATAAATTCCCATGGGTCGTTACTCCAGGTTCAGGTTTGATTAGTGACCGCGCGAGACATCCTAAATATGCAACAGATATCGATCGTGAACATTATGTAACAGAAATCCTACGTGCATCTGAAGGATTTGGTATTAAAATTACGTTACAAGATATTAAGAATAAACTTACAATGGAACCTATTGATGAGATACTTAAAAGATTACCAACAAAATCTGCAAGTGAAAGAGAATTCATAGATACAACTGATGAAAAATCAGCCAAGCAAAAATCAAAACAAACAAAACTAAGTGCATTTATTGATGAAGAAGAAAATTAAACAATCCTTAATTTTCTAGAAAAAACCAATAGAACTAATACTAGTCTCAAAAATAACTCAAAACAAATTAAAATAAAATGAAAAAATGGAGAAAAAGACAGTTAATTAGACAACTGTATGATCTTTTACAACTTTTTCTTTTCGTTTTTCGACTCTACTCGTTATCCCCTTAACGATGTAATAACCAATTATAATTGGAAGCGCAAATACAACACCAACTAATACTGTTCCTAATAATTGCCATCCGAAATTTGTTCTAGCCATAATGTTCACCAATCGGTTCTTTTATGAATATATCTGATAAAAGACTCTAACTTATAAGAGTTTTTACTATTTTAAATTGTGTGTACTATTATAAAAGCAAAGTTATCATTTTCACATTTTTCAGTTTGAATTTTTGTAGTTGCTACTTAAAGCAGCTCCTCCAATGAGGAAATGATTTTTTCAATATTATTTATCTCGATTTTGTGAAGATCATGTTTACCAGTATTAACAGCAATTATTTTCATCCCTGCATTAGTAGCAGCAGCAACATCATGAGGTGAATCACCTATTACTAAGCAATGTTGAGGGACGATATTTGCCTTTTTTGCTGCTTTTAGAAACGCTTGAGGATTTGGTTTTCCAATTGTAATATCTTCGCCAGTGATAATTACTTTGAAATATTGATCTATTTTGACAGCTTTCAACATCTTCATTACATTATATTTTGGTGTTGATGATGCTAAACAAAGTGGCAAACCCATACTTTTTAGATTATCTAATAGTTCAATGGCTCCATCAAAAAGAGGAATGGTATCAAGCAAACCTGAGAGAATCATTTCTTTTTTCGATGCTAATTGTTCTAATTTCTCATTGTCCTTAACTAGTTCAGGTACTAGTGATTTGAGAGTATCCTTTGGAGTTCTACCCATATTTTCAGCTATTGCCTCATGGGAAATATCTACGTCTATTTCAGCAAATAACATTTCAAAGGCTTGAATGTGTTTGTCAAGTGTATCAATAAGTGTCCCATCTAAATCAAGTATTACACATCGGATAGCCCATTGTTTTATTAGAGAGTCAATTTGAGTCAAGTATCTCACAACACATATAGAGAAAAATCTCCATATGCTTTAAATTTAATGCAAGTCAGTTCTTTTTCTGTGCAAATGATTCAATATAATACTAAAAACTTTAAACCAGAGATTAAATCATCAATTAGAAATCTTAGGTGGATAGATAGATTGACTGAGTCTTCTGAAACACAAAACAATGATTTCATTGAAACAAATGATTTAGAAATAAATGAATCATTAGATGAGAAATCTGAAATCAAAAGCCCTGTAAAATCGTGGGATGAATTAAAATTTATCCCTAACAAAAAAAGATTTACTATTCTAGCAATTGTAATAACTCTTATTGAAATCGGTGGATTCTTTACTTTTGCTTATGCATTTTACAATACTGTAGGTGATGGCATGCATGTATTAGGTTTGCTTTTACTCCCTCCAATGTTGGGAGTATTTATTGCTTACTTTGTTCAAGATAAAAAAGAAGCAATAGGCATTAGTTCTGTCAATGCTGTAGCATCTATCATACCTTTTATGATCATTTATACATTAATTGAAACACTAGCCTTCCCAGAGAGACTATTTGAAATTAATATCTATTTCTTTCTCTTTCCGCTCCTAGGAATAGGATTTCAATTAGCAGCTGCTTATACTATAAGTAGAACAAGAACTCTCTATCGTCTTTATGGGGACCCTGATGTTCCTAGAGAAACTGATGAAGCTATGATTGCTGAATTGAAGGTGAGTAGAATAGAAAGAGGGTTAGAATCTCCTCCTGAGGAAATATCAGATACTACTAAAGAAGATAATATTTCAGAAGAAACTGAGCAAAATTAATTTTTCAAAAGGGTAAAATATTGCAAGGGAAATGGGCTGTATTTCCCCAGCAACTCTTTTTACTAATCAAGAGGGATAGTTTCCTTCCCAAATTTTTGGATTCCTTAAATGATTTTTATCGGCCAAATCACATCTTAAGGGTTCCTAATTGCTAAATATATATATACACTAAAACAATTAAATAGTCTGTAATAACAGTTCAGCAAACTGTTCAGCATTATCTGAACGATTGTTTCTATTTTTATATAAAAAAATTATTTGATCAATTCAAAGAATTGAAAAAACAATTGAAATGGGGATGGTGAGGAGGTTTCCCCAAACCTCCTGAATAATCCACCATATTAGCTTTAGTTTTAATCAGAGTTTTGATAGATCAAGAAGGCAAAACTTCTCTAAAACTTATTATTATATATATCCAAACTTAAGTTAAATAGTTCCCATCAACAGTTCGCGAACAGTTCAGATGAATTCTGAACAATTAGCGAATGATTTTTAATTCAAAAAACATCTATATTTCATTGATTAAGTATTTGTATGAATTTTGTGCTCGATGGATGAGAATTATGAAACCTATAATAAGAAAATCTTTGATTGTTATCTTTATTGCTAGTATATTTGCTTTTTCTCAAACGTATTCTTTAGTTGACAAGGTTTTAGGACAAGCAAATTTAATTGAAGAGGATGATAAATTTACAATCTTTGCAGGTAATTTGTACGAATTAGCAATCCCAAAAGATCATGGACCATCAGCTTTTTTCGATTTTGAATCATTTGGTCAAATAAAACTTAAATTCAACTATATTTCAGAATATGAGAGCTCAAGTGTTTTTATGAATTCTTTAAACAATCTTTACGGAAAAGGTTATTCTTTAGAGCATATTGATTGGGATTTGATTGGAACTTCTGATGCATATAAATCGAGTGTTAATTTTTCCAAAGTAAATCTCGATAGAAATGCCTCTTTAGATTTATCATTAACAATATTCAACCAAAATTCTTCCGTAAATTCATATGATATAGAAGATCTGAGTCAATCTTTTATAGAACTCAATATAACGAATTGGGATTTTTCAGCTGGTTCACGAGGTATAGCAATAAATATCCAAACGCTTCTTTTAGACTCAGAAGATTATGTTCGTTTAGGACCGTACATGGATTTCGATAGTGGTTATTATTTTGTCAAAATAATCAGTGGAGATTATGTATTTAATATCAAATTCAAACCACAGGTGATTATAAAGACACATAGTGGTGTGGAAGAATTTTATGAATCAATGTTTTTTGCAAATTATAATATCGTTGCACAAGAAAGTAAACCTGCAGATTTTTGGGTTTCGGTGCCTTATAGATATGATATTTCTCAAATCATTTTTAGCTTCCTAGTTTTCTGTGAGATCACAACGGAACAAGGTGGTTTTGACTGGGTTAGTTTATCTCTAATTACTCTTTCAGCAATTTGTACACTAATTATTTTCAAAAAAAGGAGAAAGGAGAAATAATGATGGACAAAAAAAGCATTTTCTCATCCGGAGCGAATTGTTCTAAGTTTGTTGCTCTAACGATTATTATAGTTACTGCTCTTCTAATCAATACACAATTAATCAATTCAAAAAGCAGTGCTATTAGTAATGTACCTTTAGGTTCCCATCGTCAATCTTTAGAACCTGCATTCCCATTTAAATTACTGCCGAATTTAAATGAAAATCTAAATAGATTAATTTACCAATTAACTATTGATATTGAACCTAATGCTAGAGATGTCTTTATTACTGCCAAGATAACCTATCAAAATAGTGTTAACATGTCCATTGGAAATATCGTTTATATTGCTGACATTGAGACAATTTTAATAGAAAGTAGAATTTCGTCATTCCTTGTTTATGATGCTGAGGGAGCACTATACTATGAATGGACAACAATAGCAAATTACCATTTACTAAATATTACTCTGAGCAATCCACTTGAATATAATGAATATTACACATTCTCAATCTCCTTTCTATTAGAAAACGCTATTTTAACAAGTCAAGAAATTGAAAATAACTATATTTTGCAATGGTCAATTGTTAATGATGAATATGTTGACCAATTTGCAGTAACAGTTACTTTGCCAAACGATTATTCTCTTGGTAATAGTACTCATGCGGCGCCTCTAGAACCGGAAGCAGATTATATTTCTGTTGATGAACGACGATTTGAATGGAGCTTTTATAATGTTCTAGAAGATGAAGTTCTTTCGTGGATCGTTAGATTTCAAACTTTTAACACCCCTGAAATTCCAACTTTAAAAATTCCAGGATATATTTGGGTATTAATGGTTGTGTTGTTTTTCGTAGGAGGTATTATTGGTAGTACAACAGTTTCCTTAATCTATAAAACACGCTCAGATAAAGAACGTAAAGTAATAGTAGAAACCTTGCTTTCTCAACCTGAGAAAGACATTTTAAAAATAATCAAAGATGAAGGGGGAACAACAACTCAGAGAAAAATTTGTTCGCTTGCGGGTTTTTCCAAAGCCAAAGTATCATATTACATAAATGAATTAGATCAAAAAGGTATTATCTCTCGAGAACGGTGGGGAAGAATGAATAGAATACGCATTGTCGATGATACTTACGAGAAAGTATACTTTGATGAGATACCAAAGGATAATGCTGAAGCAGAGTAATACCACATTTTTTGCCTACTATTGATTATAGATAGATTAGTACAAATTATTATAATTGAGAATTGAGAAAGTAATGATTGAAAGTAAATGCATAGATTGGCAAAACAACTAAAACTTGTAGTGTTCCCCTTACTTGTATTTGTACTTGCTAATTCTTTTCTTGGGCTTTATTCAATTCAAGAAAACGAAATCAATTCAAACCCTGAAAATCAAATGGGTTATAATGCACTCTCTCCGGAACTTAAATTTGAAATTAATGAAATATTAGAAAATAATACTTGGGGAACTCCAATTCGAATAACTTCTCCAGACATTGAGCGTGAAGGTTTTGTTCTCACTCAAGATTATTCAGGCATCTATCATTGTGTTTGGGTTAGAGAATTTTCACCGAATGTAATGGCACTAAGTTATTCATCGACGAAAGATAATTCAAGCATAGAATGGAATAATGAAACTCATATTCTTCAAACACAAGCAAAAATATCAAAGTTAAATATTATTATTGACGAAAACAATACTCTTCATTTGTCGTTCATTGCTGTGAAACAAGAACTGTATCGTTTGTATTACCTCAATAAAGAAGAGAACAATAATACTTGGAGTACTGAACAAATTCTTTATTTTGATAGTAAACTGAAATTAACAAACTTGGAATCAGCTATTACAAACAATAAAACAATTCATTATTTTTGGATTGCAACTGAGAAAAGTTTTGATGAAAATTATAATAGTAGTAGTACAATTCACTATTTTTCCTTTACTGGTTCAGCTACTAGTAAGGGACCTATGATTCAAGAGTTATTTAGTTCCTCACACCCAAAACAAGTAAGCATCACTGTAAAATCAGATGAATCCTTACAATTGATTTGGACAAATGAATCATCAGTAGAATTAGATCATTCAAATCTCTTTCTTGTAACTTCGAACAACACTGGGGAAACTTGGGTAGAGAAGCTATCTCTCAACTTCGGAGCAAAATTACAGAGAGTAGTCATAAGTTCAAGTCAAATTACTAACAACTCATTCATAATAGGAATAGCAGAGAAAAAACCATACAATTTATATTTTCTCGAATATTTCTCAAACAAAACAATAAGTGATACTCCAATTCTAATTACTGAAAATGAAAAAGATGGCTATTTTGGTGGTATGGTTGAAAATAAAACTAACGGAAATCTATTCATTATCTATGAAGAAAAACTAAATACCAGATCTGATTTATTTTTCCGTGAAAGGAACAATGTTACCAATTCTTGGGGAGATTCTATTAAAATTACTGATGATTTGTATTCAGTTAATCCTATTTTTATTCGAAATAGCTTTTCTGAAAATGATTTTGGTCTACTAAACTATCTCGGCAAAAATGAATTAATTTCTCGAAAGTTCCTACTAGATGGTAATTGGACATCTACAACAAATGTCTATCATACAATGAAATTTAGTAGTAAACCTTCATTTATAATCGATTCAGAAGGAACTGCTCATCTTGTTTGGACACATAGTGGAGTAGATACACACCAAATATATTATATGACAAAGGAATTCGAGAAGCAGTGGATTTTCAAAGATAGTTTAAGTGCAAATTGGTGGAAAACAGCAACCAGCCCAAGTTTAGTTAGGGATTCAAATGAAAATCTCTTTTGTTTCTTTGTTGCAAAGGATAATAATACAAAAGATGATGGAATATTCTGTCGATATCTATTGAACGGACAAAGTAATTGGAGCTTTCCAGAACTAATCAAAATACCTGAAGGTAATGCCAATCAAATTCAACCAAAAGTGATTATTGATTCAACAGATACAATTCACATAGTATGGGTCGAAAGAATAACTCTATTTTCAAGTAGAATTGTGTATACAACAAAGAAGACAACAGATGCAAATTTCACATCGATTAACATACAGGAAAATGATGACTTTCACTATAGTGTAGATTTTGACTTGATTATTGATTCTACAAGTAAAATACATTTAACATATTATGATTTAAACGCTAATGAAAACCCTGGAGTATTCAAAATTCAGTACAGATATCTTCCAAGTGAAGGTATGTGGTCAGAAATAGAAACCATAGACGCAACAAATAATGATGTTTTATTGCAACCAATGATGGTAATTGATTCTAGTAAAAAAATATCTTTAGCTTATTTGAGAAGATATTATATTTCCCCGCAAAAATGGGCAACAGATATCAGAACTTGGGAGAAAAGTTCACCAAGTGCAAATTGGGTTCAAAAGGAACCTATTCTCACATATGAAATAATTGATTATCACAATTTCTTTATCTTACCTGATGATACTCTTTGCCTTATATATCATTCAAATTATTTCTCGCAAGATGGAAATCCAAGCTATATTAAGGATTATGTTCAATTATTACAAAGAACAGCTGAAGAGGATTGGGGTAAAAAAGAATTACTATTTCTAAATCCGCTATATGATTCTAAACCATTAGCACAATTTGATCCTTACACGAAACAATTACAGATTATTGTTGCAGACAAAAGAGGTTTACAACCTCAGTTAAATTGGTTAATGAAGCAAAATGATACAGACACCGACAGTTTTGGTGATTATGATGAATTAATCTACAGAACAAATCCTACAACTATTGATAGTGATTTGGATGGATTATCAGATGGGTATGAAATGAAAACAAGTTTTACTAATCCTTTTTTGAGTGATACCGATTGGGATGGGTTGTCAGATGGTGATGAAATGAATATTTATTTCTCAAATCCTCTGGATATTGACTCAGACCGTGATTTACTTTCTGATGGGGAAGAAGTATTAGTTTGGTTGACCAATCCAAATTATATCGATACAGATTTCGATGGTATTTATGATTATGATGAAACATACATTTACCATACAAATCCAAATTCAAATGATACCGACTCTGATTTAATGCCCGATTTGTGGGAGATACTCAATGGTTTAAATCCTTTAGTGGATGATAGCTTCATCGATAAAGATTCAGACTTTTTATCGAATTTGGATGAATATCTTTACCTTTCTGATCCAAACAATGTGGATACGGATTCAGATGGATTAGTCGATGGTCGTGAAGTGCACACATATAAAACTAGTCCAGTAGCTTTTGATACAGATCAAGACACCTTAAGTGATAGCGATGAAATTCTTATCTATGGTACAAATCCTCTAAGCGAAGATAGCGATTCAGATGGATTTACTGATCGTGAAGAAATAAATAGTGGAACAGATCCAAATAACCCCAGAGATAATATTAGATTAGATAAATTAAGAGAAATTCTTTTGGTAACTTTGATACCAATTGGAATTATACTTTCAATAGCAACTTTTCTTGAGATAAGATATCGACTTTGGATTAAGCAAGCTGATTCAGAGGAAGAATTAATTTCAATCGAAAACCAAAAAATACTCGAAAAGCATTTACAGAACGTGAATGATAATTAGCTGGTATCCTTACCGCAATCGAAAGTATAAATAGCACCTTCTTTCTAAGACACCTTAATGAAGAAAGTATTTCTTCAACAACAATACTCTTTAGTTTCTTCTTAAAGAGAATTCATCCATTCCGGAGATAATTATTAACGAATGATTAAGAGGATGGGCAATAATCAGTGATACATAAGATAATAGTAATAGACCAAAGAACAACTGTAGGACAAATTCTTTTCGATGATGGGTTGGTATTACTTGAAACTGATTTATTGACTGGATTTATTTCAGCATTAAGTGCTTTCGCTCAATGTTTAGGAGAGCAATCTGTTGAATTTAAAGGAGCTGATTTAGGTGATAATCGATTTTCACTTATCTCTCGAGACCACTTGACATACGCTGTTTTTCAAGATTTATTTGACAATGAACCCTTTGCGCGGCTAACTCTTAAAGAAATAATTGACATTTATCATGACGAATTAATGGAAACCAATCTCTCTATGGAGTCTATTCGCAGTTCAATTACGAAAGAAATTACCACTCTTATAGAAACCGAATATTTTCCTGTAAGTATTTTGAAAAACATCAAAAATGATATTGAAGAAATAATAGTAAATTCACCTATCAGTTTTGATTTAATGTTTCTTTCTAGCATTACAAATGGAATTATCCAAGTATGGAGACGCCCTATTAATCCATCAATTATGAAACAATTTTTGGATGTAATTTCCAAAATTCCTTTAGAAATGAGTTGGATTGCAGAAGGAAAAACTCCTCTAAATGGTTATTCAGGAGAAGATGAAGATAATGCAAATTTAGAAGCTTGGATGATCAAACGAGTTAGTCAAACAAATTTCTTTATAGCAGGTAGAGCGATTGCAAAAACTGATGAAATGAAAGATGGTTGTTCTCAAAAAATCACGAGTACCTTTGAAAAAATATCAGATTTAGTCGAAAATTCTCTTGAAAAAGAGTGGATTCGTTTAGCAAAATATCACTAAGTATTATTTTTCAGTTTTAATGAGAAAGTTTTAAGTAAATGTCTGACTACTTTTTTTATAGAATTATACTTTGGATTTCAACAATTTGTCACATGTTGTTCTAAAGTGAATTTAATGGAAGAATGTGAAATGGATAATGCTGAAAAATTAATTCAAAATGGTTTAGATGCTTTAAGTAAGAACAAGAATAACAAAGCATTGGAACTTTTCTCACAAGCATTAAAGCTTGATCCAAAAAATACTATAGCTTGGAATAATAAGGGTGTTGCCTTAAGGAAATTAGGCAAGACGGAAGAAGCCATAAATTGTTATAATAAAGCATTAAGCATTAGCCCAGATTCGTCTCAAACATTAGTCAATAAAGCTCGAGCTCTAAAAATACTCAAAAAATTCGATTTAGCATTATTCACCTATGAAGATATTTTGGAACTCGATCCTGAACATCAAGAAGCTTTAGAAGAACGAGAACGTGTAAGAAATCTGCTTGCAAGACGTGCAAAAATGTCCTCCAAAGGAGAGGATATAACTCAAATAGAAAATAAAGAAAAAGAACTGCTTGAAGAAAGAAAGAAAGACTTAGTAGACTTTTTAGAAGAATCTCAAATAAGTATTGGCGATTCTGTTCAAAGAATAGAGGAAATGTTTACTCACGGAATCCAAGAAGAAGCTTTAGATCAAAGAGAGAAAATAACTCGAGCCATTGTCTCATTCAATAAACAGATTACAGACAGAATTAAAGCAGTCACTGAAGAATTTTCTACTTTGGATTTTGAGAAAGAATGTCAAGAAAGTTTAGCTATTTGGCACTCTTTTAAAGATAAAAAATTAGAAGAATTGCAAAAAATGAGTTAAAAAGATAATCTTCTATTAGTTTTGGTCTTATTTTCCACTTCTTTTTAGTGTATTTATATTACAGACATACATACGAGCGTAATATTGTGGTAATAAGAATGAATTACCCCTTCTTAAATAGCGTAATAGCTGAAGGATATCTGCGAATATATCCTTTGGCTAATGCACATTCGAGGTGCCGCATTAGTGTCGGGATGTGTTTGGCCGAGGTGAACAAGGTTTGATGAGACTATTAACAGTACATGTACCCGATGGATTTTTGGAAGGACTCGACGAATTAGTTCGAGCAAAACGATACGCAAATCGTAGCGAAATTATTAGAATCGCTATACGTGATCTTTTAAGAGATGAATTGTGGGAACAGAGATAATTATTCTCACCCCTCTATTCATTCCCTTATTTATTTTTCTTTTTTTATTTTTCTGTTTTCATTTCTGTGTTGTTATTTTAGTAAATGTCTAGAAAGTTTCTAATTGAATCCTCTGAATCCAATCTAACAACTGGTACTTTTAGCAATTTTCCAACCTTAGATAATTCATTCTGATAGTTACCCATTGTCAACGATAGATGATTGGTTCCTACAGCTTTAATGAATAGCTCTGGAGCAACTTTCAATTGAATTGCTGTATGAGGCCAAGTAGTTCCCCAAGCGATTTCTTTCTTTTCTTGTATTGAAACTATTTTTCCAATGCCAAATTGCAATATATAATTTCCATCAATTCTACAAAGCCTAGCAAATGTTACTTCCTTCTGAGATGCTGGTGAATGAAAACCAAAAGCGCCTCCTGCAACTCCTTGACATTGTGGTTGAATAGTACTTTTTGGCAAAGTTTTTTTCGGAGTATTAGACAATCCAGCATAATATGCACTTGCTGCTCCACAATTTGCGATAATGAAATAATTATCAGTAATGGCTTTTAAATCACCAAAGAGTGGTGGGACAGTACTATTCAAACTGAAAAGAATTGCTGAAGTCAATAATCCTTTGATGTCACCTTCACATACAGTCGGTATGATTGGTTTCTCTCCTGAATGATCTTCCGGGAAAGGTAAAAAGGCAGGTAGTAGACAAGGAGTAATTCCATATTCAACACTTAATTCCGGTTGACATTTTATTGATACTCCAATTATCCTCTCTCCTTTCAAATGATAATTGCTAATAATATCCTTAGCTGCTAAATAGAGTGCAATTTGCTTGTGGAAAATTTCTTCACTTACCATTTTATTATCGAAAGTAATTGCGCAACCATTTTTTGTCAACCAATCTTTAAATTCACTAATTCTACTGCTGCTTTTCTGAAGGATTTCAGTTCCTTGCTTTACAAGCATATATTGATCTTGTGTTTCTATATCACCAATAATGAAACGTTTGAGATAAGGAATATCATCATTCAGGTGTTCCATATTTAAAGCGGGTGTTCCACCCCAAAGTAACAATTTTCCATTTTTTAGATGATTTACTGCGCAAGATGCTTTTAACCATGGAACCATTGCTTCAACTGAACCACTAATAGGCAACAAAAATCTTGCATGGTGTTTTATGTAGTAATTAAAGGATGATTCCCAAAATGTAGCCCCTGTTGATGTTAATGCAGTTATTCCTGGCCAAAGTGGATTATTTATTGTCACCAATCCAATAGGAACATCTAAGACCTTTGCTAATTCCAATGGAACATTTGGTTCATTCCAAGCAAAGCAACAAAGAAGTAAAGCACTTATCTTTTCTTTAATTAATAATAGTTTCAAATCATTTATTTGTGAAAGTGAGTTTATTCCGAAAATTTTCCCACTTCTGGTTCCCTGTGAATCGATTTGTGGATTGGAAATTTCAAACCCTTTTTTCTCTAAGGCAGAGACCAAAGACAAATGGCATTGTTCGATATACTCTTCTCGTTCATCTACTAACTTAACATCAACTCTTGGATCTGTAAATGATACAATACCAATTCGGTAATTTGGTTTAGATAATCCTTTTTGGGAGTCGCTTTTATTCATCTGAAACACATTCTAATGAATTTTTATTCTTTTGCTAGATATATTTATTGTTTGTATAATATAACCGACAAACCATAAATTCTTATAACAAAAAATTTGTATTGTTGCATAAGAATTCTCAAAGAGGCTTGGAGAAATAAAGATGTCATTTCCCCGTCAACGATTTGTTTTGGATACAACTGCTTTTACTGATGCAAAATTGGTAAGTCAATTTGGTGGTTCAGTCGCTGATGCTGTAAACCAGCTTACAGAATTAATCAGTATTGGACGATTACGGTTAAATATCTCCTGCTACATGCCCCCAAGCACATTTAATGAATTGAAAACTTTCTTACTAGAAAACAAATGTACCGTTCGTGATATTGATCAAGTTGAAGCTTGGGTAGTTCGAAAGTCTCCAGACAGATATTCAGTTCTTCTTTCATCTCAAGTAATTTATGAGTATGTTTCAGATGTTCGTGATAGACTTGATCAAGGAATGGATATCGTACGTCGAGCAATAAAAGAAGGAATCAAAAGAACTGAAGAGAATCTTCTCAAAAAAGATGGTCAAAACCCAAAAGATTTAGAAAAAAATATTGCACGAACGTATGAAGATAAATATCGGCAAAGAATGAGGAGGGGAGTTCTTGATTCATTGCCGGATATTGACACTCTTATTCTTGCAAAAGAACTTGGAGCAGGTGTTGTTTCTGCAGATAAAGGAATTAAAGCCTGGACTGAGCGAATGGGTATAAGATTTATTGAAGCGAATTTCTTTCCACAAATTATTTTGACATATATAGAAAGACTTGAGGATCTTCCTTATGCTATGAAAAATATTAAAGAATATAGTGGGAATAAGAAAAGAGCTGTTTGATAATTACAAACGAAAAATAAAAAAAATAAACATTCCATTGGTGAAAATGAAATGACCGAAAAAAAGATGCCTTTTGAGAAAGAAATGGAGGAGGAGAAGAAGGAGGAAGAATATGATGATATTCGACTTCTTTTTAGATCCAATGACGATTATTTATTTCAAGGAGTTCTTGGTGGTTTAGCACTATATTGGGATATGAACTCAACAATACTTAGATTGCTCTTTTTACTTTCGATTATTTTGACAGGTGGACTAATGATCATTGTTTATTTTATTTTAGTAAAATTAATCCCACTTGAACCTGATTAAAAATAACTTTTGAAAGAAATGGATAAAGCTCGCTAGAAGGATAGACAAGTTTAGTGAATGTGATACTCGTGCGAAAAATTTGGGCCCCTTGGAGAATTGAATATATTCAAGAAGAAAAATCAGATGATAGCTGTTTTATCTGTGACATTCTCAAAGAAGATGAAGATAAAAAAAACCTCATTCTCTTTAGAGGAGATAATGCAATTGTTATGCTAAATAAGTACCCCTACATTGCAGGGCACTTAATGGTTGCACCTAAACAACATACAGCTGAAATTGAATCGATACCTTCAACTACCTATCAAGAAATGTGGCAGCTAATGGCAAAATCAGTAAAGGTACTTAAAGAATCAATCAAACCAGAAGGATTCAATATTGGAATAAATTTAGGAAAAGTTTCAGGAGCAGGACTAAAAACACATGTTCATATTCATGTTGTTCCAAGATGGTCTGGTGATACTAATTTTATGCCTATTCTCACAGACACTCGCGTTATTTCTGAAGCACTTGACAAAACATATGAAAAGTTTTTGAAACACAATGATGTCTTTGATGAATAATCCAATTTACATAGAGCAAACTACTGTTGGCAATTATTGATTATCTTGGTGAAATTGCAGCAATAACCAGTGCAATTTGTTTTGAAATCATTGAATTATAATTAATGAAAAATGGTTTGATTATTATCAAATGTTAAAAACGAAAAAGCTCTTTTGAAATGAATATTGGAAAAGATTAATTCAATTTTTTCTTTGAAAAATCTAATCGAATAACATTAAAAATATGCTAAACAATGTATAAGATGTTAATGTTTTTATTCAAAAAAGATTACTATAAGTATAGATAAAACCTAAGGGTGAGAAAATGTCCGAAACTATAACTGAAACCATTTCAGCTTTCTCTAATGAGGAATTATTAACTGCACTAGATACTACAATCAGAAGAGATGAAACAAGTGTAGAAATATATTCAGATGAAGAAAAGAAAGCATATAATGGAATTTACATTGTTTTAGAACCAATTGTTTTTGATTTCTCAAAAACAAGATTCATACCTTTTGAGAAGCCCTTAAACCTAGAAAAGCTAGAAAAGGAAATCTTTTCACTTATTAAGAACAATCCTGATATAGATACAGATTCAATAATTAAAGAATTCAAATTTAATGAAACTTGGGATATTCTTGATATCTTAGATAAATTAAAAGCAAATGGTAAAATTGAGTAGGTATGACTGATAAAACTGAATATCTTAAAGAAGGGGATAGGTTTAGATTTCAACAAATAACAGTTGAAGCAAGAAAATTCGATCCAAAAGGTCAAAGTCAAGGTTCTGGTGCACATAGAGCAAGTAAATATGTAATTACTCGAGGAAAATTATATGTAAATAAAACTTGGAGAGCAAAATAATAATGGAACTTAAGATAGAAGAAGAGTTAGAATTTGATTTCTATAAGTTTAATTGGAATGTTTATATGCTTGAAGATGGAGCTATTTTGAAAGCGATTTATCTACCAACTAAGATATTTAAAACCGGTGTAGATTCATTTAATGTTCCAACATATATCACAGCTGGAATTGTTACTGTAACTGCAATTGTTGATAAAGAATTAAAAGGCAAACCAAGTCAAGAACCATTTGATTCAAAAAAACACAAATCTATTTTAGTTAATTTTGAACCACAGGATGAAAGATGGAATTTGTTTTCATTATCGGATGGTAATTTACTAAAAATTAAATTAATTGTTAGTTCTATTAGAAAAGCTGAAATGTACAATACATTTGGTGAACCGATTTATTACGTCAGTCATAATATATCATATGCAACAATCAAGGAAGATTAATAGAATAATTTTGTCTGATTGTTGTCGAATATTATATACGCTGTTTTATCTTTTTCAACAATAAGAATAAATAAGGTTAATAGTAGTAATTGATTATTTCAAGAGATAGGTAGATGACAATAACAAATTTCCTTGGTGAGATTGCAGCAGTTGGAGGGGCTATATGTTTTGGCGTAGGGAATGTAATAATTAAATCGCAAGGTAATAAGATTACTCCTTTTGCAGTTAATGCTATTCGTTTAACTTTATCAGCTATTATTTACATAGTCATTATCGCTTCAATGGGAATAATCAGTTCAACTTTTAATCTAACTTGGAAGATTGCTCTCTATTTAGCGGGAGGGACATTTATCGCCGTAGTTGTTGGGGACATGATTTTCTATTTCAGTCAACAGTTGATTGGTCTGTCAAAGGCATATCCCATTGCTGTTAGTTATCCCTTATTGACCTATATTTTGGGATTAATTATTGGTTCAGAAAATTTTCAATGGGCAAGAATGGTAGGGGTGATTCTAGTAATAGGTGGAGTATATTTAGTATCTATATCAATTAATGTAAATGAAATTGGAAATCAGAAACCAACTGAAGAAACCATCATTGAAAAAACAGAAGATTTGGAAAAAGCCTCTGAAGAAAAAATTTCAGAGAACGAAGATGAACAAATTGAAGATACAGAAAAGCATTCGGAAGAAAAAGAAGAGGTTTCAGGAGAAGAAACTCCAAAATTCAAGTTGAAAAAGAAACACCTACTTTTAGGAATTGGTGGAGCATTAATTACTGCATTCTGTTGGACTATTGGAACAGTATTATTGGATCTAGCTTTCGAAGATCAAAGTTTAGAAGGACTACCTGCAACCGCCTTTAGAATCGTTTGTGTAGCTCCAATATCGCTCTTACTATTTGCATCATCAAATCGTGGAAAATATAAGAGCAAATTTAGTTGGAAAGGTGTGCTACTTGTTATTATAGCAGGATTAATCGGAAGTACTGCTGGGGGATTACTATATGCTTTCGCATTACAATTTTCTTCAGCATCCACAACTGCGGCAATATCTGCAGCCGCTCCATTAATAGCAACACCTCTCTCAGTTGTTTTTCTTAAAGAAAAGATATCCTGGAAATTAGTGGTGGGTACAATAATAACCATGTCTGGTATTTGGTTGATAATACTATTTTGAAGAAATAAAGAGAGAAATAACTCTAAAATTACTGATCGGATACTAAGAAATTCATGCGAACAAAAGTACCACAATTTTTGCAATTATATTCGGAAAGAATAACAATCCCGAGCTCCGTGTGATAAACAATTTTTACTGTCTTGCTACCACACAGAGGACACCTTTCTGTTACTTGTATACTTCGTTCATTCATACTTCAAACCATACTCCTCTATAATACCGACATAATTAAACTTATAGTCCTTTTACTACCAAATTTGTTTTGCTTTTAAAGTATCGTATTTCTGCACTTAAAAAAATTACTCCAATGAACCAAAAGTGAGATATTGAGAAATATCAACTAGTTTGGAAAAGTTTAATTTATGAAGTGGGTTAAAAGTTTCTTAGGAATGATTGGAGATATTAATTACTATGCCTGAAATACTAGAAACAGTTGAAAAAGTTAAGGGTTGGTTAGATGAACTAAATTTGAAATGTTTTATTTCACCAAATGGATCAGAGATCATGCTACCGTACAAAATTGATGACCGCACTTTTAATGTTAGAATTGTTATTGCCCCTGAATGGATGCAGCTCTTCTGTCAAATAATACCAGCTAATGAAATTCCAGAAGAATTAGTTGGTGCAGTGCATGCAAATCTTCTATTAGCTAATTTTAATTTGAATGAAGTAACATTTTCAATTGACCCTGAGGGAAATGTCTATTCTGAAAACGATTTACCTGCTGATTCAGATTTAGTGACTTTCAAATCTGAGCTTGGTGCAGTTGTTTTTGGATATCAACACTTCTTTGAACAAATAGCACCAAAAATTGGTGGCGTCATTGAGAAGATGTCAAAAGATAAGCTCGGACTAACATAATAGTAAAATATTAGTTATAGTAAAATCGTTCACTGGGTTCTACCAGTACGATTTTTTTTTCTTATTTACTGGACTTTTCCACCGCGATATATGCACCAGTTATATTGATTTTCGATTTAGATAATAATTTGAATTTATGTTTACTATAATTTTCAGTTATTGAGTTTATTATGGATAGTGCAGAATTTTCCGAGTCAGCTAAAGCAAATATCGTTGGTCCAAACGAGCTTATTCCATGTCCACAAGATTTTTCGTTTTTCAGCAGAGAGGTAAAAATTTCTTGGTTGAAATCAGAATTATTATAATCCATCCCGAATTTTGGCATAATACGTTGCATTGTTGTTAATCCTTCGCCAAATGTTTTAATATCTTTTTCAATTAATGAAGGAAGAATCTTCATTATTAGTAATCTCGAGAGTTTTTCTACTCCTTCAGCAGGGATTGGACAATTATCTCTAAATAAATTAGCTTCTTTAATACCAGATGCTCCTTCTTTTGCATCTGGAGTAATTAAAACAAAGTGCCAATTTTCCGGGGGATACTGCCTAAAAATTATTGGAGGAGGGGGAGCTTTTGATGTGCGAGATGGTTGAAATGTTTCAGTTTGTTTTCCAGGACCAAAGGAATGACCACCATCCAAAATTATTCCTCCTTTATCGAAAGATGCAACACCTATACCACTCGTACCACCACGCTGAACAGCTTTTGCAATCTCTGTAACGCTAACATCGAGTTTGTGGATTCTTGAAAGAATGGATCCAAGTGCAAGAAGAAATTGAGTATTAGACCCTAAACCAACATGTCTTGGTATTGAATCAGTTATCATTATCCTAAGATCTGGAGATGATACTCCGAAATAATCATCAAATTTAGCGATAACCGCTAGAGTGTTTTTTTCGAGTATTGCTGGTTCGAATAGCTGATCATCAGAATAATATTTTATTAACCAGCTTGGTTTTTCTAAAGCTACTCCGAAACTTCCATTGATTCTTCCCAATTCTCCATTAAGGTCTATTAACCCAAAATGCAAGCGAGAAGGAGTTTGAACAGTGATCTGCATAGTCAAAACCAAGTGTTTTCTTTCAAGGATTTCTATTGAATTACATAGTAATAAACTCTTTACTCATAGGAAAAAAGAATAGCTAAAAAAAATAGAGAGAAAAACTTTTTTTCTATCATCTTCTTTTCTTTCTTCTCTTTTTAGGCTTAGTAGCTCGCGAGATAACTACAAAAGTAATAACAATTAGAAGCATTACACCAATTCCAGCAGCTAACATCCACCACCAACCTGCAAAACCGTCTTGATTCACATAAAGGGAGTAATCACCAGCATCATTGCCTATAATACACCAGACAAAAATTGAATGATCCCCAGTATCAGTTGGAGTGAATAAAAATTGTATAACCCTTGCACTTTTAGGGTCGTCAGTATCCCAAGTTACTGGAAAAACATGATTTCCACCTGGACCATTGACATCTAAGGAAAATGCCCCTGCTGTAATATCAAATTTTGCTCGAAGCAAATAAGTTTTACCTGCTTTCATTTGGAAGTGATAACTGTCTATACTCATAATATTTCCTAATGTACCAGTTTTATAGAGTAAGCCTTTGTAAAGTTTCGTATCTTCTCCTTTAGTAGTGAGATCATCGAAACTTCCATTCATCTGAGATTGTACTGTTAAAGTCACAATTGGCGAAAGAGTTACTATTATTAAACATAAAGTAACAATTTTAGTAATTGTTTGTTTCTTCATAAAAATCACCATTTTTGATATGACAAATATTATAGCTTATTTTATCTAATCCATTATATAAAAGGGTAATTTCAGACGAAAACCTTTGTCCCTAGTGAAAGGTTTTTTTAGTGTGAGATAGTACCATTTAGTAAAAAGTAAATTTTTAGGTGAAAATTATGGCTGAAGACAAAATGATCTATCATATCCAAAAGGGTGAATTTGTCCCAATTAAAGATCCACATTTTAAAACCGGAGACTCATATGTTATTGATCTCGGTCAAACAATTTGGATTTGGTTAGGCAAGAGCACTCAAGTTGATGAAAAATTCATCGCAGCAAAAACAGCTCAAGAATTAGATTGGGAACACGGTGGCAAACCCAGAGTTGATTCTTGTTTGGAAGGAGAAGAAGATGCAGAGCTTCTTGACGCTCTTGGACCTGAATTCAAAATTGTTGAAGGTGACACACCTTCTATGTTGACACATGTGGATACAAGTTTCAAACCAGTATTCCGTATGATTCGAGTAAAACAAGACGGAGACGAAATTGAGTATATTGAGGAGAAATTCTCTCGAGAGTCATTAGATTCCAATGATGTATTTGTTGTTGTTGCTTTAATGGGCGAAGAAGCAATGATAATCTATAACTGGATTGGTAGTAAAGCTCGACCAAAAGAAAAGTTCTTCGGTGCAATAAAATCAGATTACATTGATAAAGAGTTCAGAGAAGCTCCACAAACAATAACCATCGAAGAAGGTCAAGAAACTGGTGGTTTCAATTACGTTTTCAAAGCCCACAAAGATTTTGAAAAGAACAAGTAGCAAGATAAAAAAGCAATAGTTGAATGACGATTAATTATCATCATTCATTTTTTTTCATTTTTTGATTTGTAATTGAGTGTTATTTGAGAATTGAATTCGTTTAGAATTCTTCCTCTAAAGCACCAACTTCTTTGAGAATTTCATACGTTTTTCTCGTTGATTCACTTACGAATTCTTCTTTCTTAGCACCAGTGCAGACAAAAGCACCACTTTGGAATAGTAGTAAAACTGTCTTTGGTTCTTTAATACGATAAATTAACCCGGGAAATTGTTCGGGTTCGTACATTGAACCTTCAAGCATAATTGATGCTAATTCAAGATTGATTATTGCATTGATATTTCCAGAAGCAACAATATTTTGCACAGTTACAGATGGTTTTCCAGTTATTTTTGCACCAGCGGCTTTTAGTACTTTAACAATTTCATCTGCTGCAACGTGAAGCATATCTGCACTCTTTGCTCCAGTAATAACCATTTTACCTGAAGCAAAAATTAGTGAACTAACTTTTGGTACTGGAATTTTCAGTACTAACCCAGGGAATTTTTCTGGTTCGTATGATACGAAGTATTCAGGTTTTTCACCAAGAGCATCAGCCAAAGCATAAAGATCAATTCTTGATGTTTCTACACTACCAGATGCAACACAGTTTTGTATTGTATATTCAATTTTTACCATTTTGGTTATCTCCCAACTAAAATTTGGACTGTTTATTCATTTATAAACTAAAACTTACTTATAAAGGGTCACTTATAAATGAACCCTTATTAGTGATTTATAAATGCTTGTAAAAAATTTAGTGATTTTTTCAAAAAAAGGTTAATTTTGTTGCATTCGGAAACGCTTATAAAGATTCGGAAGAAAATATCTTTTGTTGTTAAGTAATACACTAGGTGAAAATATGAGGGATCATGAAATTATACCCCCAAACTAACTTTCTATTCTTGCAATATCCTAGTGTAAACTATATACTTACTCGACAATTTTATAGGAGATCGATTTTAAATGAGGAATCATGAAATTCGAAACTAAGACCAAAAATAATACTAAAAATCAGAAGAAGAAGCAGGTAGCAGATGACTTTAGATTTCCTGAAGTAAGTTCAAGTGTGAATATGGTTCAACTTGAAGAAACAGTTCTAGCATTTTGGGAGAAAGAAAGAATCTTCGAAAAGCTGCTTGAACAAAATCGCAGAGCAAAGAAGAACTATTCATTTATAGACGGACCGATAACGGCTAATAACCCTATGGGAATGCATCACGGATGGGGCCGTTCCTTAAAGGATATAATACAACGCTTTTGGGCAATGCGTGGTTACGAGCTTAGATATCAAAATGGTTTTGATTGTCAAGGACTCTGGATAGAAGTTGAAGTTGAGAAAGCACTGGGATTAAATTCCAAAAAAGCAATAGAAGACTTTGGCCTTGCAAAATTTTCTAACAAGTGCAAACAACGTTTAGACAAATATTCCGAATTAATAACCACAGAATCAAAACGATTAGGGCAATGGATGGATTGGGACAATTCCTACTACACACACACTGACACGAATATAAGCTACATATGGCACTTTTTGAAAAAGTGTCATGAAAATGGTTGGTTATTTAAAGGGCATCTACCAATGCCGTGGTGTAGCAGATGCGGAACTTCATTGTCTCAACATGAACAACATGATTCTTACAAAGAATTAACACATACCTCTGTCTTTGCTAAATTTCCCTTAAGAAATTCTGACAAGAAAAATAAGCTCTTAGATGAATTTCTATTGGTATGGACAACAACCCCCTGGACATTGACAGCGAATACTGCTGTTGCTGTGCATCCATCATTAAAATATTCCAAAGTGCAACAAAACAATGAGATATACTATTTGGTAAATAGTCGATTATCTGTTCTTACTGGAGAGTATGAAGTACTCGAAGAATTATCAGGTAAGCAATTAGAAGGATTATTGTATACCACACCTTTTAGCTATTTAAAAAGTCAAAAAAATGTTGTGCACAAAGTAGTTTTGTGGCAAGACGTAGGTGGTGAAGAAGGAACAGGAATTGTTCATATTGCGCCTGGTTGTGGAGCAGAGGATTACCAACTATCACTTCAATACAATCTTAAAGCTCTTTCACCAATTGACGAGTTCGGAATATTCCTAAAGGAGTACAATGAATTTGCAGGATTGGAAGTACACTCTGTATCAGCTAAGGTTATCGAACGATTAGCAGAAAATGGACTGCTCTATAAAAAAGAGCAATATATACATCGATACCCCACTTGTTGGAGATGCAGTGAAGAACTGGTATTTCGACTAGTGAATGAGTGGTTCATCAATAGTGATGAAGTACGACCTATGTTAAAACAAGCTACTACCAAAGTTGAATGGATACCCAGTTTTTATGAGAAAAGAATGCAAGATTGGCTAAATAATATGGGCAATTGGTGCATATCCCGTAAGCGTTATTGGGGTTTACCTTTACCATTCTATGAATGCAATCATTGTGGAAAATTAACAGTCATAGGATCAAAAGATGAGCTCTTAGAAGCTGCGGTTGAAGGAACAGAGAACCTCACCGAACTTCATAGACCATGGATAGATGATGTTAAAATAGAGTGCTCTAGCTGTGGTGAAACAGTCTCGAGAATAATTGAGGTAGGTGATTGCTGGTTAGATGCAGGTATAGTTCCATTTTCCACACTAAAGTATCTTGAAGATAAAGATTATTGGGAAAAGTGGTTCCCTACTGAAAGTGTCTGCGAAATGCGAGAACAAATACGTCTATGGTTTTATTCTCAATTATTCATGAGTGTCACTCTGACGGGAAAACCACCCTACAAACAAGTCGTAGTGCATGAAAAAGTACACGATAAAGACGGTAGAGCAATGCATCGAAGCTGGGGTAATGCGATCTGGTTTAGCGAAGCTGTTAACAAAATGGGCGCAGATATAATGCGTTGGTCATTTGCTAGACAACAACTTACACAAACAATGAATTTTGGTTATTATCTAATTGATGAAATAAAACCATTTTTCCTAACAATCTGGAATGTTTATTCATTCTTTGCTACTTTCGCTAATTTGGATGAATTTAGTCCAAATAAAAAGAAAACAAAGGATTTACTCAAAGAAGGATTACCAGAGCTAGATCGATGGCTATTATCCAAATTAAATGCTCTAATAGTAACTGTACGGAAATCTTATGAAAAGATGGACTTTAGAAATGTAACTCTTGAGTTAGAAAAATTCGTTGAATTACTATCAACCTGGTATGTCAGAAGAAGTCGCAGAAGATTTTGGAAAAGTGAAAATAGTACGGATAAATATAGTGCCTACTCAACACTTTATCAGACGCTGCTTACGCTAAGCAAATTAATGGCACCCATAACTCCCTTCTTTACTGAAAGGCTCTATAGAAATTTAACACAGAAACTTCAAACTAAAAATACACCTAGTGTTCACTTAACAGCATTTCCGAGAGTCAATAAATCATTACTAAATCTAGAACTGAATAGGAAAATGGATTTAGTGTTAGAGCTTGTTCGTCTTGGAAGAGCTGCCAGAAGTAGTACAAATATCAGATTACGACAACCGTTACCAACAATGAAAATATGGTGTAGAAACAGTGAAAATGAGAACATCATTCTAGAATTCAAACAGGATTTACTAAATGAATTAAATGTTAAAAACATTAAATTTGTGAAAAACCCTGGAAAGCTATTCAAATTAAAGTTGAAGCCAAATTATAAAGTTCTAGGACCGAAGCTAAAAAATATGCTCTCTCTTCTGGAAGAGAAAGTACAAAATATGAGTCAAAAAACCATATTGGAAGTCTTTAACAGCAAAAATCAAATGTTAACACTTGAACTGGAAAATGAGCAAATAGTACAGTTACAACTAAATGAAGATTTATTTCTGGAAACGGAAGCATTGGGCACACTAGCAATAGCTGTGAGCAAAGAAAACGCTGTTGCACTGGAAACGACCTTAACAAAAGATCTCATACTCGAGGGTAGCGCAAGAGATGTTATAAGGCAAATACAAAATCTACGAAAGAACAAAGAGCTCCAAGTAAGTGACGAAATAGAAGTGTACTATGATGGAGATAACGAGATACTTAAAGCAATACAAAAACATGCAAAGTATATCAAAAATGAAACTCTGACGAAAAAGCTCATCCGGAAAGATATGACCGATGATTCCTATAGAGTACAAATAAATAATTCAAAACTATTTTTGGATTTGAATACAATCTCTTAACATTTGGAGAGGTTGTTTTGATGTGGATAATTATCCACATTTCATTTATTTTTAAGAGGGTCAATTAAAAAAAACAATATTTAGAAACCAATAGACCAAGCAATCAACGAAGCAAGCCCAAGAAAGACACCGGCAAATATGTAGGAATATGCACTTCCAATAGCAATTTTTGTATCTGCACCAGTAATCCGTTCGCCTCGAGTTAAGCGGGACTTAATGCTGTCAATAGTGAAAGATTGCTTTACAGTACCAATACATCCACCAAAAACGAATAATAAAGCGAGTTCGATCAAGAAAATCCAAGACAGAAAAAGAAAGATAATTGGATTTGAAAAAGAAATAATCCAGCAAGCTAACAAAGTAACCAATACAAGAACAATTGCGACAACAATTGAAACTATGAGAACCCTTGACCAACGAAGTTGAACTTTATTTGTGAGGTATTCCTCTAAATGTTCTTGAGCACCATCTTCTCTTAAAGAATCATTAAATTCATGGTTTTCTTGAACGGTATGTGTTTCTTCATTTGTTTTTGAAGTATCAGATTCTTTGATGGTCATTGGTATCAACTTTAAATTAGTAGGACATTGCTAGTGCTAAAAAGATTATTAAAAATCCTAAAATCAGCAGTTAAAATTAAGTAAAAAGAAAGAGAATAAAAGTTGGATTCTCCAACTTTCTAAATAGATGAATCTAAATCTCATCTTCTTTTATTTTTTCGGCGTCTCCGCCTTCCTCTACCAATTCATCTAGTTCATGTCGACGCATGATTTTCCAAAGAGTCACAGTACCTTTCCATAGCCATGAGACTCCCTTCTTGAAATATGTCCAAGGAAGAGTAATGAGGTAGTATTTTACTTTGGAGAGGGTCCAAACAACAGGTGGGAGTACTTTGGTTTGGAAAATTAAAGTCAACACAAATGCAAGAATTAGCAATATTACTACAAACATTGACCAATAGTTTTCAATAAATGTACGCTGGTAACTAAAATTCCAGATAATAGATCCTGTTACACCATCACGAAGCAAATTATGCCAGAGAATTAAATGAAGGTTCTCATCTGCTGGAGCAGTAAAGTTGAGATATAAATCTGTTCCAACACCACTTGCATAACTGTTGAATTCTGTGGGTTCATTGTTTGGATTAAGTAGAAAAACATCATATTGAGAATCAGTGAGAACATATGCATCAATACTAGCATTGGCATAAAAGATGTGAATTGAATCTTCTGTTGGACGATCACTACCTAATGAACGAGCGTAATATGGTGAATAATTAATTGCCGATAATCCTTCAGTCCAAAAATATTCGCCTGAAACTTGAGTGTCATTTGAAAAGAGAATCAATTTTGGGGTGACAGAAGCAGCAAGTGTAAAGCTATCTACTATATAACTGTCACAAATAAGACGATAAGAATAAACTGTTGGTGCAGCAGGAGCGGAACCATCCCAGTTATCGGAAAATACTTTGTAATCATTAAGGAAACCGTTCCCTGAATCTAGAAAATAAATCTCAACACGAGCAGTGGAAGTTATTTCAAAATAATAAGTCGCAGAATCAGAGCGAGTGCCAACTGCATCTATATCTGGAATACCTAAAACATATTCATTAGTTTCTGTTAAATTGTAATCATTCTCAGCAATGAGTTCTGGTTGTTGTGGGCCAATAGTAAAACGTTCATTAATAAGAGTATAAGTTTCACCATTTACCATAACAATGGGACTAATAGTCAAGACAATGACCATTAATGATAGAATAACGGCGGATTTGTTTACTTGAGGAAATTTCATAAGCTTTTCACATCTTTTCCAGTCAGTAGCACTAGTCAAGTGAACTAATGTATTATCATTTCAACTTTAGTCTTTTATATATTTTTGTGGTCACGAAATTTAACCAACAATTCTAGTTAAAGGGTTTTTGCTACTAATTAAAATGTATCGGCAAGAAGGAAAATGATTGAAAGAACTCAATAAAGAAAAAAAGAATGGATTAGCTCAAATACGGCTGCTACTCGAAAGGAATGAAAGAAAAAAGAAAAAAAAAGAAAAAAAAAGCCTAATGGCTTATTTTCTTCTCTTTAAGAAGAATACCTGACTTGCACCAGCGAGTGCGAGAATGCTGAAGATTACTACTAAACCGATTCCGACTGGTGTAGGAGTAACATCAAATCCTGCATCTTTCATGTATTGCAAAGCTAGGGTAATACTATATTCATAAGGAACGAGAGTTGTGTCGTAACCAACTGCAACATTTGGACATCCAGTTGTTGCGGGTGTGCCAAGACCATTGAGAATTTCTTCTACGATGATTTCTCTTGGAACCATATGAGAGATAGCTTTT
>JAUWKS010000036.1 GCA_030614005.1 Candidatus Heimdallarchaeota archaeon | reverse complement strand
TCTTATCTGAACAGGGACCTTTGACTTCAAAGGACTTAATTCTAAAATGCGATCTCGCACCAAGAACTGTTAGATATGCCTTAAAACGTTTAACGAAAGAGGGCCTAGTTAAAAAGGCACCATACCTATTAGATATGCGATCTTCAAAGTATTTTGTTGAAACAGGTTGATTTTTTCAACTACTGTAATAGTCTAGTCTAAAGGTATAACCCACCTCGTAAATATTTGCGAGGAAAAATCCTCTTTTTCTTTCTTTCTTTCTTCTAATAATGTTTGTGTTTTTTAAGGATAAATTTTTGAATGCTATTCTTTTTTGATACTATAGATATTCTACACAGGTTGAACACTCAATGAAGCTTTTCAGTACATCAGGTATTCGGCGGAAAGTAACCGATCTTCCCCCGGAATTTATTTCAAAGGTTGGCATGGCAATTTCGACAGCTATTTGTAATAATTCTGGTTCAGAAATAATTCTTGCAAGAGATGCTCGTTTAACTGGTCCAATGGTTGAACATGCAATTAGCGCAGGAATAATAGCCGGTGGATGTAATGTTGAAAGAAAAGGGATTATGCCAACCCCTGCACTTGCTTATCACACTCATAAAACAAATGCTTGTGCTGGAATAATGCTTACAGCCTCACATAATCCACCTGAGTATAATGGCATCAAAGTTTTCGATAAAACTAGTATGGGTTTATCACCAGAAGATGAAGCGAAAATTGAGAAAGCTATTGCTGAAAATGCCCTTAAACAAGTAGCTTGGGAAGACTTTGGTGAAGATAGAGAAGTATTTGGTTCGATTATTTATGAGGAAATGTTACTCGATGCAGGATCAAATATTGACTTAGGGAAATTTAATACTGTAATCGCTGATCCAGGTGGGGGTGCAGGAAGTGAATTAGTAGCTCAAGTATATGAAAAACTTGGACTAAATATGCTTACTATAAATGGTATTTTTGATGCCTACTTCAGTGCGCGTCCATCCGAACCTGTTGGTAAAAACCTTGCCGCTCTGATATCAAGTGTGCAACATCATAACGAAAAAGCAATAGGGTTAGCTTTTGATGGAGATGCAGATCGTTGTGTAGCTGTTGATGAAAAGGGTCGCTTTGTACCATTAGATGTTTTAATCGCTCTTTATGCCCAGTATGTAGTCGAACAAAACTCTGGGAAAGGATTGATCATTACTCATGTAGATGCTTCAATGTTAATAGATAAACTAGTGACAAATGTTGGTGGAACGGTAAAACGGACCAAAGTTGGTGATGTTGCTATAGGCAATATGATTGCAAATGAAAAAGCGTTATTTGGTGGAGAACCATGTGGTGCGTGGATTCATCCAAAATATCATCTATGTCCGGATGGACCATTAACAGGTTTGAAAATTCTGGAATGGGTTTCAGAACGCGGGCCCTTAAGCAAGTTGGTAGATGAAGTTAACGATTACCCTGTTAAAAGAGTAAAAGTCCCTTGCGAAAATGAGTTCAAACAAAAAATACTAGCAACTCTCGATAAGGACTTGTCAAGTAAAGATAATTACAAAGATATTCTCAAAATCGATGGTTTGCGAATTAATTTTGAAGATGACAGTTGGGTTCTAATTCGACCTAGTGGAACAGAACCTTATTTTAGAGTTACATCTCAAGCTATGAGCGAGAAAGAATCCCAAGAAAGGCTAGATTTCTATGCAACTCTAGTGAAAAAAGAAATTGATATATTAATGAAATAGTAATCGAATTTACTGCAAAAGGATTTGAAGCATATGGCTGAAGAAATATTGGAAGAGAAAAAAATAAAGTTGGTTGTTTTTGTTTCAGAAAAAAACAGAGAACAATTATTACCGTTAAGTGAGAATACTCCACCAACACTATTTCACGTTGCAGGAAAAAAAATCATTGACTGGATATACAAAATAACCAAAAAATACGGTGTAGAAGAAATTGGTATCATTGCCACTAAGAATGACACCGTACGATTTAGAGAGGCTTTAAGTGATTATATGCTCTTAAGCGAACCACCAAATAAAATTGGTCCATTCCATTTCTTTGAGCTGAATTCAAAGAATGGTTTATCACGTGAAATTTCTGCCAATTTATTAGAAGGATTCCTTTCAAAAGAATCTCTATGGATTGAAGGTAATGTAATTTTCTCTAAAAAATTCTTCGAGGACTTTTTACGAAAGACTCAAGGTACAGATAAATTAGCTCTTGTACAAGAGAATGAGGAGGAAGATGATAAGGACAAAGAGTTCATGGGAATTGCTTATTTTGCTAAAAGATATCTCGAGAGCAATTTACTAGGAGCAACTTGTGTAGCAGATATTTACCAAAGAGTTAGTACGAAAATTGCCAGCTTCTTTAATACAATGCCGTATGAAATCGAGAAAACAGAATTTTGGAAAATCAACTATTTATGGAATTTATTAGATGCAAATCAAGTGTTAATTACTACTATTAAAGAAAAAAATCACGGAACAATAGAAGATAATGTAACTATTATTGGGAAAGTCTCTATAGAGAAGGGGACAAGAATAAGGTCAGGAAGTTATCTCGAGGGCCCATTAGCAGTAGGGAAGAATTGTGATATTGGACCTAATTGTTACCTGAGAAAAGGCGTCTCATTAGATAAAAACATAAGAATTGGTAATGCTTGTGAATTAAAAAATACCATTGTTTATGATGGAACACATATTGGGCATCTTTCCTATGTTGGTGATTCTATTATTGGTGCAAACTGCAATTTCGGTGCTGGAACAATTACTGGAAATCTTAGATTAGATGATAGTGCTGTGAAAGCAAAAGTAGGAGAAGATGTTATTTCTACTGGACGAAGAAAGATGGGTGTAATAATGGGTAATAATGTGAAAACAGCCATTAACACTTACTTTATGCCAGGTGTTATTGTCGGAAATAATTCTGCAATTGGAACCGGAGTCATTCTTAAAAGAAATCTCGAATCAGGCAAATTTGTTTATGTTGATCAACCCACAATTACTCAAGATTGGAAAATAAAAGCAAAGGAGAAAAAGAAGGACAAGTGAATGTGGTATGAGTAACAAAATTGAAGCCAGTATAGAAGAGATTAATGCGATCAAGAAAGATCTATCGAGAGTTAATCTTAAAATTGCTTTTTGTTACCCCAGCACCTATCGAGCTGGAATGGCTTCTCTAGGGTTGCAATTAATTTATCGTTTGTGGAATTCCAATGATAGAGTTGCTTGTGAACGAGCTTTCCTACCAATAAAAAAAAATGTTGAACCTTATACTTTAGAATCGGATCGACCTTTGAGAGAAATGGATGTAGTAGCATTTACTATGCAATATGAAGATGACTATACCAACATCTTGAATATTCTAGAACGTGCAAGTATTCCACTCGAGAGTAAAGATAGAGATGAGCGGCACCCTCTAATTCTAGCTGGAGGACCAAGTGCACAATCAAATCCAGTTCCAATGTCGCCATTCATTGATGCTTTTATGATCGGTGATTTAGAACCTGTGAATGATCAATTAATAAATGAAGGATTTCTAAACAATTCTTCCAGAAAAAGTAGACTTGAAACTATTGATAGTTTTCCCTGGATTTGGGTTCCAACTTTGAATAAGGATAAAGAAGTTAGGTTTTCCCCAAAAGGAAATATAGATGACTATTTTTATCCAATTGAACAAATCATCCCACAACTAGAAATTACTGATCCTTATTATGGCGTTTTTGGCAAGTCATTTTTGTTAGAAGTTGTCAGAGGATGTAATAGAGGATGTTCATTCTGTTTAACAAGTAAGATAACTCGACCAAAAAGAGCACGTTCTCTCTCAAAATTAGTAGAACTATATCAGTTAGGAACGGAAGCTTGCCAAGTAGACAAAATAACGCCTATAGGATCTGGGATATCTGACTATAAACCATTGGTTGAACTTTTACAAAATATGCTGTCAGATGGGAAAAACTTCTCATTACCTTCAATCCGCGCTGATAAAATATCCGCGGAATTAGTGCAAACACTTGTGGAATCCAAACAAAGAACAATTACTACTGCACCTGAAGCGGGGACAGAACGGTTACGAAAGGAAATTTGCAAGGGAGTAACTGATGAAGAGATAATTCAAGCAATTGGTATTGCCTCCGAAGGAGGTCTCTCGAGAATAAAAGCATACTTTATTCTAGGTTTGCCTGGTGAAACTGAAGAGGATATCGATGGCATTGTCCGATTAGGAAACGCAATGGCAAAGGAAGGTAAGAATATCAGAAAAATAAGATTTTCTTGTGGATATCTTATACCAAAACCTCGAACACAATATCAAGATGAATCTATCTTTTCACTGAGTGAATTGCAAGCAAAGGGAAAGTATTTGACAAAACAATTTTCCAAGAAATCAAAAATTGACTGTGAAATTTATAACCCAAAATGGGCTAGAATTCAAACAATACTATCAATAAGTGGAGAAGAGATTTCACAACCTCTGAAACTTGCTGCAAAACTTGGAGGAGGTCTAGGAGACTGGCGTAGAGCTCTAAAAGAATTCGGATTAGACATAAACAAATTAGCAGAAGAAAGAGAAAAAGTAGAAACGCACCCATGGGATTTCATTAAACTCTGACAAATTAAAACTATCAGTGAACTACTCGTTATTTTTAGAATAAAAACCCGCTTGCTTCTTCTCACCAAAGCTTCTCAAACCTTCCGATTCTAATTGTTTTAGAAGTTTTACTGAGTCTTCTTTGGTCAAATCACCCTTTTTCTTTAGAAAGTCAATTATCTCCTTAGCATCTTTTTCAGTTTCACAACGTCTAATGAAATCAATTACTGTAGGATTATAGCCAACAAATCGATATGGATCAACCAAAGGCTTTTTTTCCTTAGTTTCCTCTTCTATTTCTTCCTCAATTTGTTGTGCTTTTTCCTCATCTACATATTTAAGGGGAAGTACTTTGTTTTTCTTTTCAAGTTCTTTTTTGAGATTAGGGAAATCTTCTATATCTTTACTCAAGTTTTTCACCATGTAATTATTATTGCCCATCAGCGGCATTTATTTTAATAATATCCCCATCCTGTAATTCATAATTTTCACCTACTCTTCGTTGGGTTTTTACTATTATTGCATTGATGAATGATTTTGCTAAATCTTGGTGAATCATACCAGCAAATTCTTTTGCTGTTGTCCCTCTAGGAACTAGGTACACATCAGGTAAAACGTTTCCATTATGATCTGTGTACTTTTGCTGATCTTCCACAGGATAGACAGAAATTACATCCATTATTTCAAAAACAGCCCTGTTAATAAGATTTTGAACACCGGTAGAACCATATTTTTGAAGAATATTCACTCGAAGTTTTTCAAGAGAAGCTGAATCCTTTTCAGATAATTTTTCGGGTTTTAGAATTTTAAAGTCATTATCACCAGGTGTATAGGATATAATTTCCTTTTCAGCATATTTTCTTAGGAAGTATTCAGCAAGTGCGGAGCTTGGAATTATATCTTTACCATATTTTTCCTTAAGACGAGTAAAATTCTCATCGGCACCTTCTATATCAATTTTATTTGCAGCAAATATCATTGGTTTGGCTTCTTCTCGAAGAATAGTTAGGAAATGTAATAATTCCTCATCAGACCATTTAGTTGGAATTGCGATATTTACTTTTGATTTCGTTAGTGCTTTCTTGATATGAATTCTTTTTATTTGCAAACCTGCAAGCTTTTCTGCAAGAAGCTTGTCTATAGGTATTCTTTCTGTTTCAGAGGTTCGGCTTAGTCTTGTCCAATCTTTCCTGAGCACTTGCTCGAGCCACTTTACTACTTCAAAACTAAGAAAATCAATGTCTTTTTCAGGATCATAGCTTCCGCGTTCAATATTATTACCATCCTCATCTAACGATCCGGAAAAATCAATAACGTGAATTAAAACATCTGCTCTTCGTAAATCATCCAACAATTTATTTCCTAAACCTCGACCTTTCCAAGCATCGGGTACCAACCCTGCAACATCAAGTAACTGAACTGGAACCAATCGCACACCATCTAAACAGATAGAATTTTGTGGATTATCTTCTACATTCAATTCTTTACAAACACAAGGTATCCTAACATATCCTGTACCGGGAATTGCTTCAATAGTAGTAAATGGATAATCACCAACTTTCGATGAAGTTAAACAAGCAGCATTTAGAAAAGTACTCTTACCACTAGAAGGTTTACCAACGATTCCAATTAACATTTCAATGATCTCCAGTTACTGATATCTTCTTAATTATTTGGATTTAAGTTTGCTTTTATCGTTTTTGTTATTTTTCAACAAAGGCTAATTTATTCAGCATATAAATCATCAAGATACTCATTTTGAATTTGCACTACTTCTAAACTACTGTTAGCAGAAGCATATGCATCTAACAATTCTTTGTTTAAACTAAAGAATGAATGCCCCCATTTAAAACCGTCTAATATTTTGACAGCATCATTTTTGAAACCAACGATATAAATAGCTGCAGCAATCGCTTCAACAGTACTTAATTTACAAGGTTTGCCATAATTCACTGGGTTTGCAGCAAGAAGGTAGGGCAGAATTCTATTAACGAATTTCCAGCGACCTTTCTGTTTCATTTTCCCATTCTTTGTTTCATCAAGTCCAAAAGTTTCCTCTGCATGTACCCAAGAACAATCTAGACCAACAAGACCTTTGGCTTGCATAACAGGTAAATCTTCAATGGATAATGCTTTTGGAGCGAATGGATTCAATAGTACACTGTTCATAGGAATTTTTCCTACTCTATAAACTAAGGTAGCTTTCCCAAGTTTATGCATGCGAACTGCAGTACATTTCTTAGGATCATCTTGTTTGGTCTTGTAAATGTATAATGTAATATCACTTTCTAAGAGAAATCCTGCTTTAGGTTGAGCTGTCATTGCATTCACATAATTTTTGCTTTCAATAAGGTACTCTTTGATATAAAGATTTATTATTCAGTTGTTAATCTATTTTATTGTGAAATCACTGAATTAAACTAAGCAATAGTTAAAAGATAAACATTAAAATCTATTGGAGCAAATCTGTGAGTATTACAAAAAAAATTCTAAAACTAGGATGATGTCAGACATGGTCAAAGCATATGTATTAATTAATGTTAAAGGTGGAACGGAGTACGAACTATTTGAGGAATTAACGAAAGTGGCTGGTTTAGAAGAAATCTCATTAGTTTGGGGATTATTTGATTTAATTCTCAAAATCGAAGCAGATTCGGCCAAAGCACTTGATAATCTAGTTTCAGAAGAAATTAGAAAATACAATAACATATCAAGTACAATGACTATGTTAATCCGTGACGAGGATTGATTACTACCTCGTAGCTTTTTCTGAATTAATTTAATTATTTTAAAAATAAAGTGCTAGGTGATTTAATATTCACCTGAAGCTCGATTTCCACAAACACTGCAAAATTCTGTATCAGGGTCCAAGAACGATCCACAGTATTCACAAGGAGCTTGGGCAGAGGATGGTCTTTGACTCACAGGAGTGTGATGCCTTTCAATGTATTCATCCCTACTTGGGCTTTCATCTGGCATGTAAATGGGACTATCAAAATCAACTGGTTCATGTGTAACCAATGGAGTTGGATCAGAAGGTCTAGATGGTCTTCTGCTCTGTGAAGCAGGAGGAGGTTTATAATCTAAGCTAGCTTCCTTTTTAAAGGGACTAATCAACCCTGCTAGCAATCCAACTATAGTTACTGTTGCTTGAATGACAAGAAAGCCATACAAAGGATTTGGTAGTGTTAAAGTGTCAACCGTTAATACTGTATTTTGTATTATTAGATAATAAACTAGCTCCGCAATAAAGAATAATGAAATTGTAGTCGCTAATCCTAATCTCGCGGCATGTTTCTTACGGAAGAAGAAACTAGCTACGAAAGCGGCAACTACCCAAGGTACAAATGCAAATAAAATTCTCAACACTTCTGGAGCAACGAAAAATATGGTAATAGGTTCTAAGATTGTAGTCTCACAAACTTGAAGCAGTAGTTCCCAGTTTCCTCCAACTAAATCGGTGAAAAAGTTTGGTAACCACATTTCTTGAAGATATATATGAATGAAGAGAAAGCTTGGTAATGCAATTCCTAATGACGTAAAGAGACCTTTAAAGTAACCCAAATTTGTTTTGCTCCTACTACTAATGTATGTCTTAACTATATAATTTATATAGAAATATATGACAAAAACCAATTAAAACCTTTGTAAATAGGCAGTTAATAAAAACGAAGAAAAGTAAAAAAAGCTCCATCATCTAAAGATTAAATTAGTGTATAGTGAAGCTCTCAAAAGTGATTTCCAAAAGGTAAAATAGATGGCATATACAATAAAAGAAATTTTACGGTTATCAGATCAAGATTTGACTTCTCTGATGAAAGAGGCTAGAGAGAGCAGCTGGCATACTTTTGGTAAAGTTTTGAAAGTTCATTATCTAGGAGAAAAATTCCCGTCAATAAGTGTTACTGGAAATTACTGTGCTCAAAATTGTCTTTATTGTAATAAGCACTATCTAAAAAGTATGAAATCTATAACTCAGCCAAAAAATTTAGTTGACTTTGCAAAAAAATTAGAGAGCAAAGGTGGTAATGGTATGCTTATTAGTGGTGGGTATAATGAAGAAAGCCAGGTGCCTCTAGGTGATTTTCTAAATTCTATTGCTGAAATAAAAAAAGAGACTAGTTTACAGATAAATGTTCATGCGGGATTAGTGGAAAAAGAACAAGCAAAAGTACTATATGAAATTGGTGTAGATGTTGTTTCGTTTGATTTAATTACAGATACTGATGTAATAAATGAAATCTTAATGAACGGAAAAAAAGGGCAAGATTATATTAGATCCTATAAATTCCTTGTAGATGCTGGATTAAAAGTTGTACCACATATATGTTTGGGGTTGTATTATGGTTCAGAGAAAGGTAATTTTGAAGCATTAAAAACTGTATTAGAGTTTAATCCAGAAACAATTGTTTTTCTTGGGTTGATTCCTACAAAAGGTACTAAAATGGAAAATGTCTCTACAGTAAAACCTGAAATAATGGCTAAAGCAATGATCTATGTGCGAATGAATAGTCCAACTATCGAGCAATCCTTGGGATGTATGAGAGTTCGCATTCCACAATATGAAGAAATTGCTATTCGATCAGGAATAAATAGAATTGCAATACCCAAAACTAGAACACTGGAATATGCGAAAAATAAATTTGGTTTAGAAATAAAAAGAATTAATTCCTGTTGTGCTCTTTAGCAACAGGCTTAATTTAAAGAATGATTTATTCTAAATTTTCAATTGATTTTACAACTTGTTTGAGCTTATGATCTCTTTCGTTAACCATACGTTCCAAAGACTCTATGCGTGCATCCAATTGCTTCCTGGATAGGATATACTCGCCATTCTTTTCTTTCAAATGAACAAGTTGATCTTTAGCTTTAGAAAGCACTCCACGTAATTTCTCTATTTGCTCTTGACGATTATATAACTCAGTAGTCATTTCACTGATTTGTTGTTGAAAATTCTTACTAATACCTGTTTGAACATTCATTGCCTCAATTTCCTTTGATTTGCATTGATCGCGCAAATCTTCAACTAATTTCTCTAAAACAGCAATACGATTGTCACGAGCTGAAAGATCACTCTGAAGATTTGATTGAGAAATTTTGGTATCATCAAAATTTGTTCGGACAGATTCAGCCATCATTTTATAATTTTCGAATTCTTCATCCTTTCGTTCTAATTCTTCTTTGAAACTCTCAGCAATGTCCATTTTTATTTTTTCAATCTCTGCATCTTTCTCCAACAGAATTCTTTGCATTTTTGTTTCAAAATCTTGCTTCATAATATCAATAACTTCATTTTGATCACTTGAACCCGTTGGGGTCATTTCGTGTTCAATAATAAACTTTCGCCATTCAGCAGCAGCAGATAACATATAGTCTCTTGCAAGTGGATGAACAAGATTCCAATTCTCTCGAATGATTTGACCAAGAACACGATGTTCATCAGTTACACGTGCTTCATCATAGAGTGGTTTCTCTTCGACATTATTTATTGGATTATAATCCGGGTATTCAGACCAGAGAGTGGTATCCTTCTTTTTAGGAGATTGCCGTCTAAACAATTGTTATTACTCCAAAATGTAAATGAATTATTCTTAAAGATAATATACGACTAACAGTTTAATAAATCTTACAAAAGAGGACATATAATTTTAATGTTTGCCTAAGACAGAAGTTTAAGTAAACATGATACCATTTACATATTAGCAAACACTTAATTGGTATAAATCGAATCTTTATTAACTTAACAAAGTAATATTTGTGCAAACTAGAAAAAAGAAGGAGCCCTGAAGAAAATTGTCAGAAATAAAACGTGAATTCGTGTTCAAAATTGTTCTAATGGGTGAAGGTTCAGTAGGAAAAACAAGCATTCGATCCCAGTTTATGGGCGTTGGATTTAAGAGTGAATACATTAAGACCATTGGTGCAGATTTTGCATCAAAAGCAATAGTTCTAGGTGAAAACAAAGTTCACTTCCAAATATGGGACCTTGCTGGTCAAGCAATGTACAAACATGTTCGCTCATCATTCTATAGTGGATGCAAATGTGGATTCCTAGTATGTGACCTCACTTCACCGGAAACACTAGAAAAACTTGACCAATGGGTAGAAGAGGCAGTTGAGCATTCAGGGGGCTTTTTGAAGATTTTTATTATCCTAGGGAACAAACATGATCTTACTGATAAAATAAAAGTGAAACAAGAAGATATTGATAAACTCCTTGGGAAGATTAAGAAAATGAAAGGCATCGATGCTACTTATCTGCATACGTCAGCTTTGACTGGAGAAAATATCAGCGAAGCTTTCAATATGATGGGAAAAATGTTTCTGGAAAAAGAAGGTTTCCCTCGTAATGGGGCTAGGGCTGACGGTGAAGAATTAGATAATAATTCTCGACCATTCACAGTAAAACCCTTGCCTATGCCCCCAAAAATTGAAACAGATGTCCCACAAAAAGAACATATGAATCAGCTCATTTCAACATTAAGCATGCTGAATGAGAAAATTAGCAGTTTATCTGAAATTATGACAGCATTAGAGGAACGAATGTTAGTTGTTGAAACAAAGAAATTTCAGATAGATAGTACAAATCAGGAAATCACTTCTTTGAAAGACAAAATTGAATCTATTGACAAAGAAATGTTAACTGTAGTTGACTCAACAGAAGCTTATAGTCAACCAGTAGATGACATTTCAGCTGAATTAGATTTAATGATTCCTGTCCCTCCTATGGATGATTTCGATTCACAAACACAACCAGATGCGAATGCTAGCTATGAAACTATTGACAGATCAAAGCTCGATACAATGCACATTATTGAAGGAAATAATGACGAAGAAAGCATTACTGAAATTTTAAGTGAAACTGAACCAGAGCTAGAACCTGTAAAGGAAAAAGTACAGCAACCCAAAGAAGTTAAATCGGAATCAAAAAAGAAGAAGCGAAAAGGGCATTGCCCAAAATGTGGAAGCAAATTATCATTTATCAAACAATACAATCGCTGGTACTGCTATCGATGTAAAATATATGTTTGATTTCCATATCTCTATCTTTTTTTCTTTCATTTTTGTAATAAGATGCACAAATTTCAATTAATAAATGAGAAAAGATTTAATTGAATTTTCATATAATGTCATCCGATTACCAATGAGTAAAGTCAAAGTTTCTATTGTAAAAGTAGAAAAGGACGACGTGCGGGGTGCCGTCAAAAGAGCTGTTGAATTGCTTGGTGGATTAGAGCAATTTATTGACCATTCAGATGATGTTTTACTCAAACCCAATTTGCTCTCAGCACCTAATAATGAAGAGGTAAAAGCAAAGATTCGAACTGATCCTCGGGTTGTAGAAACTCTGGCAAACATGGTGTTAGAATTAGGCAAGAAGGTATTAATTGGTGATTCAAGTGGTGCAGGACAAACAGGTGGAACAAGAGCAGCTATTAAAAGAAGTGGTTATCTGGAGATAGGAGAAAAAAGCGAAAAAATACAAGTTAGAAGTTTAGAGGAACATGGACCAACAAAGGTTGAAATAAATGGCAAGAAGCTAAAGGAAGCCAATATTTCTACAGAATTTTTAGAATCTAAAGCAGTTATCAACATTCCCAAAATGAAAACTCATGGATTAGCGCTCTATACGGGAGCTATCAAAAATTTATATGGAACAATTTGTGGAGCAGATAAAACTAGGATACATTCTCTTGGAGCAACTTTTAATGGCTTTGCTCAATGCTTAGTTGATATTTATGCTTTTGAGAAAACAAGGATAAAGCTAAATGTAATGGATGCAATA
Organism: Candidatus Heimdallarchaeota archaeon; assembly: GCA_030614005.1. GTDB lineage: Archaea > Asgardarchaeota > Heimdallarchaeia > JABLTI01 > JABLTI01 > JABLTI01. The sequence goes on along the minus strand of JAUWKS010000036.1, from coordinate 19,861 downwards.
ATTGCATTAGAAGGGATGGGACCTGGAGCGGGAGGAAGTCCAGTTGAGATGAATCTTATTCTAGCAAGCGCAGATGCTGTAGCTTTGGATTCAGTAGCGTTTAGAATTATGGGTTCAGATCCTAAGATAGTGCCCACAATAAGGTTCGCTGCTGAACAAGGATTAGGGGTTATGGAATTAGAGGATATCGAAATTGTTGGTGAGAGAATTGAAGATCACAAAAGAAAATTCAAACTTCCTAAAGTAGCATTTTTAGGAAGAATCCCTTTTGCTAGGTTTTCGAATATAATATTTGAAGTGCCTAAATACGTTGAAGGTTGTACAGGTTGTCTGAATTGTGAAAGAGCTTGCCCAGAAAAAGTAATCACTATTACAAAAAACAAGAAAGGTCAATTTATTCCAAAAATCGATTATAATGGATGTATCTCGTGCTTCACATGTATAGAAATTTGTCCGGAAGCATGTTATAAGACTAAAAACAAAAACACATTAAAAATAGTCTTATCAATTCTTGGAACAATTGTAGTTGCTGGAATTATTACTACATTGATCTTATTACTGTAAAGAAGAGCAATTATACTATATTGATAAACCAGTTCTGATAAAACTGCAAAGGTTTTTAAAAATTGAAATTAATAATCTCTCGATTAAAATGACTAAAATTACTGTAGAGATTTCTCCGTTAGCATATGCAAAGATAATTGATTGGACTGCAACAAATACAGAAAGAGAAATAGGTGGATATCTTATCGGTAAAATAATGAAAGAAAAACTTCTGATAACTGAAGCAGTTTTTGCAGTAGCTGAATCAAATCCTACTTTTGTTTCATTTGATAACATGATGCAATTTAAAATACTAGAGCGATTAGAAGAGAGAGGAAAAGGAGAAGTCATTTTAGGTTGGTACCATACACACCCAGGCATGTCTGTATTCATGTCAGGTACAGATATTGCTACTCAACAAATCTATCAAGCATTGCTACCAGAAGCTGTTGCAATGGTTAATGATGGCAACGCTTTTGCTAAAAGTCGGGATCAAAAGGATTACAAAGCTAAATTCTTTAGAGTTGGATTTGACGGCAAATCATTTGAAGTGCCATTTAAAATAATGACCAATCCAAATGAAATTATTGATTTGTTAACGAGCCATGTTCAAGATCATGAAAGTGCTGAGAAAATAGCTGAAAATACTGCTATGAGGATGGCATTATCTGTAAATCAATCTTTAGAAACTCTTGCAAATAAAACATTACTCACCAAAAAAGAGTTTGTTGAAGCAGATAAAGTTCACAAGAAAAGTTTGGCAAAAACTCGTTCTGACCTTGAATCACTAAGTTCTGCTCTTGAAGAGATGAACAAAACTGTCATCAACAAAGATGATTTCAATAAATTTCGTATGAGATGGATGAAAGAATTTAGGCTCCAAAGAATTATCTTATTTATTTCATTAGGTGTTTCTTTAGTTAGTCTCATTTTAGTTATTGTAGTATTAATTTTATCTGCAATTTAGTTATTGTTCTTCTCGTTTTGAGGAATAATATCTTGAATTTTTTCCTCCCTTTTGCTTAAAGGGAAAGCTATTTGAAGGATATTGAAGGAAATGCATTTATTAGATACTTGAGGGAACGAACTTTGGGTACAACCAAAAAGAACGTCAGTGATTTTATAGAAGAGTTAGTTAATTGGGATGTAGCCACTCGTGAGGAGGCAGCGAAAAGTCTTGGAGATATCGGTGACGACACTGTAATTGATCCTTTACTCACAGCTTTGAAAGGAGATGAATCCGAAGATGTCCGTGCTGCTGCTGCTCGTTCTCTTGCGAAATTAGCTGATGGTATTGCAATTCCGAAAGAATTTGGTAAAGCCATTGCCGAGGAAAATTCACCCATTGTTCGAAGAGCAATCGCTCAAGCTCTCGGGGAAATTGGGAATTCTTCGGCTGTTAAATTGATGATTCCCATATTAGATAACGAAGAGTCGCATTGGGTTCGTGAAGCAGTTATTGAAGCGTTTGGTAAAAACGGTTCAGAAGATTTCGGTGAAATTATTTTTAAACATCTCAAAATGGATTCGTCTGAAGAAGTTCGTGTACAGGCTGCAATTGCCTTACTAAAAAGTAAATCAAGTATTGATTTAGATAGTCTTTTAATCTGTTTTCAAGAAGAAAAGTCGGATGAAGTTAAGAGTCATATTACGGAATTAATAGCTAAAAAACCGGATGAGAAATCTGTCGAGTTTTTAACAAATGCCCTAGAAAATGAGGAATTCAAATTGACGCAGGCTGCTGTTGCAGAAGCCCTCCACACAATAGCTATTAAATTAGGATACAAAGATGAAAATGAGATGTTGGATTCCCTTTAACCCAACCAATTTCTGTTTGATAATAATAATTTAATAAGTATTAGCGTACTGTCAGATTATGTTTCATTTGTTTTAGGTGTGCTCAATGGTTAAGAAAAATGAAAAACAGCTTATCGAACAACGAAAAGATGACCATCTTGAAATTTGCTGTAGCGATAAATATGATATTGAAATGTCTGTTAGCAATGGTTTTGAGGATATCCTTTTTGTCCCTCGTGCTGTTCCAGAGATAAACTTTGACAAGATTAGTATTGAAAGTAAATTTCTTGGGCATAATTTCTCATCTCCAATCTTTCTTTCATCAATGACAGGTGGGGTACACGAAGCAAAGAGTATGAATGAAAAAATCGCTCGAGTGGCTGAGAAACTTCAAATCGGCATGGGTGTAGGAAGTCAACGTGCAGCCTTATTGGACCCTTCTTTAGTAGATACTTTTTCTGTTGTGCGAGAAGTTGCCCCTACAGCATTTATTGCTGCGAATATTGGTGCAGTGCAGCTAAACTATAATGTTACATTCAAGCAAATCAAAAAAGTTGTTGAAATGATAAAAGCTGATGCACTTATTTTACATCTTAATCCTTTACAAGAAGTAGTCCAACCCGAAGGGGATAGAAATTTCGATAAATTATTACCTAAAATAGCTACTTTGAGTAAAGAGCTTGATTGCCCTATAATTGCCAAAGAGGTTGGTTCTGGCATTGCAATTGAAGATGGTAATGCACTTATTGAAGCAGGTGTCCAAGCAATTGATGTGGCAGGTGCAGGAGGAACGAGTTGGGCAAAAATAGAAGCCGTTCGTGCTCAACAACAAATGAAGCTTACTAATCAAAAAATAGGCGAATTATTTGGAAACTGGGGTTTATCAACCGCTGTTAGTACTTTAGAAATTTCTAAGCTTTCAGAAAATGTGGAAATAATTGCTTCTGGTGGAATTAGAAATGGGTTAGAAGCTGCCAAAGCATTATCTCTAAAAGCAAATCTCGTTGGCATGGCATTGCCTATTGCTCAAATACTAAAGGACGGAACCGAAATACAATTAATAGAAAGCATCACTCTTTTTATTCAAGAACTAAAGACTGCTATGTTCCTTGTAGGAGCAATAAACCTCGAAGCATTAAGATCTGTGCCCCTAGCAATTGTAGGGAAAACTGCTCAATGGTTATCTGCTAGAGGTTTTGAATAAAAAAAATTAACTCACTCAGGAGTTTATACAAATGAGCAATCAACCCGAAGATGATTCCCCAATTAAAGAAAATTTAGAACCTCTGATTACTATTTTGAAAACCGATTCAGACTGGAATAAGCGCTTCGGTGCAGCCAGTAAGCTTTATCGTTTGGGGCAAGAGAAAGCAATAGATCCACTTATCCATTCTTTACAATATGATTCTAATAGTGAAGTAAGACGATTTTCTGCTGATTTGCTCGGAAAATTAGGCAACCCCCGAGCTACCTGGGCATTAATAGCATCCTTTAGACAGAGCATTATAGATAAGGATCTCACAATGACTCATCATGTAAGTGAAGCATTATTGAACATTAAAGGTGCGGATCTTCCTTCCATTTTAACAAGTACCGTTGAAGACAAAGGAGAAGTATTTGATGTGCGAATTAAATCACTTGAATTGTTAGGTAAACTAGGTGATAATACAAGTGTTCAATGGTTAATCGCTCTCATTAAAAATCCTGAAACTGCTGGTAAAATACGCGGAAAAGCAATCCAAGAATTAACTTATACTGGAAATCTCGCTGGATTACAACTTATACTTGATCAGTTAGAATTAACAAAACGAAAAGAATTTCAGGTAATCGTAATTCAAGCTTTAAGCAAAACTCCTTTCAAGAATAAGACTATTGCCATCAGAATTGGTGAAATTTTGCTCAAAATATCCGAACAAGAAGAAGCCAAGAACAAGAAAAAAGATCAGGATTTGCTTTATCTTATTGTTACAACTCTTACAAGTCTAGCTAAGAATATTGATCTTTCACTCAATGAATTTATGGATGAGTTAATAGCAGTAAGAAACAAAATAAAAGAGCAAAAAAAGTAAACTAGACAATTAATTAATTTTGAAGGAAAGATTTAAAATAGGATTCTTCTTGTTTCTACTTAAGAATTACCTCGGCAATGACCAGCTAATTGATTTATCTATGTTGATTAGCGATGAGGAAGCGCGAGGAGGATAACAATAATGAGCAAACCATTCTATGTTAACGTAGATATTCCAACAGAATTGAAGCAAGAAGCTCTAAAGATTCTCGAAAAAGCAAGAGACACCGGTAAAACCAGAAAAGGTACCAATGAAACGACTAAAGCAATTGAAAGAAATCAAGCTAAACTCGTTTTGATCGCTGATGATGTTCAGCCACCCGAAATTGTTGCCCACTTACCTCTTCTCTGTGAAGAAAAGAATATTCCATATGTCGTATGTGGCTCTAAAAAAGACATTGGTAAAGCCCTAGGATTAGAAGTACAATCCTCAAGTGCAGGTATCTTGAATCCTGGTAGTGCAAAAGAAGCTTTAGCAGCATTGGCAAAAAAACTTACTGCTTTAAAGAAATAAAATAGCTAACTCAAAAGGCAAGTGAAAATTATGAGTAGAAGAAGACAAGCTCCAAGAGACGAAGGCGCTGGACAAGATAGAGGTTATCCTGCCGAAATTGTTCAAGTTGTAGCTCGTACTGGTGTTACAGGCGAAGTTCTCCAATGTAAGGTTCGTGTATTAGAAGGACCAGATCGAATGAGAATTATGACACGTAACGTTAAAGGTCCAATAAGAGTTGGTGATATTCTAATCCTTCGCGAAACTGAACGTGAAGCTCGCAGAATGAGAGGACGAAGATAATCGGAGTAGATTTACTATGAAAGAACAAACATGTGCTTTTTGCGCTTCAACTATTGAATCTGGCACAGGAACAATGTATGTAAAAAACGATGGTTCTGCACTCTGGTTCTGTTCTCGCAAATGCAGAGTATCTATGATAGAGTTCAAACGCAACCCACGAAAGCTCAAGTGGACAGAAAGATACGAGCAAAAAATACTTACTGGTGGAAGATCTCGAAGAAGAGGAAGGAGATAATCTCCTTATTCTTTGTGTGGGATAACACACCATTCTTTTCATTTTTATTTATTTTTAATTTGTTTTAACCTTATATTAGATGCCAAATTTCTATTTGTTAATAACAACAAATTCATATTCTAATACAAGAATACACAATTAATTGAAAGATTAATCCATTTAATGTCAATTAAGGTGCTAGACGAAATGAAATACCAAGCAGAACTAGACAAGGCTCAAAATTTTGTCTCCGAAGGGAAACATCTGAAAGCAGCAAAAATCTTTGAAGAAATTGGAACGAAAAGTCTCAGAGAAGGTGGCGATGCTGAAAAGAAAGCTGCACCTAAAATTATTGCTAAAAGCATAGCAAGATATATGCTCGCAGGAAATATCTCCAAAGCTCAAGATTTAGTTTTTCAAGTAATTTTCATGAAGGAAAGTGACCCATTTCTTTCTCTCCAAATTGAAACAGCAATATCAACAAAAAAAGAACTGATTCGAGCTTTTATTGTTAAAAAAATTCCTAAAGAAATAACCGAAGAATATGAAGCACTAACCCAAATCCCACAAAATAGAAAAGTGTTGAAAATTACAAGTGAAGTAACTATCAAAAATATGTGGGAATGGACAAATTTTGGCACAATAGAAAAGAAATATGATTTAATAGATCAGAAATATTCAAGTCCAAAAGAAATGTTTAATTTTATCCTTGCAACTAAAACAGGGGTAAATTTAGTGGGCGCTGAAGCAGTAAGTGGTGAAAAATTACTCGTTTTATTTGCTGTGACCTTCAATCAAGACCCAGTAGAAGTTATAGGACCAAAATAAGCTGAAAAGGTTAAGTTCTTTTCGCTTTAATCCTTTTTTTGAAAAAAAGTGGCGAGACCCCAAACTCGAGGCATCAACTAAAACCCCGCTACCGCCGGTTACCTCCGCGCCGCACCCCTAGAGGCGTGCCTAACGAGGTTGACGGACGCTCGCTTCCGCGCCTAACCGAATTGACCTCTACGCTTTCTAACCTTTCCCTCCGGAGAAGGCTTCCACGATTAAACACCTTCTAGGACGTCGCTTCGACGGTTTCCGACGGGCGCTTGAATTAATATCAACACCTAATTTGGGCATTCGGCCGGTTATAGAGCATTTACCGTTATAGGGGAGCCCTGGACCCCCACCTAGTCTTGCCAAGTATTTTTTTACCTATTTGCTTTAAAAAGAATTCTGTTTGCTGTGAATTTAATTAGAAAGGAGGAACTAATTTTTGCTAACATTCTCATTCCACGATATAAATTTTAAACCAAGTGCTTAATTAATTATAACGAAAATAGCAATTAGAGAGTTGCTTTCAGTAATTTTGAAGCGATTATTACTAGTAAAAGCTCGATATTGGTGGATAACCGTGTCAGTAGAAGAAGATAGAAGAAATGCTAAAGAAAAAATGAAAGGTTATTGTGGCGTTTATCGGGAATGCGATGGAAATCCATCCCTGACTATGTCAGGGACAAAGTTATGGTAGATATCTTAGTATGGGCGGAGCAGGATCAGGTGCTAGCTTTACCAATAATGTAAAGGCATTAGTTAAATTGAAATTACTAATGAGGGTTGTTGGTAAACAGTTTGAACCAACCACTGAAACTACTTTTCTGGGGAAAAAAATATCTATGCCAATAATGGCTGCTAGCGTTACAGGTGTAAATAGTTTTGGTGGGGATAATGCTATCACAGAAAAAGAGCTCTGCAGAGCAATAGTTCTAGGATGTAAAAAAGCAGGAACAATTGGTTTTAGAGGTGATACCTATACATATTCACTAGAAAATTCATTTGGTATTGATGCAATTGCTGAAGCTGATGGTTGGGGGATAAAAATAGTGAAACCACGGGAGCAAAGAGTAATAAATGATTTTTATAAGAAGGCAGAAAAAGCAAAAGCAATAGCTGTAGGTATTGATGTAGATGGTTGTGGGTCATTAATTATGGCAAAACATGGAAAACATGTTTTCAATAAAACAATTGATGATTTGAAAGAGTTGAAAAAAGCAACAAAATTACCATTTATTGTGAAAGGATTGATGTATGCAGAGGATGCTAAAAAAGCAGTTGAAGCAGGTGCTGATGTTATTGTTGTTTCAAATCATGGTGGCCGGGTTTTAGATCACTCACCCGGTACAGCAGAAGTTCTACCTAAAGTTGTAACAGAATTGAAAGGTAAAACAACAATACTAGTTGATGGTGGCATTCGTACTGGTTATGATGTTTTAAAGATGCTCGCACTGGGTGCAGATGGTGTTTTGATTGGAAGAGATGTTATCAGAGCTGCAGTTGGTGGTGGTATAGATGGCGTCTACAGAATTATGGACCATTTCCAAAAAACACTCAAAAAGGCAATGAAAATGACTGCTTGTAAAACAATACAAGAAATTTCATCTGATATTATTTATTCGGAAGCTTAGGTATCTGCTAGTTGGAATACACAGGTACAAACGAACTTGAGACTCAATTTGAAGTCTTAGTTCGTCTTGATTTTGAAGTTGACTATTATAGGAATGGTGGGATTCTACATACTGTTTTGAGAGATATGGTGAAGAAATAATCTCTTCACTTCTTTATTTCAAAATCAGTATTAAAAAGAACGTCAATCATTTGGCAGCCTATGCAAATTGGGCTGCTTGAAGTTTCTCCACATTTTTCACATAATTGTATCTGCATTTTCTTGGAGGGTATACTTTCTGGGATGACTTTGTCAGCACATTGTTGACTTATTTTTTCCATTCCATTTCGAACACAATTTAACGATCCAGGATATTTGTCCTCTATTTCAATCAAGAAATTACGGACATCTAAACGCATTGCTTCGACAGAGTATGGACATTCTGTTGTGTGGTAAGTAATATCTTTATAAAAAGCATATAATACAACATCTCTTTCAGCTACTGCTTGTAAAGGTTTGACCCTTGGAATGAGTAATTCATGAGTTTTTTCGGGTTTTAAATCTCCACGAATAAGCTTGGATGAATCACCACGGAGAAGATTTAATATAATCGTTTGAGATACATCACTGAGATTGTGCCCTGTAGCAACTTTATCACCATCTAGTTTTCTAGCAGCGAGATTAATTGCTTTTCTTCGAAATACTCCACAATATGAACATGGCCCATGTTGGATTTTTTTTGTTTTCTTAGTAGATGGCAACAGCTTTTGCAATTCTCTAGACCGTTGAACAATTTCATCTAATGTATAGCCAAAAAGCTCTTTGAATGAAAATAAATGGTATTCAATATCTAGTTTCTTAGCATTCATTTCAGCTATTGGTAAACCATCATCTCGATATCCATCAATTCCTTCATCAATACAAACAGCAATTAATTCTGAGGGATATTTTTTCTCGATGCGATTAAGAACATCTAATAGAACAGTACTGTCTTTTCCTCCTGATAATCCAACAATAATCCTATCGTTCCTATCAAACATCTTTTTCTGTTTAATTGATTTTCTAACTGTTGAGAGAACCCATTTACTAAAACAATCTTTGCAAAAATATCTACCATCCGTTCTTCTGAAGGTTATTGCTGTTTTTGAGCATGAGTAGCACGTTGGTAATTTTTGAGACATGGATACATTCTCCGTATGGATAAAATTTCTAACTATTTTTTAATTTACCCTATTGGTACAAAACCATAACGTACAAGTGGTAAAATGAGATTAGCTAAGAATAGTACAACCGCTAGAAATCTTAAGATGCTAATTATGATTAAAGCTACCTTTTGATTTTTCATGTAATGAGAGAGAAATGATGTAAGCAATTTATCACCATCGAGCAAAAATGGGATAGGTAGAGCATTAAATAACACTACACCAAAGCTTACAACTAACATCCACATTGTTTGTTGAGCAAAGTGGAAAGGGAAGAATTTTCCAGGAAATACAAATTTAGGTTCTTGATATGTCAGGGTTTTAACTCCCAAGAAACCAATGGATTCGTTCTGAGGATTTGTTCCTAAATGAACTTCAGTAATGCCTTGTGAAGTATTAACAACAATTAGGTCATTAGGGTGAGTGTCCATTATATAGTTAGAGAAAGCTTCAACATCTACCATATGTGTATCATTAATATCAAACATAACAGTTCCTTTTTCCCAACCTGCAGTACTTGCGGGTGAATCATCAACAACTTCGAATATCAGTACTCCATCAGGACTGTGGTAAAACGGTGCAAGAATGTTAGAAGAAAACAATAAAACAGGAATAACAAGTAAACCCAAAATAAAATTGGGGAACATACCAGCTGCAAAAGTTCTCATTTTTGTTAAAGCAGATGCTTTCATTAGTGATTCTTCGTCTGGTTCTACAAAAGCACCAAAGAAGACTGCAAAGAAGGCAAGACCAGTTGATTTTAATTCTACTCCATCCGCATGACTTACTACACCGTGTGCAAATTCATGGGGGATCATTACTAAAATTAAGGGAATGATAAGGTAAAGAAACGTTTTGAAAGAGATTGTTACACCTGGGATAATTAGACCAACTGCAGCTCCACCAGTGTCTAATGCTGGATTTGGTAGAAAGAAATCAATCAGGGTATATAGAAACAACCCCAGTGATGCGAACATTAATACGAAACCAACAAAGATTGATATGTTACCTATTAGGCGCCAAAATCGAGCATATTTCTTTGCTACTTTTTTAATAAAATTGTTAAATCGTTTTGTTCTCATTAAAAGAAACAAAGGACCAATTGTCCAATTGTATTTCTCATCTACTTTGAGATATTTTGCTACAATATAGACTATAAACCAAACAACTGCTAAAATCAATAACGTAATCCAGATATCCATAGTTTAAAGTCTCGCAACTAATTTTTTCTAAGCAAAATATTTGAAGTTTGTCCTCTTTTAAAAAAGCTGTTATAACTTTCTAGGAGAGCTATAACCTATCTACTTGGATTTTCTCTGCTAAGTGTTTATATTATCCAAGGCAAAGTATTACTTTAGACAATACCATCGAAAGATTAGTATTCAGCAATTAAAAATTGTAGGTTTGAATTATGAAAAGAAAAGGTTCTGGAGTGAAACCAATAGAAATCGGCGATATAACTCAAGTACCGTACTCAAAAGAACAATGGAAGATTCTCCAAGCGAAAAGAGGTCTTGCTATTGATATAATGAACAAATTAGCTGCTAATAACATTCAAACACTCATTTATGGTTCAATATGCCGCGGTGATGTTACTGAAAAAAGTGATATTGACTTATTCATACCATTTCAAATTTCTTCATTTAAATTAGAATTAACTCTAGAACAAAACAAATTAAACATTTACGAAAAGAGAATTGTTCAAGCAACACCCAAACATTTAGTAAAAGCACATATTTATTTGAGCGAATTAATATGCATAACCTTTCCATTAACCTCAATAAGAGAGCGCGAATTTGATTTCATTCGTTTTGGTGGTGCTCTGACTTTAGAAGAACTTTTGGAAAACCGCAGAGTTCCCGGAGTGGATAAAAGATTAATGCTGATAGAACCAACTGAAACTGGCCACAAAGAATCACCCATTATGGGCTTAGAGTCCATAGTTGCTAAGAAGGTGGGAGTTAATGTTGGACTAGTTAAAGAACGAGTCAGGGTATTAACTACTCGAGATAAAGTAGGGAGAACAGGCGTTTATCTTAATATTGAATTATCTCCTGATGAAAACATTGAAGAAATTTTTAAACAAATTGTTGATAAAAACCCTATTGTAAGAAGAAGGACAAAAATATAGCTGGCTAAATAATAAAAGCAATTCCAGTGGTTGTTCGCTATGAAAAAGAAAATTAGACCATTGCAAGGTGAATCCTATATTAAAGGGACCTTGCCAAAAGGCTGCAAACTTTGCAGAAGAGGTGCTCAATTATTCTTTCTAATTTCAGGAAAATGCAGTGAGAATTGCTACTATTGTTCATTGACTAAAGACAAACGAGGGGAGGATATTATTTTAGCAAATGAGCGACCAATAACTAATTTCTCTGGGGTGATGTTAGAAAAAACAAATATGAATGCGCTTGGTGCTGCAATTACTGGTGGAGACCCCTTAGCAACTATTGATCTTACTATTGAGTATCTTACAAATATGAAAAAGGAATTTGGAGAAAAATTCTACATTCATCTTTATACTTCTGGAAGGTTTGCTACAGAAGAAAATCTACAAAAGCTAAGTGATGCTGGTTTGGATGAAATACGATTCCATCCACAAAATAGAACCCAAGAAAAAAATATTGAGAAAGCATTATTCCATAACTGGACTGTCGGTGCAGAAATACCGATTATCCCAAATAATAAAGAAAAAACGTTAAAATTCTTGGATTATCTTGAAAGCCTCGAATTTGTTAAATTCTGCAATTTCAATGAGTTAGAAGCAACTGAAGCGAATTTTGAGAATTTGACTAAGCGAGGTTTCCTTCTCAAAACTGAAGATTCATCAGCAGTTGAAGGAAGCGAAGCATTAGCTTTGGAAATCTTGGAAGAAACAGATTATAATTTCACTCTGCATTATTGCAGTTCTTTATCAAAAGATGCAGTTCAATTTAGAAATCGATTATTAAGAACTGCTAAAGTTGTTAAGAAACCATTTGAAGAAATTCAAGATGGAATGCTAGTAAAAGCAGTAATAACTCCTCCAAATTATGCTATACCCGAAGAGATAGTTGAAGCGTTAATAGAAGAATATGATATTGATCAAGAGATGATTTTCTTACGTCCTGATAAAAAGATAGAAACAAGTTGGTATATTGCCGATGTCTTGAAAGACGTTTTGTTTGAACGATACGATTTAACAAATATTGATATTGTTTATGAATATCCTACGTATAGTAGAACAATGATTGCAAAAGGATCTTTGAGGGAACTTTCACTAGCAAATGATGCATTAAAACACTCTGAAAGTAAGAAAGAAAATTAAACTATCTAATTTTTTATATATTGAACGATATATGCTTAATTCATGACGCGCCTAAACTACGATAAAATATCATTCCCATTATGCCTTAGCTTAGGAACAATACTAATGGCTGGTATATTACTTTCAATCGATTTTTTATACGCAGGAATTCAAGAGCTATATCTTTTGAACATAAATCCCGATTACATTCCTGATACTCAATTAGCAAGAACAGTAATTATTGCAAGTTCGATTGCTATAGCTGTAGGTGCAATATTGTATGCCTTGAATGTCTGGTTATTAATTAGAAAAAAGTATATCCAGAGGCAACTTGTTAATGATCGTATAATTGATCAAGACGGAAGTGTTAATTTTAAAACATTTCAAATAGAAATTTCTAGCTCGATAAAAATACTAAGAGATTTGTTTGGTTTTTTAGTAATTGTGGTCCTTCTTTCCGGATTATTTAGCTTCTTTCGATTTATATGGATGATTAGTAAATATCGTTTCTATTCAGAACTATTTATCCACTATTTTCTAAGTAACACTAGCTCGATGATTATAAGCATCTCATTGTATATTGCAATTGGTTTGATGATGACTTATATGGTTATTACATCCCTTCAAAAATATCGACGATTACAAATGATTGCTAAAAATTATGATGAAGCATTGGATACAGCACTAGGAAATTTCGGCAAACTCATGACTGAAGAAGCTGAAAAATAAGGAAGTCGAATGAACTCCTTGGATGATTGTTGAGCGAAAGAAAAAATGAATGTTAATTAGTTCATAAATGAGGGTGATAGCTCTTGAAACGTAGAAGCGATGATTTGGATAAATGGATTGCCATTCTCTCTAAATTAGCTCAAAGTGAAGATGGTATTGCAGATGATAATAAGTTGGGCTTATCATTTTATGCAATTCGCAGTTCTACAGTTGGTGACTATCATAAATTAAATGTTATTTTAGAAGATATGGTAAAGAAAGGATTTATTGAAGTTGTTGAAGAAATTAAGGAAAAATTTGAGGGAGAAGAAGTGAAAGTGGTAAGATACAAGATAACACTAAAAGGAATGAAAACGTTGTTTGAGATATTAATTCCTGCAAGAGATGCACTAAGAGGTTTAGATTTCCAATAATAGAAATAAGCCTTGGAGTAAAATTCCAAAACAAATGATCTATTTTTTTCTTGTCTTGCGAATTAATGTCACAATTGAAATCGAAAAGAAAACAATTAATGTTTTTTAATATTGTCCCTTTAACACTGAGAAATTGTTTTTCTCATTACAATTTCCTTGGCTTTTTTGTGAATCTTTTCTTATTCTTATGAGATTTTTTGATATCGTAAATTATCGAAAGCTTTAATACTAATTTTCATACAAATCAGCCTAATAATTGATTTCAAGAATTCTAATTATTAGAACGTATAATATGTCTTAGCTAAGACATTTTGAATAATCTTTTGTCTTCGTTTCGAAAATTTTTCATTTTTTGGTAGTTGTTTCAATTCTTTTTCACAAGTGGAAAAAGCAAATTGAAGTTCTGTTGTTTTCTTAAACATAATTACTGACTGTTAAAATAGTAACGTTAGGAGAATAACTGAAAGTATTGTTGAATCACTAAAAGAAGAAAGAAATAAGAATCATCAAGTTCACTATTGATGCAATAATCTGATAATAGGTTGTATCTATGAATAAAAAATATTACTCTGAAAAACTATCTGCAAATAATCTCAAAAGATGCTATGATTTGGCTTCACCAAGAATTCAACAATATCTATCAGCTGAAATAGAGTATGTGTTAACTTTTCTAAAGCCTGAATCAATTGTTCTTGAGCTTGGGTGCGGTTACGGTCGTGTATTGAAACATATTGCTGCGAATTCTCAAGAAGCATATGGCATAGATACATCTGCAGAAAGTTTGGATCTTGCAGAAGAATACTTATCTGATAACAAAAATGTTAAACTTTTCAATATGAATGCTGATAACCTTACTTTCGATGAGAATATGTTTGATGTTGTGTTTGCTATACAAAATGGTCTATCGGCTTTCAAGGTTGACCCATTAGCTCTTGTAAAAGAATGTTTAAAGATAACTAAGAAAGGTGGTAAGGTTCTTTTTAGTAGCTATTCCGATAAAATATGGGATGCACGGTTAGATTGGTTCAAGAAACAATCTAAAGAATGGTTAATTGGAGCGATTGATACTGAAAAAACCGGTGAAGGGACTATTGTCTGCAAGGATGGTTTTCAAGCAACAACATTCTCAAAAAGTGATTTCTCAGATTTAAGTGTAGATTTGGAAGTAAATTCCTATATTAAAGAGATAGATCAATCAAGTATCTTTTGGATAATTTATGCAGATTGAAGGATTATTCTGAAAAAAGAGGATTAGGTCAGATTGCCTGACCATCTATTTCATTTTACTAATTTTTCTAATTCATCAACAAAGTGCTCAAAGCGCTTCATACCTAATTTCCAAAAGTCAGGATCGGTAACATCTAGTCCAACCAATTTACCAATTTCAATTGGGGAAAGGCTGCTTCCTGCTGAAAGAACTTTCTTAAATTTAGGAACAAAATCTTTTCCTTCCTCAATATACTTTTGATAAAGTGCATAGACAAACATTTGGGCATAGACATATGGATAGTTATAGAATCTGAAGTTAGGCATATAATAATGGCCTTTCATAGTCCATTCTGCTTCCATCTCATCTAACCATTCTATTGCATCACCATAGATCCTATCTCGGTTCTTTTTCCAATATTTACTAATTGTTTTGAAGTCTAAATATTCCCCACGTTTGATTGCATCATAAACATCTTGTTCAAACCAAGCTCTTGCTGTTACTTGAAATGCTGCCATTCCTGCTCCATCAAGAACTTGACAGATTATTGCCTTTTTCTCATTGTCTGTTTGAGCTTGGCTCATCAGTAAATCTGTCAGTAATAGCTCGCCAAAAATAGATGCCGTTTCAGCTACTACCATCGGTGTTCTACTATTAAGAATTGTTTGTGCTGGAATGAAGTAATAATCATGTGTTGCATGACCAAGCTCATGTGCTAAAGTATACACTCCACCAAGCGCATCATTGAAGCTTTGGAGTATAAATGCTGATTTTCCTTTATACCAGCTTGCACAAAAAGCACCGTTTCTTTTTCCAAATCTTGGTGATGCATCAATATGTTTTCGTTTGAACATATCCTTAGTAGCAAATGCATATTCCTCATCGAACTTACTATATGCATCAGTTACAAGTTCCTCTGCTTTCTTAAAATCGTATTTGATATCAGGTGCGTCAGGTAAAGGTGCAGTTATATCGTAATTTGCTAATTTTGGAAGACCCAACATTTTTGCTTTTAATTTCAGGTATCGTTTATAAATATGAGAATGTTCATCAATTGCTTTTAGTAGGTTGGTTATTACTTCTTGGGAAATGTCATTTGCTATCAAACTAGCATGCATTTCTGAATCGTATTTCCTTCTTACGGTAATAGCTTCCCAATCATTGAAGATATTTCTCATTGCTGACGAGAATATTTCACTGTCATTTCTCAATAAGCCATATATTGATTTATTAGCTGACTTTCGAGTTTCTCTATCTTTATGAGGGAGTAATGCATTTGCTTGTCCATAGGAAAGCTGCTTCATTTCTCCTTCAACTTCCACATCAAACATTCGAGTGTTGAGCCATTTACTTTGAAGCTGCTGCCAACCCCTAATACCAAATTGATCTTTTCCAATAATCAATTGCTCTTCTATTTCTGAAAGCTGATGTGGCACAACACGAACAAGTCTCTCAAGGAAGTGTTTATAATTACTAAGAATAGGATCTTCAATCAAGTCTTTTTTATTATAGACTAGTTTTCCAACATCTAATGAAATAAAAGCAAGTTCCTTGGCATATTGGGCTTGAATCTTACTCATTCTATCATTAAGCTGTTGAGTCTCAGGCGAGGTCATATTTGCTGCAAAAGATAAGCGAGCATACATTCCAATATTACCAGATTCAATCAGATATTCCTCATAATCTTGCAATAGTTTGAGTAACCCTTTTGCTGATAATTTCTCAATTTTTCCTTGATAATTTGCGATTATGCCTGTAACCATCTCATTTATTTTGTCTATTGTTTTATCAATTGTAGGATCAGTTACGCTTGGAAAAACACTAGACATATCCCATGTAATATCATTTTTTGTCATTCAGTTCATCTACCGATTTATTTATTCATCTAAAAATATCCTATATTCTTCATTATCAATTATTCGCTTAAGATATTGAATAATTTGCCATAATTCTTGATAAGTATTATAGAGTGGGTTTGGCGCTATACGAATAACATTCTTTGGTCTGAAATCTGGTACAATACCATACTCCCTTAATGCTTTAAAAATTTCAAATGAGTATTCATCTCGAGTTAATGCCATATGCCCTCCTCTTCTATTTGGATCTCGTAGAGTTCCAATGCTAAAATTATAAGGAGAATTAGAAAGCAGCTCATCAACTAAATATAGGAAATAAGCATTTAATTTCAAAGATTTCTCTCTAATGGATTCTATGCCTGCTTCAAGAATAACTTTCAATGAACCTTCAATAGCAGCTACACCAATTATTCCGGGAGAAGAAATCTGCCATCTTCCGGCACTTTCGACTGGATCAAATTCATTCGACATATCAAATTGAGTTTCTTTGACATTTCCAAACCAACCTGCAAGACCAGGATAGACATCAAAATGCTTCTTATTTACATAAAGAAAAGCTGTTGCTCCAGGGCCACTATTGAGATATTTGTAACTACACCAAAATGCGAAGTCGATATCCCATTCATTAAACTTATGAGGAACGATTCCTACAGAATGGCTACAATCAAAACCAATTTGAATACCTCTTTTATGTGCTTCCTTTGTTAACAATGCCATATCAAGTAATTGCCCACTACGGTATAGAACAGATGGTAGCACTATCAATGCAATTTCATCAGTCATCAAATCTATTATTACTTTTTCATCTAGATTTAATCCATCTTCACTTGGAGTAAGAATCAAATCTTCTGCAGGATTGAGTCCTTTAAGTAATATCTGACTTTTCAGGGCATAGATGTCTGTTGGAAAATTGAGCTCGTCTGCGAGAATTTTCTTTCTCTTTCCTTCTGGTTGATAGAAGGAGCTAACTAATGCATGTAAATTCACTGTTGTCGTTCCCGTTGCAACAACTTCTTCTGGTTGTGCTCCAACAATTGGAGCAATCATTTCACCCAGTTTTTCACTAAAATAAAACCAAGGTTGTTGACCTTCCCACCATCCATCTATACCTAAAGTTTTCCATTCATTCATTACACGTAAAAGAGATTTCTCTGATTCCTTGGTCATTAATCCAAGAGAATTACCGTCAACATAGATTTTATCTTTTATAATATGAAAACGATTTTGAAAATGACTTAAGCAATCCTCCTCATCCAGCTTTTTCGCACTATCCAAACTGGTATCAAAATTATCTGTCAAGATTGTATCCTCAATCTGCAAATATTATTCAAAATCAAAAATATTCTGCAAAAATCAGGTTAAAATACCAGAAAAGGAGTGAAATAGTGCCAAAAATCAAAGAAAAGCTAAAAAACCTGCGGAAGATTTTACTAGACATACCGAATTTCTGTACCACTATTGTGTACAAATTTTCTATAACGCTTTTAATATAAAATGACATAATATAACTAGTAACTATAATGAGATTAGATAACTTTTAGAGTTGACTATTAAATGAACGTTAAAAATTTATTCAAAAACAAAAAAGCTGTAAGCAGCGTCATCGGTGCAGTTATTATGATTGGCGTTACTATATCAGCAGTTTCTTTAGTTTATGGCATTCTCAGTTCAACCATGAGCTTCAACTCCAGCATTGTTCCAGCAGGAGCAATTAGTGCTGAAGATGTTGATCAAGATGGTTTAATTGATAGAATGACCGTGCCAATATTGAACAAAGGCATGGCAAATGCAGATATTAAAAGCGTTGTTATAACTCAAGGTGACAATACCTACTTATGGTACACTTTAGACAACAGCATCCGAACTAGTACAATAGAAGAACTCAACATTTATGCTTTAGGTGTTCTCCAACAAATACAACCAGTTCAAACTTTTAATATTGAAATTGTATTTGAAGATAGTGTTTATACATCTCCCGGCTATGTAGTTATTAATGCCGCTGATGTTCCAAATGAAATCATCCCAATAATTGTTCAAGAAGAATCTGTTCCATTTACAGGCTTCAACAAATTAGTTGAAAGAACAAGCGAGGATGATGAATACGCCAAGAGAAGATTCCCAGCAGAAACTGGATACTCTCCAAACTTATGGTTCTTACTTGGTGAATTTGATGATAATAATAAAAGACCAAATCTAAATACTGATTTCATTTCAGAATGTGATAATGGTAATGAAGAAGAATATCTACCATACCTTCTAGACAATACAGAATTTACCGAAGGAAAGATTGGAGTCCAAAGTAACAATAAAATTACTCTATACAATGATTCTGGCGAACACGCTGGATTGATTGCATTAAACAAATATGGTAACTGGGACAAACAAGATACATTAAACTGGGGTAAATATGGTGTAGTCTATATGTGGACTTATATCTATGTTCCTGGTGATGATGATATCACAGTTGGTTTAGGAGCAAATGGTGCATCAGAATTCAAAGTTTGGTTAAATGGTGATTACACTCTATCAGGCACTAAGAAAAACAGATGGTCTGTAGAAAATGAAGTTACACTCAACGCCGGTTTGAATCTAGTTATGATGAAGATCTCTGCAAAAACAAACGCACATTTCGCAGGACAAATAGTCTTCTTCAACTCCGCAAACACCAATGCTAATTTGGGCACTCTCTACAATGTGTGGCCAGCTTTCGGTGATTTATAATCGCGATAACGCCCTTAATAATCCAACCCCTAAACACTCTCTGAGTTATAATCTCATTTTTGGGATTATTAAGGGACTCTTCCCTCCTTTTTTTTTATTCTCTTTTCTTGATTTTTATCTTCTTTTTATCGAATTGCTTTAATTTTATAAGCATGTTTTTTTTGATAAAGTAGTACTTGTGATTGGCAAGGAAGAACTCATGAAGAGGTTTTCGCAGAGGATCCAATTATCGAAGATTATTGGAACAATCATCCAGAGAAATTGTCATTTCAAAATGGTGAATCATGTTTCAGGGTTTTTGAACGAATTAATTTACTATTTAAAAAAATAGCCAAGTTTGAACTTGGAACAATTATTCTGGTAACGCATAGAGTTGTTGCAAATATAATTTTACTATACATTTTAGAATTAGAAATCTCACATTTCTGGGGTTTCGAAATAGATACCTCATCCATTACAGAGTTAAAGTTAGAAAAGAAAGGGCTTCAACTGCTGTCATGAAATATGGACAAATAGGACATGGAGAAGAATAAACGCTTGAAGATCAAGTAATTTTGTGTTAGCACGAGGAATACTTTCAGCAATCTCCAGAGAAAAGGACTTT
>JAUWKS010000042.1 GCA_030614005.1 Candidatus Heimdallarchaeota archaeon | reverse complement strand
CTATTCAAACAGAACATCGTCATTTTCTTAGGATGCTCTATTATCAAATAGCAGGGTCAATCCCACAAGTATTGTTGGAAAAAGATCCTTCGTATGCTTTTGTAATTTATGACAATGAAAATATAAAGTTAGAAAGGAAGAGTGACAAAACATTCGTTCTTACTATCTGTAAAAATGAAATACCACTTGAAAAAGTACAATATATTTTCTTTTCAGGGAAACGCTACAAAAGAATAGAGAAATTCTTAGAAACATTAGCACAATTTGAACCAGAAAAATATCACTACACTATTAGTAGAGCAAAAACAAAAGAGAAGAAATCAAAAAAGAGCTTATCGAGTGAATCATCTCAAGAGAAACCGTTCACTAAAGAACAATACCAATTCTTGCAAACAGTAGTTTCCTTTATAGGTGAGAAGAAAACATTCAACCAGTCCTTTTTACAAGCTAGACATCTATCAAATATTGGCGGTGGGTTATACCTCAGAAAAACAAACCTGAGAAAAGAATACCCGAATGAACATATTAATCGTCAGTTATTTGAGATGATTGATTTGCAAATTAAGGTTGCAGGAGGAGTGCGGTCTCGTTATTATGGCATGTTACTGGAAGCACAAAGTAACAGATTTTTCTTTGAATTGCTCAAAGAAGAAGGGGCAAAAGTTGGGCTCTGGACGCGTGGAAGAGTTACTTCACGGTTTGTAATGGATATGTTCCTTTCCTTTAGTCGAAAAACGAGTTTTGCATATGCACCGTTAGATGTGATCCTTAATCAGTTTATTAGGGGCTTCCGCTCAGAAATTGATGAAATTTTTAGAAAGATTGGTCTTGAACCTGCTCTTATGG
Source organism: Candidatus Heimdallarchaeota archaeon (assembly GCA_030614005.1). Taxonomy (GTDB): domain Archaea; phylum Asgardarchaeota; class Heimdallarchaeia; order JABLTI01; family JABLTI01; genus JABLTI01. The sequence goes on along the minus strand of JAUWKS010000042.1, from coordinate 28,655 downwards.
GCGCCGGATTATTCCATAAAAGACGAACAAAATCGGATATAGACAAGCTTGGGTTATATTTTGATCTTATAGAACCTGTGCGAGTGCTTGCTTTGATAACTATGTTTGAAGCAATGCAAGCAGGAGTGCTCACCATTGATGATTGTTCACTCGTGCTAGGACAAAAAGGACAAGAGGTCTATCGAATAAAAAGCAACGCACAAAAGAAGATCAGACAACTAATCACAGCAGCAGTTTCACTCCCAGTGTATTATTACGGGAAAACTATTCCCTTTCTCCATGCATTCGAGCACTATTTAGTAACTTTTAGAAAAGCATTCATTAATTGTTTTGAAGAATTCCGTCTGGAAAAACAGCTCAGTACGAGCAAAATCAAACAATGTTTTCAAGAAGCTAATTTTAACCCTTTTGTAATATGTCCTTCTGGAATCGAACACGATCTTTCCTTAGTGAACAAGTTTGCTTCAGAATATGCTGATTTGTATGCTGGAAGTGAAGAAAGAGTACTCGCTGCTAGAAAAACTCGCAGTGTGTTTCGAGAAATTGCAATGCAGAAATGGCGTACTTGGAATAATAAACGGGGTCGGGAGAAGTTACAGCTAACTAAATTCCTAAAGAAGGAACAGGATAGAAGTTTGATTATTGTATTAGTTTTACTCTCCTATGCTCTTCAGATGGAACTATATTTCGCAAAATATTCAACAAACCATTTTCGAGAAGTATTACAATTGACACAAAACCAAACCCAAAGAATTCTCTCACAAATGGTTACTCAAGGGTTGCTAATTCGTGAAAAAATTAACAGGCAATGCTATTATCAATTGAACACCAATAATCGAATGGTACAGGAATTACTATTCTCTATAGGACAAATTCCCACCGAAGATGAAAATCTCCCAGAGTTAGTAAGTAACTTTGACCATATCAATACAAGAACAATCAATCTAATTGCTACTTTGGAAGCGATTGATCACTCGCAGCAGATAAAGCTAAAGAGTTTTTGGTCAGATTGGTCTCCTCCGAGAAATTTGCTGCGAATTTTGAACTGCATTACAGAGCACTTGGAAATTTACAAACAATATTTCAGCTAAACAGGTGAATTACATGACTAAAATAAATAATACTAATAGACGAACCAAAGCAACTCAAAAGTTTCCTTTAGAAGTAACTACTCCAAGAGAGTGGGTTCCAATACTTACATTACCCCCATCCCAACCAAGAGTTAGGAACGATTTAGTTTGGTCTGATCTTTTACCTAAAGAAGCAGAAGGACTTGGACTAGTTCTTGAGTCAATAGTGCAAAGTGCTCACCCCTATGAGCATCAAGCAGAAGCAATACAGCATTTGCTGAACTCAACAACCACTAATAATGGATTAATCATTAATGGAGGAACGTATTCAGGAAAATCACTCTCGTTTAGTGTTCCTGGAATAATTAAAATATTAACAGGTGAGATTGATTTTTTTGTAGTATTCTACCCTTCAAAGCAGCTTCTATTGGACCAATTTGATAGAATGAAAGAGTTAGTTGTAAAATTAGAAGAGCAAAGTGGTAAACGATTAACCGTTAAGATGTATAGTGGCGATATTAGTAGAGCTACAGGTTCAACAGTTAGTAAACATGCACAGAAAAAAGAGCTCTACGAAACAGAGCAACATCCACCAAACATCCTTTTAGCAACATTCGATAAAGTATGGTACCAGATAAAGCATGGAAAAACGAATCCATTACTCGATAAAATAAGTTCTAGCCCGTATATGGTTTTTGATGAGATACATGCCTTTGAAGGTTTTGCAGCAGGAATTATTAAGGGATTTATACAGATACACAAGAACAATAATCACAAGTGTCAAGTTGTCCTATCCTCTGCAACGATTGATGATGTTGTTGACTTTCGGGATGATTTCTTACAAGGTGCGGGAATTATTACTTGCCCTCCTGTACGTGGAGAACATGAATTCCTTGGAATAACAAAAGAACATACTGTACCATTTCTTGCCGATCTTTGGCATGAACTAGACTCTATGCCGGGAAAATTCTGCTTAGTATTTATGGATTCTAAAGAAGAGATTGAACTATTGGCGGAACGACTGTGCGCAAAGCTTAGGAAAAAGCACCCATTCTTTGAAGAAATAACTGTAGCAATTATTCATGCAGACTTGCCTTATGCTCAACGAAAAAAGATACTTGATGAGATAAAGAAGGGAACAAGGAACAGAATTAAGATACTTATTTCCTCCTCTGTTCTAGAGCTAGGAGTGAATATTCCAAATGTCCAAACAGTAGTAAATATCGGGATACCAATAACCCAAAAGGATGGTATCGTTCAAAGATTCGCTCGTAACCGTTCTAACCCAAGTGAAAGACGGGTGAATGTCTGTATTTTCGATCTTGCTAACTCTCGAGACAATTTCTATTGGCATCATCTAGAAATATTACGTACTATACTTGAAACAAATGCTTGCAATCCAATACTCTATCCAAGACAAAACCCCAAGATTTTAGCCGGATTGCTTGTGCTCCATTTACGATATGGTATCAATGATTATCAAGAAATAATGTCCTTCTTTTTGAAAGAAGGAAGAAAAGTCTATGAAATAGCTCGACAGCAACTTACTAAACTCATTTGTTTCAACGTGCTAAAAAAAGTATCTGGAAAAATATTGTTTACCAGTCAAGGAGAAAATAGGCTTCGACAACTAAAAAACAATGATGTTCTCGTTCCTTCATCTATTAGAGCTATTAGTGCTAATTGGTCTATCCAATTGAAGAAAGGTATTGATTCCATTCGGTTAACTGATCAAACAACTTCATTAGGTAAAATTTCCCCAAAAGATGTGCTCAAGAAAGGTTTGCCTGACAATCTTATTGTTAGGAATAGACAGAAGTACCTAGTTACTGATTTCGATAAATGGCAAAAAACTATCTTAGTAGAAAAATACTTTACCGGTGATTCGGATGATACTTTCTCTTTACTTCCAATGAATCAATTATATGACCCAACAATTTCCGTTGGTGTATTTTCAAAGAAAATTCAAGGAACAAGATTAGTGAACATCAATTTTGGACTTATCACTGCCAACCAAAAGCCAAAGATAATTGCAAATGCCAATCCAAATTCAATGCTAGTTAATGATAAAAGCAGGGATGAGAACAGCAACTATTTTTATCAGGAATTGACACAGCAAGAGTCGAATGAGTTAGCAATAGCCGAAAAATCAGAAGGTATCGTCATAAGCATGGAAACTGAATTATTAAAACCAAAAAACCTTACTACAAAGAAAATGCTAAAATTATTTGGTGAAATTCTGCTCATTGAGGTAGAGATGGTTCTTTCTATACCTGCTTCTGAATTTGAACTCGTGTATAATGCAAATCAATTGGCAATTTATGATAAAGGAGAACCAAATGGAAACGCTGAATATTTGTTTTTACATTTACAAGAAGTAGCCCAGCAAGCATTGCAGAGATTAGAGCAATGCTCTTGTGAGCGAGGTTGTGAATACTGTTATGGAGAGATTCTGGGTCTTTTGCCCGATGGTTCCAAAGAATATCTGAAACAATTGGTGAAAGATATGGTCAATATTTCAAATTTAGAGTCACTTGATAATACAGAAGCAATTGAACCCAATTTGCAAATCGATTCACAAGAGAATAGGATTATTGCTTTTTCCGATATTCATCTTACACATGAGTTATGCTTTCAGGAAGAATTTTTTGAAGCTATTAGTGAATTCAGCAAACAAGCGGTTATTATTATTCTAAATGGTGACTTGCTGGATAAAGTATCTGAGGAAAGTAAGGAAGCATTCAACCAATTAAAAACAAAAGCAATACAAGAGGGATATTGGTCAAAATTAGTGTTTGTTCGAAGTTCTTCTATTCATGATGGCAATCTCGAACAGTTCTCTGGCTTTCTCCATCAAGACTATGTCTATATTGAAACTAAAACAGAACAAGTGCTTTTTGTCCATGGAAATAAAATTGGTATAGATGCTAAATTAGCAAAGAATATTGGTATTGAAGTAGCTGCCATTCAAGCGAAAAAAGAGCTCATTAAAACTGGTAGAAGTTGGTTGCCAAAAATCACAGAGGTAACACATTTAGTTATTGGTCATTTACATCATCGATTCTATAATGAACGTTTTAGAGTATATGGATTAGGACATTGGTTGAAGAAGGGGAACACGTATCATCAAAAATGTATTATGATTATTGATCCATCAAAAGATTTGGATGAAATAAAGCTTTATCAATATGATAAAGCGAATTCATTCCTCTGCTAATTCTTCATAAATACCTTTGAATTGCTCCAAAGCAAATTCAAGACTTTCAACAATTTCTTGAGCAATAACTTCGGGATCAGGAAGATTTTCAAGGTCTTCCATACTCTCATCTCTCAACCAGAAAATATCAAAGTTAACTTTGTTTCGCTGCATTAATTCATCATAAGTAAATACTTTGAATCTCTCGGATTCTTTCCTCTCGTGTCTATTTTCAGAGTTATAGCACTCGATAAATTCTTCTAAATCTGTAAAACGCAGAGGACTTTCCTTGAGTGTAAAATGTTTATTGGTTCGTAAATCATAAATCCAGAGTTTATCAGTCCATGGTTTATCGCTTGCAGGTTTCTTATCAAAGAAAAGAACATTAGCCTTTACACCTTGAGCATAGAAAAGTCCGGTTGGTAATCTAAGCAATGTATGAACATCACATGTTGTAAGAAGTTTTTTTCTAATAGTTTCACCTGCGCCACCTTCAAAAAGAACATTATCAGGAATAACAATTGCAGCTTTTCCATGTATTTTAAGGATTGTTTTTACGTGTTGTAAGAAATTCAATTGTTTGTCGCAAAAAACAACTCTTGGAATTGATTTAGAGATTACATGAAAATGAGAGTGATTGGAGTGTGTAATATATCAAAAGAAATGTCGGTGTGTTTTTACTAGTTGATGATGAAGATAGAGTTAATCCTATTAAGATGAAGAGATTCTTCGAACTCTAGTTTTTAAAATCAGTAAAAAGCTTTTGTTTTATTTGTCTATATTTAATAGCAACAGTAACAACCCTCACTAATCCCCCTCTTGAAACATTTATATAAATAAAATCGGTTATTTTTTCCCGTTCTTTTTACCTTTAATAAACAGCTACAGCCACAACCCTACAAAAAGTCACTCCGATTTTTTTACTAATTATTAAGAGAAAAGAACACTTTCTGGATTTATCTATTAACAAACTTTGGTTAACGAAATGAACTCATAAAAACATTGTTTGATTTCTATGATTTTGACATCTAATTCTAACAGAATTTAATATTCTTTTCATTTGCAAACACAAATATTCAAAAGTGTATCTTCACAATAAATAGATATAATCTATAGAATATGGAGAAGATAATTGTGATTAAATCTAACGAGAACGGGGACATTTCTTCAACTTATGATAAACGCATTCTATTACGAAATATGTTTACTAATGAATCAGTTGCCATTCAAATGAAATTATCTCCAAATAAAGTAGAAGGCACAAAACTGGAAGGAAAATTATGTTCTTGTAATAATTACGAACCATTATTTCAAAAAAACTCCTGGGAAAAATTACTTCAATTAGCTTCCTCTTCTGCAATTGTTCATCCATTTCATTATCAAACAGTAATTTCTTTAGCTCTTGAGAAACTAGCAAAAAAACCCGTTGTTGTTCCCGATAGAGCAAATTATATTCGTTCTGTTATTTTGGAATTAGAAAGAATTCAATGCCATCTTCTTAGACTTGGTACAATTGCAAAAGGAATCTCCTATCCAATACTTCATCAAAGAGTTCTGTTGTTGCGAAGAGCTATTTTAGCTCATATTGAAAATATCACTCAACCTGCTTCTGTTAATCCATTTATTACATTCGGGGGTGTAGCTACTGACATTGTAGAAGAAGAAGTAGTTTCACTTTATCAAACGCTTTCAAAAATGGAAACGAAAATACAAAAAATCAAAACTAGAAATCAAAGAAATCCATTAGTGAAGGGGTTATTGAAGGATGTTGGATTTATCTCAAGAGAGACAGCGAAAAAACTTTCATTAGTAGGTCCTTTAGCAAGGACTTCTGGAATAACAGCTGATGTACGACAATCAGATCCATATTGCGCCTATAAAGACATTTCATTTGATGTTCCTGTTTCTGATTTCTGTGATCTTTTTGGAGAATTTTTAGTTCTATTTGATGAAATCATTATATCAATAAAAATCGTTAGAGAGCTTTTGCAAACTTTGCCTGAGGGACCTATTCATAATTCCACTACTACGTTTGAATTAGCTGCAAGCAATACTATTGTTAGAGTAGAAACCCCCATTGGTGAACTATTTAGTTTTGTTCATAGCAGGAAAGGCACAGAGAAAGGTACTCCTCGATTAATTAAAATAACTTGCCCAATGAAAGTTAATACTCAGGGATTGCTTTCCCGAATTACTGGAAACGCGATTGAAAGCATTTCTACTATTCTTTTATTTGTCGGAGAAGGTTGGGGAATAAGTGGATAAAAAAAGTTCAGCATAAAATATTACAAAAGGTTTAAAGTAATTCAAATATATCATTAAATCATTCATCCAATGTGAAATAAATAGGAGTTAAAAATATGGCAATTCCATGGGTAGAAATATTCATTTTTCCAGGCTTTTTGTTTATTCTTGGATTAGCCATTCTTTTCGAGCAAATTACTAGCAGATTATATTCGCGTTTTAGTTTTAAACCTAAAGGTTCTCCGATGTTTATCCCAATTGTAGAACATTTCAAGCTTTGTTTCAAAGGAGAGAAAGAGCAACTAAACATAAGAAGTGTTATTCAAGGTATATTACTACTACTTCTCTTAACTCTTAGTTTAATGAGCGCATTAGTACTACCTATTTGTGTTGAAGGTGAATTTTCTTCCCTTGTAGGGATTTATAGGAACAGTTCCGGAAGAACAACAGGTATAGTTGGCATTATTTCTTTTGAAGGTGACTTGTTACTTTTACTTACAATTAGCATGTTTATTGGCATTCTCATCTTCTTTATTTTATGGATTGGTGAGAAGCATTCTACTTATGAAGCGTTAAAAATAGCATTAACATTTATGCTATTTGATATTCCGTTATTTTTAGCTTTTGTTGGTCCATCTCTTGTCAGGAGATCTATGAGTATTAGTGTCCTTGCTGAGGACATTCGACTAATTGCATATGAAAATCGAGCCTATGGACTATTACTTCTTATACCTTGGGGTGTATTGATTTCTATATTAGCGTTATCTCTCAAATTCGATCAACCACATTTCGATAGATTGAATTCAACACCTGATTTATCTATTAGGCTTCCTACAACAAAAAATTGGAAGTTTCACGTATGGAATACCTCTATGCGCATTTTTGAACTAGCGCTCGCAGGAGTTATTGTCTCTGCTTTTTTAGGAGGATCATACCTTCCGATTCCGATATTGGCTGGTTATGAATTATTAGCTCATCTGTTGAATTTTCTTTTCAAACTAAGTTTGGTTATGTTAGTTATTACAATAATAAAAGCCCTTATTCCTCGATTACAGTCAAATCAAGCAATAAATATTAGTTTCAAAATTTTAATACCTGGTGCTTTGGTTACTGTTTTAGTTGTTGGGGGAGTTGCTGCAGTATTCGGTATAAGTTAAATGCTTAATAGAATATCTTAATAAGATAGCTTGCACTATTCATTCATATATTAGGTGAATTTTATCATGGAGCACGCATTTGAATTTGCAATGTTTATTCTTTCACCAATTGTCCTTATCCTGGATGCTGTTGTAGTTACTTCAGGAGTAATCCGGAAATTTGCTCGAATAGAGAAAAATGATGAAAGCGAACGAAATATGCTCTTCTCAATGGTTGATGTCATGGAGAAAGTGGGCATTGTTTTGGGTGTATTGACACTTATGCTTGCTGGTTTTCTAGCAGTCAATGTTCCCGATGAATACCCATGGATGCAATGGTTTAATCCTCTAACAATCATAGTTTTAGTTGTTATTGGTGCACTGCTAACTCTTCGAACCTTAGAAGACACCCCTATTTCTGCTCTTGTGGGTTTACTCGCAGGATTTCTCGGAGCAGCGATTTTTGCAGTCGTTTTCGGCGACCTTGGACAAGGTAAATGGATTTATTTTGCAGTTTTCTTAGCAATAGATATTATTGTGTTTATATTAGTTAGAACTCTGACAGAACAAATGGCGATGATAGGTAAAATACTAAATTGGATGCCAGTTGCAATAATTGTATCCTTTTTCTGTATTGGTTGGGGAATATTCCAAATTATTTCATTAGCAATATATGGCGTTTCTCTGATTCCAGGTGTAAATCTATCCTTAGTATTATCGCTTGTTTAGAAAACAGCAGTTAATTGATCGATTAAATCGATCGATTTTTTTATTTTTCAAGAACTCACATTATACTAAGCTAAAAAAAGATTTTAAACAAATCAAAAAAAGAATTGTACTTTAATAAAAAAAGGAAAATATTGAAGAAGAAAATTTCTTAATCGTCTTCTTCGAGTTCTTCTTCGAATTCTTCTATGTCCTCGCCAGCACCACCATACTCTTCCTCAAGAGCTAATTCGACTTCATCGCTTTCTTCATCGTCAGCGACTTCATCAAAGAAGTCTTCTGGAACTTGTTCAACAAGTTCAGTTGGTTCGGTTTTTAAGGCGATCATGAATCGTCTTGCAAGGAGGTCGTAGAATTTAGTTAATTCTCCAAGGTCATTAGCCTCGTAAAATTCTCCTCTGCCAATTTCTGATAACTTTTTGAGAAGTCTTTTATCTGCTTCACCAAGACCAATGGTATAAAAAATCGTATTTGGATAATCTCGTGCGCATTTGCGAGCAACGGGTACTGGATTTATACCAAGACCATTACCTTTGTTTGGTTGACCATCAGTAAGAAGGATAATCATTGCTGGATTCATCTTACCTGTTATTGAATTTGGCTCGAATTTCTTTGTCATTTCATAAGCTTGTTGAATTGCACCACTCATGAATGTAAGTCCACCGCCTTTAGAGCATCTCTTGGAAACATAATCGGCAATGATTTCTAGACCAGCTGATTTTGCTTGACCAGTGCATGCAATGACTGGTGTAGGACCACCAGAACCATATTCAATTTCAAACACATCAACATCCCCAGCAAAACTGAGAATAGATAATTGTTCGCCCCAACCACGACTAACTTTCTGTGAAAGGAACATTAGAGTTGCTAAGGCAGCACCTTTAATTCGAGAGACTTTCTTCTCTTCGAATTCGTCTAAGAGTTTGTCTAAATCTTTGCTTCCTTTAAGACCTCTTCTTAACCCTTCAACTGCTGTTCCAGTTCCTTTAACGATCATATCAACTTTACTCATTGAACCCGATACATCGAGAATTAGAACTGCATTGAAGGACATTTCGCTTGCTGGCACTAATTGAACTTCAACTTCTTTTCCTGAAGGATCAATAATACCAACTTCATCGCCTTCCATATCTGGGTCTGCATCTAAAAAGGTGATTTTGACGTGTCCACACCCTGCATCAGGCCAGTCAATTTGTAAATTACGGTATACTGGTCTATTTCTTATAACTGATGTTAATTCATCAAAATTCTCCAAAATGTAGGTTATACATTCTTCAACTGGTTGACCTTCAAGAGGTTCAATGCCAAACTTCACTCTAGTTATTGCTTCATCTTTAATTTGGGCTTTTCTTATTTTCACCCTGTCGCCGTCGCTAATGTTTGCAGAATCAAGAATTCCGTTATCTACTGCAACTGTATCTGCCTCTACTTCATCATTCTCGAGAACTTGTACTGCACAGCTATCTTCAAATTCATTAATTAGTTGGATGATATCAAAATCATCTACACCAATTCTGTCCATGTCACGCTTATTCATATAAGCGCGCCCATCAATTTCGCCGACATTCATCACTGAAATGTCAATTATTTTCTCTACCATTTTTATATCACAAACTATGTATCTCTGTGTATGTATTTCTACATACATTTACATACATACTTTGCTTTTAAAATGTTTGCATTTGGAATATTCGAAACAAAAAGAGTAAATAAAAAAGAAAAACAAATAGAAATAAAAAAGGAAAATTCATTTTTCCTTTAATATTCACGCAGGAATATAGGTAAAACCTAATTCGGTATATGTGTTTAATACTTCAGAGTCAATAGGTCTATAAAAAACTCTTAGAACATAATCATGTCCATTTTGGAAAACCAATCGACCACCATCAACCTCAGTTTGATTTATACCTGTTTCAGCTAAAAAGTACGCTACAACAACCAATCTTTGTTCATTCTTCTCAAAGGGAGTTTCGTCAGCTAAACTAAAGTAACCGTAAAGTGCACCATTCTTGTGAATTTCTGCTCTCCAAACTTCGCCATCAGCGTAATCACACATTACTGTAAATTTCAAAGAAAGATCATTAATAGTGGTATTTCCCTTAATGCTTCGATCCTTAATTTGCATACTTAAATCATGACTCATAGAAGGGACTACTGCTGCCAATACAATAAACAAAACAGCTATTACTGATGCGGCGACAATTAATCCAATCATTAAAGGTGTCATTGCCTTCCTGTTTTTTATAATTCTTGAGATTTTCATCGAATAACACTTGTCCATATCTGCTGATATTTGATGGTTTTTATTGATTTCTATTCTTTTTTATTAATAATTATATCTACAATTAATGTTTATCCGTAGGTACTCTCATTAAAAGTTTGGTAAACAAATAAGAATTTTTCCTCTAAATCGCAATTTTTAGTAAGAAAAAACGAGACCTTGCTCTGATTGTTTACAATAGTCTATTACATATGATATTGTATATCAAAAAAATTGCTGTTCTTCAAGAATATAAACAAAAAAAATTCAAGCTGTTTTTTGTCTGAAGATAGTACGTATCGAAAACTTAAATAGGTAATTTTAGTAGGAAATATGTAATAAATTACTTACAAATGTTTTATATACATTTAATAAACAAATAATCATCTAAAATAATTGGAGACATATTTAGTGGCAACCTTCTTCAAAGTAGTAGTCCTTGGTGACGGCGGAATTGGTAAAACATCTATTTGTAATTACCTAACCACCGGTGAATTCTTTGGAAGCTACAAATTATCTATTGGCGCTGATTTCTTTAGCAAAAAACTAGTTGTGGATGGAGAAGAAGTAACATTACAGATCTGTGATATTGGTGGACAAGATCAATTTGCTGAAATTAGTAATATTTTTACAAAAGGTGCCCATGGTGCCATCCTTTGTTACGATACAACACGAAGAGATACACTCGATTCTCTTGATCGATGGATTAACAAACTAGAGGACATAAACATTCCAAAGGTTCTTGTTAGTACAAAGAATGATGTAGAAGAGCTCCGTGAAGTATTGAATGAAGAAGGCTTAGAAACAGCAAAAAGACTCAATATATCTTTCTATATTCCAACAACAAGCTTGAAAGGAATCGGTATAACAGAAACATTTGAAGCGATAAGCAAGTTGATGATTTTTGATAAGAAAGGATTGGATATGCCTTCAACCGAAATGGTAGATACTTCTCATCCTCAGCAACCTGAAGTACATACAATTTCCGGTTCTCAACACATATCTGCCCAGCCTTTAGGTATAGGTAGAGTGCCTTCTATTGAAGCTCCAACAGTGGATAATATAATGGCAATGCCAACAGCTCCAATAACTCCTGAGGCAAGCGTAGTATCTCCTCCCATGGTAAATGAAGCAGAGCAAAAAGAGTCAGCCAAACCTTCCTTCACAGAACCTATATCATTAGCTCCAACTACTACAGATTTAACTGAACAACCTGTTGTTGAACCTATCATTGAACCACCCACAGAACCCGAGAAAACTGCGACTCAACCCATAAGCACAATTACTCCTCCAATAATGGAACAACCTTCAACCCAACCGCCCCTTGATGAACAACAACCAGTTGATAAAACAGCTCCAACAAAGAAAAAATCTAGTAGATTTAGTTTCCTTGATAGATTAAATGCTGAACGAAAGCGTTTAAAAGATCCTGATCAAGAAAACGATCAATAGGACTTTTTTCTTATTATTTTCTCTTTATATTTCAGACCAGATATCAGGATTACTTACTACACCTTCTAAAACAGATTGAATTTTTCTATATTGCTTTAGCAACTTTTTTCCATATTCTGTAAGTGTTGTTCCACCTCCTCCTCCTTTACCTCCTCGAGCAGTAGAAATTACTGGTTGTTCCATTTTATCATTAATTTCATTGATTAGCTTCCAAGCCTTACGAAAAGATATATTGCACATCTCTGTTGCTTGAGTTAGTGAACCAGTTTGATCTATTGCCTCCAAGATAGCCATTCTACCGGGCCCAATAACAGATTCACCCTTTTTTTCAAACCAGATTTTAATGTGAATAGATAGATCTTTTGTCAAAGTTGATCACTCATATATAGTATCTAGCAATAAAAACATAAAAAAAGCTTTTCGTAATGAAAATTTAAAAACAACGAAAGTGCGCAAGTGAACAAGAAAAAAAGGGAAAAAGAAGAGAAAAAGAACGAAAAGAAAGACTTGAGGAAAAGAAGAAGAATAACGAACAGTTATCAAAAGAATTAAAAAGAATAATTCATTCCTTAACTACTATTGGAGGCAAAACATTTGGGTTATGAAATGACAAGACCATCTCAAAAATGGCTCGGAATAGGCGTAATAATTGGCGCATTTAGTTTACTTCTCTTTACAATGGCAGTTCCCTATGTAAACCATTTTGGAACCGGAAATAGAAATTTCACTTACTACACAAAGTGGAGTGGCAGATGGCGATCTGACAATCTTGCCCAAGGTACTTTTGGCGATGCTGTTGATTTATTGGACTTTCCAATGGCAGCATCTATTTTGATTGGCCTAGGATTATTCATTATAGCTGTTGGATCAGTATATCAATTCTGGTTAACATATCAAAATAAACCATGTTATTTTACAAGAGAAAGACCTGGTCCAGTTGGTGGTGGATCCGTCTTTATTGGCAGTATACTCTATCTTATTGGTAGTCTTATCTATGCGAGATGGGCTGCTGGTACTCCAAGACCCGCCGCGGGTTGGCCTGCTAACAAAGATTTCATTGAATCAACTGTTAGAATCTCACCAACATTTTGGTTAGGAATTGCAATTGTGATAATCATTATGGCATTTGCAACGATGAATGTTATATATTATCTTGACACAGTTGAAAAACGACCTGTTAAATAATTAACATATTTACTTTCCTCCTAAATGGAGGTTCACTTTTCTTTATTTTTGAGTAATTGCAAACTGTTTTGAAAAATCAAAGTAAAAAGTAATAGCTACTTTTTACGTGTAATTGGTCCTTTGATTATTGGCATTGTTAATCCACAAGAATCACATTTTTTCCATTCTAACCCTCCGATAAGGTCACCAGTGTTATATCGTAAAAATACCGTACCTCGCCAATCAATATGACTAAAACAGAGATACCCACTTTCTCCATCTTCAACAGGCTCTAAGGTCTTTTGATCTAATACTTCCCAGTAGAAATATCTTGGATTTAAATGAATGCCTGAGTTTTCTGAACATTCTGTAAATGACACCTTTGTTCGATTATTGGAATAATTTTCAATGATACTTGGTTCTGAACCAAGCTGAGAAAATAGTCCTTTAATTTGAGTTTTAGTTTTTGGTTTCAAAGGTTCACCTGATAAGATACATAATTTAACACTAGTTATTGGCGAAATTTCGTTATTCTTGAGTTTAACCAAAGCCGCTTTTAACCACTTGAGCATATATGTTGGTTTCCCTAAAAACACTTCAAAAGTAATTTTATTTGCTACTTCAATTTGTGTGTCAATTGAAGTAATATTCTCACCACAAGTAAAGAATGATCCACCTCCGACTGATAGGGGCGCCCAAACACTTTGGAAGAAATTTATTGATGGTGATGCAGGAATTAAACTAAATATTTCCCAATACGCTCTAAATCCTGTTGAATAAATTTGAGCAGCAACTTCGGGTATATTCTTCTTTAAATCACGTTTTGTATACGCTATCAAACGTGGATCCTTTGCGCTTTCTGTTGTATGGAAATGAACTGGTAACCAATCATTAGAAGCTTCAGTGATTGTTCTTTCTTCATCTTTCATTGGTTCTTTGCTAAAAATCTCTCGAAAGTAATTTTTATTTTGTGATTTCAACCAATATATGAACGATTGATAATTTGATAGTGGTTTTGTTTCAAATTTGCACTCCCACCATTCTGGCATATATGGTTTTAAAATAAAAGAATACGGATCAGATGAATGTTCAGCTTTTGTTGTTATTGGGATTTTTTGCACATCAGCAATTGTTTTTATTTTGCTTATATCGATTTCATGTTGTTTAAACCATTCACGATAAAATGGACTATAATTTGCTATTTGTTTTTTAATAAACGTTATTAGATTATCTTCAGCATTTTCTTTTTGTTTCTCAATACTCCAACGATAATTATAACCTGCCATAATAATTCACCAAACATTATACTATTACTCACTATTATACAAATTTACTGTAATTAAAATTTTTTCAACGAAAATCTACTTAAAATCAGCACTGAATATTGATAGATAAGATTAATCTAAGAGAAAAAAATAAGAATTGAAGTGAAAGATACAACTACTGAATATTTATCCGTGATTAATGATGGTAAAAAAAATTGGCATTTTAACTAGTGGTGGCGATGCTCCCGGATTAAATCCTGTAATAGCTGGTTTTACAAGAACAGCAATTAAAAATGGCTATGAAGTTATTGGTTTTCAAGATGGTTGGAAAGGATTGATTGAGGGATTAATTGAAGACTTATCTTTAGAACGAGTTAAAGAAATTGTTCAAGAGGGTGGAACAATTCTAGGCTCATCTCGAACAAATCCAAGAAAAGTTGAGAATGGGTTTGAGAAAATTCTTGCTACATTGAAAAAATTAGATATCTTTGCATTTGCTGCCTGTGGCGGAGATGATACATTGGGTGTGGCAAAAATTCTGAATGAAAAAGGAGCTAATGTTGTTGGTGTGCCTAAAACAATAGACAATGATTTAGAAGCAACAGATCAAACTTTTGGCTTCGATACTTCAATAAATATTGCAATGGATGCAATCGATAGGTTGAGAACTACTGCTAAATCTCATCACCGTGTTTTTGTTTTGGAGTTAATGGGTCGACATTCTGGATGGATTGCCTTAGAAGCAGGGATGGCTGGAAATGTAAATGCAATTATTATACCTGAATTCGAATTTTCAATAGACGAAGTATGTTCCTTATTAAAGAAGAGACACGAAGGTAAGAGAACATATAGCATTGTCTGTGTTGCTGAAGGAGTTGTTTTTTCAGAAATGAAAGAGAAAATCGAAAAAGCTGGAACCGATTCATTTGGGAACATTTTACTTGCTGATCTTAAAGTAGGTGAATTCCTTGCTGAGGAAATTACAAAACGCACAAATCTCCCCGTCCGATGTATTACTTTGGGTCATATTCAAAGAGGAGGATCACCTACCGCATATGATCGCTATTTGGGTTTGAGATATGGCGCCAAAGCTGCAGAATTAATCCATACTGGAAAATTTGGTCGTATGGCTAGTCTACAAGGCACACGTATTGTTGATGTCCCAATTGAAGATGCAGTTGCTAAGAGAAAAATAGTTCCCAAAGAAGAGTGGTTATTAGCTAAATCTTTCTTTGGCTAACATTTTCTTTTTTTTTCTGTCCAAATGCAAGGGTTTTTAGATAGGTTGTATATCTATGTAATTGTATGTAAATATCTCTATATAAGGTAGAAACTTACTAATATACTAGCAGTATACAATGCCTTTATTCAGTTAATATATTTGAGGTAACGCTAATGATAATTATATTTGATAAAGAGGATCCTAAGAAGAAACCGCTGAAGCTTAATGTAGTGGACACTCACACACATTTGGGAAAGGAAATGGTTGTAAGCGGAAAAGGTAAAGACTACAGAATCGTAAGACCGAAGGATCACATAGATTTCTATGAGAAATTAAAATACGATGTTCACAAAAGGATTACAAGTTATCCGGAGGATTATGCGTTTGAATTACCAGAAAAAGCAAATGATTTCACAATGCCTGCAACTAGATTACAACAAGATATCTTTCGAGATAAAAGAACTACACAGAATATCGGTTGGTTTGCAGACAAAATAGTTACTTTTCCATTACATGATACTCTCCATGCAAAAACATCACCTCATTTTGTTCGTTCGAATAATTATATCATAACTCGCGCACAAACACTCGAGTATGGCTCGAGATTGGTTCCGTTTTGTCGTGTAAATCCAAATGATAAGGGAAAAGCTATTGATGAGATTCTCAGATGTGTGGAATATGGCGCAAGAGGATTAAAACTCCATCCCCTTTCAGAAAACTGGATAAACGATATAGTTAGTGAAAATGTTATTGAAATAGTTCGTACAGCAGTTGATTATAAATTACCAGTTATTTTTGATGTTCAAAATTATCAAACAGCTCAAGAGATACATCAGGTGACAATGGAAGTTAGAAAACGAGCAAAGAATGATGATTTTACAGTAATACTTGGGCATTTTGGCTTTGATTATACAACGAAAGGTATGTATGAAATTTTAGGTGACTCCAATATTAAAACTGAAACTTCAGGAATGAGAGGCGACGATTGTGAAATTTTCTACAAAAATTGCCTTGACCTTGTAGAGGATTGGCATTTATCCACGATGTATGGAACAGATCATAATTACTTCGGTGTCCCACAAGCAAGTGATCATCTTACTTACTTGTTTTCCCAAAAAGCAAAAGAACAAGGATTAACCTTTGATCATATAAGACATGTTCTGGGATTAAATGCTCTGCGTATGCTGAAAATTTATTGGCCTCAAAAAGTGATTGACCGCGAAGGTGTTGAAAAATCTAAAGTAACAAGAAAGGATTTCGATAAAATATTGAAAGTTAAGACTCAAGAAAAACTTTCTGAAATTGTTGCTGAATTGTGCTCTATTTCTGGTGTGTACTTCAATACAGATGCATTATTCGATCCTTCTGGAAGTAATGTCTACGAAGAGTTGTATATTCTCAATATATTTGCAGATATAATTGATATTCGCAGAAGTTTTGTGATTCAACAACTTAAAAATGGAAAATTAAATGTCTCTGAGGTAACCACACTAATGGATTTTGCATCCAAGATAACAAAGATTCTCGAAGAACAAGAAGAGAGCTATCCATTTACTCAACAATATTTGTTTGATTATCTATTACATCAAAAACCAAAATGAAATACAGATTTGTACATTGTGCAAAAGTAGGGTATGAATGAGTAATGAGCAATAAACGTCCCACAAACATAAAATCAGCAAATTCTGCTACAAGTACCCTACGTAAGTTGCCTTTTACTCATGGTTTAGAAGTTGAGAATTTCATTACTGATAAACGTGGAGAAATTTTAGAGGACGGAAAAGAATTAGTTGCAGTCTGGGATCAGATGTTTAATGGTGCATTAGGTTTCTTAAAATCCTTGACAAGTAGTACAAGAAATGTGCCAGATTATATCAGGAAAAAAATTAAACGTGTTTCGAGAAAGGACGTAGAAAGACATGGAAAAATGATTCGCTATGTCCAAATTGAATATACAGTCAATGGTAAATCCATTGCGATTAATGTTTTTGGTCCTGATCCAAATATTTCACAAATAACCTGGCTATTAGAATTAGTAACTCCTCCTTGTGAATATGTTGAAGAATTGGATTGGTGGGTAAATACTCTCTACTTAGCTGCTTCTCAATCAATTACTAAAGGATATAATATTCAAGCACTGGGATTCAATCCTTATCAATCCGAATATCGAGCTGGAGTGACTTGTGGAGAACATCACCACCTTGGTGGATTCAAAAATGAGTCTGAAAAAAGCGCTGCTTATAACATGATTCGAGCTTATATTCCGCATCTGATAGCTTTGTCTAATACTTCTCCATTTGTAAATGGAAAGCCAGCTGGCCGTATTATCCTGAAGAAGGGTAATGATGGAAGAACAATGGTTTTAGCTCCGGACAGTGTTCGAAGTTTTCGGTTAAAAGAAAATTCCGGACAATTGGGTCCAAATATGCCTGATTATTTACCACACGTTAGTTCATCTTATACTAAAACCCAATTCTCAAGACATGTACGAAAAGAAATTCCCGATGACCGGTATGTAGATGCTTATCCATATACAGTCTATGGAACCATAGAGTGTCGATTCTTTGATGCACAATATGATCAAAGTATTCGAATTTCAATTATCTTATTACTTCAAGCATTAGCATTGAAAGGTGCTAAGATGGTTAGAGCTGGCACAACGATTCCTGAAATAAAAGGAAATACACTTTACGAACATCGTAAAAGAGCAGTAAACTTTGGTATGTTCGCAAAATTCCAAGGAGACCCTAGCATCGAAGCGTCAGGCGGACTTTTCGCTAAATATTATAATCACAATCCAGAAACAGGTGGACCTCCTGGGAAAATCTATGAATCTTTGCGTGCCCTACTTATCTGGTTAAAACCAGAGTTAACTGAATTACGAATGAAAGAAAGCGAACTTGCTCCTCTTCTTATTATGTTGTGGGGAACAGCTCGAATAGCTCCTCCTATTTCTGCAGCTACATTTATGTTTTATTTATATGAACAAAATCACAACAATATTGCAAATCTTATCAAAAGTTTGGGATTAATGAACGGCAGACCTAGAAGAGTCTTTAGTGAAATGTTAGGTCAACCCGATAAATCGGTATCTGAATTTGTTGAAACAAAAGCAGTAAAACCTGTAAGAACTAAAGATACTTCACAAAGTGCCATCGCTCGTAAACTACAATTTGATTCCAGAGCAAGACGTAAAAAAGTAATGGCAAAGGAACGCCAACGACTGAAAGTTAAACAAGCTCAAGCAGCTAAAACACAACGCGAAAAGATAAAACGAGAAAAGGTTTTGGAGAAAAAACGCCTTGAGAGATTGAAACTTCTTGAAAAAGCTAAAAAACCACCCCCAAAACCCATTGCAGGTCGCACATCAAGACCTTTGGCTGCTCAATCAGTTAGACGTTCCTCCTCCTCGCTGAAATCAAAACGTGTAGCAACTATTCGACCCGCAAAGTCAACAAAGAAGCTTCCAACACGAACTAGGTCACCACCTGCAAAATCAAGTAAGAAATCCATTAAAAAGAGATATTCATCTGCTAAACACAAGAAGACCACTAGAACAAAAGCACCTGTGAAAGCAAAGACTTACCCCAAGAAATCATCATCTAGATCAAAATCTCTGCAGAAAGGATCAAGGGGCAAAGTGCAAGCTTATGCATCAACAGCGTCAAGTTCTAGATACCGTACACAAAGTGTAGTATTGCCAAAACCTCGTATTTCAAAAAGTGCAAAAACAAATGCATCGAGGACGAAACAAAAATCTAAAACTTCAAATCGAACTGCTGGGTCTTCCACAAAAACAGTTGCTGCTACTCCAACATTCCAACGAGAAGAATTCTTCAAAGAATCTAAATTTGTCAAAAATGTCTCTGTTCATAACTTTCCATCTAAAGTTGATTATTCATTAATTGTTCCAGCAATAAAGATAAAATGGCGTCGATCAATATTACAATCCAAAATTTCACATCCAGTTAAAGTAGAAGCGGAATTTGTCCCCTTAACTAAGGGAAGTGGTGCAAGAAGAAGATCTTTTCAAGAGTCTTTTAACCTAGAAAAAGCATCACTAGTTGATTTTTGTTACCTACCAATTCCAATTCAACTCAATAATTATACTGGTGAGTTTCAGATAAGATTTATTGTTCGAGATGGAAAGAGTAGAAAAATTTTAGCCACTGCTCATAAATTATGTGTAAAGGTCAGGGTTCCAAGAGATAAAACACATTCCATAACAAATCTAACAACATCACCTAACCCTGTTGGAGAAACTTTTGTTAAAGTCAAAGCTACTCTCTCAAGAAATAATATTCGTGGTAAAATAACCTTATGGGGGCTATCACAAAGAGGTTTAATCAAATTATATGAAAAGAAATCCAGATTTTCAAGAAAAACTTTCACAATTGATTTGCCTGTGGTAATACCTCTTAGTATGTGTTCATCCAAGTGGCATATACTTTGCGTCTTTAATGGTAGAGGATCCAGTACCACTACTTCGATCAAAGTTTCACCTCCATTGTCAAAATTGATTAATTTTAGTTTACTTGGAAACCCTCCACTTAAATCGAGAATTAGCAGTAATTATGTTACAGAAATAACCCCAAAATTACAATTCAAAGCCCATAGTGATATTAGAGAAATACATATCTTACAATTTACTAAGAAGGCCAGAGCTAAACTAATTAAGAGGTACAGATTAAAAACTCGAGTGAAAAAAGGCGAGAACTTCGTTTTGGAATCTTTCGAGTGGAAAGCACCTTCAATGCGAAAGGGATTATTTAGGTCCTATAAACAACGAACGGTTTCGTTTTATTGTAGGATTGTGGATACAGTAGGTATAATTAATGATACTCATATTGGAGTAGTGCAAACTCCAACAATAACCGTTGTAAAGTAAATTTCCATTTATTAGTCTTTTTTTTTTATCTAAAAATCAGTATTGTTACTACGTTATACTTCTATTCAAAAAAGTTAAATACCATCTCACAACGAAGAAACCACTATTATATTTTCGTTCTATATCATTATTCTCAACGATTCTCGAAAATAGTAGGAGTGTGTTTAAAGTGTCTGACAAGAAAAAACGGTATTTAATTACAAGCGCGTTGCCCTACGTTAACACTGTAAAGCATCTCGGAAATTTGGTTTCTACTTTGTTACCAGCAGATATCTATGCACGGTATTTAAGACAAAGAGGAGAAGAAGTTCTTGCAGTATGCGGAACAGACGATCACGGTACTCCCAGTGAAGTTTCTGCTTTAGAGGCGGGAATGCCAGTCGAAGAATTCGTTGAGCAAATGTTCAATAAACAGAAAGATATCTATGAGCGCTTTGGTCTTTCATTTGACCTTTTTAGTAGAACGCATACAGCTGAAAATACAGAACTAACTCAACATCTTTTCTTAAAATTATATGAAAATGGTTTCATTATAGAAAAAGAGGTACAATCTTTACATTGCAAGAATTGCAAGCGCAATCTACCTGATCGCTATGTTGTTGGTACTTGTCCAAATTGCAAATATGAACATGCAAGAGGAGATCAATGTGAAAATTGCTCAAAGGTACTAGATGGTATAGATCTAATAAACCCAGTTTGTATCATTTGTGGTAAGAGTAACACTGAGATTCATTCAGGTAAACATCTATTCATAGATTTAGGAAGTTTAGAAGGTAGAATAAAAGAGTGGATTAATTCTCATAAAGATTGGCCAAAAACAGCTCATTCAATTGCCAATAGTTGGATAAGAGATGGCTTAAGACCTCGTAGTATTTCTCGAGATATTAAGTGGGGTATACCAATTCCTCTAGATGGATACCGTGACAAAGTCTTCTATGTTTGGTTTGATGCACCAATAGGTTATATTTCCATATCAATGGAATGGGCTAAACAACAAGGTGATCCCGATTTATGGAAAAAATTCTGGAAAGAAACTGATACTTACATCATTAATTTCATTGGTAAGGATAATGTACCCTTCCATACTATAACTTTCCCAGCTACTTTAATTGGAGCAGATGATGACTTTGCGCTTGCTGATTATGTTAAAGCTTTCCAATGGTTAAATTATGAAAAAACAAAGTTTTCTTCCAGTAAGAAAGTTGGTATTTTTACAGATACAGCTTTAGAATTATTTCCGCCTGATTACTGGCGATATTACTTAATGAAAATTGCCCCTGAAAGACATGATACAGATTTTACATGGTCTGAGTTTCGTGATAGTGTAAACGGTGATCTTGCAGATATTCTTGGAAATTTCATCCATAGAACATTGACATTTATTAATCGCTATTTCGATGGTAAAATTCCAAAAGCGAACGCTCTTGAAAAAGAAGATAAAGCTATTATCAAAGCATTAATTGACGTTTCAAAGAATGCAGATCTTGAGATGAGAAAATTGGAATTCCAAAGAACAATTCTCACCATCTTTGATTTTGCACGCGACTGCAATAAGTATTTCCAATCAAAGAAACCTTGGGCCGACTGGAAGGATAATAAGAAAGATCGTGTTGCTACAACTTTGAATATTTGTGCACAATGTTGTAGAGGATTAGCCGTGCTTTTAGCACCATTCATTCCATTTACTGCAGAAAAGATATTCGATTTACTGCAATTAAAAGAAGATATTCACAAGCAATCTTGGAATTCTGTTGGAAAGAATATCTCTGATAATCATAGCATTTCCAAAGAACTTGAACCTCTATTCCCAAAGATAGAACTTGAGCAAATAATAGAACTCGGTTTGAAATGGGGCGGAGAATCTGCTAAGGAATTACTAAAACAAAATCCACAATTGGATCCCTCCAAAAAGGTCAAGAATAAACCTAAAACTCAATCTAAACCTAAAAAAGCAAAGAAAAAACAACCAAAAGTTGATGAAAAAATGACAAAAGAACTAGTTTCCTTTAAAGACTTTCAACAATTAGATCTTAGAGTTGCTACAATAAAATCAGTGGAACCTGTAGAAGGAACGAAAAAACTACTGAAAATTATTGTTGATATTGGTACAGAGGAAAGACAAATTGTTGCAGGTGTTGCAGAACGCTACAAACCAGATGAATTGGTCGGAAAACAAATAGTAATTATAGCTAATTTGGAACCTGCCAAAATTCGTGGTGTAGAGTCAAATGGTATGTTGTTAGCAGCTGATTCTGACCCGGAAATATCCATTTTAACACCAATGCGCAAAGTACCAAATGGATCTAAAGTTCGTTAATAAAAAGAGACTTGTATATTTCTCTTTTTCTTCTATTTTTTATCGTGCTCTAAATGCTACTTTTTATTAATTGACAGTAAAAGTAAAGCCGCGATTAAACCTCTTCTAGCATTATCAATGTTGAATGGATCTCTCACTAAAATATCACAGAGAGCCTTCCAACGAACAACTGTTTCGATTGTGGCCGGAAAAGTGCTAAAACAAAACACTGCTGCAACAACTCCTTTATCTCTCTCATCTTTGAATGCTTTTTGGCTCAATAAATCATAAAATGTTTTCCATTTTATAGCTGCGTCAAGTTCGGGTATTCTTCGAGAAGCCATTTTTACATCAGTAACCTATGATTAAATAATTTAGTATACTCATTTAATACATAATTATTCAAAAAGTCTTTCGGATAGGGATTTTATATAATTGCAGAAAGCAAAACTATAAAATGGTAGAAGGAATGAACTAGTTTAAGATAAATTCACGACAAAATTTAAATCATCCACTATGAAAAACTTTCAAAAGGGTTAAACGATAACGAATATAGTTTAGAAAAAATAATCAAAATAATTACTTTAAAAATAAATGAGGAAGAATCAAATGGAACTCAGTGAGGATGACTTTTGGGCAAGATTAGCTATTGAAGCAGGGGAAATGAAGAGAGAGGAACCAAACTTTACACCAATAAATGGGAACACTCGAGTTTGGAGAGGATTTATGATAGGGACTGGTTTATATTCTGGTGGCGTATTTCAATTTGAAATACATGTGCCAAGATCATTCCCATTTAAGCCCCCAAAAGTGAAAGTTATAACTCCTATTTGGCATCCAAATATTTTCAAAGATAGAATTTGTGTAGGTATATTGGGAAAAGATTGGACACCTGCAAGTAATTTAGTAGATATTGTGGAATCATTACGATTTCTATTATCAAACCCAAATCCTGACGATCCATTAAATACTACTGCTGCAAAAGAGTTCAAAAATAGTCTTAAAGAATTCGAACGAAAAGCTAAACTTTATGTGGAGAAATATGCCACTTGGGAAGCACTTGGATAATAATGGAATAGAGCCTAAAAGGATTTTTTCTTTCATTTTGCCTCTTTCTAAATCCTCTTTATATGTTAATGTTAAATATATCTGGGAAGTGCACTCCAGATAATAGCAATAGTCAGCTAAGTTATCTCCCCATCCGCAAAAATAGAGATACTCGCTTTTAGGATCTCTAAGCGTATTGGAGTTGTATTTCCCACTTTTTCTTAAGAACTAGCACCAATACAATTTTCTCATTAAGCTCTTGTAGGAAAATTTTTTCAATTAATTTAACCAAAGAATTCACTGATAAATATGAATCAACTAACTAGTGGTTTTGAAGATTTTTATAATTCGAATGAAAAACTTGTCTTTACTCCAGGACCAACAATGGTTCCACCACGCGTTCTGAGAGCAATGAGTAAGAGCAAGAAGAGCGATAAGAAGAATGATAAAAGCAGACATAGAACCATGCAAAGCAGTGGTTCGATTGGTCGCTTCGCTGGATACTTAACCTACAAAGCAGAAAAGCTGGGTAAAAACGTAATAAGGATCAGTGAACGAAGAACAACCAAAAGATGCAGTTACTGCATGAATAAAGAGAACCGCAAACTCTCCGAACGAACTATTAGTTGTGATTGTGGGCTAGAAATAGATCGAGACACAAGCAGTGCAGGAACACAAATGCAGCGCTTCCTCGCTCTGCTAGCACTATCACAGAAACGCCTTGTGGTCAGGCAACGACTCTTGAAAGATATTCGAGTCTTTCGAGAGAAGTTTTTTAGCGATACACAGCCAAACGTCAAACGAAAGTTCCTCCCTCGCGGGAGTTGGGCGGACTCGCAGAGAATCAAAAGTTAACACCAACTCTTTAAGAGTGCG
The DNA here is from genome assembly GCA_030614005.1 of Candidatus Heimdallarchaeota archaeon. Classification (GTDB taxonomy): domain Archaea; phylum Asgardarchaeota; class Heimdallarchaeia; order JABLTI01; family JABLTI01; genus JABLTI01. The sequence goes on along the minus strand of JAUWKS010000042.1, from coordinate 3,813 downwards.
TTAACCAAGATAGACCATGGCAATCTTCAAAGTAGTTGCACAGAATTTCGATATTGTTGAGGAAGCTCAAACAGGAAAGATAACCTGCAACCATCTATTTCAAGCAAATGCTTCAGGTATTCTCATAGGTCACCCTGAAACAGACGATGATTTACAAACAATAAATAAGAAAATCAAAGAGATCATTACTCTTCAAAAGAATCATCCAGAAGCTCTGCCATTTAATGTAATAATGATAGGAGAAACATTCAAGGAATTTTCCAAATATTCTCTTCATGAAATTGCTCAGTTATTAAAAGATTGCTGTGCTGAAATGTTCAAAGATATTCCAGATGAGTTCATTAAACAAGCTTTACTAATCTATGAACCAAAATGGGTTACAACTTCCAACGAAATAGAGAAACAATTACCACCCAGCCCTAAACTAATTACTCGAGTAACAAATAAAATGCGCGATTTCTTAACTGAAAGGTTGCATTCAGAGGGTTTCAAAGTTTCACTTATGTATGGTGAAGTTTCGTCACCGGAAAGAGCAGTAGAGATTTTAGCTAATGAGAATTTGCAAGGTTTAATGCTTGGTTCTGCTTGTAAAACTAGTTCACAGGTTCTTGAATTTGTGAAAGCTATTCAGTTTGCTTATAATAAAAGGAAAATCATTCTTGTTTGTAATTTCAAGTCATATATGCTATCTGAAAGCTATCAAGAATACCTTTCTGCTTTAGCGATTGTACCAGATAATTTTACCGTCTATTTTGTTCCCCCGGCAACGGGAATTAGTCATCTGGTGCAGCTAATAAAATGAAATTTGATTGCAATTATGTTGTTTGTTAGCCTAAAAAAGAAGCTGAAAAGTTTAAGTAAATCTAATGAAATGTATCAATAAGAAAATTAGTGATTCAATTGGTTGATATTACCATTATTATTTCAATAGATAGGTGATTAAACTGAATAAATACAAACCAGTAGATCCTCTAAAAACACCTCGATTTTCAGGTGTTAAAACATTTTTACGTTTACCCCATATTAGAACAGTAGAAAATATTGATTTTGCAATAATTGGAGTGCCATCTGATGCAGGAGCATCATTTAGAACTGGACAGAGAGACGGACCAGCTGCAATTAGGAAAGCTTCAACTTTAATCAGAAGTCATAATCCAATTCTAGATATTAGCCCTTTCAATTATCTTTCAGGAGTAGATTACGGAGATTTACCAGGTGTTCCTGGATATATTGAGGATAGCTATAAAAGAATAGCAGAAGGTCTGCAACCAATAGTAGATGCAGGAGTTATTCCTATATTGCTTGGTGGAGATCACGCAATAACTTTACCAGAACTTAGGTGTATAGCTAAAGCACATGGACCAGTAGCTCTTGTTCATTTTGATGCTCACAGTGATACTTCAGCTGAATATTTTGGTCACCCCTACAATCACGGAACACCTTTTGCAAGAGCAGTAGATGAAAATCTCCTTTTAGTTGATAAATCAATTCAAGTCGGTTTACGTGGTTCTACTTTCTCAAATAAACATCTAGATATACCAAAATCTATGGGATTCGAAGTTATTACTACTGAAGAAATCCAAGAAAAAGGTATTGAAAAAATAATTCAACGAATTATAAAGAGAGTAGGAAAATCAAAAGTATTTCTAACTTTTGATGTTGATTTTGTTGATCCTGCATATGCCCCCGGAACGGGCACACCAGAAATAGGGGGAGTAACTAGCGGAGAAGCTATAAGATTAATACGTGGATTGAAAGATCTTAATTTTATAGGATTTGATGTAGTGGAGGTTTTACCAGCATTTGATCCCTCAGAGATTACTGCATTTCTAGCAGCTAATATTGTTTTTGAGTTCATTTCAATTTTAGCATATAATGAAAGGAAAGTAGGTGAAAACAAAATAATTTCCTAAAATGAGAGAGAAAAGCACAATACACTATCCATTTCCATTCAAATGTAGTGCAAAATTATTCAGATAGAGTTAAACAACAGATGAATCTTATTGAGTCAAGATATATGAGATAGTTTCTAAAGCATAAAATAAATTTGAGACTAATTTCTAAATTTTATTTATTATCGAGATTTCACAAAAACCAAGATTAAATATCTAAACCGAGAAAGGTCCGCACAACCCAACCTATTCCAAATGAGAGAAGAGCTACTCCGACACTAATTCCAGCCATCTCAAGAAAACGTCGAATAAACGACAAATCTTTTGCGACGGAGATATAGAAATTAAATATAAAAATAATAAAAATAACAATGCTGATCATAACGCCCAAATTTACAAAGGGATTTTCTATCAGAAAGTAAGGAGTTATCAGAAATACTACTGTAATAGCATAAGTTAGACCAGTATAAAGACTGGATCTCAAAGCGACGGAGCGACCGGTTTCTTGCCTTTGAGAGAGATATTCACTAGCAGCCATAGAGAAAGTGGCAGCAACACCTGTAATCAAACCCATTAAAGCAATAGCGCGACTATTTTGAATGGCAAAAGTAAAACCAGCTAAAGCACCTGTAAGTTCAACTAAGGCATCATTCAAACCTAATACAATGGAGCCAACATAGTTGAGCTTCTTTTCATCGATCAAATCAAGAAGAACTTTTTCGTGAGCTTCCTCTTCTTCTATTATCTTAACGATACCAGGATAGTGTTGTTCTAGTTTGGAATAATCTATCGAAGTTTTTGCTTCAAGCCGCTCCATTAGTTTAAGGGAAAAGGTCAATCCAAATATAAGACATAAGAGAGAATAGAAGAAAATCTGCACTCTTGAAGGTTTAACATCTTTTTTTGTGAGCTCTTTGAAATCGTTGTAATGGCCCATCTCGTCCTTGGCGATATTGGTCAGAATCTCTTTATTGTGCGAGTTTTTCTCGCGCTTAGCTAGATAACAGTAGATATGATAAGCAGTAATCTCTTCCCTTTGTATACTTTCGATTTTCTTTCTGACCTTTTTTTCCATAGCAATCAAAATCCATTACAGTCGAATACTAAATATCGAATAATATGTAACAAAACAATACTATATTATAAAATCAAAATTCTAAAAGCTTTCCTAATTTGTTGCAGCAAACAAAATAAAAATGCTGCTTGCTGAAAAATAATAATTTGATTAATTACCATCTACCAGTTAGTGTTCGAGCCATTGCTTCATCTGTCTTCTTAACTTTAGCAAATTTCGCTGCTTTTGCTTTTAGTGTTCGATCAGTTTCATACTGCTTAATTAAAATCACAAATTCATCTTTGGCAATGCCAATTGAAACAGATTCATCTGTTATTTCATAAGGTTGGTATGTTTTTAATGGTAATTCGAGAGTATGTTTTTTCGGTCTATTCTTTCGATATTGAATAATGTAGAAAAATTCCTTTTGATTATCATACCCACGACGTTCAGCGATGCGCAGTATTCTACCTAACGTCTCTCCATCTTTCGATAAGAGAGTTTTCAATTCCAAAGGTGTTTTTTCCATCCTAATCCCTTGATAAATATGGTCAATTTAGCTTAATTAATATAACCAATACTAAAAAGTATAAATTTTGTGGACCCAGCGCGATTTGAACAAGCGGGTTTTAGTTTGTTTATTTCCTCAAGGTTTAGAAAACTATTTGAATTTTAAATTGATATATAAGTCAATAGTAGGGGAAAATTATGATTCTATTTCGTTAACTAATATTTAAATTTTCCACAGTCAAAGAAAATAAGCAAGTATCTTTTTTCATAGAAATATCAATAATTTTGCATAGTGATTCTCCTACAATTCAATACCCTTTCTTCTTTTTAAATGCCTCTTAGAATAGCTGTACGAAT
>JAUWKS010000122.1 GCA_030614005.1 Candidatus Heimdallarchaeota archaeon | reverse complement strand
ATTGAAAGATTAAGAAAGATAAAGGAGCTAGCATTACTCATTTCAAATTTTGGTGAGAAACATGAAACAAAGTGAAAGACTAGCTCTATAATGGTAAAATATTTCACACTTATAGATTTATTCATTGATTTGGTAATTATTGAATGCTGTTGGAAAGATTTCTCTTCCTCTTTCTTATAATAAGATGAACAATTGTAAACAAAGATATCGATGTAAATATAGTTAATATGAAAGATGATTCCGTTACTTCTTCAAGTAGAATGGTAAAATCATATCTGTTCCCTTTCATTTCTAGATGCGTTTTATTTAAAACAGTAAATATTGTAGATGCATTATAAAAGAGAGGTGCTTGACAGTAATATAATGTGTGATCAATTACTGATAAACTTTCATGATGTTCATGCCCATAGAGCATTACTTCAATATTATAGCTGTTTCTCAAAGTTGAAGCTTGTTCCTTATAATTTGAATGGTAGAAAAGCACATTTGGAGAGTTTTGTTTTGTACTAACTGCTGATCTAAGATAATTGAATTCCTCTGTATTAAGACCAGGATTAGATGAACCAAATCCAATAAAAAACCAATCGAGAAAAGAATGATTCAGAACCGGATTCTCACCCAGATATTTTTTCCAAATAGTTGTTGGATCATCTGGAACAAGAGTTGTAGCGTCCAAATCGTGATTCCCAGCAATGATATACACGGGTAAGTCTAACAAATCAAAAGCCCATAAAGCTAGCCTCATACCAACTTCAGCAGCAAGAGGTTTTTGAGTTAAAGGATCAACAAACATCCAGCTTGGACCATTAATCAAATCTCCAGTAAATATAACAAAATCTATATCTTGTTCTTTAATAATTGCTATGTTCCTCAAATTAATTTCTGTGGTATTGTAGATATCATAAGCGGGAAAATGAGTATCAGAAAGATGAACAAAATTAAAGGGATAGGATTTTTCTTCCATAATTTTGACCGAATGTGTTTGATAGTCAGAACCTGAACTACAATTCAATTGTAAATCGAATAAACCTGCTGAATTTATACTTGGTTTTACATCGAAGTGCCACAAATTATTTTCATATTTCTTGTGTAAAATATTCAAGAAAACAGTATCACTTCCAGATTTGAGATAGAATTCCCAATCAGTAGTATCAGATGTAGTATTTACAAGAACTGTAAAAGCTTCATCGAAAATAATAATCTCAGGATAGCCTTTATGAGGATAAGTTATGAGATCAATAGGTTGAGCCACTAGAGAATAACGTGGATAAGATGATTCGTTAAAATACTCAGTTGAAGATGTTGCATTATAATTTGCAAGGTTAGATGGAGCCAAATCGTTATCGTCTAAAGTAGCAGAAATCAGATTTGACGAATCATTCAGAAAAACAGAATTGGAAAGTAGAATAATCAGAATAATCTGGAAAGCAAAGTTTTTCTCTTCATTAATACCATAATATATTGAAAGTCAATAAATCTTATGCTCAAAAAGGTTAACATTTACCTATACATTGTAAAACCAATAAGTTTATTGTCTTATGCTAACATATATATTTGTGAATATTTTGATGTGAAGTAACTATTAATTTTCGAAGATGTTATTATGACAGAAGAAAAGTTTACAAAAGAAGAATTGCTTGCAAGAGCACATAAACCTTCAGCTGATGCTTTAAGGTTACACCCATTCTACAAAGGAAAAATACAAGTTGTTCCCAAATGTAGTATATGGGATTTCGATGCTTTTGGTGTATGGTATACTCCAGGAGTTGCAGCTAGTTGTAAAGCAATTAAAGAAGATCCCGCAGAATCTTACAGACATACAAACAGAGCAAATACTATTGCCGTTGTCTCTGATGGAACAAGAGTTCTCGGGTTAGGAGATATAGGTCCAGCAGCTGGTCAACCTGTTATGGAAGGAAAAGCACTGTTGTTCAAGTATCTAGGTGGCGTTGATGCAGTACCATTGAGTATTGACACAAAAGATCCTGATGAAATAATCAAGTTTGTTAAATTAATACAACCCTCATTTGGTGGAATAAATTTAGAAGACATATCAAAACCAAAATGCTACAAAATTTTAGAAACATTACGTAACGATCCAGAAATTACAATTCCAGTATGGCATGATGATGCTCAAGGAACTGCTGCAATAGTAACAGCTGGTGTTCTTGGTGCTCTGAAACATGTTGGTAAGAAACTTGATGAAGTTAAGATTGCTATGCTCGGTGTAGGAGCAGCTAACACTAGAACTGCTTATGTTCTTAACGCTGCTGGTGCTCCTTTTGAGAACATGATCATGTGTGACTCCAAGGGTATTATTACAAAAGATCGTCCTGACATTGTCGCTGACAAAGATTATGACACCTTCAAATACGACTTAGCTCAAAAGACTAACCCAGAAGGAATTACTGGTGATTTTGGTGTAGCCCTCAAAGGCGCTGATATACTCATTTCAGCTTCTAAATCTGAACCCGGTACAATCAAGAAAGAATGGATAACCTACATGGCTGAAGATTCTATTGTTTTCACTTGTGCTAATCCTCTTCCTGAAATTTGGCCTTGGGATTCCAAAGAAGCTGGCGCAAGAGTTGTTGGTACCGGTCGAAGTGACTTTCCAAATCAAATCAATAATAGTCTTGGTTTTCCAGGTATATTCAGAGGAACACTCGATGTTAATGCTAGTACCATTACTGACGAGATGTGTGTCGAAGCTGCTCGTGCTATTGCTGAAGTTGCAGAAAAGAAGGGTCTTAGAGATGATTTCGTTATTCCTTCAATGGATGATGTTGAAATCTTCCCCTACGTTGCATCTAAAGTAGGTATGAAAGCTATCGAACAAGGTGTTGCTCGCATCATACTGACTGAGGAAGAAATCTATGCTCTTGCAAAAGAACGTATTGATGAAGCTCGTAGTCTAACAAAAAGTTTGATGGATAACGGTTTTATTAAACCACCTATCGAATAAACTCCCTTTTTTCCTTTTTCTTTATTTTACAGAAAGGTTTGTTAAAATTAAAATTCTTCATGTAGTTTTCCAAGTGCTGATGTATTCCAAATTGTGTTCTAGAAAATTATTTTTTAAGGAATCCATTTTCCACTCTCCAGTTAATCCTAACTCTTCAGCTGTCAATTCAAAGTGACACATAGCGATACCTACATCATTGTAGTTACAATCTATTGCATGACGCTCACCCCTATTATCTTTCATTACATATAAATCGTATCCGTCGTTCTGTTTACTTATTCGCCATGGTTGAGTATTTGCTGCTGATGGAGATAATCGCAACATTTCAAGTGCTATACCATATTCACCTGTATCTTTTCTAACAAGAGGGGTTGTAAAATCACCTAGAAAGAAGAGGTCTTCCCATGGTTTTCTTTGGTCTGATTTTGGTATTCGTCGCATTATTTTTTCTATAGATCTTTTTTTCAATGCTGAATAACCTAAAGGTGATGCAATGGCAAAATGCTCATTATCTTCTAAACTTATTTTCTGGGCTAATTGCTTTCTCTTAAATGTTGAAACCATCCAACAGGTTCCTAACCCTAAATCAGTAACTTTCAAAATAATTCTCTCAAAAGTTCTACCAAAGTTAATTGATTGGTTTTTTCTATCGCTAGAACCCTCATTTATTATTCCTACCATGAACAGTTCTGCACCTTTTATGAAACCATATGTTCCCAATCTTTCTTTTCTTTTCTTTAATTCACCAAAAGTAGCTATATCAAAGCGAAAACTTTTGGTTTTTTCCTCATTCATAGCATCTTGGATAATCTTTATTTTATCCAGTTCAACATCTTTTTTTGTATCATAAGTTCTAACTGATCTGCGTTTAGTGATAATTTCAACAATTGTTTGATTGAATTTCAT
>JAUWKS010000083.1 GCA_030614005.1 Candidatus Heimdallarchaeota archaeon | reverse complement strand
CTTGCCCAATGAAAAGCTAATGTAGAGTTGATAGGTTTTCCTCCTAAAGTTTTATACATTCTTTTGTATTCTGCATCTGCTAAAGGTGTTGCCATCCCATCTGCTGCATTTAATCTGCCAAGTGGTCCTACTCGATAAATGCCGCTTTCTTGACCATCAACAAAACCTTTCCAACCAATCTTTTTCAGATATGGAAATTTAATATAACTCCACTCCTCAACATGCTCATCTATATGTTGAAAATAGTCATTTACATCAAATTTGAGGAATTCTTTACCTTTAGTATCAGTAACTCTAATGAGTCCATCATAGAAATTGACTTTGTTGTTTTCATCCACAAGACCCATGTTATACGTTTTCAATGTGTAAGGATCACTTAATATAAGGTTCACATAGTCTTCATTTTTAAGAACAATATCATCAAAAATCTTTAGCGTGAATTGAGCAAAGTCAATGCAAGATGTAACCATTGTTTTGATATCATTTACTTCCTCATCTGAAAGAGGTTTAGAAACACCACCAGGGAGTCCACAAACGGGATGAGTAGCTTTACCCCCTAATATTGCAGTGATTTTTTGACCATACGCTCTGTGTTTAATTACTTCTTTTCCTATTTCTAATCCAGCTTTTTCTATTACACCTAAAATATTTCTTTTAGCAGCTGGTGCATCTGGACCCACAATAAAATCAGGTCCCCCTAGATAATAGAAATGAAGGATGTGGTCATAGATAAAATAACCACTATACATAAGTTCTCTGAGCTTCTTAGCGACAACTGGGGGGTCTACATTGAATGCTCTATCCAATGCTTTTGCTGATGCAAAATGATGTGCAACAGGGCATACACCACAAATTCTAGAAGTAATTTGAGGCATATCCTCAGCTCTTCTCCCTTGAGCAAATCTTTCAAAACCTCTCAATTCTGGTATTTGAAGATAAACATTATCAACATCTCCCTCAGGATTGAGGAAGATAATTATTTTTCCATGGCCCTCTAATCGTGTAATTGGATTTATTGTTATTGTTGTCATTTTTGCACTTTCCTGTTAATTATTGCTGTAGGTAAACTGTATTTGTAGAAAGTGCCGACTGGGTCTACTATTTGTTCAATCAGTTTCTCTACTTCCTCTTCTTTCATCTCTTCCTCTCCTTCTAATCCAAGGATGGATGCTAATGCTGACATCATACTTGCGCCCTGATCAATAGAATTTGGAGCTGGTCCTCCACAACCAGTGCAAGGCATAAATGCATCTAGACATTGAGCATAACAACCACCTCTCGTAGCTGGACCTAAACATATAATTCCTTGTTCTAGAAGACATTTGTCTTCGATAAAATCAAGTTCATATATCCGTTTAATTGAATCAATTTTCTTTTCTGTTTTTTCAAATTTACACTCATCACAGACTGACTTTAGTGGTCCTAAAACAGAACCTTTCTCAGGAAGTTTATTTTCTGCAATTGCTCCTATTGCGGTCATGATCATATCAGGATGAGGTGGACATCCAGGCAAGTAGTAATCAACATCAATCACTTGATTAAGACTCTTAACTTCATCATAAAATTCGGGAAGAGTAAGCGTTCCTTCTTTAACTTCAACTGATGTTTTTGGTAAAGTTTTTTGAGGATTAGAAGTTGAGGGATTATCTAGATACGAAACGTTGAATATTTCTTCTCTGCTTGCTAAATTAGCTAAACCAGGAATTCCCCCATTAACTGCACATGCGCCAAATGCTACCATTGTTTTAGATTTCTTTCTAAGAAGATGAGCTAAATGTTCTTGTTCTGAAGTCCTTATTGAACCATTGAAGAAACAAACATCAATATGTTTATCCACCATTTCTTCAACATCTTTATACTTAGTGTCAATTGCCACTGGCCAGAAAAGAATATCAGCTATAGCCACAACATCTAATATTTTTTCATTTATGTCTAAAACTGCTATCTCACAGCCTCCGCAGCTAGCAGCCCAATAAAAAGCTAATTTTAATTTATTATTATTAGTTATATTTTCCTCTTCAATTTCCTCTATATTCATTTATTCACCTTGTAGGAATAGATATAGTAGATATTAGTGAAGTAACAAAGTAGCTTCAGAAGTGTAGGGCTATGACTCAACGCTGAATTGTGTCATAAAGTGTTATTGATGCCTTTTCAAGCAGGTTTATGCAGATGTTATATTAATAAAATAGATTTAGTATGTGTTATAAGTTTTTCTTACTATTAAACAAAATAGCTAATTAAACAATTAATTCGCATATCATTCATTTCCTTAAATTAATGTGCTAAAAATATGCACAAGAGAAGATATCTATCAGTGAACTCTAAACTTAAAATTTATTGAGTTTTGGCATCGTTTTAGCAAAGTTATATTGATATTATTTGAACTAAATTTAGTTGTGAATTAAGATGTCGATTTAGATTACCTTATAAACATACTACAAAAAAATTATTTGACATGAAGACGTATAAAATGTCTAAAGAGAAGTTTCCAGAGTTCGTAGAACTAATAAAAAGTAAGGGGAAGCTTTTTGGACCAGTTAAACAAAAAGAGAAATATTCCTTTGAGGAAATTAAAGATTTTTCGGAGTTAGATTTTGACTATCAAAGAACGATCATTAGTCCGAAAAAGTTTATTACTCCTGCTAAATATTCAACTTTACGATTCGTAAAATTTGGACAAACAGAAGTTCTTCCAGATGATGAACCACAAATAGTAATGGGAGTTCATCCATGTGATATTCATGCGATTAAGATATTGGACAGATTGTTCTTGGGAAATATCAAAGATCCATATTATGCTAAAAGACGTGAAAATCTAATAATTATCGGACATTCTTGTTTACCAGATGATAAATGCGTCTGTCAATCTACAGGTACAGATATGGTTGAAGATGGATTTGATCTATTTTTAACAGAATTGGATGACTTCTACCTACTATGGGTAGGGTCAGACAAAGGTCTAGGTATCGCTATTGAAGCAGAGAATTTGCTTGAAGAAAATGTTTCTGAAGAAGAGATTCAAGAATATGTTAGATGGCAACAAGAGAGATCAAGTATGTTCACGACCTCAATTCCCTCATATAAGTATCTAGCAGATATAATACATTTGAACTATGATAGTGACGTTTGGGAACAATTCGGGGAAAAATGCCTGTCTTGTGGAACATGTAGTTTGGTATGTCCAACATGCAACTGTTTCCATGTAGATGATAAAATAATGATGAATGCAGAAGAAGGAATTAGAGAAAGGATGTTGGACAGTTGCACTCTACCTTATTATTCAATGGTAGCTGGTAATCATGATTTTAGACCTGATCGAACTGCAAGATTGAAATTATACTATACACACAAATTGAAAGAATACATTGGCAGATGGGGACAACCAAGCTGTGTTGGATGTGGTCGGTGTATAGCCTACTGTCCGGTTGACATAAATGTAATAACTGTTTCCAATGCACTCTTTGAAGAAGTTTGCGAAACACAGGAGGTTTGTGACCAATGACAGCATCAAAAGATAAAGAAGAAATCAGTACATACAAGACTCAACCAGCTGAAATTTTAGCAATTCGAGATTTGACTGACGATACAAGATACTTCAAGTTAAGATGTAAAGATATTACTATGAACAAAGATTTCCAATATAGACCAGGACAATTTGTTATCTTTTCCCTCCCAGGAGTAGGTGAAGCCACATTCTCATTATCTTCAACTCCAACAAGAAGAGATTTCATAGAATTCGGTATTCGAAAAGTTGGATCTTTTACAGAAGCTCTTTTCAAACTCAAAAAAGGAGATACAATTGACATAAGAGGTCCATATGGAGATGGTTTTGAAATGGAAGACCTGAGAGGTAGAGATCTTATAATCGTCTCAGGAGGATTAGGCGCAGTACCATTACGATCTGTTTTACTCTATATAGAAGATAGAAGAGAAGAATACAATAAGGTTTTCTTCTTAAATGGAGCAAGAAGTCCGAAGGATATGCTTTACAAGAGAGATTTTATCGCAATGAATCAAAGACAGATTATTGATACTCATCTAGCAGTTGATGAAGATGATACTGGTGAATGGCCCTATAATGTTGGTTTCGTTACACAATTAATCCCAAAACTAGGAGAACTAATAGACAGTGAGAATACAACCGCAATAATTTGCGGCCCTCCAATAATGTATAAATTTGTTATTCAAGAATTGTTAAAACTTAACATTCCAAAAGATCAGATTTTAATGACACTTGAAAGACGAATGAAATGCGGTCAGGGACACTGTGGACATTGTGCAGTTGGAGGAAGATATACTTGCTTAGAAGGACCAGTTTTCACGTATTATGATGTTCAACACATCAAGGAGTTGATCTAAATGTGGCAAAGAGAAAAGAAACCCGTCGTTGGTATTTTTGGTTTTTCTGGATGTGCAGGAGACCAATTAGCTATTCTTCATATGGAAGATAGTACTATTGATTTCTTTACAAGTGCTGATATCAAATTTTTCCATATGGCTCAATCTCATCAAGAAGTTCCAAAAGTTGATATTGCACTTGTTGAAGGAAGTATTAATACTGAAAGGCAACTAAAAGAACTCAAAGAAATACGTGAGATGGCTGACGTTGTTGTTGCACTTGGAACATGCGCTTGCTATGGTGGAATTCAATATCTTGGTGAAGATGTAGAAACATTCAAAGAAAGAATGGAATATGTCTATGGTAAGAGTGGTGAGGTTCCCGAATTTTTAGATCTTGTAGGACAACCCAGACCTGCTCAACCAATCAGTGAGTACATAGATGTCGATATCATGATTCCAGGCTGTCCTATTTCTGCTGAAAACTTTGTTCCAATTTATACAAAATTGATCAGTGGTTTATTACCTCAAAAGTATCCAATGCCAGTTTGTGTTGAATGTAAATATGAAGGAAATGATTGTTTCTTACTTCATGGAAAATACTGTTTAGGACCAGTAACAGCTGCAGGTTGTAACGCTACCTGTCCCAGCATTGATATTTCCTGTATAGGCTGTTTTGGTACATACGAAGGTGCAAATTATCCTTCCATGATTGATAAATTAAAGGAAATTGGTCTATCAGAAGAAGAAGTAATTAGAAAATTGAAGTTGTTTGGCGGCAATAAAGTCGAACAAGCGTTAAAAGGTGATTGAAAATGGCTGAAAAAACAATTAGTGTTGATGTTATTTCCCGAGTAGAAGGTGACGGAGGAATTCAAGTCTTTACCAAAGATGGTAAAGTGGATAAAGTCTTAGTTGATATCTTTGAAGGACCACGTATGATTGAAGCTCTTGTTAGAGGGAAGACATACACAGAAACTCTTTCTTTAGTCTCTCGAATCTGTGCTATTTGTACAGTTTCTCATAGAAATGTTTCAATTAAAGCGATTGAAAAAGCCCTTAAAGTAAAGGTTCCTGAGAAGGTTAAACTGCTTAGAGAACTTATGCATCTTGCTGAATATGTAGAATCACACATTTTGCATGTTTATTATCTAGCTTTACCTGATTTCTTCAAGCAACCTTCTGCTATTGCATTACTAGCAACTCACAAAGAAACTGTGGTTCAAGCAGTTGTAATGAAAAAATACGGTACAGAATTGATGCAACTTCTTATGGGAAGAAAAATACACGGAGAGAATCCTCAAATTGGTGGATTTGGACGGATACCAACAAATGAAGAATTAGACAAATTCCTTGAAAACGCAGCAGAATATCAATCTTGGGTATCAGCCATTATTGATCTTATGGCAACATTACCAATACCAGAATATGGTGTTAGAGATACTACTTTCATGTGCTGTAATCCAGCTGATGGTAAATTTGGTTTTGAAGGAGATACAATCCTTATTTCTACAGGTGAGGAATATCCAGTAGAAGAATACAAGAAAATGACAAATGAAAGAGTTGTTCCTCATAGTTATGCTAAACGATCAAAATATCAAGACAAACCTTTCTCGGTTAGTGCTTTAGCAAGACTTGCTTTAATTGGTGATAGATTAACAGGTGAAGCAAAAGAGAAGTATGATAAATATTTCAATGAAAGCTGGAAGTCAAATCCTATATATAATAACTTATGTCAGGCAATTGAAGCACTCTGGGCTTTTGAACAAATACCAATTCTCATCGAAAAAATCAAAGCTTTACCCGATCCTGAAATGGTCATTCCTGAGGTATTAGATGGTACAGCAACCGCTGCAGTAGAAGCACCAAGAGGTACTTTATATCATACATATGAAATCAAAGATGGAAAAATTGTCAATGCAGATATTATTACACCTACAGCTCAATTCTTAGATGATATTGAAAAATACATTTGGGTGGCTGCAGAGAAATTATTAGCAGAAGACAATCCTGATACTGAACTTCATTTGGAAATGATTGCTAGAGCTTATGACCCATGCATCTCATGCAGCTGTCATATGGTTAAATTGGTGAAAGAGTAATTGCCTCTATCCCTCCCTTTTTTTTCTTCTTCAGAAATTGAAAAATACGCTTTTATTTGTCTTGGAAATAGCGATAGAGCTGATGATTCTTTTGGTATATTAGTAGGTGAAAAACTTAAAGAAAAATACCCCGAAAAGGTTTTTTCTGAGCTAGATAACGACCTATCTGTTTTTCTATTCGATTTGATTGAAAATAAGCAAGTACAGCATGTTTTTCTCATTGATGCTGTAGATTTCCATGGTAAACCAGGCGAAATCATCGTAAAAAACGATTTTGATACAAAAATAACACAAATATCAACTCATACTATCCCTTATGAGCAAATAAAAAACATTATTGAAGTGAAAGGTAAAAAATTTCAGCTTATCGGAGCCCAAGTAAAGGATTTAACGTTCATGGGTGAAGTTTCTGAAGAGATTCTAAAAGCAGTTGAGGAAGTAGCAGCTTTTTTCATAAATGATTAAACATTTTTATATTACTGAAGATTTTTTGTATTGGTTTGCAATCAGATAAAAAAAAACGAACTTTCAATATTATATCATATGCTTCATTAGCAATTTCAGGTGCTATACTTATTAATTTCTTTAATACAAGAATTTACAATTTTTATACTGATGAAGTGAAACTAAATATAATTTATATTCCGATTGTTATGACCATCTATGCTATATGGAATGCAGTTAATGATCCATTATTTGGCTGGTTATCAGATAAAACACGGACTAGATTTGGAAGGCGATTCCCCTATATTTTATTTGGATTCATACCTCTAACAATAGCTTTTGTAGCTATTTGGTTTATTCCAATATCCTTAGTAGAAAGTAAAAATCAGGTAAAAATTTTTCTATATTTTATTACTTCTCTACTTATCTTTGATACTTTATACACAATTGTTATTCTTAACTGGCAGACATTGTATGCGGAGAAATTTAAAACAACAAAAGAGAGAAACCTTGTTGCTGCATTGAGACAACTGATAGCTGTCATAGGTGTAATAGTATCAGTTGTAATTGGTCCATTGATTTTTGAATACAACAATCTTGAATCCTATCGTAAAGCCATTTTAATTATAGCAGGTTTTGTTCTATTAGGTTTTATTTTATCTATTTATGGTTGCAGAGATAAAGAAATAATGAAAACCATTAAACCTCAAAGTGGTTCATACTTAGCCGAATTGAAAGAAGTTTTGAAAAATAAGAATTATATTGCTTTCCTGTTTTCTTTTTGTTTTGCAAATATAGCTTATTTGACTCTTCTAGCTATGGTTCCTTATTTCAATAAATGGATACTGAATCAACCTGCAAAATTCGAAAGTTACATATATGGGGCTGGAGTAGTAACTGCTGCAATTTTCTTCATTGTTTGGGCAAGAGTGTCATTTAAAAAGGGTCCAAAAGTTGTTTTTCTTACTAGTGCTGTACTTTTTTCATTAATATTAATACCTTTGTTCTTCTTTACTACTAATTTAAGTACTATTGTCCTTATGGGAATAATTGGTGCTCCTTTAGCCGGATTGATGCTCATTCCAGAGATTCTGATTGGAGAAATCATCGATGATGACTATCACAAATATGGTAAAAACAGAGAAGGTCTTTTTTTTGGTTTTTATGGATTCGCTGTAAGAATTGCAATGATCTTGGAAGCATCAGTGATTTCATTGATACTTGGATTGACAGGTTACAATGGAAATGCATACAAACAAACTGAAACTGCAATAATTGGAATTAAACTACTTATCGTAGTTGTACCAATAATTTGTTTTGTTATTGGTATCATTTTAATGGCAAGTTTCTATGATCTTTCAAAAAAGAGAATCATTAGGGAAAAAGCGAAGCAATCAGAGATGGATTTAGAAATAGACTGATTTCAGTTTATTCATTAGTATTCAATCAAACAAAGAAATTAAGAGTCCCATAATAATTAAAAGTAATAAACAAAGTAAGGAAGGTTACCCAAATGACCAATCTACTTACATCCATCCATGTCATCTTTATTTTTCTGTAATGAGTTCTTTTTTGAATACCAAATCCTCTGAAATAAAGTGATTGAGCTAAGAATTCGGATCTATAGATAACCGAAGCAATGAGTATAGCTAATGTTTTTGGTAACCAACGGTAAAAACCTCCTTGAATCTCACCTCTTAAACGTAAAGTGTTGAATGTATCTTCAGAATCTTTAGCAATACGAGGTATTATTACAAGAGCTAAGGAAGGTATCAAAGCTACCTTTGAACCTAAGTACAGTTTTTCTAAAGATCTGGTTAAATCTGATGGGTTAGTTGAGGTAAAGAAAAAGGAAAAACCTATTGCACCAATAAAGAATCTAGATAGTACTCGAAAACAGAGTAACCATCCTCCAAAAAGAAAAGTTAAACCACCGAGAATAATAATAACAGGAAGGAGTGACCATAGAATGCTTAGTGATCCTCTAATATTTCTAAATATTATATTCTCAAGAATGACAAATGATAGGAGAAGGGCAAGAGACCAATTTATATTGGGTATTAGAAAACCAAATTGTAGTAGAATAATTGTTAACCCAAGCAAAGGATGGATATGAAACCTGTCTGGTTTAAAAAGAAATCCGTCATATATTCTTCTCAACATAAAAGACATCTATTTAACACTCCTTAGAAATTCATTTACTTCATTCGTATTTACGAAATGAGGTAATTTTGATTGGAATTGTTCTTCCATCATTTGGATGAAACAAACAATTTGATTTGGAATTAAGTCAGTTTTATTTTCTAGTTCATAAAGAACTTTTCTTGGGTTTCCGTCTAGCTTTATGTTACCATCTTGAATAACAATTAATCTATCAAGATCAACAAAAATCCTAGGATCATTAGAAGCTATTATTACTGTCTTATTTTTAGCTGTAGCACTTCTAATTAGATTAGAAAGAATCTTTCTCCCCCATTTATCTAAACCAATGGTTGGTTCGTCAATTATGATAATTTCATCAGAGAATTGGAAAGCATTTACAATAGCAAACAACCTTCTTTCTCCTTCACTTAAATGATAGAGTTTCTTATTCATAAGGGGAGTTAATGCGGTTTCCTTATACAATGAGTGAATTGTTTTTGGTTCTTTAATAATTCGAGATAAATCACGGAAAGGAGTTGGACCTATCAAAAACAGTTTAGCATTTTCAGGAACTAATATCACATGATTTTTACTTTTCCTTATGCTTTTAACTCTTGAATCATTAAGATAAATCTCACCACTTGCTGTTTTATTAATGCCTGAAATGACTTTCAAAAGAGTAGATTTTCCACTACCATTAATACCCATTAATCCAATAGATTGACCAGCATACAAAGATAGATCTATGTCTTTCAGAACCATAGATGTTTTGGAGTTATATCGAAAGCTAATGTTATCCAATCTAACCGAAACATCATTCTCATTATTTGCAAACCTCTGGTCGTTAAGATTGTATTGTCTTTCAGATAAGTTTGTAAAAAGAGCTCTGCATTTCTCAACTGCTTCCTCAATTAGTAGTATTTGTTCTTTTGATGAACATTCAAGTGTAGATATTTCTGGAGGATCAATATTCTTCAACAAATTAACCGTTTTCTTTGGTAGGTCATCTGAAATTATTTTACCTTCATCTAATATGATGAGTCTATCAGCTTTTTGCAATATGTAATCTAGTCGGTGTTCAAAAGCTATAACTAAATGACCTTTGTCTGCAATATCTCTTAATAATTCAGTTAACATGACTTCAGATTTTGAATCAATTCTTGCAATAGGTTCATCGAGTATTATCAAAGGGGCTTCTGTTACAATTGCAACAGCCAAAGCTACTCTCTGTAATTCTCCAGAGCTTAATTCAGTAATTAATCGTTTTTTCAGATGTTTTATCTTTAATAGATCAAGAATAGAATCAAGCCTTTTATTAATTTCATTAGCTTCAATTGCAAGATTTTCTAAAACAAACGCTATCTCTTCTTCAACTAATAAAGATGTAGTGAAATCACTAGGATATTGAGGTACATATCCTAATAATTTAATCAATTCTTTTCTGTCCAAACTAAAAATAGATTCATCGTTAAACTCGATTATTCCATTAATATCTGCTTTTATGAAATTAGGTATCAAGCTCATAATTACATTTGCTAGAGTGCTTTTACCACTTCCACTGGGACCAGCAATTACAATGAACTCACCAGCTTCTGCGTTAATATTTACAGAATTAAGAGCATATCTTTTATCTGATTGATATTTGACTGATAAATTCCTTATGCGGAGCATTATAATCCTCAGTAATTGGTAAGTATTAACAAATTAATTTGACATCTATTTTTGTACTTTTTCCTCTGCTATATCTTTGTCTTCAATAATATCCGAATGGATTACACCTAGTTCTCTCAAATAGGATACAATAGGTATAGCTATTGCCGCACCAAATATTACTTGTGCAATATTGAAGGGAATTTCAAGAGCTACTAAAGTTGGATCATAGCTGAGAATGTAAATTTCATATAAATAATAGCCTATAACAATAATGATCCCACCTAGACTACAAGAAAGTGCCATCTCACCTTTTTCTTTGAGTAGGAGAAGCACTAGAATAATTATAATCGTGAGAATAATAGAAAAAATCAGAAAAACATACCCTGGAATGTTAACAGAAAATTCTCCAGCGCCATAAAATGAAAGACCAATATTAAATGTTTGAGTAGTTAAAAATGCAGAAAAACCAATTAGGAATGAGCATATTATTCCAATAAATACATATTTTAACCAACCATAAACTCTTCTGCTGTAATGGAATAAAAGTCCAACTACAAAACCTTCGAGTGCTTTCAGTATTGCTGTTGCTGGAGCAAAATGACCAAATCCTAAAGCTAAATCGGCCATTGAAGCGCCTAATCCACCTGCAATTGCACCAGTTATAGGACCACCTATTAATGCAGCTAAATAAACAAAAGCTTCTCCTATGTTAAAGAATCCATTCGAAGCAGGAATATAAATGAAGAAAATTGATGTAGATAAGAATACCAGTGCTGTAAAAGATACAATTAACGCAATCCCACGTATAGAAGAGACTTCTTTTAGAATTTTATTTCTTAATAAATAATCTTGATCAGATAGATTTGTTTCTTGACTAAGGCTATCTTCATTTGTACTCACATTCTCACCAACAGAAATATATTCAAGTTACAACTTGTATAAACCTATAAAACCTTTTAGGTGGATATCTGAAGCAATGCAAAGAAGATGAATGAATAATTTCTCTATCAAAGTTTCCGTTTTACGAGACAATTTATTTCCTACTTTAATATTTTAAAGGACAATCTATTCATATATCTGAAAAAAGAGGTAATTGAAGCTTATGAAAAATAAAAAATTACTAACTGGTATAAGTCTTCTAGCACTACTAGTTTTAGCTACACAGCTTTCAATGATTGGATATGCTGATGAAACAGTAATTGTAAGAGATTTCGATAGAGATCGAGACCAGTATCAAGATGGTACATGTGAAGATCCAAATGAAAATAATTACAATAGTACAATGGTTCCTCCTGAAACAAATAACGGTAATGGCACCTGTATCCCCCCTGGAGATGGTGATCAGATAAGAGAAAGAGATCGTATTAGAGATCAACTTCAAGATGGAACCTGTAATTGTACTTGTATTTGTGAACAAGATGGAACTCAAGAACAACTTCAGCTACAAGATGGAAATTGCTAACTGTAAAACAAATTATCCAATTATTTTTTTTCTTTTTTAATTTCTAAATCATAGATAGTCTATCAAATTTCGCATATTATCCAAAGTTTCTAGACCTTTTTTTGATAATTCATAGTGTTTTCTTTTAACTTCTTTCTCACTAGGAACAATCAAACCCTTTTCTTCTAATTCTGCTAGATGTTGATAGATTGATTGGAGAGATTGGTTCTTTCCCAAAGAAATCCAGATTGAATAACCATAATCAGCCTTTTTACCAGCTATAAGATTGAGAATTTCAAACTTTGTAGTTGAGCTTTCTGATAATCCCCAAACAACTTTCTTCTTTCCTCTTAACCTAGCAGCGTAAACATTGAGTGTACTTAATCCAGAACCGGACAAGATTGCAACACTAGATTTTGAATCTATCAGATCTTCTTGGATGAGATTTTTAGCAGCAACTAATACTGATGCAGATGCTGGTTCAATAAATAGTCCTTCATTTTTGGCTAAAATTATAGCTTCATCTAACATAGACTCAGCGTCGATCTCTATTTCATTTCCGTTTGTTCTTTTAATTATCTTTTTCACTTCTTCAAGAAGAAATACCTTTGTAATCTCTAATGATTCTGCTAAATGAGCTACTTTTGTTTTTTCTAATGAAACAGCGTAAATCTTTGGGAATTCTTTAATCCATCCTGAGGTAATTGCATCTTCAAAACCTCGAAAAATGGAATATATTAGTGATCCAGAACCTCTTGGCACAATTATACTATCTATGGTGTCTTTCTGCAAGACAATTTCTAGACCTATTGTTTTCTGACCTTCGATAGTTAGAAGATTATTATCTGGAGATGCGTGATATG
>JAUWKS010000018.1 GCA_030614005.1 Candidatus Heimdallarchaeota archaeon | reverse complement strand
TGACTATTTTCTTTATGAAAATTGTTGAAAGATAACAGATAACTACACTAGCTGATAAGAAGAATACAACCCCTATAATATAGTGAGTTATCTCAAAATCATCTTCAGGAAAAACACCTATGCAGATCAAAGAGAGAGAAACGATAGAAGCCATTATTAAATAAGTGATTTTGACTTTCTTATTTATCAAGAAAAAGGATAATGGATAAATCGTACAAAATAAACCCAAACCATTTATTATTATGGCTAAATCAAAGAGTAGTTTACTTGGTTGTCCATTTAGGACTAATTCACTTAGTTCCCATTCATACCAAGGAAAAGCACCATTTATTGATAATTTATGTACATACACTAGGATAACAAGAAACACTATATTTGTGAATACACTTGTAACAAAACCAAGCTTTGCTATTTTGAGAAACATTTCTTCATTTGTTGCTAATCTTCGATTTAGCATTTCGTTCACACAAATTCCCTACTATTCATTTGTGATTAGTGATTGTTATTTGAAAGACAACAGAATTACATTTAAACGTACTTCATTTGCCAATAAAAATAATAAAAAGAGAGGTAAAGGGTTACTATTTACCCTTTTTGTTTATAACACTTCAAATATTCGAAGCAATGCAAACTTAGATTGGAATACTAACCTGAATTGCGTTAAATCAGCTTCATTGACATCTGGAGCATTAACTAATCCCATATTTGGACGCCATTGAGCAACACCGCCAGCGCTTGGATCAGTACCATAGGTGCCATCAGCGTTTAGTTTATAGGCACAGAGTTTATAGATCAATGAATCGTAAAAGGCTGATGTGAAACCATATGCTTCTTCGCCTTCTGGATCCTCATTGAAATAATCTGCATAGACAATTCCTAGATCTGGGGAATGTTCCTCAGAAATTTGCATCATCCAAGTGGATTTAGCAATATCATTGCCTGAGCTGCCAATTTTTCCAGGACTTAATACAAATACATAATCAACACCATATTGTCTACAGAGTTTTGCCGAGTGAGTTTCATTATGTATCAGCATTGCTCCTACAATACCTATCTGCGTTGAATTTATGGTTGCATTATCTACCATTACCGTAGCGTTACCCAGGGTTCTTAATTGATAACCGTAATCCCACCAACTCATAATTAAAGGCGGTTTTTCTCCGATACTATATAGCGCTATATTTTCACTAATATACTGGTAAGCTTCCTGATAATCGTGAGCGTAGAATTGCTGCCCATTTTGCGGGTTAGTTAGCAACGGTGTTAACTCATGATTTTGAACGTAATATAAGTTAATCATATTTATTCCAAAGATAGAGGTCATCATTAAGACAATGGCCATAAATATGTAAGCAACGGAAATCAAATCTTTGCCAATTTGTTTTGTTGCGCGCCTCTTTCTTCGTGAGATTGTAAATCGGTCTTGGTTTATGAGTGCGAAAGGTCTCAAAATTTCATCTATGGTATATCCTGCTACAAGTGCTGCTGCAGGTGTTAAGATGAGAGACAACCTTACCATTGAACCACCGAAATAAATTCCAGTAAGTCCCAACATAAGTAAGAAGACTGTTTTCTCGTTTGGTTTCTTAATACAGAAATAGAAACCAACTGGAAGTAGAAATGTCATGATATAGATATTGAAGAATAATGTTCCCCAAGCAGATGTGTGGTTTTCTGCAACGGATTCAATAAGTGGCAATGATTCTGCTAAGGTTGGGAGGATTGTTCTCAAGAACTTATCTGCTATGGGATCAATATCCCCGGTAAAGTAAAGCACAATAACTGCTATGATTCCAGCACCAATTACTCCAAGAGTGGCATATTGAACTATTTTCTTAAGTTTCTCTACTGCAATGCTTTTCTTCAATTCTTGATAGACGGTCATTATAACCATACCAATTATCATTATAATAGGAATAAGTTGCTCAGTTGAAATTGCAAATGAAACATTTGTTCTTGGGATCAGTGCACCAATAGTTATTCCTAATAGAATTGTTACTGAGAAAGTAGCCAGTAATCTTCGTGAATATTTTTTGAGTAAAATCATGACTAATGCATAAAGTGCTAAAAAGCCATATGCATATCTAAATGCACCCCAGCTTAAAGTTAGTAAACCTAGGCATATTCCAGCGAAGACATTATTTATCATACTATCCTTCGTTAAACCTTTTACAAAGAAGTAAAACGTGAGAAACATAAGTAATATTCCGACGCATTCATTGTCAAAGAATCCCACAATAGATCTACTCATAAAACCTATTGCCATTGAAACAAAGAACGCTGAGAATAATCCAGTTCTTTTTGAATGTATTACTGCACCTAATTTGTAAATAACAAAAACGGTAATAGTACCAAAGATAGCAGGTGTGAAATAGCAAGCGGCTAACATGGATATATTTATTCCTAGAAAGAGAGCAGTTTTGTAAACAAATACTGCGGCCATTGGAATAATAATGTACATTGATTGCCCCATGTATCGTCCATATGGATACCAAGTGCTTTGATCATACCAGTTGAAAAAAGCGCCCAGCCCATTTTCATTTAAATATAGTGCGCAACGATATTGTACCCAGGGATCTAATCCTTTTAAGAGCATTTCAGTCTCTAAATAAGGCAAGATTCTAAGTAAGAAGGCACCGACGAGAATTAGAACTAAGCTTGCATAAATTAATAGATGTTCTCTTTTCACTTGCGGTCTGCTGAATCGTGAGTCAATGGAGTTCCAGACTCGGCTAAAGAATATTTTTACTTGCGACAATAATACCAACCTGCACTACAATCTATTTTTGACTTGCTTTTACTTTAAAGGTTCATAATAGCTTTTTAATCTTTTCTTGTGTTTTGGAATCTTCTGAGAAGAATCAGAATAGGGGTTATTTCTACTCATATGCTACTTTTAAATATTTAAGAGAAGAATATAGTGTAGTTAACGAAGCATACTTTTAAAAATAAAATTGGTATGTCCTAAAATGAGAGCTATCTATCAGAGAATGAGAATCTTATAAAGAAAAATAGCCTTGTTTTAATTAAGTACTAGAGGCCAGCAAATGTCAAAACCACAAAATGTTGAGAAAGATGATTGGAATACAATTCTAAGCGAATTGGACGAAATTGTACGTGAATTAGATCGTTTTTCAGCTATGGCTCAAGGAGATAAGGACGCCTTTGAAGGTGAGAAGTTTCCAGCTTTGATCCACTTTATTTCCGAATTGAAAAAAGAGAGAAAAAACCAATCTTGGGAAAAGATAGTAAATTTTGCAAAAATATCTAAAGATAATCTAAAATTCTTAGAAGAAACTCAACAAATAAAAATGCAAAATAAGAGGATTGATCGTTCGTTCATTGGTGTGCTGCCAAAAAATACTGATGAAATTGGTAAAAATGCAATGGATGTACTCTGTTACATACCAGACATTTTACGAACAATTAACGAATCTGTTGAAGCAATGCTTATTGATATTAAACTTAAACTAGGATTTCCAATAGTCAAAATTGAAAAAGAAATTCTAGATATTAAACATCAAATAGAGCTTTTAGAAGAAGAAATCAAGTCACATTTGAAGATTAAGAGAAGCTTGTTGAATAGAGATGAAAAAGTAGTTTATATTCAAGCTTATCGTGAAACGTACCATGAAATAATAGAAAAAGCTCAAAACTATCTTATTAGAGATTTCAAAGCTCACTCTCGAGCCTTTGAAGATGTGTATGAGCGTTATCAAATAAAGCTCAATAATTATCGAGAAAGTCCAGCTTTTGATGCTTTTATTAAAGAAAATTGTGCTAAAGTTGACGAAATGGTTGAAACCTGGCCAACGAAAGGTTTCAAAGTTTTCAAGGATGCACAGAAATTTATCCGAAAAATTGATCATCGTTTAAGTGATACACGACAGAGCTATATTCAGCAAATAAAAGCAGAACTTGAGAGCGATACAGCAGAAATATATTCTCAAATTGAGAGCTTGTATAATTTGGAACCAGAAATGGACAATGCACTCTTTAATACAATGAAAGAAGCGTCTGAGAAAATCATTTCGGCTGCTAAATTCTTAGTAAGAATAATTGATGTTGTTGCTGAGGATCCGCATGAAAAATTGATAAATGACGAGAAAATTCTCACAGAAGCAACTAAAATGGTAAAAGCTGCCTATGAAGGTACTTATGGAAGATTCGAAGAAAAACTAGGCAGCTATACAAAGCAAGTAGCATTGAGCAAAGATACTAAGAAATTATTGGATTTAATTAAAGAAACAAAAGAAAATGCTATGGATCCAAACAATTTAATTGAAGCAATAGAAACAATCCCCAATTTGCTTGATTATAAGAAAACGCTCAATTTGCTTCTAAAAGAAATAGCTGTTGATATTAATGATACACAAGAAAAACACATTAAGAGAATTAAGAATATTAACAAATTCTTGGGAGAAGGAGAATCAATTGCTATACCAGCAGACAGCGATCTAATAAAAATAGCAAAAGTTGATTTAGATGATCATATACCTTTAAAGAAAATAGAAGAATTATTGAAATCGTCCTTAGCAGAAGCAGCGAAAGTTATAGCTCAATTTGAAGAGAAATACTCAGAAGGTTTGGGTATAAGTATCAATCCTAACCTTGAAGGAAAAATCTCTAGATACCGACGACCATCATACAAACCAACAATTAAACAAGCAAATAAAGCTATGTCAGACCTAGAGAAATTTGCTAAAAATCTCGCAAAAGATACTGGTGAGGCAATTAATGAATTTAGTAAAGAACTGAAGAAATTCCCAGTGAATTCTTCCGCTCTAAAAGCACTGCAAACTTTGCTGAAGAGCATAAGTAAAGAAGCAACTTCAGGCAAACTTAATCTCGTTCAAATTACAAGTAGACTTGAGCAAGCTATTAGTGAATATTCAAAACTTATTGACGGAGTAATTAGCGAGCATTCAGATGAAATCACTCTAATAATGAAAGATGATTCCAAAATGGCTATTGGGGAAGGCATGATATTGGAAAATTTTGGACTAAAACATGATGAGCTTATTGCTAATATTTCATTGGAATCTGTCGTACAACAAAAGGAAGAAGAAGAAAAACCAGAACTGAAATGTAAAACATGTGGAGCACCAATTGTTTGGCAACAAGAATCTTACAATGATATGCTTGGTTTTAATGTTCTAAAAGTCAGATGTAAAAACCACCATGAAGAGAACATTATTGGATTTTCAGATGATGATGCAGATGAACCTGAAGAAGACATTCTAGAATTAAAATGTTCAAAATGCGACTCAGAAACGCTCAATCCAACTATGATTGATCTTTATACCAAAAAGAAGCTCATTGTAATAGCGACTTGCCCAAAGAAGCACAAAACAGAATTCAATATCAAGAAGAAATAGCTTTTCAACTAGTTATTGCAATGAGAAAGAAGTTTAAATAGACAAAAATGGGAGGGTTACTTACCCTCTCACTGAGGAGAACTTGTGGTAAAATGACTGAATACAAGAAGGATCCGCTTCGTTCTCAAGCTCGACGTGATATCATTCGAGCTCTTGGAGATAAAGAAATAAGCAATAAACTTGAGCTAGTGGATATCACAAAGCTTAGTCCACTAACCATAAATGCTATTATCCGGGAGTTTCGAAATTATAAAATCGTTACTTGTCATGCAGGGGGAATGTATGCTCTTTCAGGGGAAGGAAAAGAAGTGTACTTGCAATTACTTTCTGATAAAAAATATCGTAAAAAGGAGTACGATAGAAAGGCTCGCGAAACTTGGAGTGAATCTGAGGTAGTTATCCGCAGAACAATCTATATTGATGAAGAAGAACCTGTTGAAGATTAAATATTAAGTCATTCTTTTCTTTTCATATTTCCAGTAATAAGGTCATGCTGATGTTGCCATGAACCAAAAATTGTTCCATCATTAGACCACTTTCTTAGAACTTTCAATATTTCAGGAGCAATAGGTGTAGGTGTTACTTCGGCATAGTCTGTTCCAGGGAGAGGAATCAAGTAATGCATATGCACTTTACAACCTTTAGCTATCAATTTCTTGCATAAATCTAAAGTCAAATGCTGATCTTCTTCGGTTTCTTCAGGATAACCAATAATAAAATCAACATTTATTTTAAAGTTAAAACTAATTGCCAAATCAACAGCCTCAACTACACGCTCGATTGAATGACCTCTACGAATTAATTTCATTATCCGTGGACTGCCAGTTTGAGCGCCCATCGTAAGATTATCATTGTCGCAATATTCTTTTGTAAGATTTAAAGTACCTTCTGTGACAGATTCCGGTCGAACTTCAGAAGGAAATGTGCCGAAAAATATTCTCCTTCTCTTTTTAGCTTTGAGATTTTTCAATCCAGATAATAATTCCTTTATCATAGCAATATTTGGCATAGATGCTTTTTTTGACCCATAACCAAAAGCATTTGGAGTGATAAATCTAAAATCCCAACTATCTCTTTTTGATAGAAGAAATTTACCCCATTTAATTATTTCTTGAGGTGATCTATATCGAACTTTTTTTCCAAGAAGTGATGGAGTTTGGCAATATTTGCAAAGGTAATTACATCCTCTAGTTATCTCGAGAGCAGAATAGAGTTCATGTGTAGGTGCAAAAGGTGGATAATCATCAAGATTTATGAGATTGTTTGGAGGTTGAACAACTATTTCATCGTGTTCGTTTAGAAAAGCAATTCCTTTTTGAGAAACCAAAGATGTTTCATTAATTATTTTTGTAATAACTTCCGGAAAGGTTTTCTCACCTTCTCCCACAACAGCGATATTAGCACCTTTGCTGAGCAAATCTTTAGGTTTGGCACTTGGATGAGGTCCTCCAACAACTATCGATATTTTATCTCTATTAGGGTGCTGATTTAATTCTTGAATAACTCTAATATTTTCATCTAGTTGGAAAGTGTGTAGGGATAAACCAACTACTAATTTCTTATAGCCCTCGATAGATAACAATCGATTTATTTCTGCGAGAAAATTGTCAGGAGATGGTATGAAAACAGGAATGTTTGCAAGCTGTGGATGTATCTCGAGAGAACCAATTAGTGCATGGTAAGAATAGATATTTGCTCGAGAGTAGCGAAAAACTATTCCTATATCCTTCTCTGAAAAGAGATTTTTGTAAGCTGATAATTGAACATCCATTTTTCATCATTGCTGGTGTGCTGTCTGTTTTTTCATATTATTGTTACGTGATGTATTACAATAAATTTAGGTTGCTAGTGCTCCAACATCAACCTGAGTAGAAGGAAAAACTGTACTGACTGCAACAAATTTTAATTGAACAGCAACACACCATTCCTTATTTTCTGGAACAAAAACAATAATTGAAAAGGTCATTCGTATCGAATAATATTCTATTAGTTATATTAATAATCTTGTTGTGAAAAGAAAGCAAAGTATCAGAGAAGTTATTTTATTCATCTATTTCTTGTCTAATTCATTGTATTCTGTAATTCGATTAAAAGAACGACTAAAAACAGCAATGAGTGAAGTTGCTTCTTTTCCAGATACAAAAGCTCTTCCAATTATATTACGAAAACGTCTAACTAAAAGTCGTTTCTTATAATCTTGGAAATTTAAAACAGAGACATTCTTCTCAAACCAAAAAAGCAACTTTTCCTTATGATCTTTCGTGGCTTCCCTATATTGAAATTTATCTTGATTGTCTTTAAGAGAGTTCAATGAATATAAGATGATAGCTACTGCTTGTGAAAGATTTAATGCTAAATATTCTTCTGACGTTGGTATGTGTATTGTCATATCACAGTAATTGATCTCTACATTCGTTAAACCACTATCCTCTCTTCCAAATAAAATAGCGATGTCATCTTTGAAGGCAATAATATTTGCAAGGGATGAGTCATCAGAGCTAACCGCGATCCTTGCATTTGTGGACCCTCTATCTGTTGTAATCTTTGCGGTAGTACCAACAACATAAGATACTTTTGGAAGAAATTCTTCAAGGGAATCATAAATCTCCATGCTTTCAATAACATCTTTGGCATGCATAGCAAAACGAAAAACATCACCCTGTATTTCCGCTTGTGGGTTGATTAAAATTAAGTCTTTAAAACCAAAATTTTTCATAACACGGGCAATAGCACCTATATTACCTTCTACTTGAGGTTCAATTAGAACAATTTTTACAGTCATATTTACCACAGCAAAATTTCTTTTCTGTAAGCTATGTTGTTAAGAATAAATTCTCTTTATTCTATTAAAAAAAGTAAGGATAAATCCTACACAAAATGAGGGATTCAGTTCTTTATCGGCTAATTTCTTTTTTGTTTCTTGCTTGATCGAATATAGCTTATTGTTAATATGGCAGTTACCGATAGAAGCAATACAGCAACCATTGAGAAGCCTAATCCTTTAGAGCTGAGAACTACAAGCTCAAAACTTCCCGCTCCTTCAAAAGCATATACCTCAATAATAATTGTCATTTCTTCGGTGCTATTGAAAAGCAGTTGTAAGCCGTTTCCATAACCAGCAGGTGAAAGACTGTCTAAAAGTTCCCAATCAAGTGAATAAATGTTGATCAAGTAATTCGTTGTTGCAGAATTATTGAGTATAATACTGTAGATATCTTTCTTTAAATCAACAGTATAATAATGATGGAGATCTTGAATAAAATGCCCATCTTCACCATACACCGATCCTCCAGTGGTGTTTTGTTGATCTTTGACATCTAAGGCTGGAATTGTATAAGCACTTATGTCAAAAGAATATTGTGAACTTGGTCCAACACCTAAAACAATAATCGTATACACTGCTGCCGGAAGAAATCTTCTACAAAGCTCTATTGAACCATCATCAGGGTTCACCAGCGAACTTCCAATGATAATTGAATAACCACTAGAGGTTACTGTTGAGAGATAAATATCAGCATCACCAGATTCAATAATACAGCTCAATTCGTATACTTCTTCCTCTTGGATACTTATCAAATAAGTATCAATGTAATTTTCAGTAATGGTGTTTTGTGTCTGAGTTTCTAATGAAATAAAATCAGGATATTCAGGAGCGACGAGAGAATAAATGTTATAACATAAACGAATGAACTCGCCCCATTGGTTATCTTGTTGTAAATCCATTCCTGTGAAATGGGCTGTTCTATCTGCATAATTATTCATAACATTCTCAGGTAATTGATAATCTGTTATTGGATAGAATATAGACAATCCATGAGCAGTGGATAAGTAACTAGTATGTTGCCAATTAGAGAAAACAGCATCCTCAACTGCATCTATCAATGCAGTAACAACAGAATTTAATTTTGTATTAATAAAGAGATTATTGATTTTTTCACACAAATCAACAATATCAACGAAAGCTCCATCAGAAAATGCTCGAGATGCACTTCTTGCTTGATAAAGTAAGTATTTGTAATTATAATTCGATAATCCATAGGATAGATTTGTTGCCAAATCATCGAGATGAGTCATTATTTGATCAATTTTTGAAATATTAATTGCAGACAAGCAGGTTGATTCTTCTGTAGGATATTGACCACCATATTGGTCAACAATTGCTTCACAGAAATCTTCCGGAATCATATCAGGATTAGAAGTAATATCTGAAATCAAAGTTTCATAATCATAACCATCAAATGGAATATTATCTTCAGAAGCAACCAAATAGTCACATGAATTTCTTAGTTCATATGCTAACTCTAGAACATTCATAACACAGCAATCAAAAGAAACAATATCAATGTATTCAGGGTAAGTAGTTGTTGCCCCAATAATTGCTGATTGAATCTCATTTATTGTAAGTAAACCACCACCAGAAGTATCATCTGAACAAGCTCCAAAGACACCTGCTCCATGATCCCAAATATTCAAA
Organism: Candidatus Heimdallarchaeota archaeon; assembly: GCA_030614005.1. Lineage (GTDB taxonomy): Archaea > Asgardarchaeota > Heimdallarchaeia > JABLTI01 > JABLTI01 > JABLTI01. Next base: position 48,215 of record JAUWKS010000018.1, on the reverse strand, counting down.
CAATAATAGTCTGCAGGGAAATTAGCAAAACAATATTCAATGAAATTCTGTAGAGTAGTAGGATGATCCATAGCCAGCTCACCCATATTGACCAATTGTGATGAATCGATGTCATTTGTCGTATCTGTTTCTATATCGTATATTTTTGCTCCAGTCCAATCACCATTAGAGGTATCATAACCATCAATACGGTCAATTAGGACTATAACATTAACATCGTCAACTGAACCTCCACCGCGTTCCATCTCACCAATATCATCTATTGCTGCTTCTTCGAGATTGTTATCTCCATCCATATATGTCATTATGGTCCATTTCTTTCTCGTAGCTGAAGGAAGGAAAGTATTGAATTCTTGAAATTCACCAGCGATTAAATTATCTTCACTCGATTGAGGAGGAAGATAAAAAATATGTTCTATTTCATCTGCTGAACTAATTATATTAGAATTTGTACCGTGAGCTTTCCCTGTATGTATTGAAGGGATTAATAAGATGGACATCACGGAAAATAGTAGTAAATTTTTGAATAAAGCACTCTTATTAGTAGACATAAAATATTTCACCCAAAATTCATATAACTCTTTTAGCAATTTGCTCGTAGCTACTTAAGATTCTTTTTTTTACTTTGAAAAGGCAGAGCAAAAAATATTTTTTGTCTGAAATGATTTGTAGATATTTGGTTATAAAATTTTGAACTCTTAATTAGAATAGTATGTTTTTCAATAGCTGTTGAAGTGAAGAGTAAAAAAGTGGAGTGGAGGAGATTTGAACTCCCGACCAGCAAGTTTCTCTACTATGGAGCACCGCTCCGGAACTACATCATCCCAAACGGTCAGTTAAATTCACATTACTTCTGGAGCCTGCCGTGCTGCCTGGCTTTGTGAATACTGTTCTTTCGAACAGTATTTTACACTACCACTCCGTAATAGTGTTATAATTTTTTGAATTGAAATAATTTAAAACCTTTTCGATGAAAACGACCACACAGAATTTTGACCTTTGCATTGAAAAGACTTTTTAATTGATTAATTACAAAATAATTGGAGATGAGATTGACAAATAATGCCGATGTTAACACCCTTTTAGGGCAAGGAAAAGTTGCATTCCAGAAAGAGAAATATGAACAAGCCTACAAGCTTGTAGAACAAGCATCTGAAATTGAACCTGATAATCAAGATGTTCTTTACCAATTGGCTCTTTGTAATAAATCTCTGGGAAACTTGAATGAAGCAGTTGTATGTATGGAAAAAGTGGATAACCCACCAGGTGATATGTTTACCTTTTGGTCCACCATTGCTCATTCTTTCAAATCAAACAGTGAATACCATAAATCTATCAATTCATTTAAGCGAGCTTTACTTTGTGATCCTGATGATGTGAATCGTGATATGATCAATTCATATATTGACAATCTTGTACTAAAAGCGAAATATCCACCACATAAAAATTAGAAAATAAATGGTTGGAACCGCTCAATTCAATATTATTTATTTTAGATGAATTTTTCTTTATTCTCATTCCACCATTTAATATATTTGTCATTTATCGAATTTCGAGATTCTCTTTTCATACCCGCAACAAAACCCATCGAAACAGGATTTCCTAGTTTTCTTCTAATAATAGTTATTTGCCCCATGTGTCCCATTAAATGAAGAGCTACTCTTTGAACACCCATGAAAATTGATTCTTTGAAGCTTTTTTCACCAAGATTTTGAGGTAAATCTCTAAATTTCTCTTCGGGTAATTTTTCCAGATAGTCAAATGTATTTTCAGTTATTTTCAGAAATAGTTCCATGAAATCATAATAGGATATTGCAGGTTTCGTGTGAGCAATTTCTTTAGCAATTCCATAGCTAAAATGTTTGTGTTGTTCTTCTGATAATAAACCCTTACCTTGACAGTGTAATCCAAAGACTATATCGATATGTGACGTACAGTGCCCTAGTATCCAAAAGATATGATTACTATCTTCAGAGAGTTGTTTGGTAATATTTTCAGGCTCTATTCCTTGCAATGAAATCATAAAATTGCATATCACTGTCTCGAGAGTGTCTAAAGCAAATTCTTTCATACTTCTGTTATCTTTGATTTGTTGGTCTGTCAAATACTTTCACCTTTAAAGAAACGTTTCACATTCTAATTGCTCTATGAAAATTGTTATATCCAATGAATTTTTAATTTATTGCAACTAGTATATTTATACACTAGTTTAAATCAATTGGAGAATAATGAAATGACCGATTGCGTCCTTTTCCTTCATGGACACCAGCCATATTATAACGAGGAATTTATTGTTAAAGAAATTACTTGGCAAAGTTATGGTCCTCTTTTCAAAATGCTTCTAGAATTAAGTAAAAAGCATCAATTCAAGATCAACCTTTCTCTAACAGGTAGCGTTATTCAATGGTTTGAAAGAACAAATAATGACTTTCTTATCAATGCTTTAAAGGAACTTGTTAATCGCGATGTTGTTGAAATACTCTTGTCTCCATTTTATCATGCACCATTAGTTTTCACGGATGATGGATTCATTAAGGAACAATTTTACCATCATAGAAAAATGGTCAAAGACTTATTTGGTAAAGAAATGCGTGGTATGTTTCCTTCAGAATTAGTGTTCTCTGCTTCCAAACGGCATCTCCTTGAAGAAATTGATATTGATTATACAATAGTAGAAGGCGTTCACAATTCATTTTATACTGATGATGTTGAAGGAATTTGGAAACTCGACTCTGGCAAGGAGATATTTGTTCTCCCTCGCAATCGAGCTTTGAGTTGGCATTTTTCAGACAGCAATTTTCCCAATGGTCAATGGTTACTTGAAACTATTGGTAAACGAAATGGACCAATAACTATTGGATGCGATTTGGAATGTTTTGGTCACCATCGTGGAGCTGATTCCTTCAAATTTCTGGAATATTTCTTAACGAATTTTGAGAAATACAATGTTCAATTCTCGAAAGCAGAAGATGTTGTCAAAAAATACAAGGGGCAAGCTAAATTTTATCAAAATGAAGAAGTTACTACCTGGGCTCGAAGTATTAATGTTTTCTTCCCACATTCTAAGATTATTGAGATGTGGTTTGCTCGCAATGAAACTGTTTCAATGTATCATCGTATCGAATACCTTTACTTTAAATTAGAAGATGTGCTACAAAAAGCAGTTAATGAAAATAAAGATAAGAAAAAACAGAAATTGTTAGACGAAATTATCGCAATCAAAGTGAAAAAATTAGATGATATTCGATGGGCAATCTATCGAGAACTTACAGACGCAGCATTATACCACGAAGATTTCTCTAATGAGAACACATACAGGGCAATGCTAGATCGATGCGGTTGGATAAAAGGTCGGATTTGGAAAGTTGAAGAACGTTTAACAGAGATAATGTTAGAACTCTAATCGATTGTTCAACCATTTATTCGTTCTTCCAACAATACAATATACACAATCAAAGTTACATGTTTTATTTGGATTAAAACCTACTTTGAGGACATTCTTTACACCTAACGCATTGACTTTTCCTTTAACAAATCTATAATTCATATAATCACCTTTGAAAAAAATAGATCATTGGGAGGCAGGCACCATACTCGAAGATGAATGATGCCCAACCTCAATTTGACCCCCGCAACTAGAGTTGCGTATACCAGCTTGACATAATACGATCCCATTGCCGGTGTTTTTCATAGTCAAAAAATTCAGGCAAACTGGGGTGTTTGGATGCTTCTTCAAGAGAAACACCATTTTCTTTAAGCTCTTTCAATTTTTCAAACATATTAGAAAAATATTCACGAGAGGTTCTGATATAATCTACTTCAACTACTGGACCATGACCTGGAATAACTTTTTTAGGATTAAGATCCTCAAACATCTTCAGAATTGCTATACCTTTGTCATTCATTCCCGCTTGCATGCAACCAGAATTTTGTGCATGTTCACAATTAAAGTTATCACCAGCAATCAGAATATCTTCGGGTAAATAATACAAAAATGCAGAACAGTCTGTATGTCCACCGATAACTTTGAAAAATAATTGTTGTTCTGGTGAACCGAGTTTCATTTCTACAGAAATAGCTAAAGTTGGAGGATATAAATTAGCAGCTAAATAATTAGGAGCAAAATCATTGTGCCAAGATTCCAAGAGCTCAAATTCACCGTTTGCTGCTTTTTCTTTAATTACGTTGATAAACCCTTGACGATATTCTAAACTTAGCTTTCCTTCTTTTTTCATTTCGTAATAATCATCAAATGCTTTTTGTGAAGAAATTATTGGTAGATCTTTGAATGCTTCTGCTCCGAAAGTATGATCGTCATGATTATGGGTTAAAATAAGATACTTGGCTTTTTTATTATATTTCTTCTCCATTTCCTCTCGGAATTTTTTTGCATCTTGTGCAACACGTCCTGCATCAACAAAAATTAATCCTAGATCATTATTTATACAAATTATATTGCCTTCATTTAATCCTGTACCTATTTTTCGGTGAACAATGATATTTTTTTGTAACTTTTATATGTTGTATTTTGATTTCACTCAAAAAAATCACCATTTTTAAAATATGAACTAAATCTCCACGAAGTCTTGATAGAACAATATTAGAGCAGCTATATAAGAATTCACATAATTTTCAGAATCGTTTCTCAATCGTTTAAGAAGAAAGCCTCATTTTTTTGAAAAAGACTTATATCGTTGCTAATTAAAGTTGAAAAAAGAAAAAATTTAATATTTTTTAACAAAAGGAGGAAAATCAAATGGAACATTATTCGTATAGAGTGGTTTTAGAGAAAATTCAGACAAACGAGGGCTAACAACCAATAAAGGATATTCGTTAGCGGGGAAAAAGTTTCTCAAATTTTCTATTTCAGCAGTAGTTAATTTTCGACCAGTTAATCGTAATAAGGTTCGATGAAGACCGGGTTTAATAGCAGAGAGCAAAGAATCGTAGTCAAGGTCAATATTGCGTACTGGTAATTCAATTACACTCATTGGTAGTGATGTCAAAGTATGAAATTCCACTTTGATAAAATTTGATTCAATATCAATCATTAGATAGCCTTTTGGTTCTATAAATTCAAGAAAACTTGTTCGTTCAATTGAACCCGGATAAACGACTAAGCCATCAAAAAGAATTTGAGCACGATGAATGTGACCAGAAATAATTAGAGAAACATCTTCGAAAGCAGCAGTTATGTTAATTGTTCCATGATTCTTTCGAAAAACAAATTGATGTGGACCAAACGTTGCACCCTCAAATAATTGATGGCACAGTACGATATTAGGTTTTTTATGTTCAGCAAGTAGTAATTTATTGATTTTTTCTGCCACAGATTGTGGATCATTCCGTATGAAGGGAAAGCCAACTATAGAGCACTGGTCTAAGTCAACTTTTAACAATTTATTGAAGAAATGGCTTTTTTTATGAAAGCTCAATAAAGATTCAGGTAACTTAGCTCGCTCGTGATTACCCGGGATAACCAGAAAATCAATGTCTTCAAGTAAAATTCTCTCAACCAATTCATAGGATCTCTTTAGCACTTTTTTTCGAGGTGCACTTCTATTGAAAAAATCACCGGCATGCAAAATCGCATCTACTTTTTGCTTTTTAGCAATAGCAATTATTTCTTCAAATTTATTGAACATACTTTCATAAGTAAATTTTCGAGCTTCTGCGGATTTACCTGATTCAAATCCAAAGTGTGTATCTGCAATTGCTAATAGACGCATGCATAATTTACCACCTACCACCTAAAATATTTTTACTTTGTAGCTCACTATTTTTTGCTATTTCTTTTTTTCCAAGAAATGTGAATGTTTATATATAGCATATACTATATGTGGTATAGTATTGTATCAATAATATAACAGCAATACTAAACAATATAACAAAAGAAGGCGAATACTCGTGTTAAAAAAAGTAAAATCATTCCACCCGGAAGCATTGATCGGCAATGACCACTTTAGAACATACGTTGAAAGCTTTGAATCAGAATTACTACGAGGAATATCTACCGTTACGGTATTACAAATCCTCAAACGATATCCCGATGAAGGAATCTATGGATATCAATTACTAAAAGAATTAGAACAAGAAACAAACAATGTACTGATTATTGAGGAAGGAACATTGTACCCACTATTACGAAAAATGGAGAAAGGTGGAGTTCTCAAGTCTGAAAAGAAAGAATTAACGGGCCGCCCGAGAAGATATTACATCTTAACGGATGCAGGACATAAACTACTAAATCATATGACAGGATTTTTTGCTAAACTTCTTGAAGCAATATCTCCTTTGATGGAGTTTGGAATCGATCTCCCTGAAGATGAGTTTATGTATTGTCCTAACTGTGCAAATCAAATCAAATTGGATGTTGATGCAAAATACTGCGAAGTTTGTGGTATTTTTGTAGAGGAGTTAATTAGTCAGAGGGCGTGATGTAATGAGTGAAAACAAAAATAATTTAGAAAATTTAAGCGAAGATCAAAGACTTGTCAAAGAATTCTTGGATGAAGTTGAAAGAAAGCTACCATTCTGGTTAAAAGATGAGAAAAAGAATGTAGTTGACATCCTAGAAGAGCTTGAAACCCATATTTGGGATAGAGCAACTGAATTGGCTGATGGAGAAGAACCATCAATAGAGGATATAAAACAAGTCATTGATCAGATGGGCACTCCAAGCAAAATTGCTGGAGAATACAAACGACGAGGCAAACCAAAATTCTTCATCACAGAGGAATTGTGGACAGGTTACACTAAAGTTGTCTATATCGTTGCTGGAGTACTACTTGGAATTAATCTCTTAGTAATGTTTACTAGAATACCTTCAACTGTCAATGGTAGTATTGGTGTTGGAGAGCTATTTTCAAGTTGGATATCAGGTTCAATGATGAGTGTTGCAATTGCTTTAGTACTTATTACAGTACAATTCATCTATCTATCCCATGAAGGATATCTACCAGAAGATTTCGATCGGTTAGGAAAGAGATTTGTTTTTCATATTCCTTTTGATAGATTTAGAGCAGCAGACGAACCAAAGAAGGAAGATACACGTGCAGCTTCTATTCACGAAGAAAAGTATGAAACAGTCCCGCTAACTAAACCAGTTATAGAACCACAAGTGGTAAAGGAAAGACCTGTAAGAACTATTACAGAACCAACACCTAGAATGGGAAAACGACATAAACATCTTGGAAAAGATTATCTTTCTGAAGGAATTATGGGCATAGCATTTGGTGTAATAGCAATAATTCTTCCTTTCATGCCATTCCTAGACTTTCTACCAGATCAACTGAAAATCTGGTTTGCACTCACAGGTGTAACAGGATTGGTATTAGGATTCATACGCTTCTTCCAAGCTTTAGTCGGCAGAAGAGTTGGATTACAACAAGCATTACTCTTTCTTGGCCTTGCACCTCAAGGATTTAATATCGCACTTTACCATGCAATTCTCTATAGACGTGAAATTGCCTATGATTGGGTATTTGGATTCGTTCAAACCTATATCACTGCAGATACCTTCCAAACCATAGCAACAATTGTTGTGTGGGTAGTAATTGGTGGAACAATCTTAAAGATGTTATCTGATTTCATTCGAATGACTCGGCTAGGTTTTGATGGATTCCCACAAAAATAAGGAAGGAAGATGGAGGAATTTTTCCCGATTCCTCTTTCTTACCTTCAATAACTTTTTCTTAATAGGTTAATTTTGAAGTAAAATTAGCTGAAAATATCAAGTTGAACACCTGCAATGCAGGCATCCATGTTTGATCACTAACGGTTTGATCCGTTCTCTGTTCTGACTCAATTTTCTGTTTGCAAATGTATAGGTGAAATGGGAGATGATTAGCTAGTGCTGTTAACTAGTATCTTTCTCATTGCTTCTATTTGTTAATCACAATATGGAAATTCAAATTTAGGCTCTCATTTCTTGCCTTTGCAATGCTTGTATTGATTTTTCTACTTGATTTATGGTTTTTATTTGTCATTTTTTTGTTTCTCCTTTCGGTATTTGGTATTTATTTATTTCAATGTTCGATGGACTTCAATTCCTGGTTTAGCCAGCACTTTTCTGAATTCATTACGAATTTCTTGTTTTTGTTTATACATTTTATTCACCTAGTTGATTCACAGTGAACTAGTAGAGGGACGGTCGGTCAACTCACAATCCACTTCGAATTTTAAACTCTAAAAACCGAGTTAGGTCAACTCACTCACCGTTGATTAGAGATTATCTAACCAGCGAGAGAGTAGTCACCAATCATCTATTTAAAGACATCGCAATTGATAACAAAAAAGTGATACAGAACATCTTGTAGAAAAATATTCAAAACCAAAAAAAGTAGAGATAGAGGAATGTTTCCCCTAAGACTGTTTTGTGACTGTTTTATATTGCATTTCAAACCAAGTTTTTCCTCGTAGACGTCTTCTGAACCAGTCGGGCATAATCCAACCCAAGTAAAGGACTACATATGAAGCAAAGAATATCGTCTTTCGTAGAGTCCAGAAAATAGTAGGGGCAAAACTACCTACAGACCAAGGAATAACCAATTCTAAAGCAAGAATAATTCCAGCTACAATATAAATAACTAAACCCCAACCAATCATTTGCAGACCACGTTTGCGAATAATCTTATCGGTTCTACGAGAGAGCATAAATGCTCTCACAATAATTCTAGTATTGATATATATTTGAATTGCAGTAATAACTAAAGTAGTAGAAATTATTGTCAAGCTAAATAGATTTGTGTTTGGAACATCGGTTTTAGTTATTTGATACCATAATGGACTTTGACCTTCTGCAAATATGAAACCATCTGGTTGTGTGATTCCAAATATAGCCAAAAAATAAAGTGCCAAAATAAAACCAATCAAAACAGAAATGATTATCAAATGCATGGATTTTACCATTTCATTATCTCTAAGAATGTGCCTACAAGTGAAAACATAGATTAGGAGCAATGCACCCACTGGAAGAACTGTTCCCATTGTTTGATTTACACCTACAAACTCAATTCCGATTCCGAAATATTCTGCTGTGTAAAGAATTGCACCGAAAATAGTACTAATACCAATTATTAGATAGGATGTAAATAGAATTAACGTTCCTGTAGTTTTTTTATTGAGGAAGTTTTTAAGTAAAGCACCTGCCAATACAATATTCACAGTTACTGTTAACCATGAAAAAATAATATAAAACCATGTTAAAGCGTTGGCCATTAAGAAGATTCCTCCATTAATTGATCAAAAAACCATCTGAATGCTTCGAAGATGTTCTCACCTGTTTTTGCAGAAGTTTCATAGCATGCCCATTTAAATGATAAATCAATTAAATCAAAGTCTTGAATGAAAGTGCTTCGAGCCATTCCTCCAGGAATATCATTTTTGTGTAATAAAATAAGTACAATAACATCTTCATGTATTTGTGATTTGACAATTTCTTGAAATGCTAGACGAGCCTCTTCAAATTTCATTGCATCGTGTTTATCAACAACAAAAACTACGCCATTTGAATTTTCATTAACTTCGGGCCAGAGAACTCTGAAATCATCTTGCCCACCTAGATCAAAAATATTTATTTCAAGTTTTTCAACTTTAATTGTCTCACCACGGTTGATACCCATTGTTGGTTGTGTTTCCACAAATTGACCAGTCTCAAGATATCTCACAATAGTTGTTTTTCCTGCGCTGGCTAAACCACAAATCGTTATATCGACTTCTTTTGTTCTTCTTTTGAAGAGATTTCGTAGAAATGACACACATTCACACTCCTTTTCTAGACAGTTGTTATTTCCATAAGTCGTCTTCTAGAACATTTGTTTCATCAATCGGTTCTTCTGTTTTATTTTCAAAATCAATTGTTATTGTCGCTACTGAGCTAATTTTTATTCGAATATTTCCTTTACTAAAACCATTATAGAGATTAGGCAATATTTCCTCTATTAGATCCAATTTTAGGAGAGTGTTTGTTTCTAATTCCTTAATTAAAAACGAGAAAATTTTTCTAATTCCGTCAATATTGTACTTCATGTCATTAAAAACAGCAATTATAGCACAAATATTGTCTCGAGACCCTTCTCTTGGCAAAGAAAAGATATAACTTGAGTAAAATAAATCACCTACAGAGGAGGAAGCAAATTCTCCTGCTTTAGCTCCCATAGGCATTGACTTGTAGGTCAATTCATTCAGAACTTCCTTTGGTAAAACTTTGGGATGTGAGGACACCATCTCCAATCCTTTATCACCCATTTGAACTAAACAGAGACTTAGTGGTTTCAAAAAGTTTATTCTCCTTTCACGATAGTATATTCTTATTAGTTGCAAGAAACGATATAAATAGCTTATTTTTGTGGCAAAGAACGATAAGAATAAGAGAATTAATTAATTAAGCAAAAGATTTGATTTTTAGAGAAAAGATTGTTTTTTAAACACAATAATTCATTAATTATATAACAAATTGTTTATTCTCAAAAAAGAGTTAAGACAAAAATCCTCCTTTTTGAAAGATTTTTGCATTATTCTTCTGTTAGTTTTGTAATTAGAATGCCAATTATCATTAAAGCAGTTCCAAATGCAAAGCTTATTCCAATATTAATCCAGGCAATGGATACGTTTCCCGTTATCATTGTCGCACGGAGTGCATCTATCAAATAGGTTAAGGGTAACAATTTTGATATGACATTTACTCCAGGCACACCAGATACATCGAAAAATGCTCCGCTCAAGAACATCATCGGGAAAGTAAGGAAATTGCCAAGAGCTGTTGCTGCATCAGGATTCTTGGAGAGCCTTGATCCAATCATTCCCAAACCAACAAATGACATAACTGCTGATATTGTTACTAGAATAATCTTCCAATCGAGAATTCTAATAATCCAACTGAAATCTCCACTCGGTACTTTAAATACCAACCAACCTACAAGTAAAATAGCTATAATTGATATCGCTCCTTGAACAAATTGCCAAGAAGTTTCACCAACAACAACATCTGCTTTATTCATTGGTGATGCTGATAGTTTTCGGAAGAATCCTTGTTTTCTAAAGAATGAATATCTATTAATCGTACCCATTACACCATTATTCATCAGTGCCACACAAATCATACCAGGAATTAGAAATTCAAAGTAAGCAATTTCTTCTTCCAAATAGATATCAAAAGTATCTAACCCAATCTTAGTTTCATTATAACCTGAAACACCTAAATTGAATTGATAGATCACACTGCTAATAATACTGTAAGCAATAGATGCTGATTGTGAACTTTCATCCAGAATTATTTGAAGGTTTGTTACATCCGGGTTAAATAATACTTCTTGAGTGAAATTAAAGGGTATTACTAGAGAAATGTATCCTTGGACTTCCTCAAGATAGTCACCAGGATTAATAGCACCATTCTGGTCATTCGTTAGTGGGATGAAATGAACATCAAATAGTGATTCACTGTCATTTGTTTTCATTGTTTGCAAAGCATTAATGAGATCATCCGTAAAATTAAGTGTCTGAACTGGAGAAATCACATATCCCTCATCTCCTTCACTTTGCACATAAACTGTGAAAGCAGTGAACGAGTTATTGCTATCTGCAAAAATTGCTCCAAAAAGTAGAATTAAAATTATCGGATAGGCAACTGAGAAAAATACTGTCAAAGGTGACCTTCTATAGTCTATGAACGCAGCAGCAATATATGCTCCAACTCTTCTTAGAAATAGTTGTATCTTTGTAAGGAAAGCTATTTTGCTTTGTTTAGAATCCTCATTGGTTATCTGAATGCTTGTGTCTTTTTTCATAGCTATTCCTCCTTATTCTTTCCTCCAATCGGTAATTATAGACCCTACTGTAAAGAACACCACACCCATACCTATGGTAATACCTAATGGTACCCATGCAAGATGAAAAGTTGATTCCAACATCATATTGCGCATTGCTTCGCTTACATAATAAAGTGGAAAGATTTTTGCAATTGTTTGCATAAAATCTGGCATAATCTCTGCAGGAAGTATCGCACCTGAAAGGAACATTTGAGGGAAAACAAAAGACATTGTCGCAGCCATTGCAGCTTCTGTTTTCTTAACAAATCTAGAGATCACCAAAGCTAATCCAGTAAAAGTCATTGAACCAAATATTAGAACACCAATCATTAAGGGATGAATTGTTGACAATTGAAAACCAAAAACTATCCAACCTGTTAGGACTGATAAAATTGAAATAGCAAAACTAGTACAAGTATGCCACAATCCATGTGATAATGCCCATTCCCATTTCTTAAGTGGAGAGGCAGAATATTTATCTATTTTCCCACTTTGCCGGTCTTCTGTAACCATAGAAACCATGCCCATCATACTGGAAGTTGAAATAGTAACCATTATCATACCGGGAACAATGAAATCTATGTAAGTTAATCCTTCTCTATTTGGTGTTGTACTTGCAACAACATCCACCACTGTTGGAATGCTAAATTCAGCTATGTTCATTTCTTGTAAAACATTGTCAATAATACTTTGAACGATGCTAGAAGAGGTATACGAGGGATCATAATAGTATTCAATCAGTGCTTGAGGAGCTGTCGCATTTACTTTGGATTCATTAACTGCAGCAGACCAACCAGATGGAATAACCAAGAGATAGGGAATATCATTATTCTTCATCCAATCATTGTAAGTAATTGATGAAGTTTCAATAGATGCTTGTACCAATTTTAGGTTCAAACTTTCTGCAAGTGTATCGTTATTTAATCCTAGATTTTGTAAAATTTGATTTGCGGGATTGAAAGCATAGGTATTGTCTCCAACTTGATATACATCTTCATTTAGGTAATTCAATGTATACAAACTATCGTCTGTTGCTCCGAAAATATAACCAAACAAAAGAATCATTATTATTGGATAGATAAATGTGAAAAACAATGCAGGTCCTGAACGAACCCAACGTATTGCTGTGCTTACTGTTTGACCATAAATTCGTCGAAGGCTCAAGTATATTTTTTTAGTGAAGGTTTCTTGTTCTGGCATTTCTTCACTCTCAAGTCTTTTCCTCTGTTTCTGTTGAAGTGATCAATATCTCACCTGTTAGAGTAAGAAAAATATCTTCTAGAGTTGGTCTTTGAGTTACTATATCAGAATAGGGTACATCATTTTCTTCAAGTAAATCAACCACTTTGGAAATACTTCCCTTCTTTTTAGCAGAAATAACAATGTCACCATCGTCATTTTCCAAAGGACCCATCTCAAAGAGAATATTGTAAATTTGATCGCGAGTTTCTTGATCATTACATCGAACAATTATCTTGTTAGCGCCACCATGCTTATCGATTAATTCAGTAGGAGTACCAATATCCATTATTTCTCCCTTGTAAATAATACCAACGTTATCTGCTAAAACATGTGCTTCTTCCATATAATGAGTTGTCAAAAAAATCGTTTTACCTTGTTCTTTAAGACCCTTAATAATCTCCCAAGTTTCCCGTCTTGCACGAGGATCAAGACCAGTTGTAGGTTCATCCAAGAATACTAATTCAGGATCATTTACAAGTGAAATTGCAATACCTAATCGACGTTTTAAACCACCTGAAAGATTTTTGTATTGTACATTAGCTTTATCTTCAAGCTTAACTAATGCTATTAAATCCTCAATTGGAATATTTTTCCCATACATTCTACTCCAAAATCTAAGATTCTCTTTAACTGTTAAATTCAGATGCGTATTGAATTCTTGTGGTAATGTGCCAATGATTTTTTTTATTTGGTCGAGCTCTTTTCGTTTGTCAATATCTTTTCCTAAAACGATAACTTTCCCACTGGTTTTTTTCCTAATACCTTCAAGAATTTCAATAGCAGTAGTTTTTCCAGCACCATTCGGACCAAGAAAAGCGAAAATCTCGCCTCGCTTTATTTTTAGAGAGAGATTATTTACAGCTATTAAATCACCATATTTTTTGACCAAATCCTCAACTACAATAGCATAATCTTCAACATCACTCATTAGTATGCCCCACTATAAATAGCAAAGGGTTTTGGTGCAATCGAGTATTAAAACCTAGCAATGAATCTATCAGAAAAAAAACAATGCCAATTATTTAGAAAAAAGCTGATAGTATTGCAAAATTAAAACCAGAACAATCAATCATATTCTTCTTCTAGTTTCTTCTTTATTTTCTCATCAATGATATCTTGTCTCATTTCCCTTATTTTTTCCTTTTGTTCCTTTACCATTTCTTTCTTCATTTGTCTATGATCAGCAATTGTTTTCTTATGGCGTTCATCTACAACTTTAGCATCATCAGGCAAATCTTCTGCTACAAACATTTGCTTTTTTCGCAGCTTTCTAATTTGTTCATCCATTTCCTTTTGTTCTTCGTGATGCTCTTTTCGCAAATCAAGAATTACTTTCCGCCTTCGCGTACCTATACCAAAGAGAAGCATTGGAATGTATTGTAGAGGATATTCCTTCTGCTCCAAACGTTGTTGTATGTAAGTATCTTTATCCTCAATTTCTTTCAATTGTCTATTCCTAAATATCTTTACTAGAGAAATAAAGCCGATTGTAAACAAATAGCAGGCAATAACATACACAAACATAATTCTTAGACCAGAGAAATCAGAGCCATTCTTTGATGAATTTAGTGCATATAAATCGAAAATAACCCCTGCGATAAATGGGCTAAGTATTGCTGCCATATGTAAAGCAACATAAAAAAAGCTAGTATACGTTGCTGTCTCTTTATCGGGTGCAAGATTCCAAATAACAACTATTGAATTAATTGATAGTAATAAATAACTGAATCCCATAGTGAATACTAATAGAAAGTAGAACAAAAATTGCCACGTAAATATTGGTGACTGCATAGTATTAAGTGTCAAAACATCTTTCATAATACTTAGATCAGGAAGAAGGCTGATAATAGTCAAAGGAATTAATGAGACTGTAAAACCGACAACACCAATAATAACAGCATTTAATGCACCGATTCTTTTACCTACTAGACCAGCAGGCAAAGCTGCAATGACCGAAAAGCCGATGAAAGCGGCTAAAATTTGTCCAGCTGTGCTAGAATGGAACCCTAGTAAATCAGTTGAGTACCTACTAATGAATGTTTCAGCAACACTATATCCAGCAGTATGGAAAAAAACAGAGAGTAACATGAATATTAGAGGTAAATTTCGTTCTTTCACTATTCGTTTAAGGGTTGTACCAAGTCCAATTTTCTCATCTCTTTTTACAATTTCGACGTCTTTCTTTTCGCGAACTGTCAGTAACAAAATACCCAAACAAATAATCATTATTATCGATAGTGCCCAAAATGCAAATTTGCTATGATTAACCATTAAACTTGAAACAATTAAGAGTCCTGATATGCTCGCAACTCCACCGACAACATTGAGAACACCTGCACCTTGGCTTCTGTACTCCTTTGGAAGTAAATCTGGAACTAAACTCATCACTGGTGACTTGTAAAATGCCATGCTAATATTAAAACCACAAATACCGATTAAAACGACAAACATTGTTGATTGAAATGTACCGATAAGCCCAAAGAAAAATGCTGCAAGTGGGAGTCCAATAATAACAAAGGGCATTCTTCTCCCTAATTTTGGAATCCAAGTACGATCAGATAATGCTCCTATGTAAGGTTGAATAAGAATAGATGCAATATTATCTAAAATCATTATTAATCCAATGAGTGTGTTGATGTAAGGAACATCACCAAGGATAGCTTTTAAATTATCACTTAGGAATAATGGAACAAAGATATTGAAAACGGACCACGTAAGGTTGTTGGTAAAATAACCAAAGCTTACTAAAGTCGACTTCAAATAAGGAAACCTTTGTTCTGACATTGCTTGTAAAAATCAGTGTTACTATTATTAATACTTGCTTTTGTGACACCAGAATTAAAGCAGATACTCGAAAAACAGAAAAGTTTCTGTCGGCATCCAATCAGTATAATCTCGAGATTCAAGCAAAGTATCGGATTCATTCCCTTGTAACCAGAATTCAAAATGAGCGAAATTTAATGGTTCCCCCCAAGATTTTGTTGAACCAACAATATACCGGAAAACAATTGAAGAAGAATCTTCAGCTACCACTAAATCATAGTTTCGCTTGTAACTTACAAGAACATCCCCCTTTTGGTTAGGTTCGATTTCCACTCGAAATAGTATCGTATCGAATATTTCCGGTTCAGAAGAAATTCTACTGGTAATCCAGGAATAATCCAACGGTAACCCATTAAAAGTTAAATTGATATCCCAAGGACGACTAGCAAATGGTAGTGAAATTATATAAAAATCTAATTCACCAAAATTCTTCAAACCATAACGAGCTAAGAGAAAAGCGTTGTCACCTGTTATTGTTATGATAATATCTTCATCTTCAAAAGATAAACCGGTTTTAAAACCAAGTTCATTTATAATTAATAATTGGGAAGTAAAAAATAGTGCAATGGTTACAAAACCAAACACTATTCCAAGATCAACTTTTTTCTTCATTTTGGTAAGCCTTTATTTTTCTTTGTTTTAATTTCCTAACCAAGAAAAAGAGACCAACAATAATTAAAATCGGTCCCAGAATTATCCCAGCATATGTAGAAATTATTGTTAATGTAAATAATGTCTCAGAAGATATTCGTATCCCCCTTGGATAGAATTTTGTAGGATTTGTTAAATCTGTGCAATCAAAAATGAAAAAATAGCGATCATCATGTTCGGAAGGACCAATTGAATAAACGATGTCATCTTGCACTTTGAGATAACTGAAATAAGTGTTACCTTGATTTCTTATTGTGTACTCTCCAAGAGTAAGTATATTTTCAACGTCTGTTATATCTAAAATAATCAATTTATTTGATGTTACAAGATAACCAACATTATCGTATATTTCGATATCAGATATTAATTCATAATTATCGAATTTTGAGACGTTAATGGGAGAACTTGGATTTGAACAATCAACAATTTGAAGATTATCATAACGTGTTGGAATAAATACAAAATCATCCCGTAATCTAATAGAATAAGGTCTGGAAGGCAAAACAAATTCTCCCATTTTTTGTGGATTCGATTTATTACTTATATCGATTATTTCCAGAACGGGATCCACTTCAACAGGATAATAATTTCCAGGGCACACTAGATATACAAAATTATCTTTGATTAATAATCTATCATAATTCCGATGCCAATTAGGAGAAGTGTGATGTATACTTGAATTATAAACACCTAAGAGTTGAATTGAATTTAATTCACTTATATTTAATATTGCAAGTGTAGAAGTGACATAATCCAAGTGTTCCACATATTGAAGTAAATAAAGAAAATCGTTGTCAATATGAATTTCTACGATATTAGAAAATGGACTAGAAAAGGTTGTGATGTTATTTGGATTAGTTGGATCTGCTAAATCATAAATAGTTATTTGATTAAGAAATTTGATAAAAAGATAATTATTGATCAGTTCCATATCGGAAATAAATTCAAGACCATCAGAGACAAAATGAATGGTCTTTACTAGAAAAGGTTTTTTGGGATCGGATGTGTTCCATATTTCCCAGTAATCACCAAATGTTGATAGTATTACTAAATCATCTTTTACTTCCATTTCCATATAGTGGAATGATGGAGCTCCCATATTATTTATTGAACCCGAATAGTTGTTGTTGGAATTTTTCCCAAGTATATTTAGAAAAGAACTTGGTAAAACTAAAGCTAAAATAATTAATAAAATAGATAATTTTTTACTGTATCTAGATAATTGCTTCTTCAACTTAATTCTCCTCTCAATACTATCTCCCAATAAATATTGGTTGGTTAGAATAATAAAAGTAATTATACGAATTAGTTAAAAACTTGAACTTTGTTAGCATTTTAAACAAAAAAGAAGATAAAAAGTGAAATAGAAGATACTAAGTAGATTATTTATCCAAATCCTTAATTCTTTGGTTAATGGTTTTAAGTGATTCTTCTTCATAGAGGTTTACTTGTTCATTAATCTCAAGTAGCAATTTGAAATATTTAAGAGCCTCTAGATTATTCTTCTCGTCAGCATAAATTGTTGCTAATCTATTTAGATTTGCAAGATGAACAATATAGAAAGATTTACCCTGTTTCTCAATATCAATAAGTTCAGCTAAATTTGGGAAATTTTCAAGATAGTGCAAATTGGCTTCAAGTAGAGACTTGTCTGATACCTGACCATGACCCGGAACAATTGCATCAATGTTCAGAGAAGTGTAATATTTCAAAGACTCAATATATACTTTGAGACCTTCTAAATTAGAATTGATATATGGAATTGGTTCTTCAAGATTATCACCTACAAAAAGAACTTTATCTGCGGAATCATAGCAGGAACTTGAATCTAGTGTATGACCTGGACTGTGGAAAATTAAAATCTGCTCTTCATCAAAGTTTAGATTGTTTTTAAAGAGAAGGTTAGGATAGGTTATGGTTACTTTTCCACGTTTGAATTTGGCATTTTTTTCAAGTATGCTCTCAGCATTTTCTCGCATATCTTCCATACACAACTCATGAGCAATGATCTTGGATTTTGGAAAGGCACTATTACCCCAATGATGATCCCAATGAGAATGACTATTGAATATAATGTATTCTTTTTCTCCGTATTCCTTTTCCAAATATTCCTTCACTTCTTTCATTGAAGCAGGACCGAGAAAAGTATCACAGATAAAGAAACTCTTACCGGTGTGAATTACATAAACATTTGTTGGGCAAGCATAATCTGGTGAAGAAAGATCGTCAAAAGTAAATACCATTCCTCTGTTTCCAATGTGCGTAATTTCCATAGTGATCACCAAGGAATACTATGTTTTTCTCTCTTAAAACACTTAGTCTTCGGATGAAATATTCCTAAAAATGCTATTTAATAGATTTCCGCCTTTTTACTAAGGTTTAAATACTAAAGAGTCTATATTTAGTCAGAGGTCTAACTTGGTAGGACTTACCCTCCCCGAGTTTCCTCCAATTTTCACATATTACCACCGATCAATATTTGCTAGCTCTTATCGCTAAATTAGTAGCAGAATAAGTAATCAATCGTTTCTATTATACCTAGCAGCAAAGGTGGTGTAGGTCCCTGTTAGTGAATCTAACATTGCGGTTACATACACATCGAATTGCACTATTAATTAAACAGAAATGGCACAGAGATAGTATGTAAATTCAAAATGCATCAAAAAATCTAGGAGGCCTATGTATGGTTAAAATCTTACTCACAGGTGCATTTGGAAATGTTGGAACAAGTACATTAAATGAATTAATTAAAATGGAACATTATATCAGATGTTTTGATATACCCACGAAAGCTAATAAGAGAAAAGCAAAAAGGTACAAAAAACACTTTGATAAAGTTGAGATTTGTTGGGGTGATCTCCGCAACTTATCAGATTTAGAACAAGCAGTAGAAGGTATGGATGTTGTTATTCATTTAGCAGCAATTATCCCACCATTAGCAAACATCAAACCTGAATTCGCAGAACCAATTAATATTGGGGGCACGAGAAACTTAATCACGGCTATGAAAAAACAGCAGACACCACCCAAATTAATCTTCAGTTCATCTGTTGCAATCTACGGCGATGTTAGACAAAAAGGGGTGGATTATGTCATCAAAGTAACTGATGAATTAAATCCAAGTTCGCACGATCACTATGCTCGTCATAAAATTAAATGTGAAGAAATGGTGCGAAACTCTGGTTTAATTTGGACAATTTTTAGATTCAGCGGAATTATGCCTATCGATCTAAGTTTGGACCCAATTATGTTTGACGTCCCTATAGACACACCTTTTGAGCATACAGATACTCGAGATACCGGTTTAGCAATGGCTCGAGCAACAACAAATGATGAAGTATGGGGGAAAACGCTCCATATTGCAGGCGGAGAAAAATGCCGATTAACATATGAAGAATTTGTCGGACGATTGCTTGAAGCAATGGGAATAGGTCGATTACCAAATTATGCTTTTGGAAATGAACCATTCCATTGTGGATATATGGATACAACAGAAAGTCAAAGAATATTGCAATATCAAAAACATACATTTGATGACTATTTACAATACATTAAGAAGCGTTTAGCTTTTGCAAGAATTCTAGCCATAATTTGTAGACCAGCAGTTCGCAGCTGGTTGTTAAAGAAATCACCTCATTACAAAAGTCACATGAAAGCTATTAAGGCCTATCTTAAGCCTAAACGAAGAATCACAAAAACAAAGCGTTCAAAACCAACCAAAATATCAACCAAAACAACCACAAAACAAATACAATCAGAACCACGCAAAACAAGGAATTGAGAAGGACACTGTCCTTCTCTAGTCATTTAAACCCATCCGTCATCTTTCTCGCTAAAAGGGTTGAAAGTCATATTGAAGTTCTGTCAATAATTTTTTCTTAAAATATTGGTATAATGCACTCACGCTAATCCTAAACCTTAGATAGAGCTGTAAATTAAAATATTTATCCCTTATTTATTAAGAAAAAAGCAATTTTTTTCATTATTTTTTAACGGATTTTATATACTAATCATTTTTCCCTTTTTCTATATTATAATAGTGCCTAATTATCATATCTTCTGGAATGTTACTTCCGTGAGTACCTCGACCATCTTCTCTATTGATATGTGCTCCATGATCAGGCGTGAAAAGCAACAATCGATTGTATTTACTCCAATGAGTATTGAATGCTTCACCCAATTTTATGAAACTTTCAATATGATTATTCATTGCTATTAAAGCATCTTCACTAATAGGGGTTGTTTGATGTAATGCATCATCGTATTCTTGATGGTAAACAACGAGTAGATCATGCTGATCTTTTTCTAGCAATTCTATTGTTTTTCTTGTTACGCTTTCATCATCTATTTCTGTGAAATAATCTAATGATCTTTCTCTAAAAATCAAATCTATGCTGGAATTTTTCACGGCAACAATAGCTACTTTTTTTCCTGCTTCAATAAAAGTATCAAAAATAGTTTCACATTTTAGAACGGTTCTATCAGGTCTATCCCTACCATGAATTTGGGGTAACGCTCCAGTAAACATTGAAGCAAAACAAATGGGTGTTTTTGGAGGATAAACGGAACATAATCGAATACTATAGGGAGCTATATCATCCATTTTTTTGAATTGCTCTTTATACCGTATCGTTAAGAAATAACCAATTCCGTCTGGAGCGTACACTAAACATTTTGTAACAACAGTTTCCAATTTCTTCTTACTAATAGATAAAATATCATCAATAACATCTTCTGTGGAAATATCAGGTAGACGTACATCCATTAGTGAACAAATTGTAGGAGTTATTGAAGTAATATTTTCAAGACCTAGGCATACAGGATTATCTTCCATCATACTTTTCAACAGTATAGAAAAAGCGCTATCATTTATGGAATTTGTGTTAAAAAAAATAACTAAGAAAGTACAGGTTTAAATATATAATATATAAAAGAAAAATAACGGTGTTATTCTTGAAGATAACAATCAATTTCCTGTATATATTCTTGAATAACGCCTAGGACAACTTGTTGTCGTTGATACGATTGTTCATTTTGTTGATAGGAAATTACTTTATCATAGATTCGATTTAACCGTCTAGGGTTGACGATTTTTTGGAGTGTATCAACTAGTTCCTTGTTAAATTCATCCCTGGATTTTTTGCTCGACAATTTTGCGCTCCTCTTTAAATGTTGGAATTTAAATTTGCAATTATAATACCTTTCCCTGAACAGATATACAAATCATTGTAATATCCGTGTATTATATATACTATAATTAAGTCAGTACTTCGCTACAACTTTTAGAAAATTATTTAGCTAAATTTAAAGTTTTTGGGGATGAGAGGTACTCCTATTAAAATCTCATTTTGTTGCTCGAATTGTAAATATCAAAGGGATTTCCGCTTTCTGATCTTTCAATCTATAATAGCTATCTTTATCTTGTTTAGCAAATGGGAATGCATCATAAACTGTAATCGGATATTCATTCAGATATTCAAGTTTCAATCCTGCATTTAAGAGAGCATTAATAATATCTGATAGGCTATGCACCCATTCATACTCCTTCTCTGCATTTACCTTAGCATCTTTTTCAGCATATGTACCTTCTATTTTGAACTCCATAGGTTCTGGGGTGTGAAAATAATCATATTTCAAGGTCAATTCTTTTTCATGTTCTTCATCAAAAACCATGGAGAATGGATGTATTTCTGCTATATAGAAAACCCCACCGGGTTTCAGGAAGTGAGCAATTATTTCTCCCCATTTACCAATATCATGCAACCAACATAAAACGCCAATTGACGTGTAAACAATATCGAATTGCTCGTTAAGAACTTCTGGGAGATCATAAATATTTGACTGGATAAATTTTGCATCAGCATTTATTTCCCCTGCGAGATAGGACGCCAATTTCACCGCTTCTCCAGAAAAATCGACACCAGTTACTTTTGCCCCTTCTCTTGCCCAAGATAATGTATCTAAACCGAAGTGGCATTGCAAATGCAATAATGTTTTACCTTTTACTTCCTTTCCCAAGTCATTTAATTCATACGGTTTTAGAGATGTTTCCCCAGCAAGAAATTCTTTCACTCTATAATGTTCAGATTTGAAATGTATTTTCGCAAATTCGTCCCACGCTTTTTTATTAGTAGCATAATATTCTTCCATAGTTTTCGCCAACATTAGTTATTTCGTAAAAAAAGAAATACATAGCAGGTATTTTAAAATACGCCTAAAAGTCCTATTGCAAGAAAAATTCCGCCAATAATGATTAATACAAAACTCAGCCAAGGGAATTTCTGTCTCTGTTTTCTTGCATATTCACTTTCAATCTGAGCCATTTTTGGATACATTGCATGCAAGTATGTACTAGATGGCATAGTTCCTGCGTTAAAAGCCATAATGGCTAATAGTCCACCAACTATAACAAATGCTACACCTATTAAAGTAAAAATTTCGTATACGCCCCAATTATGAACAATGGAATTAACAATAATAATTGATAAGGCTGTTACAAGAACAGCTACAATTAATGTAATTAATAGAATTATCTTTGGAGAAAATCTTCGATAATAGGCCAAATCGATCAGCTTTTACTTTTAAATGTTTTTTTTTAATTTACTAATTATTATGGATGATTTTAAACTAGCTACCTTATTGATTATTAGTAATCTATTAGAACGTTTACCAATAATTACGATCTATTAATCGTATATTTTTATTCTTTTCAATTAGAACAATCATCGGTTTTGGTCTTCCACAATAATTGGAGTTAAAACATGTTGTATATGCACCTGCGTTTTTTATTACAACAAAGTCATTAGTTTCTAAATCTCTAGGAAAAGAATGATGGATGATGTCTAAATTACCTGAATTATTGATAGGTGTCATTTGATCCAAAGTATCGTTTGTTGCACCAACCAAATCCCAATTATATTTATTTGATTGGTCCTTTTTTTCAGGCAAATTACTGACCAAAGAGATATCAAAATGCCATCTAGCAGCAATAACATCCAATAGATCACTGTAAACAGACAAATCGAGAATAGCTATTTTACCTCCAGAGGGGTTTTCTTTAGTTAGATTAACTTGTGAGAGTAGTAAACCACTACTTGCTGTTACATATCGACCACTTTCAATTATTAAGCGAGGAGCAATTTTAGCTCGAGAGATATTTTGAGTTAGACTAACAGCTATTTCCTCAATTGAAGGAACTTGTTCAGTAATAGAATACTGAACTGGATATCCCCCTCCTAGATCGAGATATGAAAGATTTCTTCCTAATTTCTCTTCCATTAGTTTGTAAAATAAAGTAATGACTTCAAAGAAGTGGTGGAAATAATCAATATTAGTCACTTGACTTCCAAGATGTCCATGAATACCTAATAATTCTAAATGTTCACTTTCTTCAGCTTCTTGAATAATTCTTTCAGCAAAATCATATTTTGGGATGTGTGTTCTTTTTAGAAGCCACTTTTCGATGGTATCATTCTGGCTTAAATCTATTATGGATTGAATATTTTTAATGATAGTAGAACATTTAGCATCAGGATAAGCTGATGCAAAAATCGTTTTTTCTCGAGACATTTGAATCCCGGTGTTCACTCGAATCAGAACTTTAGCTTTTTTGTTTAGTTTCTTGGCAACGCGTTCAATATTTTTCATATCTTGATATGAATCAATTGCTAATATACCATTCATTTTTTCTTTGCTCTTGTCTCGAGTAATTTGACTACCAAAATTAATTATGTGTGCAATTAAACCATCAGGCTTAAACAAATTTGTTGAGATTAAATTAAGTGGTTTTTTCATTTGTTGAGCTAACTTTTCGACTAGCAGTAGTTCTGCCAATGATGTAGTTTCAAAATAATTAATTTCCTCAGCAATAATCGCGGAAAAATCAAAAATCATGTTGTTTTTAGTTGAATAAGCAATTTCAGTTTGAGGGTACTGTGAAGTAAAAGCTGTTTGCAAATTTAGGAGATTTTGTTTGATAGCATTTTCACTGAAGATATATGTTGGTGTACCAAATTTAGCAACAACACTTTGTATTAAATTCACTCCATCAAAATGAAGAGTATTGTCTTTTATATCAAAGAGGTGAGGTCCTTCACGCATAAATCTCAAACTTCTAATTTTTGTAATTTACTCTCTTTACCTTTCCCTAAAAAATGTTGTTTTCACTTAACTATGAATTTATAGCTTTTCTTAAATTCAATTCTAGTTTGTGTACATATTTTGACAAAGTGAAATAAAAAGGAGCTCTTAACTATACTATTAGAAAAATAATTCCGAAAGAAAAGAATAATCGAGAGAAAAATCACTCAACTACTTCTTTCTCTACTTTTTCGTCATCTTGATCCATATAGGGATCATCAGTAATTGAAGTTATAAAACCAACCTCAGCTAAAAGATCACTTATTGATTGAGCTCCATTTATAAGTTCTACATGCCAATCTTCTTCATCAAATCCAACAAGAATATCAGGTAAATCACCTAATAAGTTGTGATTGAATTCGATGATGTCTTGATATGCTCCAGCAAGAGGAATAAGTAAATAACCACCTACAACACTTTTGAGAGTACTAACTGGAAATCCGTTCAAAGTTTTCTGTTCAGGATAGGTTAAAAGAAAATCGTCTTTTGTAAACAATTTCTTTTTAGATTGAATAGTATGATATGTTGCTACCTTTCCGTCGCTATCACAGGTTATATCAAATAAACGAGCAATAGTTTCTGGTTGTTCATGTAAATCGCCAGTTGGTATTACTGGAAAATATTGATGAACAAGTACGTAATCAGCAATACTATTGAAAACAGAGAAGTTTCCTTGCAAAGTATATTCAGGCATCAATAAGGAACGTATAGTTTCGTTTTCTAAATAATTACTATAACCAGGAAAATCATAGAATTTTTTTCTGAGACTTCTTTTCAATTTAAAGGTTAGATATTCAAAAGCTAATAATTCGTCAGGATCAATTATTTTTCCGGATTTTCTATCCCAATCAAACCAATTCTCGATAATTTGTTCTATACTTTGAACTTGTGTTAAGCGATCAAAACGTTGTTGAAAATCATCGATGAATTTTTGTTTTGGTTCTTTTTCAGGAAAAATAGCATATTTTTCGATTACTTTCACCATTATCATTGTAGAGGTGGCAGTTATTGCTCTTCCCGATTCTGTTGAAATATTAGGGTGAAAATTAGGAAGGAATTTAGCTAATTGCTCTACTAGGATTTGAGCATATTTTTCCATAAAATGAGGGTCAAGACTATTATCATAATCTATTGGTAAACCTCCTCCAAAATTGATTGTATTTAGTGAAGTAAGTCCAAGACTATGTAATTTCTTGAAAGTATTTGCCATGAATTCTGCAAATGGATAGAAATCAGGGAGAGTAGTTATCTGTGATCCCGGATGTGCATGTAACATAGTTACAAATTTTGATTTCTTCTTTTGTTTGAGAATCTTTACTACTTCTAACATTTCAGCAATAGATAAACCAAATTTAGAATGGCGCCCACTGGATTCACCCCAATGACCGTGCATTGCAACATAAGGCTTAATTCTCAAAGCCAATTGAACATTCTCTTCTTTAATAATTTTGAGCGTATCCTTCATCTCAAGAATTGTTTCAATTGAAATGCATATATTATAACCATCTTTTATTGCTTGGTTAATTGCTCGCAGATATTCAGAATCTTTCCCACCATTACACATAATTAACCGATGTTTTTCAGTCTTAAGTGCATGCAATAATAAAATAAATTCTGATTTGGTTCCAGCCTCAAAAGAGTAAGTTGGATGTGATTTAATAATAGATTCGATAATTAATTTTTGTGAATTAACTTTAATTGGGTAGATAGGGAAATAATTTCCCTGATAATGATTTTTAATTATAGCGGTATCAAAAGATTGAATTAATTCTTGAATTTGCTTTGTAATTAAGTGTGGCACTCGAATTGCAAAGGAGGTATTCTTATATTTTGTTTTTTTATGAACTTGCTTTGCAATATCTTGGAAGGAAATGCGTTTATCATCAAGTACCAGTTCTAGCTGTCCTTTAGCATTTATATCTAGATATGAAAAATCGTTTCGATTAACGTAATAAATCAGTTTACTGTCTTCTAATGTCCATGTCATTTAATTTTACTCCAAAAAGATAAAGAGAGAGAAGAATTAATTGTCATCCTTCTCTAGTTCCGCTTGTTGGACAGAATCGATCATTCCTTTGAATGCTCGAGTAAGTTCTCCTAACTCATCTTCGCTTTCTAATAGTTTAGGATCAATCGCTGTCAGCAGCCCGTCCATGATATCTCGTCTCGCCCTCCTTGTTGAAAGAGAATGAGCAACCTGTATCAAATGATTGAACGGTCTAGTGATGTAGGCTGTGAGCGTTAAACCAACAGCTATACCAATAGCTAAGCTCGCACCAGCAATTATCCAAATGATTGTTGTTGTACTGGTTACTGCAGCGTTCATTCTTTCCTTAACCGGTTCGATACCAGCTAATGCTTCATCAACAGGCAAGATAATGAGACTTATGTAGTTTCCTTTGCCAACGGGATGATAAGCCAGAAATCTCTCCTGACCATCTCGAGTATATCGTAGTATTCCGGAATCACCAGAATAAATCTCAGTCAATTGAGCAGTTGTGAGAGCAGAAGTATTGTCACTGTGAACCTCTATTTCAGAGATATCTAAATAATCGGCTTCTCCTGCTTCAGGTATTACTTCAGGGTGTGCAACAATTAAACCACTACTAGTTATTAAAGAAGCATAGCCCGTCTCTAATATTGTTACAGCTAAGATTTTGTCAACCATTGTTTCAATCGAAATGTCGCCACATATAACACCTATCAATGTACCATTTGAGAATCTAACACTACGACCAATAGTAATCAATGGAACACCATCAATTGGATCGAAGTAAGGTTCAGTGAAAACAATATTACCTTGACCAGCAAGAACTTCTGTGTACCAATCATCTGTACTTGGAATCCAAGGGTCAGCTAATCGTTCTGCATTTGTTCCACCAACTTGACTTCCAGGGTAATTGATAAACAAATCAACTCCATCAAATGGAAGTGTGATATACAACCATCTAAAATCAGGAGCATTGTCATGGACATTTTGGAATGCATAATCCATGCTTGCTACTGTTTCAAGAGTTTGATTTTGTTTTGGCGTCAATGTTTCATAGTCAGCTTCATCAGAGTATGAGTAATAATAGCTTGAATAATCCCAGCTAAGATCTATTTGATAGTCACTGTCCCAATGAGTATCACTTGGTGAATGTGTTGAATGCAATGAAGTTGTGTTGTCAAACCAAAGATCATAGTAAACATCTCGTTCACCATATCGATTATCATCACTGAAAACATATTCCAATTCGCTAGCCATATATTCTACCATTGCTTGTGCACTGGAAAGTTTCTCGTTGATGATTTCTGCATTTTTCTCTGCAGTAATTCCGATATTCGCAGTTATTTGTTCCTCTAAAGCGGCTGTGCTATCTGTAATCGTTTGATCACCTGATCTTTGAACGAGGAGGTAAGAGATTCCACCAATTCCGCCCATAAAGAGCACTGATAGCAACAGAAAGCTTACCATAATATTTGTTCTAATGCTTCTTCTTTTGATAAAGTCGCTAATAGTCATCTTTTCACAACCTCACAAATCATCTAATACCAGTCCTTCGACTGATACTTGTGCCTGAGACATCAATTGTCCAACAGTCTTGAATGCTTTTTCAATCGCTTTGTGAACATTTCTTGTATCATCAATTTTGATGAAAGTACCATTGAGCGTATTAGTAAAGTCCATTAATGTCGCTTCATCGTTTCCGATGTTTCCGACGCTAATAATCACTAAATGCAATTGATATTTCAACTTCTGAATGATGCGCTTCACATCATTAGCAGTTTTCCGACTGGAGTTATCTTCTCCATCTGTTAACAATACTAACCATCTTTGTGTTCCGCCAACTTGAGATAAATTCTTAATACCATCAATTATAGCATCCCACATAGCTGTATTTCCATTCGGTCTGGTTAAACGTTTGAACACTTGTTGGATGTGTGTACGATTATTCCTTACTTGGGTGAAATTCAAAATAGAACGACTTTGAGTAAAGAATGTTATAATACCAATAGAATCTTTGTCTTTCAATGCTGTCTTTAGAAGGTCAAGAGAACCTCTAATAGAAGCTCTGCTGCGTGAACCGCTCATTGAGCCACTGTAATCAAGGACATATTGTACTGTCTTTTGTGGGGAAGCAGATCCGCGCAATTTAACTAATAGATCCTTTATTTGTTCTTCACTCGCATCTTCACCTAGTTCGTTCTCAATTAATTGGAATCTTTGTAAGATTTCTTCTTCAAGGAGAACGTCATTTATCATTCGAGCGCTTTCTAATGCTTTCTTGAAGTATTCTTTAGCAGTGAGAACATCAAATTGTTCTAAATAGAACACAGCAAGATTGAGTTGACTATGTGCTGATCCTCTGAGGAAATCATCCTCTTCTGCCAATTTTAATGCGTCTTCATAGAACCCATAAGCAAGTTTTATTGAGCCTTTCTTGAAATAAGCTAAACCTAGATTGTTCAAACAAAGGACTCTTCCTCGAATATTTCCTAAGCTTTCATTTAGAGCCAAAGCTTTCTCAAGATATTTTTGTGCTTCTTCTACATTACCAACATCTAATAAGGTTAAACCATAATTGTTGTATCTAGAAGCTAAGCCAGGGTCATCTTTGAGTTTTTCTGCAACGGTAATAGCTTTTGCATAGAAGTCTTTGGCTTGATCTAATTCACCCCATTCTCGGTAAACATTTCCGAGATTATTCAAACAAACACCTATACCAACATCATCCTTGGTTGTTTCAAATAGTTTGAGAGCTTTCAAGTAATTGTTATAAGCTAAATCAAGATTTCCACCGTAATAATCCGAATTCCCAAATCGTAAGGCCGTCAGTAAACCGTCAAGCGCTTCATGCAATCCACGAATTTCCCTTGGAATCGTTTCGTCATCATCGAGTTCTCGAGACAAATCACCTTTTGCGATTCTTTCAGTTAAATCAATGAAATCTTCTATAGGTTGTACTGTTCTTCGTGAAACACTTATTGAAACAAAGACAATCAAGATAAGTGCAAGAATCAATAATCCAACAGAAAGCAGGATATTATTTACGCTTCTTCGGAGTATTTCAGCCCGCAATTCTTCAATTGGCTCTACAATGTCTGCTTCTGGAACAATCAATGCTAAGGAATATCCTGCAGCATTTATTGGTTGATAAGAGATATACCATTTGTCACCATTTTTGGTGAAATCAACAGTATCAGCTCCTCCAGCCTTCATATCGTTGATAATTGTGGCAAAAGCAACTTGTTCACTTGATGTTGCATCAGACATTTCCAAGTTTTCAATGGATACAAAATCATCAACTAAATCAGGATGAGTAATAGTATCACCATTGCTATCGATAAGAAAAGCATAACCATTTTTACTAACATCAAGATTAAGAATATCTTGTTGCATAGTCTGAATAGTTATATCCACACTTACTACTCCAAAGAGAGTTCCATTAGTAAATTTCACTGGGCGTCCCACTGAGAGGATCAATCCTACAGGGTCAAAGTATGGAGCAGTAAAAGCTGTGCTATCATCGTCGATTGTAGCAGCGTTATGATACCAATCTTGTTCAAGAGGATCCCAATCATCAGCTGCTGAAACTGGGTTACCATCTTCATCTTCTTGAGTCCAAATCATTGTATCGTATGGATAGTTTCTGAATAACGAGTAGTTTGAATCAGCAAAAGCTGCATAAATCCAAATATAATCAGGATTTGCTTCGTGAAGATTTTTAAAAACAATGTCCATATTTGAAGAGTTGTCTAAGAGAGTTTGTAATTCTGGAGTCCAATTGAATGGGTCTGATCCAGGTAAGTTATCCAATTTATCTCTCGGAATATAATAACAACTTGTATCAAATGAAATGTCAGAATCATAGTCAGCATCATACGCAATTCCAGGTATTGTTCGTCCTGTTTCTGAGAATTCTAACGCTGAATCCCACCAATATGACTGATAAGAATCAATGGGAATATCTCCATTGAAAAGTCGTTCAGTATAATTATCAAGCATCGTTACTTCTGCAACGATTTGGTTAAACAGCTCATTGATTTTTTGAGATGCATCTGAAGACAATCGGTCTAGATGTTCTAACTCTTCCTCAAGAAGAGCAGCAGATGAATCTTTAGCGTTCTCCGTTGATAGTAAACCTATTCGAATACTGGATAAAGTAATCATTACTACTGATGGGAGAATCAACAAAACAATGAATGTAACCATTATTCGGTTTCGTATTCGCAATCTTTTTTCTCCTGTGAATATTCATTTTTAGTGAATTTTTTTTCCAACTATAACCTTCTTCTCAAGAGCGATCTCAACTTTATCTCCTTTTACAATAGTCAAGGGTTGAGCTACTTCTTTCGGAAGATTTGTTCGTAGAATAGTATTATTCCGTGTAATTGTTCGTTCAACTTTTAAACCAGCAAAGATAATATTATCCGTATTTCGTAGCGTTGCTTTTGAACCTTTTTTCCGGCAATAGAACTGATTTCCTCTTATATCAAATTCAAGTAAATCATTTTCGGTCAAATTCAGCTTTAGGATAATCTCCTTTGGCAAATTGAAATAAAGTAGTTTATGATTCTCTGTAACATTTAGTGTTAGAATTGAACTAGAGCTATATTGTTCTTTCACTCAAAGCACCCAGAAAATTTTATTCTACAATAATACTCTATGTCTGATAGAGTAAATTACTATATTATAGCATTCTACTATACTTAGAAAGTATGAAGTATTATATAAACTCACCCAAACAAAATGAAGAAACAAATTCAAAATGAAGATATACTTCCTTCAAAGTCTTTCTTATTCTACTCTTACAGATTAGAAAGAGCTAATATGGTTCATTTTTTAACTTTAATAATTCTTCATAAGTAAGTTGTCCAGGAAAAGTTTTTTTTCGTTTCTCTGTTGCTACATAAGTAAATGCATTATTATTTTTCAATCCGAAAATTCTACTCTTCTTGCCTAAATCCCCAAAACAAAAACACGTCAAAGATGTTGAATCTACTTTATGACTTTCAAGCAACTTTTGAAGAATTTCATTGTCATCTTCTTTATTGGCCATTGTTGCAATTTTTATTACATCAGGTTTTTGATAGCTCATATTGAGATAATTATTAGCTATAATTATAGGGTCTGTATCTCTATGATTTTGATATGATAAAATGATCTTTGTTGAATGTTTGATCTGGAATAATTTTTGTACTAGTTCTTTCGAAGTGTATTCCACATCTATAAAATCATATCCAAGATGAATTGCTTCTTTAAAGAATTCAAATCGTTCATCTTCAGTAAGGGTACAAAAACCACCTTCGCTTTCTTTTCTGAGTGTAAAAATAATTTGTTTATTGGTAGCTTTTCGAATCATTTTTATGGTTTCAAAATTAAGTTCACTTTTCATCAAAAAATCTGCTCGTATTTCTAAAATAGTTATTTTAGCAAATTCTGCTAATATGATTTGTTCTAACATAGCATGCTGTGTTTTTGCTTGTAAACTTAATACTACATTTGAATGCACAATAAATCGCTCCAATGAATCCTTTATCCAATCTATCCGAAGTTATGAGACTATAACGATTTTATTTGCTGAAGTTTTTCGCCACAATCTGTCGGTCAGTTTTCATTTAGGTGAATTATTATGGTTGTTTAATATAGTTCTGACTTTTTACGCTATAAGAAAAACCATAATAGATTAACTTTTAAATTGACACGAGAAGACACAATTTTACTTAACCTTTTTCTCTTTTTTTTATCCAAAGCTTTTTCTAACATTATTTGTATCTAGATTAGGTGAATGAAATGAAAGCGACTTTGAACTTAAAACCCGAATCTAAAAGAGGTTCAGTGCCAGACGATGAATCAAACTTGGGCTTCAGCAAAATCTTTACTGATCATATGTTTACTGCTGAATTCAAAGATGAAAAGTGGCAAAATGCACAAATCAAACCCTTTGGAATGTTATCCCTACATCCCGCTGCAAATGTTTTACATTATTCTCAAGAAATCTTTGAAGGAATGAAAGCTTTCAGGCAAGAGAAAAAGGATGGTGTTTCTTTTTTCCGACCAGAAATGAATGCTAAGCGCATGGTTGCATCTGCTAAAAGAATGGATATGACACCTTTCCCTGAAGAAGATTTTCTAAGTGCTCTACAAAATTTAGTTTCTATCGATAAGCAATGGACTCCAAAATCTCAAGGAACTTCATTATATATTCGCCCAACATTGATAGGAACAGAAGGGATGCTTGGTTTAAAGAGTTCAAAGGAATATCTTTTCTATATTATACTAACACCAGTTGGTCCTTATTTTTCAGAAGGATTCAATCCCATCAAAATATTTGTTGAAGAGAAGCATATTCGTGCTGTAGAAGGTGGAGTTGGGGAAGCAAAAACCGGAGGGAACTATTCTGCCAGTTTACTTGCTTTTAGAAAAGCAAAAGAATTAGGATATAATCAGGTTCTGTGGTTAGATGCTAAAGAGCATAAATATGTCGAAGAAGTAGGAACAATGAATCAATTCTTTGTCATTGATGATATAATCTATACTGCTCCACTTGATGGAACGATTCTCAAAGGAGTCACTAGAAACAGTGTTATTACATTGGCAAAAGATAACGGTTACAAAGTTAAGGAAGAAAAATTAACAATCGAAAAGGTAACTGAAACAATTAAGAATGGTAGCCTGACAGAAACTTTTGGTGCTGGAACTGCTGCTTCAATAGCACCTGTTGGAGAATTGTTCTATAAAAATGAAAAATTCATTATTAACGATTTTAAAGTAGGGGATATTTCTACAAAGCTCTATGAACTCTTAACCGGAATTCAATATGGACGCATAGAAGATCCTTATGGTTGGAACATATCCGTTCAATAATTTGAGCTAAATTAATGCTCAAAACCATCTTTTTTTATTCTAAAAGCAAAGTTATTCTTCAATATTTGATATAAGAAAAAAATATTAATCTTTACTTGTTTTAATTAATAGTTTCTAAATGGAGAGAGTGATATAGAATCAATTATCTACTTAATTTGGTGAAAGAAATGACACATCTAAAATTACCTAAAATTGGATTAGGTACAATGCAATCAAATTCTGATGAAGCTAAAGAAGCAATGAAATCTGGTATAAATTACGGTTTTCGATTTATAGATACGGCTCAGATTTATTTCAATGAAAAAACGGTAGGAAAAGCAATTTTAGAGTCAGATGTTCCAAGAGAAAAGATTATTTTAGCAACCAAACTCTGGATATCCAATTTCAGTTATGCCAAAGTGAAAAAAAGTACAGAACGAAGTTTGAAACGATTGCAAATGAATTATATTGATATTCTCTACATTCATTGGCCAATTAAAAAAACAAGCAAATTGAAAAGCACACTAAAAGCTATGGATGAATTAATCGAAGAGGGAAAAATAAAGCATATTGCTGTCTCAAATTTCACACAAAAACTACTAGATGAAGCACTTTCTATGACTGAAAATCACATTATTGCAAATCAAGTAGAAATGCATCCTTGGTTGAAACAAAAGGAATTACTAGATTACCTCAATAAAAGTAAAATCTCATTAGTAGCGTATTTTCCACTAATGCACGGTAGATTTAATCAAGTACCAGAATTGGTATCAATTGCTCAAAAACATAAAACAAGTGCAGCACAAGTATCATTAGCCTGGATTATGTACAAAAAAGCTATACCAATACCTAAGAGCGCCAACGTTGATCATCTACAAAGCAATTTGGACTCAACAAAGCTCAAACTAGATTCAGAAGATATTAAATTAATTGATTCAATTAAAAAAGAAAAACGATTTGCAGATATTCCTTTTCTACGACCAAAATGGTAAAAGGAATATTGCTACTCTTTTTTTATCCAGCAACAATATTATTTTTATCTATTTTTTCAAGGGCTTCTCTTGAACGTAAAATCAATCTATCATCAGATTCATCTTTGATTATTTTTTCAAGAGCTTTCTTTGCTTTTGGTTCGCCGATACTTCCTAATGAAGTCACAACATGGTATTTGATAAATCGATCTTCTTCTTTCTTGAGAATATTAAGAAGTATTTTTAGAGCGCTAGGATCGCCAATTAAACCAAGTGCTTTTGCTGCTTCAGATCTTACAAGGGGATCATCTTTTCGTTTCAAAATTGACAATAGTGGGTTGACAGCCTTTGTATCACCTATATGTCCTAAAGCTATCGTTGCTTGATAACGGACACTTTCTTCAGAATCATTAAGAGCTAAAATGAGAGTATCTGTTGCTTGTTTATCACCAATTTTGCCAAGAGTCTTACATGCACCTTCTCGTACAATTCGAGAAGAATCTGATATAAGAAAAGAGATCAAATGGCTAAGTATTTTTTTATTATCTATTGAAGCTAAAACATCAACAGCTTTTGACCGTTCTTTTATATCTTGGTTACCTAATTCGGCAAATAATTTGTCAAATGTATCACTATCATTCATCTATAAAGTCAACTCAAGAGACCTGTTATCTGAAAGTCCATTCACCCTGTAGACTCTCAGGAAATTTGCTCGATAAGAGCAGTTAGTTCACGGTACTTTGAATGTATTATCTGTATATTATCTTTTCGACGAAAAAAAGTTTTTAGTGAATGGGAAAATGTTGATAATAAAGTATATGTTGTAGTAACAATCAGTAGTTGAATTATGCAGGAGAATTTGTAAGTTTGAGCGAGGATGATAAAAGAAAGTATTTTTCGAAAGTAATATCACTCTTTGACAAATCAACAAATTATGAGTTAGCAAATAAAATCTTCAAAGAGTTAACGCAAATAATTGATTTTTTCAGCTCTCAAGAAGAATTGCTTAAATTTAAGAATTATTTAATTTTAATGGAATCTCAAGAAAAATTTTCAAAAATAATTCATAAAAGCAGTGAATGGGCAGATATCCAAACACCACAAAATTTAGTGAAAAAAGTATTTAATTTAATTATTTTAACAGGCATTCAACCAGGAGTTATCATTGAGCCAACATTTGGTGATGGTAATTTTATTCTTCAAGCATCAGAGTATTTTCCTAATGCAGGAGTGATTTATGGTGTTGAAATTCAAAAAGAACGCAAATGGAATTTTGGCATCAATTCACTTTTACTAAGATATGCAGAAAAACCTATACCAGAACTAGATATATTTGTTCACACGGACAATATCTTTACTCATGACTTTACGGAACTAGTTAGTTCTCTAGAGCATACACCTATTCTGATAATTGGAAATCCTCCATGGATCACTAATGCCGAATTGGGTTCATTGAATTCAAGTAACCTTCCAAATAAAAGCAATCAAATGAATTTAGTAGGAATTGAAGCCTTAACAGGTAAGAGCAATTTCGATATAGCTGAATCAATTATCCAAAAAATGATTGATAATTTCTCCAGTTGTGAAGGCAAAGTAGCTTTACTCTGTAAAAATACTGTTATTAGAAATTTCACAAAAGGACTGCTGACATCTGAACGAAAAATAGCCAATTTACAGCAATATCAAATTGATGCTATGAAAGAATTTGGCAAATCATGCAATGCTTCATTGTTTGTTTTTGATTTACATGGTTCAAAAAATATCAATTATTGCAAAGTTTATGATTTGAATAAACCGGAAATTTTGATTAAGAAATTTGGATGGACAGAGAACAAATTTGTTTCGGATATTGATAAGTATAGAAAAGTCAGCACTTATGATGGCAATTCGAAATATGTATGGAGACAAGGGGTTAAACACGATTGTTCTAGAATATTGGAATTGTCTTTTAACAAAAAGGATGAATTAACAAATAAATTAGGAGACTTAATAGATATTGAGCAGAATTTACTTTATCCATTGGCAAAGGGTTCCAACTTGAGAACGTTTGAAATACAAGAAACGAAAAGAAGAATAATCATTCCACACAAAAAATTGAATGAAGATACTACATACATAGAATTTTCTTATCCAAAGACTTGGAAATATCTTAACGCAAAAATTGACTACTTCACTAAAAGAAAATCTTCTATCTATAAAAACAAAGCACCGTTTTCAATTTTCGGTATTGGTAAATATGCATTTCGTCCTTTCAAAATTGCTATTGGTGGCATGTACAAAGAACCAAGATTCGCTTTAATTGAACCCATTAATAATCTTCCAGTAATGCTGGATGACACATGTTATTACCTAGGGTTTGAAACATACGAAGAAGCTCTTTTCGGGTGCACTGCTCTTAATTCTCGAATTTCTAAAGATTTATTAGAAGCAATAGCATTTCAAGACTCTAAGAGACCTTACACAAAAGAAGTTCTAATGAGAATAACAATAAGTGAAATCCTCAAAGAACTAACATTCGATGAAATTGTAAGTATTTGGAAAAAGAACGAATTTAGTAAAATAAAGAACTACTCAGAAAAGGATTTTGTAAAAGTAAAAGGGATGCTCTAACTATATGAAAACAGTTGTGCCATTGTGTGTATTGCGATCAGGTTCTACCGTACTCTCCGGTGTTTTACATTATTTAGGAGTTTACATGGGAAAGAAAAGTGATTTGATAAAAGGGCAACATGTCAACAAATACGGTTGTTTTGAAAATCAGGATTTCTTGAAATTAAGTCATAGAATTTTGTATGATGCAGGTTCATCCGGAATTTATTTTGATTACCCATCAGAATTAAAACTAAAGCAAGCAGTTGAGAAAAACTGGACACGCGCTCAGGAGACAATTGCTAGAAATAGCAAAGAACCTTATTGGGGTTGGAAGGACCCATCTTCATTTCATATAATACATTATATTGATAGTTTGCTTGAAGATCCACACTACATTATTCTAAAAAGAGATGTAACTCAAATTGCAAATTCAATAATGAAAATCAGTGTTCAAACAAATTTCTACTCATCTTTCCATCATGAGCTAAGTCTCTTTGATAATTATATTTATCGGGTACATTTAGTCATAAGGCTACTCTCAAAATATTTTGCAACAGGAAGATTATTAGAGAACGAGAATTTTCTTGAACAAATAATTAGCAAGGCTTATTTAAAAATGGAAAAATTCTCTGAAAATAAGAAATGTTTAGTGATTACTTTTGATGATTTGATTAATAAATCTGAGAAAACGATTGAGCAAATATCTAAATTTCTAGGAATGAAAAGGAACAAGACTAAATTTGATAAAGCACTGAATTTTGTTCAACCAGAATTAGTGACTTTCAGAAAGGGTAACCAATAGAAATGATCAGAATAAATATCCAATCATTTCTATCATTAACTTCGTTGATGGTGTATTGTTTTAAGAATCTTGAAATAATTCGCTAGCCATTTTTGATTGTGGAGTAAAATTAAAGTCAGGGTCTAGAGGAGGGTCTTCAAAGACTATCTCCCCAACTTCAAGTCCATATTTTCCATTATCATTTAAACCGGCTTTAAGATCAGGAGAGTAAGTCCTTCCCTTCCAAGTAGTTTTCTTTGTTATAAGAATCTCAAGTGTTGACACTCCCAGCGTAAAGAGGAATGCCATCAATAGCACGGGAAAGAAGAGATAAGATAAATAAAAATGCTTTCCTTTTCCATGCCAATAGATCATCATTTGAACAGGATAGACTAGCATTATCAAACTGAATACCAATATCCAAACCCAATTACTGTATAATATTGCTAAAACGATTGTTATTGGTGAAGTAATCGCCCAGATTGCTGAAAAAATAATATAGATTATTCTTTTATTTGGAGTGAATTTTGTTCCAGCGTAGAGACATTTTTTGAATCCGGTCCACATATGTCTTGGAGAATCTGGATACATTCGAACTGCAACCAACTTGTGACTATCCATAAAATAGAGTGAATTCAATTGCGTTTTTACCACTCGAGCAAACGCAAAATCTTCAATTATAGACCCTTTCAGACGTACATGTCCACCGATTTTCTCATAAGCTTCTCGAGTAAACAGTAGATATTGTCCAATAGCTAGAAAGTTAGTTGGCTTATTTGGATCATTTATATTTTTCTTACCTTCTGAGGCTAAATGAGAGAGAAAGAAAGAAATAAATTGGTACAATACTTTCCCACCATTTTTCTACTCGCTGGTAAGGCATCATCGACAGTAGCCCAGCATTCTTTTGCAGAAGAACACTAACTGTTTTCTTAAGGGAATCACGCCGATGAAAGGTGTCTGCATCTGTAAAGAGTAATATTTCTCCTTTTGCAATTTCACTTGCAATGTGGCAACCATAATTTTTTCCAATCCAACCTTCAGGCAAAGTTTCCTCAACAAGAACTTTGTCAACATAGGGTTTTGCTAGTTCTACTGTTCTATCATTTGAACCGCCGTCAGAAAGGATTATTTCATAATTTGAATAGTCTAGCATTTTAAGGGAGTGTAGACAAGTCAAAATGTTATTTTCTTCATTGTATGTTGGGACAATGATACTGACAAAAGGTTCTTCTGATAATTTTCCGAATTCTTCTTGGAATAATATATCTGGTCTTTCAAATGTTATTAAAATGAAATAGATTATTGAAATAATTGCTATTACCAAATAGACTATTGCTAATATAGTTAGTAAACTCACATTCATTATAGTTTATCTCCGATTGGTAATTAATTACAATTAACGAGAAATAGAGCGTTCATTTTCGAATAGCTAGCTAATATCGATTCTCATTGTTAGTAATTAACTGTCTTTCGACATATAGATGGAAATGTTCCCAGATAGTTTGGGAATATTCTACAACCTATCTTTAGATAATCAACTATAAAAGAATTAGTAATTTTTCCAAGAACTGAGTAGATTAAAAAAATTGTTTACTCAAAAAAGAGAAAGAAAAGAATGAAATCTAAGGTTCATTCTTTAGTGGATGCCTTCCGGGTGCATCAAATAAGTAGTCTAAATCTGGTTTTCCTTCTATGGCGTTTCTAATAGCCATAACAGTTGCTTTTTTGTTATTCACATATACTCGATTTCTCGAGACAGCTGTAGGATGTACAAAGACACTAGCAATAATAACTAGATCTTTAACATACTTTTCAGGAATAAAACCATCTTTCACACATTCTAT
Source organism: Candidatus Heimdallarchaeota archaeon (assembly GCA_030614005.1). Lineage (GTDB taxonomy): Archaea > Asgardarchaeota > Heimdallarchaeia > JABLTI01 > JABLTI01 > JABLTI01. Next base: position 8,532 of record JAUWKS010000018.1, on the reverse strand, counting down.
AACTGCTTTAGCAACACCTGATTGTACTGGTCCAAAGACCATCGCAGCCTGTCGTAGATTTCGAATGAATACTTTAGGAACTAACAATGTCTCAGGTTTCACTGACTCATTGGTTTCAAGAAGTGCTAGCAATGGTTCGTGTCCTTCGACTGTAGAAGGATCGTCTTTCACTAAAGCAATGCCTTTTGCAAAAGCTACTCCGACTGGTCCATCGCGAGGACCGATTAGAAGATCTATGTGGGCCATTTCTGGTCGATCGCCACCAAAGAAGCCTTCACCAACCAAGAGTTTGTTTTGGAGTATTGTTTCGAGTGAAATTTCCACCGCTCCAAATCGTTCTTCGATTTTCTCTTTGGTTTCTGGTAAAGCAATTTTAACTTCTTTCTTGATCTTACCAATTCTCTCAAGTTCGAGACGCAATTCAGAACGAAGCTCGTGACTGATACTTCCACCGATTTCTAATGGTAATCTTGGTTTTCGAACTTTCACGCCCATCATATTAAGGGCTTCTTTAGCTCCTGCACCACCTGTTTTCACGGCAATACGGGTTAATTTGTGAATTACCATTTCAGCTTTGCGTGCTTCTTCCATTTTTCCAGCATCAACCAATTTCTTAATTATAACCCAATGGTCTCCAATGAAATTAGCTGAAGCAAGGATACAACCATCCACACCTGCAGCGAGCGCTGGGAATACAATTTCATCCCAACCACATAAAATTTTGAAATCTGGAGCAACAGGTTTTACTCTCTCGAGTATTTCCATAAGATAAGCCATGTTCCCCCAAGAACACTTCATACCAACAATATTCTCATGTTCAACTGCTAAATCTTCAACAACCATTCGTGGTAAAACCACATCTGTTAAAGCTGGCAATTGATACAACATTATTGGCATATCTACTTTGTCTGCAAGTGTTGAATAGTGTTTGTACATTCCTCTTTGAGTCGGTTTCATATAATAAGGAGTAATAACTAATGCAGCATCTGCACCAACATCTTTTGCATGTTTGGTCATTGCGATAGTTCGTTTAGTTCCACTGGTTCCAGTACCAGCCATTACATCTACTTTTCCATTTGCTTCATCGACAGCAATTTCTATCACTCTCTTTTGTTCATCCCAAAAGAGAGAGGAGAATTCACCGGTCGAACCCGCGGGAACAATCCCCGTGACACCTAAGTCATCGATAACAAATCTAATCAGTTTTCGATAGGCTTCTTCATCAAGTTCATCTTTTTTTGTAAAAGGAGTTACCAACGCTGGGCTTACTCCTCCAGGTAAGAATTTAGCCAATATTTTTAGCTCCTATAAACATTATTCATTTGTGTAAATTCTTTGCAGCTATAAAGCACAAACCATTCTTGGTCAAAGCTTCTGCAGTGAAATTCAATGAATGATGTTTGTCTAGATAATTGATCTGCATATTATCCATATCACCAGATTCAATTATTTCGGATTTATCTCTAAAGTAGTCCAAGATATCTGATTGATATTCACGTTTTTCTTCTATTGCCATTTTTCCACCTTCGTGTTTGGCACTTACATTCTTCACTGTCTTTGCTAACTCAATAAGTTCATCGGTTCGATCGTATGGTTGTCTCACAATGCTCTTGTAGGTTTCAGTTATATGATGCTCAAACCGAACTATGTCTTCAAAACCAAAATCTTTTCTAAAGTCTGCAGTAGCTTCTATAGTTTCATTGTTAGCAGAATTTGATAGATTAAAACCAATCAATGGACTTGTTCCGTCTTCTCTGCTAAAGAGTTTAGCAGTCATCAATGTCCAGAAACACCCATATGGATTATCATTTCCCATATAAACTGAGATTTTGAATTCCATATCAACACCTAATTTGTGTAACATATAGCCAAGCAATACGGTACCAGGATTGATGTTCAAAACTTGCTTAATACCATATTTTGTGTAATAATACAAGAATTCGTCAACCCATTTAATCCCAAAATCATTTGGTTGACCAACTCCACCAAAATAGCCGGTAATAGTTGCTGGACCACCAAGGTGAATATTTACTGGCAGACCATCTGGTCCTGGAGCAGTTCCTTTTGTGTCCAATGTTTCTACGTAAGATGCACCAACAATTTGCATTGCTACAGCCATTGCAAGTAAATCACCGTCTTCTTCTTGCTCTTTCATTTTCCTAACGCGAATATATCTTGCGGGCATTAAGTCTTGGTTCTCAATTGCTTTTTTTGCTTCAGCAATTAAGAATGGAAAGTATTGGCAGGCGCTTATTTCGAGCGTAACTGCTGTTGACTCATTAAAAGTCATTGTAGCAGCTTTATCACCGAGAATCTTCTTACGATAATCTGCAAGGCTAATGAATGCATCATTATCGCGTTGTTCCGTTAACCAGTTCAAGTCTTTGATATATTCTGGTTTAACTTTTTCCAATTTAGCTAGCAAAGTATCCATTTGGCGTGCTTCGTTAGCTTTTTTATTTATTTCATCTACTCCACCGTATTTTTCAACGACGGCTAATAAATCATTAATCAATGGATTATCTTCTTTGAGAAAGAAGTCATTGATAGTTTTTAGCTTATCATCTGATATTAGTAATTTCTTTTTAAGATCAGCCAAGGTTTTTCACCTAAAAAACTCATTTATTGGAATCAAAGTGATTCGTTCTTGATATAAAGTTTCCTCTCATATGTGAATAGTGTTTAAATAATCAATTTTTCATGTGTCATTTCATAAACCCATTTGAACAAATATTCTACCTTTAATTTACCACTTTTTCTGGACATGAAAAAATATAATGTTTATCTTGTGTATCAACTGGAGACATTCTAATAAATGCCATATCGAATATTTCCCTTTCTTCAGGTTTTGAGTGAAGTTCTACAGCAAATGACCTCAACCATAAATGAGTGTTCAACTTAGATAGAACAAAATCATCTATAAGTTTCTCTTTTTTTACCTTATGTTTATCGAAAATGCGTCCAATTTGGACATTATTTCTCCTAAGGCCGAAGAAAAAGAAACTGCTCGTAGGTTCATTCAATAATTGGGCACGGATTTTTTGCTTGAATAGTTTAAATTCATTTTGCTCTTCATCGGCATAGTGTTTACTATTTGGAGGAACGAAAAGAGTAGTATAGACTCTTGTAGTTCTATTGTTACTGGATCTATTAATATCAAATAATGCACGATTTCTCAAGAAAAAGAAGTCGGGTCTCATAGTTCCACCATGACGTCCATTTACAAGATAATGCGTGTCCATCCATTTTGTTCGCTGATAAATATGGTCGTGTCCAAAGATTACCATCCTTACACCATATTTTCTAAATAAGGGTGTTAGATAGGATTGTACTTTTTCATCATTTCCCCAATCAAATCCTTGCCCCCAAAATCCACAACTAATTATTGCTGAATGAAAGAATACAAGACAGATTTCAGGTGCTTTTTCTCCTCGATCTAATTTTTCTCGCCACGTTTTTAGATCATTTTCAAGCCAATGCCATTGAGCTGATTTGCAATCAATCTCGTATTTTCCCCATCCTGTTCCATTTGTATCTAGGAAAATCATATGGACGTTACCTTGGTCAATAGAATACCAATGACCTGGTAACACTCCAGGACCTGTTACTGGATTTGTAATATACTTGTGCCAATATCTGCAATCTTCTTCTGAACCACCCAATACATGTCCCCGACCTGTGCCTCCAGTATAATAATCGTGATTTCCAATAGCGGTTAAAAGAGGAACATGGTTCCACAAAGGACTGCATCTTGTAAATAAATCAGACCAATATTCACTATAAAACGCATTTTCAGTTAAATCACCAGTTGCTACTGTTAAAGAATACCCTTCACCGAAGGTGACTTTCTGTTCTGTTGCGGCCAAACATCGAAATACTCTCCCTAAATCGGTGTTCCCTTTTGGTATAGCGGCTTCGACTTTCCCACGCAAAAATCCACCACCTCTACCTCCATGCAAATCGGAACTCACTGAGAAGAAGAATGGTTTATTTTTTTCATCCAAGTTAAAGGATGTTCTGAACTCAAAGAATTTTGTTCCAGCAAATAGGGTAGAACAATCTTTCTTATAGCATTCAATTCTATACTTATATTTTGTATCAGGTTTCAATCCAGAAATCATACCAATAAATAATGAATCTGCAGTTTGCTCAGCGTCACTAAAATAATGAGACCTATGTAATAGAGGATACACACTTACAGATTTATTTTCTACATCAGAAACATGAATTAAGCAATAAGCAAGTTCATTCCCTTTATCATCAACAAATAATGGTGTTTTGTCTTCTGAAAGGTACCCCCAATCAACAAACATTTTTACTAAAATTTTGGTATTATCAGCATCTATTCTTTGTAAATACATTTTATCTGGGATAAATTGCAAGTCATTTAATGGTAGTTCTTCAACAAGATCGTTTTCCGCGAAAAGTTCATTCTCTTTAATAAATTGCTTGAATTCTTGTGATGAAATGAATTTCTCTTGAACATCTACAAGCAATTGTTGTGGTTCCTCTCTACTACCTTTCTTACGATTAGGTTCCCTTAAAGGAATACCCTGCGTAAGAGCTTGACTTAGAAGTAATGGAAGAAGTGGTATTTTCATTCGCTCTTCAAATTTGTGTTTTTTTCGTTTTGAGTCTATTTTTTGGAAAAATTTGGTTCTTTTAGCATCCTTTTTCTTTTTTAACTGAGCTCTTTGTATGAGATGGTTTTTTGTTTCCCAAGAATAGCGTTTTGAGATAGTACCAATTAATTTGATTAATTCCTGCTCTTCATTAGAAAGGAGCGAGTGTAGTCTTTTAACAGTCAAAGTTTCTTCTTCCAGTTATTTTTCTTGGTATTATTTCTTGCAGAGTTTCTAATTACAAATGCATTTAATAAATTTCTTCTCTAAAAAACCGAAATTGTAAAAGAGAAAGTAAAAGAAAGAGAAGAATTTCTTATTCTTCCTCAGATTTTTTCTTATCTTCTGCTTGATGATAGTAATAGCTATAACCTTTGACTAAATCCCAGAAGGTTTGGTAATTCATATCTACCATCAGTAAATTCTTGAAAGTTTCCATAGCAAAATCGTAATGTTTCATAGCCAATTCATTGAATCCCTTGTAATAAAGAACAACAGGATCATCAGGAGACATATTATAAGCAAATAAGAAATATTCTTCTGCTCGTAATAGATTTCCCAAATAATGGTGGCAAATACCAATGAAATAAGGAATATTAAAATTGCTTTCTTTGATTACATCAGTATTGAATTTATCCATTATACCATCGAAAATTTTGAGCGCAGATATAAAGTCATTTTTTTCAAACTCTACTAATCCTTCGTAATATCGACTAGGTAAAAAGTCTTTATTCAATTTAGAGGCTTTTTTGAAATTCCTAACAGCGACTTTCTTCTTATCTTGAAGCATCTTTGTGTACCCAATATAGTACCAACCAAAGTGGTTTTTGGGGTATTGAGTTGAGAATGCTTCAAATGCTTCTAAAGCAGTATCTAGTTTGTTATCCTCAATATAGTTTATTCCATCTAGGAGGAGAGAATCATCAACGCCATCTGCTTCAAAATCCTCTTTCTTTGGTTGTTTTGGTTTTGTCTTCGGTTGCTTACTTGTTTTCTTTTTAGTTGAAGAGGATGTTTTCTTCTTTGCTATACTAGTAGATGCCTTTTTTGTTTTAGCTTTTTTAGATGATTTTTTTTCATTACTCATTTCTTACTTACACGCTCCAAGCAAGTCATATTAGTTAGATAAATAGTCTTGAATGTATCCCTTTGAAAGAAGTACATTATTTTATAATTAAAAGTTTTGAATGGAGACTTAAATAGAGTGGATGAAAAGGGGAAATTGATTGAAAAATAGTCAAATATTCCACTAATTTCTCATTTTATTGGAATTTCTTAAAGACAGCTGTTTCGGCAGCATCTGAAGCAGAAATTGTGTCACAGATATTTTTCAATTCATTTATGCTTTTAGACATATCAACTATTAGAAACCATTCAGCGGATTTACCTCGTCTCAAAGTTCGAGATTGACTTGAAAGTAGATCTATTTTATTTTCTGCTAAAAAAGCAGCCATCTCAGCAAGTGAACCTGGTTTATCTGTAAGTGTAATATGCAATTCGTATAGATCTGCTTCTGGATCAGCAAAAGGTAAAAGTCGAACCTCAAGTTTTTCTAAATCACCAATCAACATTACATGCATTCCTTCAGCAATACCAATCGTTTCTCGAAGTGATGTTGGCATTGTTATTCTTCCGCGAGCATCTACTCGTACGATTTCAACAACTCTCATTACTTTTTCCTCTAGTATCTGTAGTTTTACTAGATAAAAAAATACTGCCTATTTTGTACTAAAATTTGGCATTTTATTTAAGTTGAACAAAAAAACCATTTTTATTTGATGACTTTTTGATTAGTTGGTTATTGGGATAGTCTGTAAATATTAGGACCTCTTGAAAATTGAATCCTAATTTTTACAGAGTCATTTAACTATGATACCATGTTGTTTAGGCAGCCCAATTTTTTGCCAGATAAAGAACAACTTCTGCAGATTTTTGCAACGCTGGAACTGGAATATATTCTTTCAATGAATGGAACATGATACCTCCAGCAAAGATATTTGGAGTTGGGATACCTCTAGCACTCAATCGGGCACCATCTGTTCCACCACGAATAAAAGTCTCATGTAATTCTAAACCTGCTTGTTTTATTGCTTCTGCAGCCTTGGAGATTATTTCTGGATGTTCTTTTAGATAGATAATCATATTTTCATAGCTATGTACGAACTCTAATTCAATTGCTAATCCAGGATATCTCTCTTCGAATGTTTCTTTCAATTTAGTTAGATAAGTCATTCTTTTCTCATTATTCGCTTTTTCAAAATCTCTCAAAATGAAAACTGTTTTAGCTTTTACACAGTTGCCATCCATTGTGTAGAGATGGTAAAAACCTTCTCTCTTTTCAGTATTTTGAGGCGTTTCTGCTTCTGGGATTTGAGAGACAAATCTACTGGCAATTTCGATAGCATTAACCATGAGATTTTTGGAGTAACCTGGATGAACACTTACACCTTTAAAAATAATTGTCGCTTTCCATGCATCAAAACACTCAATCTCCAATTCGCCGATTTCTCCACCATCAAAAGTATAACAAAACTTAGGCAATCGATCCATATTAATTTTCGTTGTACCGTGACCGATTTCTTCATCAGGAGTAAAACAAACTGTGATAGGACCATGTGCTAATTCAGGATATTTTTGCCAAGCCGCTGCTGCAGCCATAATTCCAGCAATACCGGATTTATCATCTGCTCCAAGAAGAGTATCACCGGAAGACGTAATAATATCCATTCCAATAAACTTTTTCAATTCAGGTGAATCTTCTACTGTTAATTGAATATCAGGATTTTTTGGATATTTGATTGTTTTTCCGTTATAGTTTTTGTGAATTATTGGTTCAACGTTTGCGCCACTTTCTGCAGGAGAAGTATCCATATGAGCAACTAACCCAAATGCTTGTACTTTTTCTAATCCTTTGGATGCAGGAAGATCTCCGTAAACAAAACAAAATTCATCCATAGTTACATTTTGGAATCCCAAATCTTTCAGTTCTTTTGCTAGTATTTTTGCTAAATTAAATTGCTTTTCTGTCGATGGAAAAGTGCCGGTATTTTCATCAGATGTAGTATCTATTTTTACATATTCGAGAAATCTTTTCTTCGCGTCTTCTTGTAAGAATGCCTGTATCTCTGTATTAATTTTCAAAATAGTAATCTCCAATTATTTTTTTCAAAAAATACTTACTTTAATTGGTTTTTGAGGGTTGCGTTAGATTTCTTGAAGTAGAAACTCATATTATAAATAATAAACAAGTAGGTCGAAGTGTTTCTCATTAAGCTAAGAATGAATTCTAAAGTTTTTGTGAAAGTTTAAATTCAGATAAGCATTGTTTTAACAAAATAATAAGACATTTGGTGTGAATAGCAATGGATGAGAAAAAATTCAGAGAATATTTAGTAAACAAAAAAGCAGATGAAAAGAAAATTGTAAACTACATAGAGAGTTTAAGTGAATATCAAAATTATCTTGAGAAGCAACAACAGACTATTGATACCATTGAAGTCAATAAAGTCGTGGATTATACAGAATATTTAGTTAAACAAGAAAAGGATGATGTGTTAACATTCTTGTTAGCATTACACAGTTATGCTTATTTTGCTAAGAGAAATGATTTTGTCGAAACGGCAATAGACATTTTTGAATCGTATAACGCAATGGATAATCTTTCTGCAAGAATAGCTGAATGGCATAGTGTAGAAATTAGAGATGAAATTTTCGAAGGGCTTCAACTGCTGTCATGAAATATGGACAAATAGGACATGGAGAAGAATAAACGATTGAAAATCAAGTAATTTTGTGTTAGCACGAGGAATACTTTCAGCAATCTCCAGAGAAAAGGACTTTAAACAAGGAAGAAGCATAGTTCTTTACTGACTGCCAAAAAGTCAACAGCCTTCGAGGCTCCAGCCCCGTG
>JAUWKS010000040.1 GCA_030614005.1 Candidatus Heimdallarchaeota archaeon | reverse complement strand
GATTCGAAATCTATGATGTTAGCATAAAGGATCAGCCTATAGTTGTTGATTCCTTTAAATATTCTACAGATCTCACAGGGGATTACAGCAATATGATTGTTCAGAATGATTATATCTACTTCTTTAGTCAAGATATTAATAGATTCACGATACTAGACTGCTCCAATGTTACAGACGTAAAATTAAAAGGTAATTTCACTTTACCAGCAGGTCATTACCAGGAATTTGTTGTTCTTGGCTGGAATTTATATGCAATTACTGGCACTGAATTCAGCATCTTCAATTTTACCGGGTATTCTGATATTTCATTATTAGACTCATATACAAATGCAAGTGCGAGCTTTTCTGATATAACAATAAAGGGAAATTATTCCTATATTTTAGACTCAGGTTACGGATTAGCTATTTTTAACGTGACAGATTCTACAGACATTCAGAAAGCAAATGAGCTAGTAATAGATGATAGCAGTACTTTCAGAGGGTTCTTTGTTACTGATGACTATCTTTACATTCAAGAAGGATATACAACGTTGCATATCTATAACATTACAGATCATTTAGCAATAACATACATCACAAATCACACTGTTGCTTCAAATCATTTTAATGATCTTTTGATAGAAGGCAATTACGTGTTTGCACTTTTCTTTGACTCTTTTGACATAATAGATATTTCTAACCTAGCTGATATTCAGACAATTGGCAATTATCAGTGTGAGTATGTTGCTATTTTCGAAGATATTTCTGTAGTTGGCAATTATGCTTATATGACAAGTACTCAAAGTGGAGAATTACAAGGAAGAAGACCACTATACATTGTCGATATTACTAATCTCGAGTCACCTGTTCATATATATCCAGAAAAACCATATAGACTGCTTAATTTATTCTTCATAATTGTGGGATCAATACTAGTTACAGGGTTTTTGATAAGCGTAATTGCGATAACGATAGTCCTTACAAGAAAAAAGAATGTCCAGATTAAAGCTGAAGGAAAAAACTGAATACTAGAGTTCTAGCTCTAGTATCTTCCCAGTTTTATTAATGCTGTCTGAGCTAGTGGTTATAATCTAATTTCTTACTGTTTTTCTTTTTAAAAAATTATTTTTATTGGGAGGATAATAATTAGCAAAATTAATTAACAATGGTAATATTCAAAGATATTGACGCTAAAGATAAACGAAAAAGGACCTTGTCCGCCAACAAACAGGTATAGAAAACACAAGAGTAACAACGTTTTCCTCAAAAAAATATAGACATTTTACACTCATTAGCTACTCAAATATATCTTCAGCAAAAATCATACAAACAGTTGTTAGCCATTTGTTTTTTACTTTTTTGCCATCTCTTATTCTATCAAGCAATTCAGCTTTCTTTTCAATAGTCAATTCTAAATCAATCTCTATCCTTAACCTATTTAGTAATTATTTAATTTGGTATTTAAATAGTTTCAATTTCCGGAAAGATTTCTTTATCAGCTCTGTTTAGATGATATATTGCTCTACTTGCATAAATTATTCCAGTAATTGTTGCGTGCACTAACATAGAAACTATGAGATATTGCTTCCAAGGAATTAGTAAGAAGACTAGAAAATGAATAGTATATGTATTTCTTCTTCCATCTATTCTCCTGAAAATTCTATCTAATCTCCCACTATCTGCTAAGGAAATTTTCATTACAATATAGTATTGCATTGAGACGTGCCTGCTAAAAGTATCAATTATTAAGAATGAAATTATTAAGAAAATCCATGGGATGAGATTTTGATTAGTTATATTCAAACAATACCACATTGCAGCAAAATAGACTGTTTGTTCATAGAGTTGATCAAAACTGTGCTCAAGATGTCCTAGTAGTGTTAATTTATCTCTTATTCTGGCGAGTTTTCCATCAACTCCATCAAGGATATTAACTACAATAAGACCAATAAAAGCTAACCAAGGAAGAAGTTTTGATAGCATTAAGTGATTTGTTACTAGATATGGTGCTGCAATAAAACATCCTGCTACTATAAATGCTATAATGTTTACAAAAAGTGTTATGTGATTTGGTGTGAAAGGACCATTAGCAATTAAATTAAGTGTCAGATTCTCAAGTGGACGATTGAAATACCAGGCTATGAAATCTAACGTTCCCTTTTGTGTTAACTTCACTAATGACCATTTTACTTCTCGTAAATCTTTAGCTTTTTTCACAACAAAATAATAGATTGGTACTTTTCTTCTCATTGAAGGATTATATGTTGGAATTGATGAAAGTAAAATTATCTTATGTTGTTTTTTTTGACACAAAAACATTAAATCAGTTATTGTTTTAATTTGCTCATTATTTTTTATGCTGTCATCTGTACTGGAAACAACTCCTTGAATTGTTCCTCGGGGTAGAAAGATTATTGGTAAAAGTGCATTCGATTGAAGTTTGCTAATATTTTTGTCAAGAAACTCTTCTCTATCTTCTCGTATCAAGTTAATCTTTTGCTCTTTTACTTCAAGTTGTTCTTCTTTACTATCTCTATTCTCTAGTAAGATTGTTTTGATGATTCTATTATCTATCAACCATTCAGCAGCAATATTCAATATTGATTCTTCAGGATTCATTCTTTGCCAATATTCCATTTGCGTATGGATTTTTCGCTGTTCACAAAATCCAAAAGTAACATTTCTTGAATGCCAGTAATGCTTTTCTTGGTTTAATTTCTTCTCGATTGATTCTTTCATTGAATTTGATGTATAGACAAAATAAATTTCTGTGAAACTATTCTCTTCTAGAACTTTTAATTGGCGACTAAGAACTGACGATTTTGCCAGTTTATTCTGGAGAATTATTGGTTCTTTTCCTCCCATCTCATCCTTAAATTCTGAAAATTCAGGCAACCAGATAATAGCTCTTAATTTATTTCCTGCAGTTTTTATTCTTTCTTTGTTTTCTTGTTCCATTTCATTACACCCAACAATTATCATCTTTATTAAGGAAGTATATTATAGCACTAGAATAGTCGGTCTTTAATAACAGTCGTTATTGAAAGAACCTTTATTCTGAATAACTTAACAAATTGTAATGTCTCTGAATATTGATCTTCACTCATATACTGTGATATCTTCGAAATACTTTGAAGCAAAAGAAAAATCGTTGGGATTATCCACATCAATCCAAGTTAATTCAGGCATATCACAGTAATAGACAGAAAGATTTGAAGAAATTACTTTTTTTACTACATCTGTCCAACTATAAAATTCTTGGTTTCTTTCAAGGTTTTTAATTAAATCGCAAATAGTAGTCTTTAATTCAAATACGCCCATATCTATTCTATTGAATTGTTCAATATTCTTACCAATACTTAGAACTAAACCGTGTTCAGAACCAAGTATTTTAGTCGCATCTTCTATATCGATATGTGCTTGATTCAATCTCGGTTCTGTTGCAATAAGAATATCATAATCTCTATTACTTTGTGTTTTGAGAATCCTAATTAATTGGTTAGAGTAAAGATGATCTCCCATTGAAACGAAAGCTCTTTCTCCAAGGTCTAACTCAACTGCTTTTGAGAGTCCTAAATATCCACTGTGTCCATTACCTCGCTCAATAGCAGAATTAATAACAAAATGAAAATCAATCACCCTATCTGGGTACTTCTTCTTCAATTGCTTTTGCAAAGCAATCAAATGTCTTTGCATCTTTTTCCATCTATATCCTAATACAATAATGAAGCTTTCAAAATTGTTCCAGATAAAATTTTCAATAATAAAGTCAATCATAGGTTTATTTCGAACAATAATTAGAGGTTTAGGTAAGATATTGGTCTGTGGTCTTAACCTTGAACCCATTCCAGCACATAATATGATAACACATTTCAAATCCAAAATTATTTCCATCCTATGAAATTGCATTTTATTATACAATCATAAAAAAATTCTAATTTACTTTGTCGAATAAGGATATATACTTTCCTTAAGAAATTAAAAAATACACCTATAATTGATTATTTCATCGGTTATTTTGTCATCGCTTCTGTGCAGCACATATTGATATAGCTCCGCAATAAGAAATGTTTTATTACCATTTCATTGTAATAACTAGTAGTATAGTAAAATGGTTGAATTTAAATGAGTAAACGTAGAACATTCTTAGGTGCGATAGTAGGTGCATTTATTGGTGTTGGAATACTCGTTCTATCATTTTGGTTAGCTCAAACTGTACCAAGTATTGCATTTGTTGCTCTTGGAAGTTGGCTTATTGGTGGATTTGTAGCAGGAGTAATAGCATCTGGACCAGGAAGAGGAGCATTAGCAGGTTTCTTAACAGCAATTATTGGCTTCATCATAAATTCTATAATAATTACCTTCCTAACTGTCTTTACAGGAAGCGGTCTTCTTGCAGTTATTTTTGGATTTGCAACTTTAGGTGCGGTTAATCCCGCAGATTATTCAGCTGTTATTGGAGTCTTAATAGCTATTGGAATTCTTATTTCACTAATAGTTTCAGCAATATTGGGCGTAACAAGTATAATCGCTGGTTTAATTGGCGGTGCAATAAATAATCCTGATAGATCCAAAGCAGAAGCTTTTCAAGAGCATCCTGATGAGATGAATAGATGAGTACCACTAAAAATGTAATTGGAGTTTAATTGAGAAATTAAAACTTGAAGTTGGATATCTTAAAATGACCATAGAAGAGCGATTAAAGAATTCTGATTTTAATTGGACTGTTCTTGGTTGCCCACCTTCGTATCAAATATTTACTAGTTTTACTCGAAAGAATTCGTTAATTGTTCCGGGAGGAGGTTCTCCATTGATGCCTTCTGTAGCACCTCAAGATGTAGGTGAAATAGCAGCATTAGCATCAATTAGAAATGATCTTTCAGGAAAAAGATTTCATATGACTTTTTCGGAGCCTTTTTCGTTTCCTGATGTTGCTCAAAGATTTTCAAAATTACTTGATAGGAAAATAAAATATAGAAAAATTCCATTATTTGGATTGAAAATTGCTTCCATACTCTCGTATCCATTTAATCCATATTTACGACATTTAGTAAAATATGTTGGCTTATTGAATAATTTTCCAATTAGTTATTCAGAACAAGTACCAAAAGATCATCAAATTCTAGTTGATACATTTGAGTATCAACCTATAACTCTTGAAGAATACGCTAAAGGAATATTCTATAAGAACAAGTGAAAAAAAAACTGAAAATTCTTAAAGGCAAAGAAATAATAATTAGATTGGATATTAACTTGTTTAATAACAGGACTGATTAAATTGAAACGCAGAAACACTGTTGATGAAAGTGAAGTAAAATACAAAGAATGGATTCCAATTAATTTGTTTGTTACAATATCAATTTCATTATTTATTGTGTTATTAGTATCAGCAATAATAATGACTATTACTTTAGATCCTTACGATAAGGTTTTTACCATTTCTCTCTGCAGTATTCTTGCGTTGTTTTTCCTATTAATTGGGATAAATTATAGGGGAATTGAAATTACCATAATCAAAGAAGAAATAATAGTAAGATTCGGATTGCATAAAAAGAAGATTTCAATAGATAATATTACCAGTTTTGAAGCAACAAAAGCTTCATTCAAAAAATACTTAGGATTTGGAGTTCGATTTGGCAATGATTCATCTTTAGCTTTTACAACAGGTTTCGGAGATGCTGTTAAACTTTCAACTGAAGAAAATAGACCATTCGTTTTTTCAACAAAAAATCCTGAAGAAATATGTGATTTACTAGCTGAATTATCTAAACAAGAGTAATTGTTTTGACTATTCTCTTCTCATTCGTATCTAGAAAAGTAATTAAACGATAATTCGTGATTGTGCTTTGTGAAAAAATCATGCCAATTGTCCATGTTCATCTCTGGGAAGGTTCCAGTGAAGAAAAAATAAAACAAGTTATCGAAGGTATTACAAAGGTTTTTGTCGATATGAGTATCCCTCAACAAGCTGTGCACATTGTAATTCATGAATCACCTAAATCGCATTGGGGTATAGAGGGTAAACCAGCTACTGAATCTCGAAAAGACTCAAAACCACCACATTAAATTTCATTGACTGGTTTCTGATCAATAGTTTTGTTCCTATTTCAAAATTATCCTTTTTCTTGTGAATTCTTGAACAGATTCCTGCGACAGTGAAATTTCCAGAGTAAAAATTTCTAAAATAAGAAACGGTATGCTTTTTAATTGCTAACTAGAGAATGTATTATGAATAACTAGGATATCATTTCATTTATACTATTGTCCATCCACTCAAAAAATTTCCTATCAGCTAATAAAATATTTGAGATATCCGTTTCATTCATCAACAAATAATCTTTGATTTCTTTCGCAAGTGAATTAAGTTTCGAGATTGAATCATAATTCTCTTGGTTTGCTATCATTGCTAGGTTTAATTCAGAGTTTACATTCTGGAAGAGAATAATATTGTCTCCTCTTTTAATCGAAAAATACGGAACACGCGATCCAAAGAGTTCAATTCCAAATGAATTTATTGCTGAGATGAAATTAGATATGAGATATTTATCCAACAATTTTTCATTAAAAACTCTTGTGAAAATAGCTAATCCAGCATTGTTTATTAATAGAATTAAATTGATATCTGCTTTATTTGGCTTGAATTCTGTTGGTAAAGCTATTAGTAAGTTAAGACAGCGTTCTATTATGTGAGAAACATTGGCCAAAGCTGCGTCTTTATTGGATGCAATTTCGTTGAATAGAGTTTGTCCGGGATATTTCTCCGCTGTTGCTTTTGTAGTATCATCAGATTCGATTCTTTCTGAAGCAACAATCCCCAAAAGATAGGAATAAAGTTCCTTTAGCATATCAGTGATTTTGATTACGTCTACAGTAACAACTTCAGGAATAGCAGCAATAAACTCTCCAGCAATTTGATAATTATCAAGAAGTATTTCGTAACATGCTAACAGAGCATTCTTTATCGCCAGATAATCCTCTTGTTCTAATTTTCCAATAAATGAAAGTAATTCAGTTAGACGTTTTTTAGAAGCATTTAGATAGCGATTTCGTCCAGCCATTTTGTAGAATTGAAATTCTGCTACTGTGAGATTAAACAGTGCAGTAACGATATTTAGATAATTATTTTCTTTATTAACGTAATAGAGATAATCAGTACCCCATTTTATCACTTCTTCATAGTTTATTTCTAAATCCATATAGTAATACATATTAGCACCAGTAAGGTGTCCCATATTCTTTGGTGTAGGATTTTCTTCTACTTTTTTCTTGAGGAGATCAAGATACTTTCTAGCAAGCAAGGGGTCTTCAAGTGAAATAGCATTTACTGCAACAGAATATACTCTGAAAGGCGTTGCAAGTTCTTCTTTTTCATCGATAAGAGCAACAATTTTTTTGAGCATTTCTCGAGCTTCATCAACAGCATTGATTTCCATTTTTAAACTAACAAGATTACTCAAAGTATGAATAATAGATTGATAATCTTCTGTTTCATCAAGAAGTTCTAGACTTTTTTCAAAAGCATCTATTGAACGGTTAAGATCTATAATGGTAAGCATAACAGCATAATTGTGGTAAAAGTTTGATTTCCACTGTTTTCTTCCAAACACTTCTGGTAAAAGGGATATTGCTATCTCCATTTGCTTGATTGCTTTTTGAGGTTGACTAGCACTATAGTAAATATTTGCACTAACATATAATATTGAGCTTTTTGTAAAAGTACTCTGAGCTTGTTCTATAACTGCTTGAATTTCTTCTTGTTCGAAAAAGTCTACCGCTGCATCAACAGTTTCCATGGAAATCAGTATATTGGCATAGGATAAGATCAAAGTAATAATCTGTTCAATAAGAAAAATTATTGGTTTATTTTTAATCCAAACAAGTGAACGTTTCCAAATTTTCTCTGCAAGGGAATATACCTCTTTTACCTTTTCATAATCTTGTTTTTGAACATAATATCTAAACTCCGATTCAAAACTTTGAAGTTCTAGGATGATTTTGGCTAATTTATCAGCAGAAACTAGTCGATTGAAAATTTGTGTTCTTTCATCCTTTGGGAGTCTCGTTAGAGATAGCACAGAATCTATATCTTCAAAATTTCCTTTATCGCTTTCAAATTCAATTTTATAGTATTGTAATTCAGGAGATTTTGGAAACATTTCCATTAATTCTAGTATCTTTTCTTTTCTCTCGGTATCTTGAGCTATTTGTGCAAACATCACAAAAACAAGAGGTGAAATATCTTCATTTTGAAATGTGGTTAAATACTCCATTAATCCGAAATAAAATCGCTCATAGATATTATCTGATTGAGCGTTATTTTTGATTATCTTAAGAATACCTGATTTATCTACGGGAGAGATGATAGTAAAAAGATCTTGGTATTCAACCGGAACAATGTTTGTTGCATCAAAGCTCATTTTTTTCAAATCCAATTGAAATATTAATATGATTCTAAAGTCATGTTGTTGTTTCTAGTTAATTTCTAAATATAGTCTTTTAGGTATAAGTAAGAATGATAAAAAAAACGACGTTTTTATGTGATTTTTTCAGCTTGTTGGCTATATGTTTTTGGTATTTTATATTTCATAGATTTATAATTGCTTTTTGGGCCTCGCCATCGTGCTTTACCAACGGATATCTTCCCTATTTGAATTGCTTCTTCAGGACAATTGTTCACACATCTGAGACAAAAAATACAGTTATCATTAAATGTAATACAACCATCTTTTAAGTTGATATTTTGCTGTGGACATTCTTCTACACACACTTCGCAAGCAGTGCATTTATCATCTGCACGTAATTTTTTGCTCATAACAGTTCCAATAATATCAAACAATACAAGCAAGATACCAGTGGTAATGAAACCGAAAATTCTAATCGGGATTTTATGAGGTAGTTCATCAATTGTTTTTATCGAATCTAACATTGTTATTGAATTGGCAATTTTTCCAGCGAATTTATCAGCTTTCTTAATTTGATCAAAGTTTTTGCTTAACATTTTCTTATGAAGTTTTGAATCCTTTTTGATTAACATACTTATTTCATCAGAAGCTGGCATAATAAAAGAACGAAATCCTAATGATTTGAACCCCTTTTTTTCCAATTGATGAATTGTATGCCAATTAGCAACTCCCTCGGCAATTCCTTTTGTGTTAAAAACAAACAATCCTTTCTTCTGAACTTGTGGAAGTGTATCAATGAATTTTCTAACCAAACTTGGTGCAAGCCCTGCATATACCGGATATCCAAGGCAAATAATATCATAATCATTTATTATTTCTGGATCAACCCAATCTATGGCAGCTAGAGTTATTTCTAAATTTATGGTTTCAAGTTCTTTTAGTAAACGATCTTTAAGGTACTCAGAAATATATTGAGTATTACCAGTCCCACTAAAAAAAATGAAAAGCAATTTCATAATGATAGCTTCAAATTTCTAAATAAAAAGGTTATTCATTTTTATACATTCAATAGATAGTGCTTGTAAATCTGGAGCTGAAACATAATCAAAAAGAGATAATTAATTTCCAATCATTAAATTTCTACACAATATGACTTAACCTTTAAATCAAGTTTTTTATAATATGTTTATGTAATAGATAAATGAAAAAGGAGCTATTCACCGAGAAGTAGGTTTGAAAAACACAAGAGTAATTGTGTTTCCCCAGAAAAAAATAAGAATAGAATAAAGGTGTAATGAATGATAGACGACGAAAGTTTCAAAGATAAACCATATGAAGAAAAAATCAAAATAATGAGTGGAATGACAGATAAAGAAATTAGTGATGGACTCGAACAAATAAAATTCATTTGTAAAGATTATTGTGGAAAGTGTCCAAGCTATCATGGAACAGGGGAAACTAATCTAGCATTTTGTTCGATAGGTAAGAGCTCATTAATCATAGAAAAGAAAGGATGTCTTTGCAAGACATGCCCAGTATACAAAATGATGAGTCTTCGATGGGAATATTATTGCACTGATGGTAATGCAATTGAACTCTCTAATGCTGAGAAATAATGTAGAGATTACTCCTTTTAATCTATTTTTTGGAGAGTTCTATTTACATAGGTAAGGACTCTCGAGAGCTGTTTCAATTTTAATTATTAATAAAACTACATAAAATTGATTTTCAAAATAAATTGTAATTTTATTTCTTGAATTTGGTTATTATTTTTTATCACATACATCAGACTCTCTATAGATAAAAGAAATATAAGTCTTTAAATCAGAGATTATCTTAAGAGACCATTGGAGAACTCTTGATTATGCAGGAAAGTCGAAAAGTAACTGAGCAGACACTTGTTGGTACAAGATTTATAACTTGGATGAAATAACTTTTTGAAAACCGTTTCAGAATTAGTTTCCGTTTTCTTCCTCGGGCATTTTTTATTACTTTTATTACATGGATTTCGGTCCCTTTAGTGCTTATTGAGAGAATTCGTTTTCAATTCCTATAATAAAATGTTTGAAAAATTCTTCAAAGAAAAAGATCTTATTCCTAATAGTAACCTCATTGAAATTAAGTATGAAGATTTTATTCAAGAACCATTCAATAATCTTCGTGAAATTTATCTAAAGCTAAACTTATCTGGATTGGATTCTTCGGAAGATAATTTCAAGACGTATCTTGATACTCAGAGAAATTTCCAAACAAACATTCATGAATTGGATGATGACCTTAAACAAGAAATATCTCAACGTTGGCAAATGACAACAGATAAATGGGGTTATAGTTGAGTTATTTCTTTGGTTCTTCTTTTACTATTTTAATAATTAATTTATACACAAGAAAGTGATGTTGTGTTGGTTCAAGAACAACAGCGAAGGGCATCCTAATCCAGAATACATCATGATTGATAAGTAATAAAGAGAGGAAATTTTATGGATAAAAATCTTAAATATTATACGTAAAAGTAACAATATTGGTTGTTTTTTAGAGGACGAAAAAATAGGAGGGTTAAATTCAATGATAAAATCTAAAGAAAATGAAGATACAAACATTGAAAGGATTAATGATCTTGATAATTCTTATGACATTGAAGTGAAGAATTAAAGAAGCATTTCAAAGGAAAAAGAAGAATGCCCGATATTTTAGCTGTAAAAGGAATATCCTTTCATGTAGAAAAAGAAGAAATCTTTGGACTTTATCAGAAGAATATAATGGAGAAAAGTTTCGCTTGTAAAACGTTTTTCTAAAATCAACACAAAGTTCCATTACAAGGATCAACACCGGATCCTATATCATCCCAAAGAACATCAAAAATGGCTTTTGCTTCTGGACTAAAGAAAAGATATGGGCAAACAGCAACACCGTTTTTTTGAAGTGAATAATGAATATGAGTGCCGGGACTCAAATAGAGTAATTGACCAATCAATTCACCTTGAGTAACAACTTGACCAATTTCAATATCGAGAGCATCTAATTGAAGTTGACCGGCTGTTTCACTTGTATTAAAATTTTCAAAGCCGATAAGAAGTTCAAAAGCATCATTAATATCAAAGGATACACCTGCTGCCCAAAACCCATAATCTTCATTATAGGTCAAACCTTTATCATTGACCGTCATATTGCATGAAGCAAGAATATTTACTGTAGAATTTATAATAAAATCAATACCATTGTGCCCTGTTTCTGGATCAGTCATATTAAATGCGTAAAGCATTTCTAATGTCTCTATATTTTCAACTGGAAACATTAAAACTGGGTCATCATCATTGAAACTTTGATTATTGTTTCGAAGATAGTCATTAAGTATTGTTACTCCTGCGATTCCACCAATGATAACGATAATCGATATAGAAATTCCAAGGGTGATTTTCCATTTGCGTTGCATAATCAAAACAACGATTTCTATTTAAATAAATGTATTTACTTTTTACATCATGACATTTTTCAAATTTCTACTTTTCTTCCTTTCCTCTAATTTCAAATAATCTCTGTTTGAGATAAATTACCTCAAGTAAATTAAAATAATATCAACATTCAGTGCTTGAGATGATGTTGTACTATCTATACTAAAACGATCTAAATCTGAATCCATAAAGCATATGAAAATTGGAACTGCATTAACAAATCTTACTCGTATGAAATTTACTAAGATGTATGGAGATTTGGAATTAGACCGTTTGATTCTACAACCAGGAGGAGGTTTCCCGCTAGCAACTGTTGGTTTGGTTATAGGTGCTGTTACTTGTGTAAACAAACTTAGTTTGACAATTGAATATGCGGAAGAGACCATTAGTACAAAATTAGCACAAAGAATTACTAAAATAGCGATTAAGCTGTTATTGGGGAAATTCACTGAAGTAATAATGAATGGTCAGATAGAAAGTTGAATAATAGTCTCTTTTGGACTATTGTTTTTCTTTTTGGCTATTTACAGTTTTTTGACATCTGAAAGTTGTGAAAACTAAATAAAAAATAATTCGAAGAGGAACATTGTGGATAAAATACTTAAGAGAGAAAATCAAAATATAATTGAGTTATAGATAGTTAATTGGGGATTGTTTTATGAGGAGTGATTAACTGTCATGATAAAATCTGAAGAAAATAACAATTCCAATAGTGAAAGTACCAATGATAAATCTAATACTTATGCAATAGAAGTAAAGGATTTAAAGAAACTCTTCAAGGGAAAAAGAAGTATGCCCGATGTTAAAGCGGTTGATGGTATCTCTTTTCATGTAGAAAAAGGTGAAGTCTTCGGACTTTTAGGAACCAATGGAGCAGGAAAAACAACTACCATTAGTATTTTAACAGGTACACTTTTGCCAACAGAAGGAACAGCAACTGTTGGAGGATTTGATATTAAATCTGAAATCCAAAAGATAAAAGAAATGATTAGTGTGTGCCCACAAGAACCTGCTGTTTACAAATTTCTTACGGGTATTGGGAACATCAAGTTTTTCGGAAATTTGCATCTGATACCAAAAGATCAGATTATTGAACGTGGTGAAGAACTGTTAAAATTATTAGATTTGTTTGAATCTCGGAAACGATTAGCTAAAGGATATAGTGGAGGTATGGTTCGACAATTAAGTCTAATAATTGCACTGATAAATGAACCTGAAATTCTTTTCCTTGATGAACCTACAGTTGGAATGGATCCTCGTAATCGCCGTAAAGTTTGGAATTTTCTTAAAACCCAAAAAGCTGAAAATAAAACTATCATTTTGACAACCCATTACATAGAAGAAGCAGAATCATTGTGCGATAGAGTAGCAATCATGGATTATGGTGAGATAGTTGCTATGGGAACTCCACAAGAATTAATTGAAAAATGGGAAGTTAAAAATTTGGAAGAAGTTTTTATGAAAATTACTGGCCGAAGTATTTTGGAGGGTGTTTAACCATGAAACCACGAAGAATTTTCACAATCGTAAAAATGGAAATGACAAGACAAATAATGGATCCAATTGTTCTGATATTTACAACTTTTCTAGTACCATTACTTATTCTGGTTTTAGGGTTAGCAATGGGTAAAAATTATGGATGGGATGAAACAAATACCTACACTATATTCGATATGATGCTCCCAGGTCTTCTTGCATATGCTGGTTTATTAACAATATATGATGTTGCAGCAGGTGTTGCAAGTGAACGAGAAACTGGCATACAAAAAAGAATCAATACAACTCCTTTAACCACTGCAGAATACATATTTAGTCAAATGATATCCTATACAATTAAACCAATTATCCAACTAGTATTAGGATTAGGTATAGCTATTGCCGTTGGTTATCGCCCAAAAATTTTCTTTGGAACCGAGTATTCCATTGGACTCAAGTTTGCAAGTAGTATTTTAGTGATTTTATTTATGGTTATTTTCACTTTTTCTTCTGTAGGATTTGGACTCATTACTGCGACCTTGGTAAAATCAGCAAATGCAGCCGGTGGTTTAGCTTTTGCTTTTATCGTTCCCCAACAGATATTTGGTAGCATTATTCCTCCATATATTTTAGGGATGAATAGTATAGGATGGGCTATCCCAAGTTGGTATGCGGCGCAAGGTATGGGTATACTCTTTGCTGGAACACCATTTAATTACTGGGAACTTTGGGTTAGATTTGGAGTTCTACTCGCTTTTAGTATTATAGTCTATATTATTGGTATATTGTTATATGAACGAAAGAAAAGAAGTTGAAATTATTTGCTTAAAGCTGAGCGCGATTACTATTATCCCGCTCTGTTAGTTTTTTTTCATAAAAAACTAAAAATAAAATACAATAGTTTAATACAAGAACAATGGTGCGGATATTGTCAACCAAATTGTCCAGAGGAAATCGATATTCCAATGGTTATTAATGCTGAGCTAATGTGGAAACTTTGGCCTAAAGAAACATTACTTGATTGGTATAAAGGAAAAGTAGAAAGTGCTCAAAATTGTGTTGAATGCGGAGAATGCGAAGAGGCATGTCCTTATAATTTACCTATCCGAGAAATGCTTGTTGCAGGCATTGATTTTCTAAAAACTAGAATGGGTTAAAAAAATAGTTTATTTGAATTATTTTTTAACCGATATTTAATTTAGATTATAGTATACCATACTAATGATCAATAAAAAAATTAATATCACATAAATAGTTAAATTAAACTAACAAACTATACTTGAGTGTAAAGATAATGATGAAAGCAATAATATATGAAAAATATGGTCCACCCGAAGTTCTTCAACTAAAAGAAGTTGAAAAACCAACACCAAAAGACAATGAGGTACTGATAAGAATTTATGCAACAACAGTAACGAAATACGACTGTTGGGTGAGAAGTAGTACAGCCCCTCCTGGGTTCAAACTCATGAGTCGAATAGCTTCAGGTATCAGAAAACCAAAGAAACCTATAATTGGAATGGAGCTCGCTGGAGAAATTAAAGCAGTAGGGAAAGATGTAAAACTCTTCAAGAAAGGTGATCAGGTTTATGGAATCTCTTTGATTAATATGGGAACATATGCTGAGTACATATGTCTGCCTGAAGATGTGGTAGCAATAAAACCGACCAATATGACCTATGAAGAAGCTACCGCTGTCCCTTATGGAGCATTGACTGCTTTGTTTTTCCTAAGAAAAGTAAATATCCAGAGTGGTCAAAAAGTCCTAGTTTTTGGTGCTTCTGGAGGGATAGGCACTTATGCGGTTCAGCTTACCAAGATTTTCGGTGCAGAAGTTACAGGAGTCTGCAGTACCAAGAAAATAGAATTAGTGAAATCTTTGGGAGCTGATAGGGTAATTGATTACACCAAAGAGGATTTTACCAAACGCGATGAAGTCTATGATGTTATTTTTGATACCATAGGCAAGAGTCCGTTTTCAGGTAGTAAAAGATCGTTAAAGAAAGAAGGATTCTATATTTTTACAACTTTTGGACTACCAAGACTTTTACGACTACTATGGCTTAAACTGACTAGCAGAAAGAAAGTGATATTCGGAGTAGTTGACTCAAAGAGTGAAGATTTGATTTATCTCAAAGAGCTAATTGAAGCAGGAAAGCTAAAATCAGTTATAGATAAACGTTATCCATTGGAACAGATTGCTGAAGCTCACAGATATGTCGAAACAGGACACAAAAAGGGACAAGTAGTTATAACCATAGACCATAATAACAATACCTAAGATTGTGAAAGAAATGGAAAACAAAAAAAAATGAATGCAATTGTATATGAAAAATATGGTCCACCTGAAGTTCTTCAACTTAAAGAAGTAGAAAAGCCAACTCCCAAAGACAATGAAGTACTGATTAAAGTACATGCGACAACAGTACATAGAGGAGATGTGAGAATGCGAAAATTCGATGTCCCTCGTATGCAATGGCTCTTCGCGCGAATGTATTTAGGTTTTAAAAAACCAAAGAGAGCTATACTTGGGATGGAACTAGCTGGTGAAATTGAAGCAGTTGGAAAAGATGTAACACTGTTCAAGAAAGGAGACCAAGTATTTGCTTCTACCTTTTCAACAGATTTTGGTGGTTATGCTGAGTACAAATGTATGCCTGAAGATAGTATTCTGTTACCAAAACCAACTAACATGACCTTTGAAGAAGCAGCTGCAGGTGTAACTACTGGAGGAGTTACTGCATTGATTGTTCTTAGAAAGGCAAACATTCAGAAAGGACAAAAAGTTTTGATCTATGGAGCTTCTGGAAGTGTTGGGACATTTGCTGTACAACTTGCCAAATCATTCGGTGCAGTGGTTACAGGGATTTGCAGTACGACGAATGTAAAAATGGTAAAATCTCTTGGGGCCGATAAGGTCATTGATTACAAAAAAGAAGATTTTACCCAAAGCGAAGAATCATATGATGTTATCTTTGATGCTGTAAACAAGACTTCTTCTTCACAATGTAAAAAATCATTAAAAAAGACAGGAATTTACCTTAATGTTGATAGGGATTCCGGTGGTAAAGAAAAGATTGAAAATTTAATTTTCCTCAAAGAGCTTATTGAAGCAGGAAAGCTTAAAACAATCATAGATAAAAGCTATCCGATGGAACAAATAGTAGAGGCTCACAGATATGTCGAAAAAGGGCATAAAAAGGGAAACGTAGTAATAACTTTGGTGTGATACTATGAAGGCGATCATTTGGACTAAATATGGATCGCCCGATGTACTTCAGCTTAAAGAGTTAGAGAAACCCACTCCCAAAGACAATGAAGTGCTGATAAAAATATATGCAACAACAGTAACAGCAGGAGATTGTGAACAGAGAAGTCTCAAATTACCATTCTGGTATCGACTCATTATGCGAGCATATGTAGGTCTCAAAAGACCGAAGAGAATAACTATACTTGGGATGGATTTAGCCGGTGAAATTGAAGCTATTGGTAGAAATGTGAAACGATTTAGAGAAGGGGATCAAGTTTTTGCCGCTACAGGTTTTATGCGGATGGGAACTTATTCTGAGTACATATGTCTACCTGAAGAACCAAAAGAAGGAGCACTGGCAATAAAACCAACCAATATGACATACGAGGAAGCCGCAGCTGTTCCCAATGGTGGACTTGAAGCTTTGTGTTTTCTTAGACAATTAAATGTTCAAAGCAAACAGAAGATTTTGATTAATGGAGCTGGTGGAACGATAGGTACTTTCGCAATCCAGCTTGCCAATTACTTTGATGCTGAAGTAACTGCAGTCGACAGCACAAAAAAATTGGATATGCTGTGCTCCATTGGTGCAGACCACGTCATTGATTACACTCAAGAAGATTTCACTAAATTTGGTAAAACCTATGATTCTATTCTTGACGTGGTAAGTAAGTGTTCGTTTTCAGATAGTATAGGTGCCTTAAATCAAAATGGACGATATCTTATAGCTAATCCTAGGTTATCACATATGGTTCGAAAAATATGGTTTTCAATGAAACGAAGCAACAAAAAAGTGATATTCGGAACAGTTAAGCTAAAGAATGAAGATTTGAATTATCTCAAAGAGCTTATTGAAGCGGGAAAGTTGAAATCAATCATAGATAGAAGTTATCCATTAGAACAAACTGTAATAGCACACAAGTATGTCGAAGCGGGAAACAAAAAAGGCAATATAGTTATTACTGTGGTGAAAAGATAATGAAAGCGTTCTCATTGTTAACATGGCAGGGACAAATTATTCTTATGTGAAAAAGCTCTATCGCTTTCTCTTTTTATCTAAATTTTGTTAATTTGTTCGACCAATACCAATTCGTTCTCTAGCAAATTGTGTTTTTAAATAATCCAAAGCACTCTGCAGTCTTTGATTAGCGACTGAAATTTTTAGCTTTGTAATTTTATTCCCTTACAATATCCTTTTTGTTTTTGATAGCAATCTTCATTGTTTTCAACATTCAGAATGATGAATCCAACCTGATATTATGCTGTTCTGTCTGAAGTGATAATACTTAATATTTTTAGAGATTTGGTGGAATATTTTTGCTTATAGAAAAATTGAGTATGAAAAATATCATTACAAAAAATTAGAATACACAGAAATTTTTTTAACTACTTTAAACATTATTATTTTATGAAAAGGTCAGTTATTTTTGTTATGGTATTCTCTGTGGTATTGATAGTGATATTTTCTATGATAGGAAATGGTATCATAAGCGTTTATCAACCAATGGTTGTACCTATTGATGAAATAGATGCAACTCTGGAATATGAAATCGACTTCGACTATACTACCACATTAGGAATCGATTGGCCACCGTATATTAACATAAATATTGTAGGTGATAAAATTTACTTCAAACAATTGTTTTATATTTACTCTAATACAGATGCTAGTACTTTCTGGTTAGATGGTTTAGAAAATAGTAGTATAGTTAGCATTTTGCAAATCTTTGAACCAAATGGTGATGTAGCTCGATGTATTAAGCCTATTTTAATTAAAGGTATTTTATACAATTTGAATTGTAAATCATTCACTTTGCAATTCATATCAGTTAATAATTACGTTCACCAAAATCATACACTTGAAAGTTTCACAATTAATATGTAAGGTAATAATTCTATAAGATCAAATTAATAATTAATTACCAATTAATGATAGGCATTTAGTCGTAGTAATTGTTGTTAGAAGAAAGAAAAAAGGATAGTATCTATGTTTTTAATATTCTTTTAACCTTTTTTTCATTTTTTATCTATTTTATTAAATCTATTCAGTTTACTAGAGTGTTTGCATAATTTACTATGATGAATGTAAAACATAGTTTAAAAGACTTGAAGAATAATCGTTACAAAAAAATACTTTTAATTAAAAGTTTAAAATAATTTTTTTAAGACTTTAATAAGAATTAGCATATCCTTTTCAGGGTTTCCAACCATTGGACTTTTAATTGCTGATTTTTCATTTCTAGATGCATATGATGTGGATTTAATACTACATCCCATTTGTCATCATAATTATCATATCTAACTCTGTCAAATTTTTTCTTTGAAAAAATAATTTGATAACTATATTCATCAAAATTATTGTAACGAATATGTACTATAATGCTTTTAGTAAATTTTACTATAAGAATTGGTCGAATTTTATCTATTATGATTTCATAAATCTCTGATGGAAGTTGATCTACGAGTAATTTTCTTGCTTGTAGGAGTTTATCACAAGCAAAAATACTATTCTCCTCCAAAATTACACTAATTTTTTTAATAAATTCTGAAGTTTTTCTTCTTCAAAGACTAGTTGTTTCAATTCTATTGCATCATTTTCTGCTTCATGTAAAGTGCCATCTTTTGCTTTCTCTAAGAAATCTTCGATTACTTTCTCATTCCATCTCTGTAATATTTCTTCTATTAATATTTGAATTTGTCTCAATTTGAACGTGACTAATTCTTCTGCTACTTCTTTCTTCATGCTTACATTCATTTTAGTTCACATGTACTATTAGTTTGATTTTATTTAAATAATTCTTCTTATATAGTTTCCAGTAATTAAATTCCTTTACAATATCCCTTCTGTTTTTGATAGCACCCTTTGCACTTATTTTTATTCAATTTGGAAAATTTATTTAGTAGCATAACGGTTTAATTTAGTTTTGAATGTTTTTTGTAAAATAAGTAATTAGAGATAAGTCATTAGTTTTTGAACAAGAATTGGCATATCGATTTCCGGCAAACCTTTCATTGAACTTTCGGTTGCGGTTTGTTTATCTCCAGGATGGAAATGATGTGGTTTCGTACTTACATTCCATCTATCATCAAAATTATCATATCAAATAAATTCATTTGATTTTTGAACAAGCTGAAAATGATAAGAGTATTCATTATAATCATTATATTGCACAAAGAGTGTATATCCCATTTTGAAAATTATTGTTAGCATAGGTCTATCTTCACTGAGATGAAAATCAAGTATTTCATCCAATAATTCATTAACAATAATACCTTTTGCTATCTCAATCTTTTCCCAAGCAGAAATTATTTTTTACTCCAATTCACCCAAGTTCTTTGAGTAACGTTTGCAATTTCTCTTCTTCCAATAAAAGCTGTCTGAGTCCTATGGCATCATTTTCAGCATTTTCATGTCTACCATCTTTAGCTTTTTGCAAGAATTCTTCTGCTGAGGTTTCATTCCATCTTGCTAAAATATCTTCAATTGATGTTTGTATTCTCCGAAGTTTAAAGATGATTAATTCTTCTGCTACTTCTTTCTTCATACTTACATTCATTTTAGTACATTTGTACTTTTAATTTAATTTTATATAAACGATTCTTCTCAAACCATTATAATAATAACTCGATTTAGCTTTTATTTAATTCCTTTACAATATCCTTTCTGTTTTTGATAGCTACCTTTACTTTCATTGCTAACCTACATTTAACTAAAATTGATTTTTAACATAGTGGAATTATGATTAATGAACACCTTTAAAGAGAAGAAAAAGAAATTATTATTGAGAAGAAATGAAAAAAATGATTAAAGATTGGTTGAAAAAAGCAACCAATTTTAAGGAGAATGCCATCCTAGCAAAAGAAAATAAGCTCTACGATGTCGCTTGTTTTTCTGCTCAACAAGCGGTAGAATTACTCCTGAAAGGAATTATTGTAGGTAACAGTGGTTCAAGACCATTTACTCACTCTCTTATTGAGCTTTATGAGATAATTGAAGCAATTGATCTTGGAAAATTTCCAAAGGAAATAATTGATTGTTTGAGAACTTTGGCTAATCACTATCTACAAGCAAGATATCCAGATTCAAGATTTACTGAGTATACTTTAGAAGAAACTGAAAATGCTATAAAATGTTTGGAGGATATTTTTGCTTTTGCAAGTAAATTTTTACCACAAGATTAAAACCCTTAGTGAGAAATGGAATTTAAATCTTCAACGATTTCTTGACAGTTATTCCTCTGAAAAAGTTTTGATTGTTTTATTTGGCTCAAGAAGTAGAGATGATTTCAATTTACTTAGTGATTATGATTTAGTAATAATTTCTGAAAGCAGAATTGATAAACCAATTGTTGACTTTCCGTGTGATTTTTTTGTTTATTCATTAACTGAGGCTATTGAATTACTAAAACAAAACAATTTCATACTAAAGAATGCATTACTTAATGGGCAAATATTAATTGATAATATCAAAAGAAGTAGTGAACTTCGGTCATTGGTCAGTGACTAGAAATTTATAACTTTATAATTATATACCTTTACAATATCCTTTCTGTTTTTGATAACAACCTTTACACTTGTTCCCATCCCAAATTTGGAGTTTTTATTCTTTTTATAACAATCTAAAAAAAATAGAATTCATGAAACGCTTGATTTGGTGAAGTTTAAATATCACTATGACCAAGATAAATTGTGAAATTCATTTTATTAAGAATAAGAAACGAATTGATTAGGAGATATTGTTGAAAATATGACTTATATTGCAATTGTATTTCTAGCTATAATTCCATTTGTAATACTATTTTGGAGTATTATCAGATATTTTATGCTAGATTGGACTGGCTTAGCTATTGCTGTTATTGTTGCTATTGTAGGTGCAATATTCTTAACATGGGGTATTGTGTTCTGGGTACGGGTTACGTACTTTGGAGTTTATCAATGGTTAATAGTAGCGGGACCTTTAGCACTTGCTTTTAACTTAGTAACTGAAATATTGTATCAAGTAAAAGAAAAAGAAATTCCAATAGTGAAATGGATATTAGGAATTTCAATTATAGGTATTGTATTATTTCAAATATTTGCGTTGCCATTCATTACAACCATTCCAGTTACAATGGGTGAAGCAAGATGGGTAGCAGAAGAAACAGAAACACATTTTGACGTGTTTCCATTTGTAAATGACCCTGTTGATTCTTCTATTCGAATGGTAACAAAAGAATATGCACTAAAAAGAGCTTATCTATTTGATGGACCTTTCGGTTCAAATGTGCAACAAGAAAGTGCTAATATTATCAGAGTGAATGGAACTCTATATTGGTGTGTAACATATAAAAGAGATAGATTGTTGGGTTCAAATGGATTATTCCAAGAGAATCGAATTATCGGAGCTATTTTAATCGACGTTAATGACCCAAATGCTCAAGCAATTATTATGGAACCAGAAAACCTGAACTATGCTAATAAGTTGTGGTATAATCATAAAATTGATACCTTAATGTATAAACGAGATCCAACATACAAATACCAACGAAGTTATCTCACAATTAATGATGTTGGTCTATGGGTTATAGTTGTGACAAAATGGACTCGAGCAGGACCATTCAAGCCACGAATGTATGGGCCAGTTGACATTTTAGACGCAAGTAATGGCAAATTACTCAGAAGATATGAAGTGGATGATTTTGCTTCAACTCCGTTATGGGTTACTCAAGTCTATCCAGAAGATTGGTTAGAAAAAGTAGTCAATAATTGGGGTAGAAAGCGAGATTTGCGTTATCCTGATGGTGTAGATTATTGGGCTTACTCGGTTATACATGGAAGATCTAATCACAGAATTATGATGAGTGAAGATACTCGATATATCATAAGTCCAGATTCTGGTGAATCTGTTGCCTATATTGCTATGAATCTTAAAGGATTTTCAGGTTCTCTAAGTGGCATTTTCATTGCCTCAAAAGGTGAATTTGATTATTATGACTTAGCAAATCAAGGATTTGTTTCAACGAATATCGCTCTACAAGCTCTAATGGGTAAATCCGATATTGTTGCTCGGCCACACGGAAACTACGAATCAGCTATGCCAATTGCTTATGCGTTAAACACTAGTGAAGGACAACGATTAGTTTGGTATGTACCAATTTACTATAGTTATTCTGACACTTTAGAAGTTGCTTATTTTGGTATTATTGATGCCAAAGATACTAGCAAATATGCTATTGTAAGTGCGGAAGGTAAAGATGGTGAACAAATGGTATATGAAGCAAGAATAAAATATAAAACACTTTTCCAGACAGAGTCAACAGAAACATATGAATATGCTGAAGTAACAAACATCAATTCTTATGTTGTAGATGGAGAAACCGTTTTCGTTATGCAATTAAACGATTCTAGGATTATCAGAGCTTCAAAAGCTTACTTGAACGAAACGGAATGGAATGAAATTGTTTTAACTTCAATCAGTGATACGATCAAATTCCAGCAAAAAATTGACGACGACGATATTCTTTGGTTTACAACATTTGATAATCTTGATATTACAACGTAGTTATGCTATACCTATAGTATAATTACTATTTTCTTATTCTTTTTTTAGACTTTATATACACTTGAAGTTATTGAAGATTAGCTATTCACAGAATCTTATTTCAGAGAAAAAATTTGCTTACTTAATACCCTTACAATATCCTTTCTGTTTTTGATAGCAACCTTTACATTCGTTACCATTCCAGATTTGTTGAAGTTGATACTCAATAGCTTCGATTGCTCTTTGATTAATGGTTATCGTCCCAACTTCAAAATTATTCTTTCCTTTTCGAGTTCTAGACCCAAGTCCTGCACCTGTTAGATTTGCGGATCCAAAGTACAACCATGTATTATCAACTAAAACAATCTTCATATGTAAATTATAACAAAATTTAAACTCGATATTTTCAACATCTTTCAATTTCTGATAGAATTTCTTTTCTGCCTCTTTTGGTGATAGAATGAATTTAATCTTGATTCCTCTTTTAGCTAACTGAAACAATCTCTGTGAGAATTGTAATGCTTCTTTTGTTCGTGGGTTGGGAATCATAAAATCAGTTGTTTTTGCACTTGTGAACCATATATGCTGTTTTGCTCTTAAAAATCCATTATGAACAATATGCTCAAATGAATCTCCTTGATTGCCTGATAAAAAATAACCACTAAATTCGATTGGCATTTAATTACTCTCCTCTAATGCTGAATTGTATTCACAAAACGTCTTAAAGTATGGGATAGTCAGTGAATCTACTATAATTATTTTCATATGCATATCATAACAAAATTCGAATTCAATATTATCTATATCTCGTAATTTCTGGTAGAACGTTTTAGCATTTTTGTAGGTTTTTGTCTTTTCATGAGGAGCTAAAATGAATTTAAAGTTTACTCCTCGTTGAGCTAGTCTAAATATTTTCTTACTGAGTAACTCACCCTCCTTTGTACGCTCATTAACAACTATGAAGTCATTTGCTTTAGCACTAGAGATCCAGATGTATTTTCGTGCTTTCAGTAACCCATTGTTTATAATTTCATCAATTGTATCTCCATCATTTCCGTGTAACAAATAACCATTGTATTCTATTGCCAATCTATTCACCTTGTAATAAACAAATCTTGTATTAGCTATAGGTTCATCAATTAGTTTGATATTAACCTTTTTTTACCTGTCCACAAATCAAAATGTTTGGGTTTAGTTCCTAAAGAACAAGGAAATATAAATCAATGAAGGAAAATTGGTGCCGTTCATTAATCATTACACTTTGCATATTATCATTTTTAGATAGAAAACTACAGATTAAATAATATAATAGTTGGAAGAAATATCATATAATAACTGATTTCTTCCGTCTAACTCTTCAGGTTTTAAAGCAATACCGATAAGTTAGTATCAAGACTTTCGATTCAACTTTTTTCTTTTTTTCTGTGTTCAAACAAAAAATTACTATCGAAATTAATTTATATAGAATAATTAGTCATCTTATTGGAGACTTTAACTAGATGTTGAACTACAAAAAATTTATTGGCATTTCCTTCCTTTTTTTACTATTTATTTCATCAGAAATTTTCACAGTTGACAATTCTGCAGAAACGAATATTCAAGATAGTAATTTAACTATAGATTCTACTACTATTGAGTTTCTTTGGAATTTCACCTTAACGGATTTTGGGGGTTATTATCCTGTTGTTGTTGATCTAGATTTAGATGGAACACCTGAAGTATTGGTAACTTCACAAGATGGTTATTTTTATTGTTTAGATAATTTAGGGAACACTCTCTGGCAATATGAATTTGCCACTTCTGGTAGGTGTTCTCCCACAATAGTTGATATTGACAAAGATGGCAAGCTAGAAATTTTAATTACTTCTAGATATGCTCTTCATTGTTTCAATTATTCTGGTACAATATTATGGGAAAGAGGTATCGGTTATAATATGCTAGATTCTCCTTCGATTGCAGATTTGGATCAAGATGGCTATCTTGAAATTATTGTAAAATCCGATAGTGAAGTTCAATGTTTTAATTGTAATGGCACCAAAACATGGGAATACACTAATTCTGGTACTATTTTCACAGTTACTGCATTAGCTGATTTAGATTCCGATGGTACTTTTGAGATTCTTTATGGTACTTCCGATAACAAAACCATCTGTTTGGATCATGAAGGTGCTAAAGAATGGGAGTACACATATATCGAGGGAATTAGCACTAATCTTGCAATAGGTGATATTGATGAGGATGGTACTAAAGAGGTGCTAGTTGGTTCTACAGATCAAAAGTTACATGTTATCAATCACTTGGGAGAAAGAGAATGGGTGATGGGAACAGGTGGTACTGTTAGCTCTGACCCAATAATTACTGATCTTGATAACGATGGTCATATAGAAATCATTTGTGGTTCAGACGACGGTTCGCTTAATTGCTTTGATGGTTTTGGCGGTTCTGGTCTCTGGAGTTTAAACAAAGGATTTTCCATGAATGGAGACCTTCTTGTTGCCAACATTGATGGTGGTCAGGATTTAGAAATTCTTGTACAATATGCTGATAATTATTTATACTGTTTTAATTCCTCTGGTCATGAGCAATTTTCTCAAGATCTTGGAGGAAGTGTTCTTTACATGGCATCTGGTTTTGTGAATGGTGATGACATAGCTGATCTAATTGTTTGTAGATGCTATGTAGAAGAATCTATTACCTATCACGAGATTAACTGTCTCACTTTTACTGGGATTAGTCAATCGGGTCCACAACAATGGTATTGCTGTCGTGGCAGTCCTTTCCATACTGGTCAGATTGACTCTGATGGTGATTTCATTGATGATATGACTGAAGAGTTCTTTAATGGGAATCCAAACCTTCCGGATACAGATGGAGATGGATTACCAGATGGTTGGGAAGTATTTTATGGAACTAATTTGACTAATGCAGACACAGATGCAGATAATCTCATTGATGGAATAGAAGTATTCACCTACTTCACTGATCCTACTAAACTAGACACAGATGGAGATGGATTACCTGATGGATTAGAAGTATATACCATATTAACAGATCCATTAAATAGCGATACAGATTCGGATAATCTACTTGATGGAGAAGAAATTCTCGGAATGTATCATCCATCGAACCCAGGTGCAAACGCAACAGGGTATGTTCATACTAATCCACTCTTAGCAGATTCGGATGGAGATACTTATAATGATGATGTAGAATTAGCTGCAAATACTAGTCCAAATGATGCTCATGATTATCCCATAAATGGTTCTCCTGGAGTAATGCCTGTGTGGTTATGGTGGGTAATTGGTGGTGGTTTAACAATAGGAATAATTGCTATTATTATCATTTCTAGTGTGATTTCGAAGAAAAAGAAGGAAACAATAATAGAAGATGACTATAAACCACTAGAAGAGGAGAAAGGCAAGAAAGAATTAAGTACCAAAAAAAAGCGTGCATTACAAGCATCCAAGAAAGTTTCTACAAATGCATCACTTGAAGAAAAGCTAAAGAGAATTCTTAATAGTTATAGTAAGATTTCTTTGGTTTTAATGGCTCAATTACTAGAGTTCAAGAATACACTTGATCTGCAGAAATGGATTATCAATTTATCAGGTGAAAAAGTGTTCTATATAGAAGGCAATGAAGTTATCATTCCTAAAGATCTTAAAGGTGAAAAGCTAAATTCGATAGTGAAAAGCTTGGATCAAGTGAAGCATAGTACATGTCATTATTGTGGCTATCCAATAGAAAGTAATGTTACAGAGTGTTCTGATTGCAAGAAAGAATTACTTGTTTGCTCTGTATGCAAACTACCTATTTCCTTTGGTGAAGCTTTAGGTAGCTGTTCCCTTTGTGAAGCGAAAGGACATTTGAATCATCTTCAAGAATGGGTGAAAACTCAAGGAAAATGCCCTGCTTGTTTGCAAGCCTTGCCCATAGAAGGAATTATTCCAGAAGAAGTATCTGAAGCAAAGAAGAAATAGCACTTCAATTGCTTCTTTTTTTTCTATTTTTTATCAAATCTATTCAGTTTACTATAATATTCGAGTAATTTACAATGATTACTTTCATATGCATATCGTAACAGAATTCGAATTCAATGTTCTCCACTCCCTTGAGTTTCTGATAAAAAGTTTTAGCATTTTTGTAAGTTTTGGTTTTTTCATGAGGCGTCAATATGAATTTAAATTTCACTCATCTTTGTGCCATACGATAGATCTTCTTGGATAATTGTTCCCCTTCTTTTGTGTGTTCATTAACAACAATGAAATCGTTAACTTTTGCACCTGAAATCCAAACATATTTTCTTGCTTTCAATAATCCATTATTAATTATCTCGTCTATTGTATCTCCATCATTTCCGTGTAACAAATAACCATTGTACTCTATTGCCAAGGAGTTCACCTACTATTTTCTTCTATTTGGCTTTATTTGTTCAGTTTTATTATCGTTATGTAAAATTTAAACACAGAAGAGA
Organism: Candidatus Heimdallarchaeota archaeon; assembly: GCA_030614005.1. GTDB lineage: Archaea > Asgardarchaeota > Heimdallarchaeia > JABLTI01 > JABLTI01 > JABLTI01. The sequence continues at coordinate 2,324 of JAUWKS010000040.1, read as the reverse complement.
TAACTACAGATAGTAATTATGCCTGTACATATGTTAAAGGAACAAGAGATGGTTTACAGACTTTAGATATTTGTAATCTTTCTAATCTCCAATTTGTCAGTCATCAGAATTTAATGATCAGTAGTTGTTGAAGGTTGTTCTTCCGTTTCAGAAAAATCTTTTATCTCAACATTCACAATTGCTTTTACAACAGGAGTATCTTCTGTTTCCTCTGATTGGATTTCTTTTTTATTAATCCTATTCGATTTTCTTCTTTTTTTGGATGAACGCATTAATTACCAACCTCTTAAGATTGAAAATAATTCTAAATAATATTATAATTTTATTTTATAAAAATCCTTGTTTTTTACTGTTTGTATGAACAAATTATTTTGTTAAACTAACCTCAAAGTGAATTACCCATAAGTTATTTTTAATAATTATCAATTTTTTATTTTTATCAATTCTATTCGGTTTACCTAGTTCATCTGTAGAATTTTAGCATTTCAAGTAAATAATCTAATGTAAAATCGATTATTTTCTCAATAATAATTAAAAATATTAACGCATATATAATACTATGAATCCTCTAATTAAAATTAAAAAAACATTTTTTAAAAAAAAGATAGTGGCATTTCTTCTCCTTTTCACAATAATTCAGTTATTTTTATTACCTTTCATTACAAATCAATTCATCAGTAACGTTGAATCCGCACCTCGTCCTTATGTTAATTATATCTTCTTGAATAGTAATGTCATCACGGTAAATAACTCAAATTCAATAGCTGAAGCAATAGCTGTAGTCAATGGTGAGATTATCGCTGTTGGAGATTCTGAGATGATTCTTGAAAACTATGAAACTGTGGGGAACACAACTTTTGATATGGAAGGGAGAACTATCATGCCTGGTATAATTGATGGCCATACACACTTAATGGCATCTACTGTTTGGTATGGTCAAGAATCTTTTAAAAGTGCTCAAGAGATTGCTTTATCCTTTGGATATACTACGATCAATGAGAAATCATTTGATGAAGCAGAATGGGCTGAATTACAAACTGCTGAAGCAAATGGTACTTTACGTTTGCGAATGAATCTTTTTATGATTCATAATTTAGCTTTCTTAGATGGAAATTGGGATACAATAATTTTGGAAAGATTTTGGCCAACTAATAGCCCTATCCTGGATCATGATGCATTAATTCGAGTTCCTGGAGTTAAGATATATGCTGATGGTGCGAGTGGGGGTGCAAAAGGTCTCCCGGCTATGACTATTCCTTACACTCCACAAATGCTAATTGATTGGAATGGTCATGATCCATATGGTGAGTTATTTCTAAATCAAACATCTCTAAATGCAACTGTAAAAGCGATTCATGATAAAGGTTTCATTTGTGGATTTCACACTATGGGTGATCGAGCTATGGATACTGTTCTTAATGCTATTGAATATGCTTTAGGTGGAGCATCAAATGATGACTATAGACATCAAATCGAACACAGTAGTTTCCTAAGACCAGATCAAATAACAAAAGCTAAAAACCTTCACACATTGCATTCAATCAGAGGATACTGGCCAACTTACTGGCAAAATTAATACGAAGCTATCTATCCACAAGAATGGCAAGAGTGGAATATCAATAGATATTCACTTCCAGGTGAAGGTCTTCATGCCTATCTAGAAACTGATTCAATATTTCATTCTAGTTATGATCCTAATAATTGGCATAAATCAACGAATATTAGACCATTCTTGCAAATGTGGGGTTTAGTGACAAAGAAAGCTTTGAACTCAACAGGTCATTTACACAATCCTCATCCCTGGGTTGCTAAATATCTCTTGACTCGAGAACAAGCCATTCGATTGATGACAATTGAAGGAGCTTATGCTGTGAAGCAAGAGGATTATCTTGGTTCTCTTGAAGTAGGTAAATTTGCTGATCTTATTGTACTTTCACATGATCCGTTAACATGCCCAGAGGATGATATCAAAGATATCGATGTTTTACTAACAATGATTAATGGAGAAATTGAATTTCAAAGAGATTCATCATATCCCATTATCTATGTAAGAACTGATATCTCCGGATTATTTGATTTGAAAGTTGCTTTACCATTTGTTCTAGGCTTTATATTGCTAATTGCATTAGGATTACTAAAAAGAAGAATCCATTATTGATGGATTTCTTCCTCATTACTTTTTTTTTCGTAAAAATTAGTAAAAACCAATGTTGTATTTCAGTAATTAATATGCAGGATTGCTAAAGCTATTAATTGCGATTTGGTGTTATTATTTCTGTGCTTAAATTATCCACTATATGCTATTACTAGTCTGTTCACTCTCT
>JAUWKS010000008.1 GCA_030614005.1 Candidatus Heimdallarchaeota archaeon | reverse complement strand
CACTCTCAGTGAGTTAAGAATGTAATTATTTAATAATTATAAACAATCATGTGTTATTACACATCTTCAACGAGAGATAGTCATCAGAGTTGAGTTGAAGAGTATGAAGGTGAAAACAAAAACCCCCATCAAATTCGAAGAACTTATAGCTGGTAATGAAGTTAAGGATATACTATTATTTGTATTTCTATTATTTTTTGCCATACTATCTACTTCATCAAATGAGTTTCAACATTCACAGATAATAGTACCAACTAAAATTTCCCAATCTGAAGCTGATTATTTGTATCAAGTAGAAACTACTAACTTGGGATCACTAAAACTGGATATGATAAGAGAATAAAATCTGAGGAAGACAAAAAATATCTCTTCGATTTATTATGTTCATTTCCACCGAATCAACAATTGAATATTGAAGAATTGGCAAATCAAGCTGAATGTTCTGTTGAAACGATTCGTGAATTGGTCCAGAACCTCTTTGCTGATTCTGATGAACCTTCTTCTTCTGATTTCTCGATAGATAATTGTGTTATTCATGCAAATTTCGATTCGAAAGCATTTGATTATTCTTGTTTCTATTGTAGAACGGTATTCAATTCCTTAGAGAACCATTGCCCTAACTGTCAGGAAGAAATTGTTCGTTGTAAATTGTGTAAAATGCCTGTAGCTAGCAGCGACCATTATACTACCTGTGCAAGTTGTGGTGTTTTCGGCAGCGAAAATAATCTTACTGGTTTTCTTAATATCAACCACATTTGCGAATCTTGTATGTTTAGTAATCGCTATAATGTGGTTTAATTCTTTCTTTTTCTTTTTTCTTGTAAAAAAATTAATATGTACGGTATGCTCCACAGTTATCTATGTGGTTATTCTTCCTTGGTGATACACTTTGAAAAAACTTGTTATGCTTGCACGTGAAATAACAATAAAAGAGATTGAATTAGGTATTGGCAAAGAACGCAGTAGCACTCGTCTTTCCCCGATTTTCAAAACTATTGACTTATACATTCCAATAAAAAATGGTAAATTATACACTCCAAAAATACCCATTGATCCTTTTGAAGGCAGTCCGTTGTTATTAATGCCATTAATTTATATTCCTCATGATGAATCCATTCTCTTTGGTACTCCTTCAATCAATGAACGATTAAGCAAACAAGATCTGCAACCAACAAGAATTATTGCTGACCCTGGTAAAGGAACCGGCTCTCCAATTCTTGCTGCTGCGATTGATGCAAAAGATGACGATATTCTAATTCTTGCTGCCTGTGATCAATTCCATAGTCCAGCTGTTACAAAAGCAATAACCACCATTCTAGATAGAATTGAGCAAAGGAATTTTTCATCCGGAACTGTTTTAACAACCGGAACAAGGAATCCTGCATTTTCTTATTTCAAAATTAAAGATGATAAAGCAATTGAATTTATGCTAAAAGGAACCATTCCAAAAGATGATATGATTGCTGAAACAATGATTGTTTGTGTTACAGTTGCTTATCTCAAAAATCAAATAGCAAAAATGAAAGAAGTTTCTATTGCTAAATTAAAAGAATTATACCCATATACGGGTGACGAGCTTGCTAAAATCCAACAAAACTTGAAAGTAATTGCTGATTTGATGGAAAATTGTTCAACTGCAGAAGAGTTCCTAGCCAAATGTCCTTTCTGTGATTTTTCCAAAGTAATTCATAGATTACTTATTCCTGAAATGACCTACGCTACTGTTGAGTATATTAAAGAATGGAATGATTTGGGTGATTGGTTAAAAGTCTATCACTCTGGCATATTTCCAAAGGATAAAAATAACAATCTAATTTTTTCCAAAGAAAAACTTATCTCATATACCAGTTGCGAAAATTCAGTTATTGCGAATTTTGCTAACAGCAAAATTATTGTTAATGGGTTAAAAAATCGTATTTTTGCTGTTGGTCCTCGTGGAGTAATAGATTTACCTTTAGATATGGATCCAAATGAATACAAAAAAGAAGTCGTTAAAATTCAAATGTAATGCGAAAAAAGTGAATTAGGAAAAGTACAAGAGTACTTTTCTTTCATTTATTTTGCTTTATTTTCTTTCTCTTTTTTAATTTTTATTAATACCAGGGGAGTAAATACTATAGGAACGATTATCCATCCAAACCCGGGTAAAAGTTCTGATAGTAATTGAGCAAGATCTGCGCCTCCACCAGTTGGTAGAAGAAAATCACCAAGTTCATAACCATTTCGTTCTACTTCAGAACGAATAATTACAGACGTAGGTTCACCATTATTTTCACCGTCAATTTCCATTTCAACTCTCATACCAAGAAGCATTCCTGTGGATATCTCATAAGCCATTTTCAAGCTATAAATAAAATCGAAGTTTGTTCCATTTGTTTCATCTAAGAATGTTCCATTAACATGCCAATCAAATACACATTCATCAATTACATGGCTTATTGTTGTCAAACCTTCCAAATCGATTTCTGCTTGAGAAGCAAATATTTCTTCGGTAAAAGCTAGATATAATGGATTGTCATATTGATCAAATTCGTCCCAAGCCTCATTCAATGTTGGAACAATTAAGTAATCTATTCCAGTGAAGCCTCTTTTGATATCAGTAAGATTTACTTCTTTTAAGGCGAATTTAAGTGGTAAGTTAAGTAAAAAGGATAACTCATTGGAGAAATTGCCTGAAACTCGATAATTATTTTCGGTTGTTCCATTATTTATTAGATCATATTCAATCAATGTTTCATTGATATTTGTAGCATTGAAAGTAATTACTGAATTTTGTTCAACAAAGCTATCGTTAGCGAATGTTATTCCAGTAGCATTATAATCAACGGGTGGAAGAGAATAATCAATTTCAACGTAATTTAAATCATAATTAAAAGTGTCTCCTGGAGAAACGCCCCAAACTGGTTCACTCGCAAGAGTATTTGATATTTGGGTACAATTTAACATAATTGTAATTAGGACTACAGCTGTTGCTAATGTTGATTTTTTCAAAATATTGTTCACCTTTATTATAAATTAATCAAAATTATAAGAGAGGACTCTACCAAATTCTAATTTAATCTAAAATACTGTACGAGTTTGATTATAAAAAACAGTTATGTTAGAGGCAATTTTCAAGTTTCTTTAGGGTATAATTTAGAATCCCTTTAAAGAAGCGATGATGCCCTAACTTCTCTTTACATAATTCTACTAGTCGATTTTCATTGATAGCTTCCTTCGCTTCAACAAGTATTTTTTGATAAACATACGCGTTATGCATTGCTCTATTTTGGAATCCAATGTTCCCACTGGCTTTCATTTTTTCCTCTATAACACTTAAGTCTAAATTATCACAAATTGGGCAGGTACAATTATATTCATCCCATTTAACACTAGTTGTGCACAAAGTGGTCTTATTTGATACTTTTCTGGCACCAATTTTATCTTGGTAAACTAAGAAATATTTTGCATTCATTATCCATGAAATGCTTTCTATGCTATCTGCTCCACTCAATAGAAAAAGTAGTCCTGCTAGAGGGCTTCCAACACCGAAAATGTGTAACAAGATGTTGTCATCAATTTTATTCAATCCTTTTCTTGCTTCTATTACTCGATCAATTATACTGAAGTATCGTTTATGTGATGTTGATGATTGTTTCATTTGTGGGACTAAACCACCTATTCCCCAAATCTTGAAATCACCTATTTTTTTTACTTGATTTTGAAAAGAACGAATTTCATCTGTAGTTCTCCCATGAAGTACCGGCATAACTTCAATACCATTTTTGATGTGTTGATTAGAGAGTTTTATGTTCTCTAAAGATTGCTGAGTCAATTTTTCAATTTTGTTTTGAGAAAAGTCTTGCAATATTGGGTAATCTAAACAAACAGCAATATCAACATCTGATTGGTTTTGGAGTTCAATAACTTTAAGTGGATCTATTTTTTCTCCTTCGCCTCGAGAGATGAATTGAAATCCTCCGGAATCCATTGCACAAATCTCGCCATTTAATTCCAATTCAGAATGAATGCCTTTCGTTTTAATTCGATTCTCTAATCGACCATTTTGCAGAATATCATATGCATTAGTCATAACAGAACAATTTGGTATTTTCTTCCAAGGGCGAGGATTATTTAAACGAAAAGAATACGTAAGCATCATTGTTGGCGTATCAAAATCCTTTGCATGAATTTTAGTTGTTTGTTGTTTTGCAAAACCATTTGATTGGTTTGAAATGTTGCTCATATTTTATTAACACCTTAGATTTCTATTCAATTTGTAAATCTAATGTTTGTGCAATGATAGCTTTTGCTTTGGGGAGATTGTACGTTAGTGGAGGTGCATATTTAATTCGTGAAGCAATAAGAGTTTTGACTATTTTTTTCTGAGTAGTATCTTCACTTATTTTCTTTAAAGCTGCTTCAAAAATGCTGCGGTGATGTTTTGGAAGGATGTAAAATATTTTTTTATGAGCTAAAAGATGTTTAGGCAATACTGTGGCTAAGCGTTCAATAAATATTCTTTTTCCCTCTGCTTGCATTGCTGCAGGTGGAAAATCGTATTTCGTTATATTTGTATCATCAAATTCCTCAGGAATTAATATTGCTGGTTCTGAAATGGTGTATATTGTACTTATTTCTCTAATGTTGAGTTTTTTATCAATCATTGCATTGAATACTCGACGATAAGGCGATTTGTAAAATGGTTTATGTTTTGAGCAGCTCATAAAAAATGCCACCGGTTTATTATTCGGCTCATACAATTTTAACATAAACTCATAATGAGTAATAAAACGAGGATGGTGAAAAAGTTCATCTCCACCTATCAAATATTCGTTTTCATCTTCCATTTAAAACCTACTCTATTTGCTAGTTGCTCTTTAGGAATTACACCTTTATTAATAAAAGTGATGTAAAGGGTAAGATTCTTAGATAAAACAATCTTCTTCGTTTAGATTATAATATGGTAATTATTTAATTTACTTCTCCCTTGTTAGAACTAGTAAAAACATCAATACAAAACACCAAACTTGGAGGTTAGGTTTGTGCTAGATGAAATTTTAGTTATCAAAGAAAGTTTACCAATATTCTACTATAATCGAGATCCAGATATAGCCTTATCAGAAGACTGGTATATATTGCAGTCTGGTTTTTTTGTTGCTCTCTCACAATTCGCAAATGAAATGAGTGATGATAAATTAAAGTATATTGTTTTGGAAAACAAACTCTATGCGTTAGATGAAGTCTCTGATATTTTGTTAATATTTGGAGATAAAGAGAAAATGAGTCAAGAAGTAGTAAATAAACTTCAAAGCAATCTCAAGAAAGCTTCTAATTACCTTAATTATCTTATAGAAAAACACAATGTTGATTTTCTCTATGCATCTCAACTGCAAATGAATGATCTTGCTAAAGATTTCGGGGAATATTTGAAGACCGAAGAATTAGTTGAAGATGATACACCATTTGATCCACAAGCATCGAGATCAATGATGCAGAAATTCATCTTCAAATCTATTGGCTATAAACCGGGTCAATGCAATATCGGACCTGCTGAACGTATGAAACGGTTACTTATGGGAATGTCAATGCTACCTTTTGTAATAGGTGGTGCTTTAACAATAATGTTTCTAGGTGCAAATGCATTTTGGATGTTAACCCTAATACTACCGTTAATTATGACTTTCATGGGAATTTACCAGTATTACTTCAAATTCTGTGCTGTGAATGGTCTAACAAAGAAATATCAAATGCAGTAAATGGAGGTAAAACAATGTCAAAACAAATTTCACTCCCAAAACCAGAGCTTATTGAAGGCGAAATTAATTTCCCCGAAATGATAAAACAAGATTTCAGAAAAGCTATACTGATTATCAGCTTATCTATGATATCTGGACTTCTTGTTACTGGTGCTTTATTTGCACTAGCTTACTTTATCTAAAAAAAGTTGAAGATCAATAGACTTTAGGTAATTCCTAATTGTTTTCTATTGATTTCTTTGTTTTTATTCTAAGTCATTTTTGAGATGACGAAATTGATTAATTGCAATAAATGATTTGTGTACCCTTCTTCATTGTCGAAAAGACCTTTAATTATCACTCTCTTTTTGTTGATAATAACAAATTCATCAGGTATGAGAACTACCATTGCTTTATTTCCTCGAACATAGCTTGAAGGTGGATTTGTTACTGTCGAGTAGTCAAAATGATCTTTGTATTTACTATTTTTGAACGCCTCAAGAAGATTTTCTTTCGTTACTTCTTTGCTGAGGACAGCATCAATTTGTATAAAACTCCCAGCTTTATCTGATGTTCTAAATGCAATACCATCCATTGGGATGCTTTTCTTCAAAACTTTATTTGTTGCTTTTGTAGCACCTGTAGTGTGAAGTTGAGTATCCATTGCACACCAACCTTTAGAACCATCTAAAATATCTTGTGATCTTGTAACAGCATGAACAGTTGTTAGAAAACAAGATTCAATACCAAATAAGTCATCAAGAGTGTCAACAATGGGTATTGCGGCTGTTGTTGTGCAACTAGCTGCTCCAATTACAAATGGTTTTTCTGCAGATGTTACTGCTGTTATTTCTTGTTCTAAATCAGGTGAAGCTATCCACATATAATCAATAATACTGCCTTTCCCGGGAGCAGTAAGTACAATTCCCTTAAGATTGCTATTTAGTGATTTGAAATGTCTATATGGATCTTTACTATCATTTCTATCATCTCTGAATGTTCCTGTAGCTTCAATTAATAATTCAATCTCAGGTAACCATTGGATATTTTCTGGTTTTGAATCAGCCGTATATTTGATTTTTTTTCCATTAACAAGTAATTCTTTAGTTTCATAATTAATGGAAACATCCAAGTTTGTATGTCCTTGTGAGCTAGAAAAGAGTAACAAATCTTTTAATCGGTCAATAGTCATTGATCGCCCATTTATTTGAGCTATTTCAATATCATTGAATTCTTCATTTAAAGCAACAAGCTTTACCAATGCCCTCGTAATTAATCCAGTGCCATTTATTCCTACTTTCATAGGCAAGCAAACCTCTTATTAGCTGACAATATTTTATCTCTATAAAATATTAAATGCTTATGTCAAAAGAGTGAATTTTAACTATATCTATTTTGTGTTTCTTTTGGAACGAAGGTATACAATTAGAGAAACACCTAGAATAAAACTGGGTAACATAGCTAACCAAGTGAATCCTGCTAAATCGACATCAGTTCTCTCAATCAATATTTCTTTTATGCCGAGAGATGTTATTAAGGGGTATTCATAAGCGTAGAATCTATTGAGTACACCGTCTTTTTTTACATATTCAATTTCCATTTCACCTGCAGCGTAGCTCTTTACTCCCCAAACTAGTTTAGTTTCATATGTTTCAAATACTGGAGGTGCCCATTCCTCTTGAAGTTCATCCCAATTGCGATTCACAAATATAAAACCGCTTAAAAGTGCAGTATCGTATGGATCATAATCGTCCACTAACATTCTACATTTTATTTGTGCTGTTTCAGTGAGTTCGATAAATGTTAAAACAATTAACGTAATTTCTGAACCACTCGCAAACGTGACACCAATATCAGTATTAACATAAGTCATATTTAAATCAGAAAAATTGTGCAAAGTAGTTACTTTGAATTGGAAAGTATCCCCTTCCTCAATATTGTAATCTGCTTTTACATTATTTATTGAAAATAAAGAACTAAGTATTATTATTGATGATAATAGAATAACGAAAAATTTGGAAAATTTATCTTTTGAGCCTATTTTTCTTAATCCCATGCATAATGTTTGTTAATTTGAGTATTAAACTTACTCTTGACTTTGTTTGAATAAACACTTGGTTAAAGTGTTTACTTAGATCAAAGTATAATAAACAAAGTCTATTGAGAAACGAAAGAAAAAATAAGAAAAGAAACTTGATGATAAATACATCAAGTTATTTTAAAATCTAGAATGTTTATTCAGTTTCAGGTAAAACTACTCTTTTTGTTTTTGGTGTTATTATGGTATTGATTATCTCAGCGCTAATTAACTCAACAAACGCTTGCGATTTGCTAGTAAAACCAATAACCTGTTCTGAATCATCCATACTAGCTATTAAACCCTCTTCGGCATCTCTTCCAATCGCGAAATATGGTTTAATAGTTGTACTTGTTGTTAAAGATTTCAATTGAATATTTTCTTTTGACATCAATTGCTTAATCAAATCAGCATTTCTGAATGTATCAAAATCAGCGATTACAATGATTCTAGTTCTTGGATTACTATTTAGCAGCGTATCGACATGAATATCGCTAATTTTTGGATAAACTACTGTAACAGTTGATTTTACTCGTGATAAGATCTCTTCCATTTGATTTAATACAGCATCTTTTCCGAGAAGAATCGATGTTGTAACTGCAGGTCTTTGAACATCTTTTGTTCGAGTAATCAATTCTCGATAGGTTAATTCAAGGTTTGCCAATAGGCGTTCGATTGTTTTATTGCTTTCTTTGAATTTGTCGCCGTAACCTTTGAATTGGTTCTTTACTTTAGAAGTCTCTGAAATGATTGTATCTTCCAACCCTGTTTGAGCTACATCAATAGTTTTGTTGACCAAAGCTGATTGTGTTTGTACTGTTTTTAATGCAGCTTGTTTTCCTCTGTTCAGAAGTGTTTTTGAGGGCAATTCAATTTTTGCAATAGCAGAATTAGCACGCATCTCAGTATCTTTGATGAAATTCTTAGTTTGAATTTCGCTGTTATTATTTAGTGCACGGATATCTTCGAGGATTTTGGAACCAATGGAAGTAAATGTTGTCTCTGTGTTTTGGAATTCTTTTGCTACGCTAGTTTGTGTAGCATCTCTCGCTTCATGAAATTTGGATTTGAAATCTGTTGCAGATAAGGATATTTTTTGACTTATATCATTCTTAGTTGTTTCAGAATCTGTACGAGATTTATTGAGGTTGTTAGTAATTTCCATTGACAGTTTTTCATTTATTTCAATCATTTTTCTGTTTGTAATCTCAGCAGAAGCTTTTAATTCTGTACTTACTCTGTTTTCTTTGTTTTTAACTTCCATTCGAGTATCGCTAGCATTCCTTTCCAAGTTCTCTTCTAGTAATTTGAAAAGATTATTCAATCGATCTTCATTTATTTTTGTTTTTGCTGTTATCGAACTTTGAAGTTGTGCATTAGCATCTGCGAATAAGGTTTCAACATTTTGAGTGAGTGTTTCAATTAATTGTTGATATTCTCTTCGAACACCGTTCAGCTTGTCTTTGATTAGCTTTCCAAATTCATCATTCATTTCACCCATTGAATCTGAAATGTTACGAATGCGTTCTCCTAGTATCTGATTTGTTTCTTTTCCTTGGGTTGCTAATCTTGTATTAACAGCATCAATGACACTTGCATAATTATCGGAAATAGTTTGTCCGCTTAGGTTCACATTATCTAAAGATGCTTTATTATATTCCTCAATAGCTTTGTTCAATTTACCTTGTATTTCATTGTTAATTGAGAGGTTCTCATTTAAATTATTATCAAGTAAAGCTTGTAAGCTATTATCCAAAACATCAGCAGCAGTGCCAACTTTCGCGGATGAATCATCAAAAGCTTTTGTGATGTTTGTTTGCGATTCATTTAGAGAATTCACAACATCGCTAACAGATGAGCTTACTGCATTTCCTACAGATTCATTAGTTTCTTGATAGTGTTTTGAAATATTCAAAGTAGTGCTACTGGCTAATTCAGTAATTGCTCTGCTTTCGGTGTTTAAGATTTGACTTATATCATCAATTAATGTTTCAATATCTGAAGTTATTTCTGTTGTTGCTGTATCAGTTGAAAGGCGGTTTTCTTCTTTCGCTTCAGTAGCTATTTTGATGATAGTTTCTTTCTGATCATTAACGATTTTATCCAAAATTTCGGATTTCTCTAAAGAATACGTATTGATTTCATCACCTAGAGATTGAATTGTGGTGAGGGTATCTTTTGCTTTTTCTGAAAGAGAAACCAAAGGGTAAACAGCAGAGAATTTTTTAACAATACCCGGATTTGTAAAAACCAAATCTTTGCTAATTAGAGTATTGATATTATTTTCTACTTCGGTAATTTTTCCTTCTATCATTTGAGCAATCTCTGCTGTCGAAAGTTGACCCATTGAGAGAAGTAAAAGATAGATTTTTTCTTCATTATTGTTAAGTGATAATCCATTTATTATTTCAGACAAATAATAACTCTCCAGTAATTATTAGACATTTTTTCTTATTCTATGTTAAGTTATTTAAGCTTTAAGAGTTTTTTTTTATAGACAATCTGTTTTTTCTGACGAAAATTTTTCGGGATACTTTTAAGATTGGAAATTGTTAGTATAATTTAGACATTGGGGTAAAAACAACATGAATTTTTATGGTAATACAGGTAAAATATTAGAAATTAATCTAACAACGAAAAAAATTAGTATTTTGAAACCGAAAGAAGAATTATATCGTTTATTTATAGGTGGAAGCGGATTAGCTGCAGCAATACTCTTTGAGAGATTAACAAAAGAATTAGATCCTTTATCACCAGAGAATCCATTAGGTTTTTTCAATGGACCACTGGTAGGAACAAAAGCACCAAATTGTGGAAGACATGTTGTTTGTGCAAAATCACCTGCAACGAATATCTGGGGTGAATCAAATTCCGGAGGGAAATTTGGAGCCTATATGAAATTTCTAGGATACGATGGAATAATTATTTCAGGTAAATCACCTGAAAAAACCTATATTACAATTTTCGATGATCAAATTGAGTTTCATGAAGCATCAAAACTTTGGGGCAAAGGGTCCTTTGAAGTTGGTGATATCCTCAAAGAGAAACATGAGAAAATTTCTAGTTATGCAACAATCGGTAAAGCAGGAGAAAATCTGAGTACTATTGCTTCGTTGATGAATGATGGTGATCGTGCAGCAGGGAGAACTGGATTAGGGACAGTTATGGGTTCTAAAAATCTTAAAGCAATAGCTTTGCGGTCATCTACTCGAGATGTTGGAATAGCTCATCCAATTGAATTTAAAGAATTAATATCAAAAATGAGAAAGAATATTAGAGAAAATTCTGTTGCAAGAACAATGTTTGGTACTGCGGCATACACTTCTGGAGGAATGAAATGGGGAGATGTACCGGTAAAATATTGGTACAAGGGATTCATGGAGAATACAGAAGCTATTGATGGTTCTCGTATGAAAGAAACAATACTCATTAAAAGATATCATTGCTATAGTTGTATCATTGGTTGCGGAAGAATAGTCAAAATAGATGAAGGTAAATATGCTATCCCTCAAACAGCAGGACCGGAATATGAAACATTAGCCGGTTTTGGTACTAATTTATTAATTGATAATTTGGAAGGGATTGCTCATGCTAATTATTTGTGTAATGTTCATGGATTAGATACCATATCTGCAAGTCAGATAATTGCATTAGTGTTTCATTTGAACGAAATGGGTAAAATACCTAAAGAAGATTTAGACGGTATTAATGCAGTTTGGGGAAATATTGATGCAGTAATCAAATTACTAGAATTAATGGCATCTGGAAAAGGCATTGGAAAAATAATGGCTCAAGGTTCTGATGTTGTTGCTACACATTACGGTGTACCCGATGAAGCTCATACAGTTAACGGTTTAGAATTACCTTATCATGACCCCAGAGCATTCTTTTCAATGGCAGCTGTGTATGCTACTTCATCTCGAGGTGCTTGCCACAATAATGGAGATGGATACAAAATGGGTTTAGGAGTTTCTGTTCCTGAAATAAATCTTGATTGCAAAGATCGATTTGATGATATTGAAGCTGGGTCATTAGCTGTCAAAGTTCAAGATTTTAGAGCAGTGTATAATGCTATGATTATGTGCCACTTTGCTATGCCTCCCTTCAAAGATATTGTCAAAGCAGTTGAGCTTGCTACCGGATGGAACATAACTATTGATGAAATAATGACTGCTGGCACACGCATAACCAATTTGAAGAGACTTCTTAATAAAAAGCTAGGTTTAACAAAAGAAAATGATCGTTTACCCAAAGTTATGAAGTACAAATTAAAAGAAGGAGGAACAGAAGGAAATATTCCTAATCTAACAATTCAATTGAAAGAGTACTACAAAGCAAGAGATTGGGATCAAACAACTGGTTTTCCCAATAATAAACGCATTCAATCATTAAATTTAGAGGAATATGCAACAAAGATTTAAAAGTGCACTAATAGTACTGCCTCAGTATTATAGCAGTAATTTACAATTTTCTTTCCTATTTCCATCTATTTTTATAGATCATTGAGGTATTTTCTTGAGAAATGAAAATGAATTTGATGTAATTATAATAGGTGCGGGTATCGGTGGTTTAGGCGCAGGAAATTTTTTGCAAGCCAAAAATCCTGAGCTGAAGACATTAATTATTGAGCAAAATAACTATCCTGGAGGGTATGTTTCGGGTTTTACTAGAAAAGGTATTTATTTTGATCTTGGAGCAGAAGGAATGCTCAACTTTGAAAAGAGCGGTTCGAATAAAATATTGAACGAATTGGGTTTCAATCATCCTGTAATACAGATAGAGCCAATAGAGGCAAATTATCGTAATAATGATTTTCTGAAAATGTATTCTTCTCGAGATAAACTATTAATTGAAATTGAAACCAAATATCCACATGAAAAGGAGAACGTAGTGAAATTTTTGAATGAATGTGATGCGATTAATAATGAAATAATCGCTTTAGGAATTACCAGTCCTAAATTATCATTTCGTAAATTACTCGAAATAATTTTTAAATATCCAAAACTTAGAAAATATGGCTTGTTAAAATTCTCTCATTTGTTAGATCGTTTTTTAACTGATGAAAATGTAAAGAATTTGTTTAAATTTTATTGCACTTGGCTCGCTCTAAAATCAAATGAAATAACAGCACCAATTGCAGCAAATATTGTAAGTGAAGCAAATACATTTGGAATACATTATCCAGTTGGAGGAATGTTAGCATTTGCAGAAAATTTAGCTGATCACTATCGAAAAAATGGTGGGCAAATTCAATATAAATCGAAAGTAGAGAAAATCATAATTTCAAAAGGAGCAGTTAAAGGAGTAAAATTGTCAGATGGAACCATTGTAAAAAGTACCTGGGTGATTTCCAATGCTGATCTCCAAAGAACTGTTTTTGATTATGTTGGTGAAGAAAATTTTAGTAAGCCATATTTGAAAAATATTAAGAGAAAAGATCTATCTATAACTGGTGCATTGCTATTTTTAACGGTGGAAAAAATTGATTTAACACGGTATCCACCACATTTCAATATTAGCGAAGAAATCGATTTTGATTGTCTCATTGATCGACTAAGGAAAGGCTATTTTGATTATGAGTTTCTTGGTGTGAGAATTCCATCCAATATAGATCCGAATTTAGAGGTTGGAAACAAAAAAAGTATGATTATTTTAGCTTTTACGCCATTTGATTGGAATAATAATTGGAAAGCTAAAGACAAAATAGAACGAAAATCAGATTACAAACAGCTGAAAAAAGAAGTTACACAAAAAATAATTGCTAATGTTGAAAAAGCTATTCCTAATTTATCAGAACATATTATCTTTAGCGAATTGGCAACACCCTTAACATTTGAAAGATACAACCTCGCTTCTAAAGGCGCTTGGTATGCTACAAGGTATGATCAAATTGTTGGTGATTTCAAATCACAAATCAAGAATCTCTTATTCGCAGGGTCAAATGTAAGCGGGGGCGGCGTTGGAACTTCGTTATTTTCTGGGTTAAAAACAGGAGAATATTTGTCTGATAAAATTTCCGAGAAAAAAAAATAATAAAGAAAAAGATGAAAAAGCTTTAATCATCTTTTTGTGTTTCACTTGCTTTAGCTTCAGAAGATGGACTTATCTTGTAAGTTACTTTGATAACTTCATCTGGAGCTATTGTTTCAAATTTCCAAGCAAGTATCTTATTACCATCTTTTTCTGAGATTTTAGCTTCATTGCTAACATCCGAAAGAATTAATCCTAAAGCAACTTTTTCTTTGAGTCGATAATTTGTTAATTCGCTCTCACCCATATTTTTGATTGAGAGAGTTATTTCGAATTCTCCTTCTGTGTCTAATGCTTGAATATCTTTGCCTTTTGCAATATTGCGTCGAATATGTTCAACCATTATTTCTATAGGATCTGCTCGAATTTCTATTGGTTTGCCGGGTGGGTAAGTGTTTGCAGTTAATATTGCGTCAGCTTTATAGAGCGTTTCCTTAGTTGGATTGTAAGCGGTGATTGGGTATTTGAATTCAATGTTTTCATCTGGTTGTAATGGACCAGCATCACTATCTTTTAGATTTTCAAGCGTAACTGTTACTGTATGGTCTACAGTTGGATCTTGGTCATCAGGTTCGATTTTTATTGCATCAATTGGAACCTCAATTATGTTTCCATTAAGATAAACTTCAACTTGAGAAGGCTTTGGAGGTAAGAATTCTGCTTGAATATGCTCAACAAGTGTAACTTCATTTAAAGAAGCACCACCTGTATTGGTTACTTTCCCAGAAAGAGTAAATGGTGTAATCTTGAAGGAAGGTAATTTTTCTATACCATAATTGATTTCTCCATCGAGTGCTGCAACAGCTAATTCCAAGTCAACAATATTTACCTTGACTTTTGTAGCAATTTGATGATCCGCGATGGCAAAGAGTTCAACTTTTGTTTTGAATGTCGGATATTCTCCTTCTTCAGCTGTAAAAGTCCACGGTTCTGATTCCCATTTTCCACCACCGGGAATTTCTGGGATTTCATTGGGGTCAATATCAACATATTTGATGCTTGTATCTTCTTCATTATAGACATCAGCATTCACTAAACGAATCATAAATTCGCTTGTGTTTTCAAAAATGAATTTGCATTCGTAGGTATTGGGCTCATCATCAACTTCTGATGTGACAATATTGAAGGAGTTATTTGTATAAGCATCAAAAGAACCAATTTCAATTCCACTTACACTGTTAGGTGTAAGATACTTGAAAGCAATTTCACCAGAGCGGATTTTTGTTTCTTTGCTCTCTACGTATACACTTAATCGTAAATCAAGTGTTGCTTCTTCATTTGAATCGAGTTTTTCGATTTCCCAATGAGCATAGTTCTTTCCTTCTTTTTCTTTGATTTCAACGTTGCCAGTAGATTGTCCCAATATTTGGGGGTTTGTGAATTCATCTGGAATAAATTTGAAAACACCGATACTAGAAACCTCTTCATATTCAGTGTTTTTTATTGTAATTCTCACGAAAATCTCATTCTCTGCACCAACTGCTAATGAATAAGATTCAATGTCAGGATCACCTACAGTTGAAATGAATTCTTCAACAGTCAATTTTGACGCAACATCAGCTTCAAAAGTATATTCAAATTCTTTTGATGCTTCAGGTTCCAATTCTTCAACTGCAAAAGCTTCATCTTGGATATCTGTTTGAGAAATATTTTCAAATTTCAAATCAATATCCCATAAGCGATCTTTGTTTGAAATGTTCAAAATTTCGATTTTACCTTTACGAGTGGTTTCTTTTGTTGTTGAAAGAGAACCATCTCGTTCATGATACAGGGCAATTTTTTCTTTAATTTTAATTGGGACAAGTTTTGAGTCCATTTGTTGATCACCTAAAATTAGTTTTCCTTCTTTTCGTTTGGATTCCTTATCAAAGGTATCCTGATCTTTTTGTTGAGGTATTTCACTTGCATCCATTTCTACGCCTTTCAATTCTTCAGCTTCTTCTTTTTCAACTGTTTCTTCAGAACCAAAACCTAATTGGAGCAATTGACTTTCTACTGCTTCAAAATATTCTAATATTTCATCTTTCTTTTTTCGTAGTTGAGGTTCGATGTTATCATCTACTGCTAAACGTATCATATCTTTGCTTTCACTAGAAAGAATAGAAGAAATTTCAGGATATTTCTCAAACAACTCTTCAGAGCTGATGTTAATGTTGGTTTTTAGTTTTTTAGTTATTTTAACTGTGCCTAATGTATACAAATTGATTTCTGGCAAATAAGGACAACACCCTCATATTGATATTCAAACACTTCTTGGAATTCTTATTAAAGTCTTATTAAATAGGAATTTAAAGTCAAAATGAGTATAACCTTAGATTCTAAAGAAGAAAAATGAATTAAGAAGAAAAGAAAAAATTATTTCCTCTTAGAAAAGCCATATGTGTCTACTGATTCTTTAAGTGAGTAATATTTTCCAGTACCATAAGCTAAAACATCAGCAAGTAAAATATCTGGTGCGCCTTTTTCATCCAGCATCTTTTCATCATAATACACTTTCAGTACTTCGCCGAAAAACGCATGATGCGACCCGATTTTTACTTGTTTAATCACTTTACATTCAATATTTATTGGACATTCATTTATCAATGGAACATTGACTTCTTTGCCTTTGAAAACTGTTAAACCAGTATCTTTGAATTTGTCTGTATCTCTACCAGAAACAACACCAAAATAATCCGTTTCTTTGGCAATTGCAACATTAGGAATATTTACTCCAAAACAACCGGCTTTTTCTACAAGCTCAAAGGTATATCTGTTGTCTCGTATACCAACTACAACAGTAGAGGGTTCTGCACAAATATTCGAAATCCATGCTGCTGTCATTGCATTTGCTATTCCATTTTTAGCATAAGCGGATACTAATGCTGCCGGAGCTGGATATGCAGCAGCTCTAGGCCCTTTTTCAATTTTAACCATCTGTATTACCTACTGTTTTTTCAAACAGTTCATTTTAGAGTTGATAATTTTTTTGTAAAAAAGTCAGAAATAATGAGTAATTAGAACAAAAGAAATAGGTGAGCAAAAACTAATCCCAACAGTACCTCTCAACTTACTAGAGGAATCTGTCTCTGCTCAATTAATATTAGACATTAATTTAAATATATCTTTTGGCAGTACCCATTAATTCATTTTGAACTTCAGAAGCTAGAAATTAGTTTATTTTTATTCTTATTTTAAGGGTTCAGAAAAAGTGAACCATTTGAATGTTTAGTTTTTTAGGTTGTTTCAGACATAGTAATTCAATTGTCAAGTTAGATATTTGACAATCTATCGAATATATGGAGCAGATAACAAAAATGAAAATATTTGATCTATCAAAACGCGGAAATACTTTTGTCATTATTTCAATGATAATGACTGCTGTTTTAGTAGGCACTACTGTTCTTACAGGAACATTGATTGCAAATAATATTAAAAATCAACAATCAATTTCTTATCAAGAAGCGATAGATATAGCTAGCAGTATCCCCAAAGTAGCTGTTTTTATTGAAGAGAATGATATTACCTCTGTTTCTGCAGATTTATATGATAACGTATGGATCGTTGAATTCTTTGCTGGAAATGTCAATTACACTGAAGACTTCTATTGCTGGTTGGATTATGCTTACGTTGAAATTGATGCAACAACTGGTGAAGTATTATACTATGAAGTATATTCACCTTCAACACCAAATTATACAGAGAGTGAAATAATCGATATTGCCAATGCAATACCTGAAATTTCTACTTGGTTAGATGTTCATGAAAATGCTGACATCTTTGCCTGGTACGATGGGTATGATAGTTGGATTGTAGATTATTATGATGAATACTATTCGGCTTATGTAATAATTTCTAATAGCGATGGTTCAGTGATTTATTATGATATTTATGACCCATTCGAAGGAGCAATACATTCTCCAGAAGAGATTATCACTATTGTTGAAGCTCTTCCAGAAGTTCAAAATTGGACTTTAGAAAGTCCGGATTATGAGATAAATATCTATTATTCTGGTACAATGTATGAGAATTATACTGCTTGGGATGATGAACCTACTGAACAAATTGATTGGTATTGCAATATAACAGATAATGTTTGGTTTGTTGATTACTGGACAATAGGCACCCTTCCTGAATATGATTGGATCAGTATTGTAGTTAGTGATGAAACTGAGGATGTACTTTCAATAATTCAAAAGAAAGAAGCAGTATTAACTGAAGCTGAAGTAATGGCTATCGCAGAGGCAATACCAGAAGTTCAAGCTTTTGTTGAAACACTTGGTTCTTACGAAAGTTACGCCTGGTTCAATGATTACAATGGTATCTGGTATGTTTACATAAACTCCTTGATGTTTTCTCAAGACTATGCTTACATAGAGATATTGGATGAAACTGCTGAAGTGTTATACTTTGAAGTCTTCGATGAACCAGACCCTCAAATGACACCAGAACAAGTAGAAGCAATTGCTAATGCTACTGCCGAAGTTATCGCTTTTAGAACAAACCTTACTATAAGCGAAGAGTCAGTGACTTATTGGAATGGTCATTGGTCTTTTCTTATCTTAGGCGGATCAGGTTCACCATTAGTAGTGACAAATGGTCTCGAAGTCATTGTGGACGACGCAACAGGAGCAATACTAGAAATATTAGAGATAGTGATTTGTTACTAGATGATTTCACAAAAATGAGGAGTAGGACCGTTCATACTGCCTGGTATAAGTGCAAATTGCACTAACAGTTAATATTCGAACCCACTCTTCAAATATCTTTTATTTAGATAATTTTAAAGTTTTGAATAAACCTATTGAAGTAGTAACTATTTGAGGTAAGAGGATATGCTAAAAAAGAACACAGGAAAAATAGTAACAATCCTAATTGTTGTAATATTTTTAGCATCATTATTTTCATTAAAACCGAAAAATCAGATTGAGTATCAATTATCAAATAATGAATTTACCACTGAAGAGACATTGAGTTCACCTTATGTAAAAACAGTCATTCCAAATACTCTCTCACCTTTACAAGAAACAAATTATGATATTTCTGTTGGAAAAATAACCAGCTATTTGCATACAAAAACAGCTCAAATACAGTTGGATATTGAGTTTGTTGGTGTTGATGAAGCAAGCTCACTTCAAAATACAAATATCGAAACTATTGAAGTGGCAGGTTTTGTACGAAGTGTTCAAGTTATTGAATCGGGTAGTAAAATATTACCTTACACTGCAACGGAATTAGAGAATTCAACAAAGATACAGTTTACACTATCATCAGATATTCCGGTAGGATTCACAAGAAATGTGAAAATTACTTTTGTGCAAGATACTGCAGAATTATCGACAAAATATAATTATAAACTGGGAATAGATTGGTTACGACGGGTAGGAACACAAAATACTAGGATCATTTTTGATAAAGGATTAGCATTAATAAAATGCATTCCTAATCCTCATACAATTTCAACTATTGGGAAAAGACTGATTTTATCTTGGTTGGAAGTAAATAAATTCTTGTTTTATTCAAATATTAACTTTTCAAGTCCATTAATTATCGAAGAACTCGACATATCGCCTAATGGATGGAATGTTGGAAAAATAAGAAGAAATGTCAAAAATATTGAAAAAACATTTTTGATAACAAACAACGAAAATATTCCATTACAAGGAACAATTGAAACACCAAATTGGATAGAAACAAATTTCACTTCGTGGAGTTTGGGCATTGGAAGAGCTATGTATCTTAAGGCAATAATTGATACCTCTACAGTTGGTTCTATTTCTGGAAATATCTCTATCCAATTTAGTATTGATGCATTTCCATTAGAAATCAGTGTCACCGGTCAAATAAGCAAAGTGAGCAATTTAGCTATTATATTAAGCACAAGTATACCTAGTTTGTTTTTAGTTGGAATTGGGTCTACACTCTTTATTCTTTATAGAAAGGACAAATGGTTCTTTTCGAAGAAAGATGACACTAGTCCTGAAACGTTTGACGATGAATCAAAAATTGCAATAAGACAAATTGATATCCAAAAATGGAAGGAAATTTTAACAGAAAAGGAATTTCTTGTTTTTCAAGAAATATTAGATGGAAAAGAGTTAACACAAGCGGCTATTTGTAGAAGGACTTCCTTATCGAAATCAACTATTTCTAGATGTGTTGGCCGCTTACAAGCAAAAGGATTAGTAAAAAAAACTCCTTACGGAATGAGCAATCTTATTTCATTAAATGATGAACTCTTTACTAATAGCAAATAGTTATTTGTTAAAGGTTGTAGAGATAAGCTTTTCAATTAATTCTTTTTGCTTTTCTGTGATAGTTACCAAGCCTTCATCAATTATCTTTATAATTGCTTCAGCCGATAAAGTATCAGCAAATTCTCGAAGCTTTTCCCGAAGCAAGTATGTTTCTTTTGAAACTACCAGAGCAAAAAATAACTTTTCGCGGGTTTCAAGCATTATTGCAATATCCCCATGATCAATTAATTTCAACCCATCTTCTTTTGCATCCAGAATTGTTTGACTCATTGTTCTAATAGCTGATAATAGACCTGATAATAGTCCGGAATCAATTTGCTTTGAATCACTGAATTCCTTTTGATAGAATGGCAAACCGGATTCTCTTGTGATGAGGAATAAAGCTTGAACATCAGCTACAATATTTTTAGGGCCAGTAACACTTTCAAAAGCAATCGTTGATCTAATTGATTGGTTTATCCGAGTGAATATTCTAACAAGCAAACTCTTCTTTTCTTTCTCAATTTCACCTAGTTGGTTTCTTGCTTCTTGTTCTTTCTCAAGGATATTTAGCTCTTGTGCTAAAGCAATTGCTTTTTCTAGTGCTTTTGTTCCCTCTTTTTTCTTATTGTTTATCGAAAGTAATAATCCTTTCAAAATATAAACATCAATTAGCACTAATTTGTAATTTTGCTCGAGACAAAGTTGTTCAGAATCGAGTATTTTTTCATAAGCTGCTAACAACAAGATATTTTGATTTGTCATTCGATATCTCAATAAATCAATTTCAGCCAATTGCAATTTCGCATTTACTATTATTTCATAGGAGTTGTTTTTAATTGCAAACTCAAGCGCTTCTGAAAGCTTTTGATTTGCTTCTCCAAGGTTTTGTTGTTTGGCAGAAATTCGGGCAAATCTTAAATTAATTTTAGGAATTTCCTTATTCAAATCTGCAGATTGAACTATCTCAAGAGCATGATTAAGAATATCACGAACTTTATCGAAATCCCCTAATTGCTCAAAGATATCTGCACGACAAAGATCCAAAGCAATTTCTATTTGGGGTGGCACAGGCACATCGCTATTCTCTAAACTTTCCAAAGCTATGTCGGAATCTGCAAGTGCAAGCTTTGGATTTCCGAAATCTAAATGCAAATGAGCAATATTTGTTTCGGTAGCAATAATATAAGGAGCTATATTTGCTCGTTTTGAATGCTCAAGAGCAATATAGAAATATTTCATTGATTGCTCAATATTTCCCATATTTCGATAAATAAACCCAATATTATTTCCTCCAATGGATAATTGAATAGCATTTCCCAAATTTTCTGAAAAAGCAAATGCTTCTTCTAAATATTTTAGACCAGCTCTTAGATTTCCACTTTCAACTAAACATAATGCAGTGTTATTCAGAAGACGATTTAACAAATATCGATTCTCTGTTATTCTAGTTTTAGCAATAAGTTCTTGACCTATCGTTGCTCCTGCTTCTATTTTTCCTTCTCTTCGTTTCAAAGAAATCTCTACTGATTTGCCAAGTATGTAAGCTTCTAAAACTGCTAATCTACTTTTATTTTCTTCAGGTAATTTATTTATAATCTTATTATATTCTGTAGTTAGAACTTTTATTTTATCTTCAATAATTCCAAATATGCCAGTGTAATAGAGCATTAAAATCTCATTAGAAAGAGCGTAAAGATAATTATACGGGTCTACATCTTTTGCAAATTCTTTTGCTTTCTTTATCAATGTAGGAACTCCAGTAAATTTCTTTTGTGATATCAAGCTAAAGGCTTTGGCATTATGTAATCCTGGGTGAAATTCATCCATATTACAAATATCTTGAATTGCTTCAGACTTTCCTTGAATTACCTTGACAGCTGCAGCTAAGAATAAGAACTCTGAATTACTCATATACGATCCCTTAGAATCAATTAGCTCATCTACAGCAGAGATAAAATTCATAAGAATGTTATTTCCTTTCGGATTTTCTTGAATTTTTGCAAGAATAAATTTGTGATAATTAGTATCTAAACGCCAGTAGTGAGTTTGTAATTCTTTTGGCCAAAGTTTATGAAGTTCCATAGAGATTCATCCTAAAACGAATTGTGATATTGCTTTATTAAATAATAACACTTTTGGTTTATTGTGTAACAATAAAAAAACTGATTTCTAATAAATTTAGTTATCATTAATAATAGGTTCTACTCGCCACTTAGTTATATCCCTAATTATTGCAACTATTTGAGTAAATTTACCATCTTTAACTTCGATAGGAATAATTCTGCACTGAAACCAGAGAAGTCTATTATTAACAGGTAAATGGTACTCAAAATTATTTGCTTCCCCTTTACTAAAAACTTCATTAATTTGCTGTGTGAAGAATTCTGCCTGTCCTTTTGGGAAAATTTCAGTTAATATTTTACCAATTGCATCTTCTCTGGGACAGTAGAGAATGTCATCACCAACATTTGGTGAAATAAATAATATTCTTCCTTCTTCATTTAAAATCATAATTAATGCATCAAAAGCGGTGAAAAAATCCTTCAAATTTTCTACTTCGTCTTCAATAGTTTTGTAATGATCAGCCTTCGATTTTGGTATTTCTTTTTTAATTATTTTAGATTTTTCGTTAAGTAGACCACGGATGATAATGTTTCCCTTATCTTTTTTTGCTGTAAAAGAACATTGTATTAGTATTTGTTTTCCATCTAATGTGTCCAACAAGTATTCACGGTTAGAAATTACAATTTCACCAGTTGATTGAAAGTCTTTCCTAAATTTAGCAAAATCCCTTGAGTGTTCTTGAATAACAAATAATTCTTGTAGTTTAAAACCTTCTTCAAATACGGATTCTTCAAAGATTTTTTTTATGAAAAGTTTACCAGCATTATTTAAAAAATTAATTTTTACTAAATCAGTTTTAATATTAAAAGCAATCTCGAATATTGTATGTGGTAAATCATTAGTAAATTGAAGGAAATCTTCAGTTAGATTTTTCTTATTAAGCAATGTTAAGTTCCCCACTTTATTATGTTCCCAAGCAATATTAGTCTCATTCTTCAAAAAGTTTGCTTTAATGAATAACCAATAATTTGTAAAATAACTGGTAATTTGATTTAAGAAATAATTTTCTGCAGGGATTTCTAAGCTTAAACCAGATTAAAAGAGAGAAGAACAAAATAAAGTCACAATTTAGACAATTTAAACAACAAGTCTTGAACAAATTTTAAATATTATCCGTTTTAATATCTGAGAGGAATAAAAAAAATACGTGAGTTATCATGGTTGTGCCAATTATACTGATTGTGGCTCTGATCGCAGGTGTAATATCTATCGCTGCAGCTATAATCTTTAGTATACTCGTTTTGAAAGAGGATCCTGGAAACGAAAAAATGATTGAGGTTTCAGGGTACATCGAAGAAGGAGCGAAGACATTTATCAAAACACAATACAAAATATTATCCATTTTTGTTGGTGTGTTATTCGTAGTAATATTACTATTCCTACCGTCTGAATTGACTGAAGGAAAAATACCAATTATCGAATTAGAGGCAAATTGGGAACAAGCTATTGCTTATCTAGTAGGTTCAGCAGCTTCTATGTTTGCTGGGTACTTAGGTATGATTATCGGTGTTAAAGCAAACACTCGAGCAGCTCAAGGATGCACAAAGAGTTTAGACAAAGGATTTGATGTTGCATTCTTTGGTGGGTCTGTTATGGGCTTAGCAGTTGTTGGGTCTGCTCTCATTGGTGTTTCAACTATTTATTGGATTTTCCAAACACCAGTAGTAATTTTAGGTTTTAGTTTTGGTGCAAGTACCATTGCGTTATTTATGAAATGTGGTGGTGGAATTTTTACTAAGACAGCTGATGTTGGTGCTGATTTAGTTGGTAAAGCAGAATACCATTTGCCAGAAGATGATGTCCGCAATCCCGCAACAATCGCTGACAATGTCGGAGACAATGTAGGAGATATTGCTGGAATGGGAAGTGACCTGTTCGACTCTTTTGTTGCGTCCATATTAGCAGCTATGTTGTTATCAAATGTTATTTTCGCATCTCTTTCAGATGCAGTACAAGGAGCATTTGCAATATTTCCAATTCTTCTATCAAGTGTAGGATTATTCGCTTCCTTAATCGGAATAATATTAATAAAATGGTTAAAAACAAAAGACCCAGGCAAATTATTGAATCTCGGGACTTATATTGCCACTGCAATTTTCGCGTTACTTGGAGCATTATTTGTTTGGATTTTAACCGCAACAACAGAAGGTATAACCCGAGCTGAAAGCTGGATAATGTGGAAAAATTATTTTGCAGTAATTATTGGTCTATTAAGTGGCATAGTTATTGGTTGGACAAGTGATTTCTTTACTCGAGCTGATAAAGCACCCACGAAGAATATTTCCCGCGCAGCTCAAGAAGGTGATGCAGTAGTCATTCTCTCAGGATTTTCTTATGGTCTACTAAGTGTTGTTCCACCCGCTATTGGAATTTCAGTCGCAATGGTTCTATCTTATTGGTTAGGTGGTGTTTACGGTGTAGCAATGGCGGCAGTAGGAATGTTAGCTATAGTTGGAACTGTTGTATCCAATGATGCATATGGACCTATTGTTGATAATGCTCGGGCAATTGCTGAACAAGGTGGACTTGGAGAAGATGTAATACGCACTGCTGATAAGTTAGATTCTGCAGGAAATACCGCTAAAGCAATTACCAAAGGATTTGCAATAGGCGCAGCCAATTTAGCTGTTTTTGCATTATTGTTCTCATTTGCTACAGAAGCAGGAATTATTGCTGCAATCGAAGGTGGAACTGGAATGGATCTTCTGAATATTTATGTGTTAATTGGAGCATTCCTAGGTGTTGTTGCACCAGTTCTTTTCTCAGCACTTTTGATATTATCTGTACAGAAAAATGCGACAGTAATGGTCGAAGAAATACGAAATCAGTTTGAATCCAATCCTAAAATCTTAGAAGGAACAGAACCACCCGATTTCCACAAAACCATTAACATTGCTACTAAAGGAGCACTAAAAGAACTTATTCTTCCAAGTATTCTTTCCGTTTCTATGCCCTTACTAGTTGGTATAATATTTGGAGTAGCAGCTTTAGGTGCATTCATTGTTGGAGCAATTCTCTCTGGTTTTGTATTCGCAATTTTCATGTCCAATGCCGGTGGTGCCTGGGACAATGCGAAAAAATGGATAGAGGATGGCAATTTAGGTGGAAAAGATACCCCAACTCATAGAGCCGCAATCACTGGCGATACCGTTGGAGATCCATTTAAAGACACCGCAGGTCCAAGCATCAATACATTGCTAGTTGTAATGACACTTACATCAACTATATTCATTGGTTTAATGTTATTAGTAAACGGTGGAGATGGTTTGCTAGCATTATTAGAAGCTTGGTTAAGAGGTTTATTCTAGGTTAGTTCCTAGATTTCTTCTTTTTCTTTTTTTATTATTTCACTTCTATTTTTAGAAAAAATAATAGATGTCACGTTTAGATATATTATTAATTAATAATTTAATCGAATACATCTGTCGAAAAAAGCTAATGAATTACTTTTTGAAGCAGCAATAAATGATGATCTTGCTGGGATTAAGAAAGCATTTGAACTCGGTGCGAAGGTCAACAAAGCAAGCCAATGAGATGGAACCGCTTTACATATTGCTGCAAGCAAAGGGCATCTAGAGATTATTTCATATCTTTTAGAGAAAGGTGCAGATGTAAACATCAGAACTACTGTTGAGGGAACTGCGCTGTATTTTGCTGCAAATGATAGATTTGTAGATGTTGTGAAATTGCTTCTTGAGTATGATGCTGATCCCACTATTGAAATTGAGATATCTACTATGTATGATGATTACACACAATCAGCAATTCAAGCTGCTTACAAGAATGGTCATAGCAAAGTGGTAAAATTACTACAAAATTATTTAAGGAAAAAAGATGGAAAGAACTAATTTATGCTAACAGTACCAACTCATACAAGCAATCCAATTATGAAAAATAATTTTCTGATATTCGGAGACTTCTTTTTTTGTTTATTATTTTTTTCAAGCCTATTTTATATTCTAATTTTCCACTAAATTAAAAAGAGACCAAGAAAATAAAACAAACAATCAATTAATCAAGAATAGGTGGAAACTGATGTTAGTAATAAACAGTGATTCTGTGAAGAAAGAAGCAGTAACAAGCTACGGCTCAACAAAAACATCCATACAATGGCTAATTAGCAAAGAGCAAGGAGCTCCTCGTTTTGCGATGCGGTTGTTTACTCTAGAACCAGGTGCGAATATTGGAATGCATAATCATCCAGAAGAACATGAAATATTCATCTTGCAAGGAGAATGTCATTTAATCGCTGAAGATGGAACTAAAACACATGTGAAAGCTAATGATGTAATTTATATGCCTCCTAATGAACCTCATGGCTATGAAACCGTTGGTTCTGAAATTTTGAAATTTATCTGTGTTATTCCTCTTTTAGAAAAATAAATTCCGAATATTCGAGTTCTTTTTCTTTTTAGAATATTCAAATAGTATTTTAAAAATGAATGAGATGGTAGTTTATTCAACGAACTACCAATTTCTGAATTCATCTAAAACATTCACAATCATTTTCATACCGTCGATAAAGTCATCAACATAGATATTCTCATTTGGTGCATGAGCATTGCTATTAGCATTTCCAGAACCTAATGAAACAACAGGCATATAGTCACCAAATAGATACATTGGTCCCGAACCACCTGATGTTGATTGTATAGATGCTTCATGATTGTAGACACGCTTGTTAGCTCTTTTACAAAGATTAACAAAATCAGCATTTACATATGTTTTCGAAGGAGGATAACCATTTGACCAGTCAACTTTGATATCACTGAAACCGTTGTTTTCAAAATATTTCATCATATTCTTGAGAATCACTTTAGGATCTTGCCCTTTCACTAATCTGAAATCGATTTTGCAAGAAGCTTCCTTTGGAATGACTGTTTTTCCACCTTGACCCTGCCAACCAGCAGTGAAACCACATAAATTACAAGTAGGTACAGTAAAGTAGGCAACCTTTGCTTCATCGTTATTCATACCATATCGGAATTCTTCTAGTCCGAAATGCTCTTTGACTTCTTCTGGATAGAATTTGTAATTTTTGATTACTTCCATTTCTTCTTTAGTAATTTCTTCTATTCCATCATAGAATTTTGGTATGAGTATTTTCCCATCTTTATCTTTTAGCAGATTAGCCGCTTGTAGAAGCCTCTCACCAGCATTTGGTAAATGAGTAGCATTTGCAGAATGAGAATCGATATTCATTTGTTTTACAGACAATTGGACATAGAGGATTCCTTTCACTCCTAAAATGAATTCCTGCAATCCTTCTCTGTTGCTTCCACCAAATTCCCATATACAACCATCAACATTCTTAAAGAAGTCAAGGTCTTTTTTAACGTAATTTTCCAAGTTTTTACTGCTACTTTCTTCTTCTGTTTCTATGACGAATTTAATGTTACATGGAAGTTCTAAACCTGCATCCAACCAAGCTTTAATTGCATGTACTCTTCCTACTATCTCATCTTTATTATCTGCTACACCTCTACCAAACATTCGTCCCTCTCTAATAGCTAATTCAAAAGGAGGTGAATCCCACAACTCAAATGGTTCTGCAGGTTGAACATCAGCATGGTCGTAGAACATCAATGTTCTTTTTGCACCGACATCAATAATGCCCGTTACAACAGGTCCTCCACCGGTATCGTGAATTTTTGTTTTGAAACCGTTGTTTTTTAGAAGCTTTTCAGAAAATTCTGCTGCTTCAACTAAGAATTCCTCTTTTGCAGAAACGGAAGGAATGGCGATAAATTCTGCCAAATTTTTTATTGCTAAATCTTTTCTCTCTTCAATTAATTTGTATACTTTTTCTAAGGTCATCATAACAGCTCGTAATGTTAGTTTTATATTAATTTCTACTTTTCCTTAATTAACTTTAGGACAAACAAGTTGAAAATAGAAAGATCTTTTTAGATTTTATAGTATATTTTTCTACATCAATTTGACTATTTCGTTGCTTAACTTTGAGTAAACTCGATTGATTTTTTAAATAACGCGATTTATATCTTATCAAATCCAACAAGTGAATACTAGAGGATGCACTTTTGACTTCAATCAGTAAAAATTTTTCATCTTACGAGAAATTAGCAAAAACTCTGAATAGAATACCAAATGGATTTGCTCCTATTGCAGATGGGACTCACTTACGTCTTCTTGCATGGATTTTTACTCCTGAAGAAGCCGAAATAGCTAGCAATATGAAACTCATTGCTGAACGTTTAAAACGTATGTCTCGCCGTATGAAAATTCCGATTGAAATATTAGAAGAAAAAATGAAAGTGATGAAGAGTAAGGGGCAAATTTACATAAGGAGTTCTAGAAGAGGGAAAAAATATGGCTTGTTGCCATTTGCTGTAGGAATATATGAAAATCAAATACACCGTATAAATCCTGAATTTGCTTCTTTAATGGAAGAATATTTTGTAAAAAGTCGAGGAGACATTCTTTTCACCGAAAGTCCTCCAATACAAAAAATAATTCCTGTAAAAAGTGTGATAAAAACTGAATTGGTCATTCATTCTAGAAATGAAGCTGAAAAACTAATTATGGGTGCTAAAAGTTGGGGCGTTAGAGACTGCATCTGCCGAATTCAACAAGAATTAATCGGTAATCCATGCTCTTACCCTAAGAGTGTATGTTTGTTGTTCTCCTCTAAAGAAAATAGTTACGAGGAAAGTCATAGAACAAAAGCAATCTCTCAAGAAGAAGCTCTTCAAGTTTTAAAAACAGCAGAAGAAGCAGGATTAATTCACTCTACAATGAATGTTCGAGAAGGGCATGACTATATCTGCAATTGTTGTACTTGTTGTTGTGGGATACTTAGTACATTGATTAAATATGATCAACCAAATGCTTTTGTTAAATCTGATTACGTTTTGCAAATCGAAGATGAATTGTGTACTGGTTGTGGACTTTGTATTGATAGATGTCAATTTAATGCTTTAGAAATAATTGATGGCATATCTACTGTTAGTGAAAGGTGTGTCGGTTGTGGAGTCTGTGCTATGGTCTGCCCAGAAGAAGCGCTGTCATTAGTACCTAGAAAATCATCAGAGATATCTAAACCACCGAAAAATATCGGTGTTTGGATGCTTTTAAGAGCTATCAAACGAAGAGTGAATTTGCTAAAATTAATTTAAGATTCAAATAAATTATTATTTCTTCAAGCTAAACTATTTTAGTTGAAAGTGTATTATACTTGATATAAATCCAAATGAAACAAGTTATAAAATTAAAGGAACCCCCATTATGACAGATTTTCATGATTATCTCGAGACATTATTGAAAGGACAATTCGCTGAAGCAGAACAAACGTTTGCTATGGAGAGATCTGCTTTTACATTCCCAGAAGCAAAAAATCAGTGGCAACCACCAAGACATTTCTTGATAGAGAATTTAAAAATGACCTGGAAAGTGGAATTTGAAAAATCAACTATAACAGCTAAAAATGAACTATCAATAATCTCAAAAATATCAAATCTTAAGGTTGTAAAATTACATGCGGCAGAGCTCGAAATATTAGAAATAAAGGATCAGAACAAAAACAAATTATTTTTTGAACATGATCATGAGAAACATACACTTTTCATTACTTTAAATGAAGAAATCTGTGAGGGGGGAAAAGTAACTCTTATGTTTAATTACAAGGTCAATCAACCTCAAGTTGCCGGTTATTTTATCAAACCCAATAGTTACTTCCCAAAAGTGGGTGAACAATTTTGGACTCATTTTCAAGATGATTATGCAAGATATCTCATTCCTATTTATGATCATCCAAGCTATAAATTCCCCGTTGAAATGATTGTTACAGTACCCGAAGGATTTTATGCCATCTCAAATGGAGAATTGCTTTCGCAAAAGAAGAACAAAAATAAAACAGAAACATTCCATTGGAAACAAGAAAAACCTGTTCCTGCATACTTAATCACTTTAGCCATTGCCAAATATGAAATCTATAAAGAAAAGTCAGGTGATTTAGATGTTTATTATTATGCTGAGAAAAAACACGATAAAGAAACAGTATATCGAACCTTTGGTAAAACACCAAAAATGATCGCCTTCTTAGAAGAAAAATTAGGAGTAAAATATCCATGGAAAAAATACGGTCAAGTATGTGTTTCTAACTTTATTATTGGAGGTATGGAAAACACAAGCGTTACTACAATGACTGATGTTATTATGCATGATGAAAAAGCTCACAAAGATATTACTTTTGAAGGTCTTGTTGCACATGAATTAGTTCATCAATGGATCGGTGAT
This sequence comes from Candidatus Heimdallarchaeota archaeon, assembly GCA_030614005.1. Taxonomy (GTDB): domain Archaea; phylum Asgardarchaeota; class Heimdallarchaeia; order JABLTI01; family JABLTI01; genus JABLTI01. Next base: position 44,957 of record JAUWKS010000008.1, on the reverse strand, counting down.
TTAATCACTTGTAAATCATGGTCTCACGGTTGGATCAATGAAGGTGGAGCAACTCAATTACAAAATGAATGGAAAAAATTCGATTTGGGGGAAGATGAATATCTCTATGAACAATTCGGGAAACAAGAATCCTATTTCAACGAAGATAAGAATCTGTATAGAAGACCTATTGTTCAAACTAAATGGATGTATGGGATGGATGTTTTTGATGCTCATTTATATCCCGGAGCAGCTTGGAGATATTATATGCTTAAGCATCTTGTTGGAGAAAAGATTTGGTGGGAAGTGTTAAGCTATATCTTAACCCAGCATGCCTATACTTCAATTGAAACAGTTGATTTTCAAAGAGCTTTTGAGGTAATCACGGGCAATAATTATGATTGGTTTTTTGACCAATGGTTATACAAAGCTGGTTATCCTGAAGTAAAAATAAAATGCTCATACAATAGTGAAGATAAGCAAGTTATTGTAAAAATCGAACAAACACAAGATGTTGAAGGAACACCCGAAGTATTCCGATTTCCATTTACCATTCAGATTTTAGATCAAAATGGAAATAAAAAACGACATTCTAATGAAATCACCGAAAAGATTCACTTCTTCTATTTGCCAGTAGAGTCCAAACCTGCTGCGATTGAACTTGATCCGGATTATGCCGTTTTGATGGATGCACAAATCGAAAAACCAATTGATATGTGGATACATCAGTTAAAAAATGGATCAAATGTAATAATGAAGATACGTGCAGCAAAAGCCTTAGGTAAAAAAGCAACTATCAAAGCAGTTGATGCCCTATCTAAAGCAATTTTAGCTGAGGAATTTTGGGGCGTACAAGCCGAAATAGCTACTATTTTAGGTAATCTAAAAACGCAGTTAGCTTTATTTGGACTTCTAAATGCTGTGAAAATACAAGATAGTAGAGCACGAACAAAAGTTGCAACAGCATTAGGAAATTTCTACCAAGAAAAAAATGCTTTGAATTCATTAGTTGAAATGTTAAATAATAGTGATTCTTACTTTGTTGAAGCTGCTGCAGCAACATCTATTGGCAAAATTAAGCATGAGAATTCTTTGAAAATATTAGTTGATCATCTGCCTAAGATAGAAACTAGTTGGACTGAAATTGTTCTAAGAGGATATCTTTCAGGAATTGCTGCAACCGAGAAAAAAGAAGCAATTGACATTCTACTACCGTATTTTGAGGTTGGTAAAAGTGATTACTGTAGACGTGAAGTTATAGTTCATCTTGCCAAAGTAGGTAAATTATGCAAAAAGGAGCACCCTGAGATTAAGGCAATTTTAGAAAAAACTTTACTAAATGATAAATCTCATCGTGTAATTCGAGCAACTATTTCTGCGATTGATAGCTATGATGATGCATCACTAATTCCTCAACTAAATCAGATCGAGAAAATGTCTTATTTTCACCATTTTAAAAGAGCAGCAAAATGTGCAATAAGAACCCTAAGTAAAACAAAAGATAGAAGCGAATTAAAATCAATAGAAAAAACTGTAGAAGAGCTACAAATCGAAAATCGAAAAATCAAAGAGAGATTAGATAAAATAGAAAACGATATCTCAAAGAGTAAATAGCTGAGTAATAAATCACTTGAGTGAGCATAATGAAAACGATTTATATTATACTGCTAGTAGTTCTTGGAATAGTAATCCTATTAGGGACATTATTTTTTATTTATTATCAAAGTATACTGTGGCGGATACACCATTACCCTAAAGAGAATCCATATAATTATATGAAAAAAAATGTAGGGTCGATAAAGACTAAAAAAAGAATCGTTTTTGTTGGAGATAGTTTAACACATGGAAATATGAGTGTAAACTATGTTGATATGATTTCCAAAAAACTCGGGACAAACAATTATGATTATATCAACGCTGGGATGAATTCTGAACTTGCTTACAACGTTCTTAAAAGGATAGAGAGCATTATTGCTTGCGAACCTGATATTATAACAATAATGATAGGCTCAAATGATGCACATCGCGAAATAGAATTGTATAATGAACAATCAAGTGAAAAGAGATTGAATTTACCACGAAAAGCAAGTAAAGAATGGTTTAGTGAAAATCTCGAAAAAATCGTTCAAGAGTTACTACAAAAAACAGACGCTAAAATTGCTCTTTGTTCTATTCCACCATTAGGCGAGGATCAATCTACACTTGCATTTAAACAAACAATAGGTTATTCAAAATTAATACTGGAAATTGCAGAGAAATTCAAAGTTCAGTATTTACCCGTAAATGAAAAAATGATTATCTTTCTAGATCAAAACCCCTCTACACCAAAATATGGGGCAAATCATCGTTTAGTAGAAGAAATTGCTACTAAACACTTTCTTTTAAGAAAGAGTTTTGATACTCTATCAATAGAGTATGGTTTTAGTTTATTTACAGATAATCTCCATTTAAATTCTAAAGGAGCTAATATTATCTCTGAACTTGTTGTAGAATTCATTCAATAAAAAAAAGAGAAAGTAAGGGTATAAGAAATAACCTTTATTTGTTGATCTCTATGAGGCCTAATGTGGTCTATTTATCAAAATACTTAGTTAAATAAGTTACTCCGCCAAATCCTGGGATACCAGCAAAAGCCCATCCCCCTAGTTCATCAGCTCCTCCAACATATTCATCAGTTGGACTTACAAGCATCAAAATAGAACTGCTAGAGCATGTGCTAATTAGGAAAACTAGTTTAGCGTCATTTGCTTATTTTATTAGCATTCTTCAATGATTTTTCTCAGAAAAATTTCTCTACAAACCATGTGTTTCTTTAAGATTTTTGAATTGTTCATCTAATTTATCGCATAATGCTTTCAAAAAGTTTTCAACTTCTTCACCAGAAAATAGTGACATCTCATTATAGCTTTCAAAATCATCCATTCTTTCAACTAATTCTTCTCCATTGAAAGCTTCAACATTTCTGGGTAAATCTAGTTTATTTCCTATTAGAAATAGTAGAGGTCTATCATTTTCCCAATTTTTATAGAATAGTTTCACTTCCTCATACCATTTTTTGATACTGATAAACGATTCTAGATTATCTAATGAAAAGAAGAATAATATTACATCTGTTCCTTTTAACACAACATTTTGCATGTGATCTAAGGGATGAGCATCAACTCTCCTTTGTCCGGCAAGATCATATAATTGAATGGTGTGTCCACCGAGTTTACAACCATCAATATTTATGTAAGGTGTTCGTGTTACATCAAAATCGGGAGCTAATTCACCAGTTGTTAAGAAATTAATAAAGGTTGTTTTTCCGACCCCACCATCGCCTATTACACAGAATTTGAATATATCCTTAGTTATTTTAAGGTACAGCAAATAATCTTCTGTATGATTTCTTTCTTTTGACATATGGTACACCCTGCAGTTTAATGTTGAATAATTTCGTTTAATTCTGGTACTTCTCTCAAAAGATGAGCAATAATTATCTCGAATTCTTCTGGTCTCATTCTTGCTCTTAAATCACCCAATACTTGTTCAGTTATTACTTGATCTAAAACAGCGTTGATTTTTACTGTTTCAGATAAATTGCCTATAGGACATGCTGCGGTTTCTACAATCGAACTGTCCATTTCCCCTTTCAATTCTTCCAATAATCTTTTCAACCATTCAACTTGAATGTTGACATAATTTAATACTGCTTCATGTTGTGTTTCTGGAATTCTCATTACTGCACGGAAATATGAAGAAGAGAATAATATGAATAAAGCAGCGTTGATAATTTCTATTATTTCAATTGTGTTGCTTTTTTCAATTCTTGTTGTTTTGTCTATTCTGAGGATTGAATTATTAGAAATTTTCTAAGATTCCAATATTCTTTTTTCTTCCTTTTATTTCTTTTTTTGCCAAGGAAATTTTCAGATGGAAATAAAGAACGAAATTACTTCAATTTCTTTTTGTATTTCTTTTGCCAGATTTTTTTCTCCTTGAAGATAGAAAACCTTTTGAATATTGGTAAGTTTTGAGAGGTGTTTAAAGTTTATTTTGTATTTTGGAGCGATTAACCCTAATGATAATGACAATGTGGTTTACAGAATGGTTTGGTATTTGGGGTTGGTTAATAGCTTTGGCTATTGGATTAGCTATCAATATGCCACTTTTTATTTGGGTTCGATTACGTCGTCATCTAACAATTTGGGCTTGCTTTATGGCTGCTTTTTTTGGTGTTGTTTATTGGATGATACATCCAATATTTTATTTTGCTCTTTTTACTTTCTTCATATCAGGTAATCTATTAACAAAATACCGTAAAAAAGATAAAAAGGACATTCAAGACAAATTTGAGAAAGGAGGAGAAAGAGACACTTCTCAAGTATTAGCAAATGGCCTTGGTGGCTTAATTTTTGCTAGTGCTCATCTTTTAATTTTCGTTTTTACAGACAATGTTATTTTATCAAATGCTTTCATTTTTGCTTCCATTGCAACTATTGCTACTGTTACAGCTGATACTTGGGGTACTGAAATTGGCATTCTTTCAAATGATCAACCATATTGGATTCTAAATCTAACTAAGAAAGTTGAGCGAGGAACTTCTGGTGGTGTTTCTCCTAAAGGAACTCTAGCAGCATTATTAGGGGCAGTTATTGTCGCTCTATTGGTATTACTAATTGAAATATTTTGGAAAAACCCTATTCCCGCATCTACTACTTGGCAAATCTATCTTTTCATTCCAATTACAGCTATAATTGGTTTTGTTGGTGCATTAATTGACAGCTTTTTAGGAGCGACTATTCAAGGGTTTTTCAGATGTCAAGTGTGCAATAAGGGTACAGAAAAACGAATCCATTGCAAAGAACCAACAAAAATAATCCGTGGCCAAGAATGGTTTAGAAATGATCATGTCAATTTTTTGTCATCCTTTTTAGCAGGATTAATTGCCTTTGGATTGGGTTGTTTTGGTTTTCTTCTCTAAAAAATAAAAGAAGCAAATTTGGATATTAGTGTTGAAATTTACTATCTGAAGTAAAATCAATAGTTTACTTGGGAAATCTTGTGCTTATCAAGCTAGATTCTCTTACTGGAATAAATTTTTAAAGAATTTTGTAAATAAATATCAGAGGTTATACTATTGGAATGTCTCTTTATCGGTGTTAAAACGTAAAATTGTTCTTTACATCAAAGATGTGAAGGAATTTATCAAATAATGAATAATTTAGGAGCTAGTAAGAAAGAAGCAAATACGTTTTCTAAATATGTTTGGAGAAGATATTTCTACAATAAATTGAATGATATAATTCAAGATTCTACTTCTGGTTTCACTGACATGGTGACTAAATCAGTTGCAAAGGTAATAGTTTCAATTGCTAAACCTTTAATTCGTGATCCATTTGGAATTGAGCAGCAGCTAAATAATATTGAACAACAAATTCATTTCTGGGAAAACTCAGACGAATTTGTTGAACCAATTACCTACTTTAGACGCAGTGGTGATGGTTATGGTCTAGTTTTCAATGCAGCTGCCACAATTTGTGATTGCAATCAAAATATTGCAACAGAAATGAAAATCCTTGGGCAAAATCTTGGAACACTTATCACCATGCGTGATTCAATACAAGATATTGAGTTAGATAGGAAAACAGGTAACTTTAATCCCTTTATCACATGGAAAAAATCTGAAATGATTAATTATTATCAAACGCATAGATTTGATTTAACTAAAACAATCAGTGAAGTCTTAAAAATTAATGCCGAAAAAAACAATGGGAATTATAAAACATCTGAAGTTTATCATGGACTTAGTCTTTTTGCACAAGCTTCTGTAAATCCATATAGAGTATGCAAAAAACAATTACTAGCCCAATCAAACAAATATTTACAAAATAATCTCGGTTCTATTAGTTATCTAATCGAGCCAAACGGAGATCCAGATCAACACAGAGATAATTGTGAAGTCAATTGTTGTGCAAGTAATTGTAATGATTTGTGTTATATTAAAAACAATCCATGTAGCTCATGTTGTAGCTGTTGCGATTGTTGTGCTGATTGTGGTAGTGAATGTTCAACATGTATCTAAAAATGCTATGAATCAAATTATGAAATTAACTGATATATTCATAACTAAGGTTTCATGAGATATTCTTCTCTTGTGAATATCCTAAAAAACTTTTTTTTCAAAATAATACTGTTTAGATTTGAGTTGTAATTATTTCTTAATCAAATAATAAAATATAATTGAATAATTAATCAGCAAAAATCTCAACCACATCTCCATCTTTGAGAACATGATTTAGACCAACAGATTGCCCGTCAAACAATGCACTGGGACCAGTTATTTTAGCTTGTTTGAAATGATCATAAAATCTGGTATGGATTATTTTTGCTATATCACCTACAGTTGCACCTTCTTTGATTACAATTGGTTTTTTAGCAATTTCTCCATTTTGTTCTTTGCTTCTAATTCGCACCAGCTTTAATTTTTTGAAAATTTCCTTTCCTAAAACATCCAACCCTTCTTTTTTCAAAGCACTTGTTGGGTATATCTGAAATTGTTTGGAATACAATTTCACTAGTTTTTCATAGTTTTCTTTTGAATTATCTGCATCGCCTTTATTTGCCACAATAATACCTATATTGTAGCTGAGACTTGCATCTAATGCTTCTACAAGATCAGCTAATTGGATGGGTTTTAAAATTTTCAGGGAAAAATTATACAAACTTTGGTCATGAAGGATTTCAATTATTTCCTCTCGAGTGGCATCTAATTTATCTTCACCAATTAGCAACGCTCCACCTGAACCTGTTTTACGTAATTCAATGGGTGGTAGTGATTTGTTAACACGAATACTACCATTGTAGAGTTCTTCTAATAGGATTGTCATTTGTTCTTCAGGATCTTTAGTTAAATCAATTACAAAAATGATTAAATCAGCAGCTCGTATTTGAGAGAATAACATATTACCATTTTTAGATTCATTTCTAATGTTGGGGAAAATACTTGGTAGGTCTATTAATTGAATTATTGCTCCATCGCAGTCTATAACACCCGGTTCAGGTTTTTCCGTTGTGAATGGGTAATCCCCTACTTTTGCATTTGCACCTGTTAATGTACGAAAGAGAAGTGATTTGCCTGAATTTGCTACCCCAACTAATGATATTTGAGCATCCCCTTCCTTTGCAAGAACCCAAGATGGTCCTTTGCCTAAGGATTTCATCCTTTTCCTTCTATCTTCTAATTCTGATTTGTGTTTTACTAGACTACTTCTTAATCTTGCAACCATTTTCTCAGTAGCTTTATGCTTAGGCACCATTGAGATGAATTTTTCTAGCTTGATAATCTTATCTTCAACAGTTTTTGCTTCCTGATAAGCTTCTTCTGCTTGTTTGGCTTCAGGACTAAGATTTGTTGACATTCTTGAAAGTCTATCTCCTATAAGTATTAATTATCAGCTGTGTAATTATTAATATAGCGATTTTTTAATTCTTTCTTTGTATCTAGATGTCAATTTATTATCTATTTTTTAATCTTCAGTTCAAATGCAATTCTCTATGAAGATTATCAGTAAAAAAAAAGGATTTTTTGTGCTTAACAAGCACAAATTTTCAAGAAAGGTTCTTACTTTCTTTTCCGAGCAATAATTCTGTAAGTAGCAATAGGTAGTATAGCTGGAATTATTAGCATCCATCTGAATCCTGGAATAAATCCTCCACCAAAAGCATCAGGAGGATTGAAATCTACATTTCGAAGTTTAACATCAACTTCTAATTCTAAAGTTCCGGTATTAAAATTAGTTACTCCAATATAATCGTAGTCAGTTAATTTAATTGAATATTTTACTCTCAAACCAGCAAAAACACCAGTTTCATGGTAAGCGATATACAATTTTTGACTCAATTCAGTTCTGGTTCCAATTGAATATACATGCTGAGGTTCTAAAACAGTCATAGGATCATAGTACCAAGTATAATTACTTTCTATATCATATTCCAATGACTGCTGATAATAGTAGTATTCTCGCTTCTTATCGAATCCGAATGTAAAGTCCAAATCATTAATTGTACTATATTTTTCATTTATTGGGTTAATAACTTCTAGCATCTCATTAATGTAAACACCTAGCAAAGTATTTCCAAGTAACATATATCCTTCATAAATGTCCCAATCAGGGGTTATTGCAGGTACAATAGCTGAACCTAAATATTCGTTATCTTCATAGCTGTAATTTGGCATTAGACCATAGTATCCAATTGATGCTCCTTGAAAACCATTGAAATAGTAATTATCATCAAGTTTCTGAAGCTCAAAAGTTTCAATGTCAGATATCACCCATACTGAACAAACATAATAGACTCCATAAATCTCTTCAACATTTAATTGCAATATAGTGTTGCCTGCTAAAGATTCATACGAAGCTTCGTATTCATTAATTTGAGTTTGATTATAGTAAGTTGCAATGTCACCTGAAACGGACATAGACGCATCTAGATGATCTACCTCGATTATAATTTGATCTCCAACAGAAATTCCTAATGGTCTATAATATTTCTCAGCCAAGCTAATCTCAACAGTCATATCTGAGAAATCAGCTCCGAGGAAAAGAATATCTTCAACCATCAAATGCGTCAGAGCACCATCTGATTTTCTCCAGGTGAAAGTTACTACACCTGCACCATCAAATAGTATAGCAGATAGTTCATTTGCATCATTTGTAACAGTAAAACCTAATCCTTCAAGTATTGTGGTATGACTATTCCAGTCCGAATTCAAGAAAAACATTGATGGGCCTAAATCGGAAGTATTCTCAAAATGGGGGTTGCCAATTGAAGTTATAGGTGGAGTAGCTGCTCCTTTCGGAATGACAATATCAGTACTCAACAGACTAAAATCTAGTTCAAAGGTAGTATCCTTTGCAAATTTAAATCCAAGTGCTAAGTGTATAGCAGTACCAAAAGTAGTTAAGTCATATTGATAATTTTCTTCAATATACAATACCTTAACGAATATTTGATTCCCTGAAAAATTAGGCAAAGTAACATTATCAATTTCTACTTCTGGTGGTAGAATTAATTCATCAATATTATAATAGAAAATATCACCAGCTAAAACTCCACTATCGGAATTAAAATCAGTCGGTATTATGATTTCCTTTTCATTCTGATTTGTACCATTGATTGACAAAATTGGTAATAACAATATCAATAAGGTAACAAAAATAAAAATACGTCTCATCCTCATTATTTTCACCCTAATATTTGTTAGGATACATTTGCTCAAATTGTCTAATTAAAGTATCCATTAGAATAGAATTATCCTTTTGATAAAAATAGTTTACACTGAAAGCTTCTCAAAAATTAATTAAAAAAAGATTGTAATTGTGCGAAGTACGCACAATTTTAGATAGATAATTTACTTTCTCTTTTTAGAGACTAAACCGATTACTGCAACACTCATTAATGCTGGAATAGCTATGAGCCATTCGAATCCTGGAATAAAGCCGCCGCCATAAGCATCGGGGGGATTGTAATCTGGGTTACGTAATTTGAAATCAATTTCTACATGAACGTTTCCTGCTGGGAAGCCTGAAGAACTTGCTGAATCATACATGGTGACATCAATAACTGCCTCTATTCTCATTCCAGCAAAAACACCACTTTCGTGGTATGCGAAATACATCTTTTCGTTCACTGTTGCGTGGATGCCTGTGTCGTAGAGAGCATTTATTCCTAGCTTTATGGAAGTAAAAGCTAGATTAGCTTCTATGTCAATATCCAATGATTGTTGGAAGTAGTAGTAACCTCGTTTGCTTTGGAAACCGAAGGTTGGTTCGATTGTGGTGATAACAGCGTCATCTGTTGGTGGACCAGCGATTGTAAGTATTTCATTTATGTAGACACCGAGAAGTGTGTTGGCTAATATCATGTATCCTTCATAGATATCCCAATCTGGAGATACTACTGGACCCATTCCTGAAGGATTGAAATCATGATCATCACTGTCGAATTTTGGAGGCTCAGCTACTTGTATTGAACCAAAGAATCCATTAAAGTAAATATCGTCATCTGTGACCTTTTTCATAGTATCTGTATCAATATCGTAAGCATAAATTGAGCAAGTGTAATACATACCATAAACTTCGTTTACAACGAATCTAACCATTGTTTTACCTTCCATGGAAGCCATAGTTGCTTGCACTTCAGATAGTTCTGTTTGATTTATTCCACTTGTGTATAAATCTCCTGAACCTGTAACTTCCAAATCAAAGGTTTCAAGTGTCATCTCAATTTGATCGCCAACTGAAACGCCCAATGGACGATTTACTTTGCTATCTAAACTGAGTTCAAGAGTCATGTCAGACATAATGATGTCATCAAAGAGTATGTCAGTTAAAACACCGTCAGATTTTCTCCAAGTACCAGTAAGTTCACCAGTACCATTTGTGAAAGTTGCTGATAATTCAGATGCGGAATCTGTTACTACAAATCCTAAAGATTCTAGATTTGTTTTGTGATCAGCCCAATCATCATTTAAGAAGAAGAGTGAAGGAGAACCGTCACCTACGTTAGTAAAGTATGGATTTCCATCAATAACAATTGAAGGAGTTGCTGCACCTTTGGGAATAACAATATTTGTGTCTAATAGACTAAAGTCTAAATCGAATGTTTCATCTTGACCAAACATAAATCCAACTGAATACCAGATTCTAGCTCCAGTATGAGTTGAGTTGAATTCATAATTGTTGTCGACATACATTACTTTTACAATGATTTTATTATCTGCAAAATCTGGTAATGTAACATTCTCAATTTCTACACCTGGTGGTAATACAAGTTGTTCAATATTGTAGAACAATGTGTCACCTGATATCACACCAACGGTAGAATCAATGTCATTTGGTACAAAATATTCCTCTTCAGGAACAGTTGCACTTAAGATTGATATTGCTGGGGTCAGCATTATCAATAACATAGTAATTACTATTGCTTTTTTAATCCTCAAATAATTTCACCTTTATATAAAGATTATAACCTTACATCTCAGCATTAAATATTAAAGACTATTGTTTAGTGCAACAGTTCACAAAAGAAATCAATTGTGTTTTTACAAAGTTGATTAGAGTAATTGTAATATATTCTTAATTTTGCCTTATTTTTTCTTTTCAAAAACAGAAAAATCTTGAATTAGAATTACATAGAGTAAAATAAGTATCGTAAATACAATGAACGCTATAGGATGAATTAACCAAGTAATAGATGCAATTAGGAAAAATAACCCACGAATACCTAACATCCAAGATCTTTGCATTATTCTAAAAGCTTCTTGTGCTAATAGTAAACTATTTTTTGCTTCACTTTCATCATCAATTTTACTTGTAATTAAAAAAGTGAGATTAGTTGCCATTCGATTAGAATTTATGAAACTAAACAGACTAAAAGCTAGAGTAATTATTATCAAAATTAATTAAGCTAATCTCACAGTAAATTCTGGAATTAACTCCCAAAGAAAAACATTGTAATTAGTAAAAACTAGTTGATACAAACCAATTAATATTCCAGTAAGAATGAGTAATGCAGAAATGAATGCCGCGTTTATCATGAGGAGATTTCTAATGGCTTGAACTGCTATTGTTTTATTATCTTCGAGATTAAAATTCACCCATTTACTCAATATTTCTCTGCGAAGACCTTTTCTTGAGTCTGGTTTATTTAGGGTTAAAAAAAGGAAAATAATTGATAATGTCAGGCAACAAATAAAGGAAAAAAAAGCTAATTCATCTAACATTGCAGTAAACACTCAAATGTTTTTATCTGTTTAATAGAGGTTGAAATTACTTAAAAAGATAAGTCAATATATTAGATAATAGTAATAAAGAATAATGGATATTATACAATTAATCATTTTAGGGGAAAAAAGGAAATGGTTAGAAAAATGCTTTGGAAGAAGAATTCTATAGTTATAGCGATATTACTGCTAATCATAGTTAATGGTTATGTAGTAGCAATTGAACTGCCAGCTATTGTTGGTCAAGTGAAAGAAGACAATAATGATTATCTAGGCGTTAATACTTCTACTGTTGATTTCACATCTGCGGGAACTTGGAATGAAAATTTTTACTTAGGTAGTAAAATTGAAATAGAAAATAATCTTGCTTATGTTTTAGCTTACCCAAATGGATTATTAATTTTTGATATTTCTGATCCATTTGCTGTTGTAAAGAAAAGCGTAATTCGTGTAGGGGAAGCTGTTGAGAATTTACATGTTGACGATGGTTTTGTTTATATAGCTGATACAAATCGAGATTTGATTATTGTTAATGCAACAAATCCTAACTCTCCTTACATTGTTGAATCACTTTTATTAGATGTAACAATTACTTATGATGTTTTTGTTGAGGAAAAGGTTGCTTTTGTTGCTTGTGGAAACGATGGACTTGTTTTTGTTAATGTATCTGATCCTTATGCACCTAGTGTAATTAACACAAATACAGGAGCAACAGTTAATGTGCAAAGTGTGACTGTTAAAGACAATATCGCATATCTAGCAATGAAAAACCATGGGTTTATGATGCTAAATGTGACAGATCCTATCAACGAAGCAATCATCTTTGAAAACGATGATGGTTCAACAGTAAATCAGATAGAAGTTGAAGATGATGGTTTGTATTTAGCAAAAAACGCAGATGGTTTAGCAATTTATAATATCTCAAATGTAAGCTCACCAATAGCTAAAGGAACTTTTGATAACGGTGGAGTTACACTTGATATTGCTACTAAGGACAATCTAATTTATGTTGCAGATCAAAGAGATGGTGTAGATATTCTTAATGTTACAGATGAGAATAATCCGGTATTAGTATCTAATATTGAAACACCATTTGATGGTTGGGTAACAGGAATAAAGCTCAATGGTGATTACATTTACTTTATTGATGCACCAAATGGGTTAAAAGGATATAATATTGCTGATGCTAGTAATCCTTCTGAGGAATTGACTTATGGTATTATAGGTTATGCATTTGATTTAGCAATAGGTGATGATGTCGCTTATATCTCAAATGGGAATATCACTCTAAGTACTGTTGACGTTCAAAACCCAAATAATCCACAAGGATTAGGGCAATGGGATGGTTATACCTTTACAACACAAATAGAATACTATGAGAGTTATGTCTATGTTTTAGATATGACTGGTATCCTAATCTTTGATGTTACTGATCCAGTGTTTCCACAACTTGTAATGAATATTACTGGAATGACTTTTGCAAATTCATTCTATATTAACAACGATATATTATACGTACTCGAAGGACAAGACCTACATGTTATGAATATAGCTAATCCAACAATGATATCTGTGTATCCTACTTTTACGGATCTTGATGTTTATCTTAGAGATATACAAGTTGTTAGTGAAACTGTTTATTTGTTAGATAATACTAAAACCGTGCATATTTTAGATGCTTCTAACTTGAATGATATAAGTGTTATAAGTAGCTATGAGACACTTGATTATGCTTACAGTATGCATTATTACTTAGATTCATTGTTCTTATCTAGCAATGGCTTCTTAGAAATTATTGATGTTTCAGATGCTACCAATCCAATCTATATAGCGAATTTTACCGATCTTACATCATGGTATATGGAAGATATTTGTATTCATGATGGTTTGTTTTATATAGCTCTGGGTTTCGAAGGTCTTAGGGTTCTCGATGTTCGAAGTGCATATGACATCAAGCAAATAGGATCATTTGCAGCTAATGGTAGTGAATATTTCTATGGTCTAGACGTTATAGATGACACTATTTACATTGCAAGTGGTTTTGGCGGATTGAGAATAGCCTTAGTTGATTGTAATTTAGACCCTGTACCAGAAGATCCAACAACAACAACAGCAATACCAGAAACAATTATTTTACCAGGATTTACAATTCTAGCATTCACAACAAGTTTTGCTTTCATAGTTACACTAGTTATAATCAGAAAACGAAGAAATTAGATTTTATCTAATTTCCTTTTTTTTCAGAGATTAGATTTATTCAGAAATAATATTGTTCTAAAGTTGTTTGGACTTGAAAATCCTAATAAAACATTATCACTAATAGTAATCTATGCCAAAGAAAATTACTGTTCGCCATATCGAAAGATGTGTTGGTTGTCTTTGTTGTGTTATGGCTTGTGCTCGAGAGAGATTTAATACACTATCCGTTGATCAATCAGCAATTTCTGTAATTGCTGCAGGACAGACCGCGTATTATAGTATAGTTGTTTGTAGAGGTTGTAAAGATCCAGTTTGTTTGAGAGCTTGCCCTTCAGGAGCTTTACGAAAAAGAAAAGGCGGAGGAGTTATTTTGGATAAAAGTAAGTGTGATGCATGTGGTCTTTGTAAGGATGCTTGTATTATTGGGGCGATAAAACTTGATTCTCAAAATGGTATGCCGATTATTTGTATTCACTGTGGACTCTGCGTACCTTTCTGTCCTCATGGCATTTTAGAAATGGAGGAAGTGGAAAGTTGAGAATTATTGATATTGATCTAACAAAAAGAAGAGTAAAGGTAGTAGAGGACTCAAAGTTAAATCAATTTCTTGGCGGTGTTTCTTTAGCTACAGAACTTTTTACTAAAAGTTGTGACCCTAAAGTTGACCCTCTTTCTCCTGAAAATGTTATTGTATTTGCTATAGGCCCTCTAACTGCTGCATATCCTACTGCCGCAAAGACGGTTGCAATGTTTAAATCTCCATTAAATAACGAATTAGGCGAAAGTTATGCTGGAGGGAGACTTGCTTCGGCAATACGCTTTTCGGGTTACGATGGAATGATTATTCGGGGGAAGGCATCTCATCCTGTTTATATTGCAATTCATGATGATAGTATTACAATAAAGAATGCTGAATTACTTTGGAATTTGCGAAGTGTTTTTTCTGTTGGGAGAATTCTTCGAGATGCAGAACCTCAAGGACCAGGACGAAGAAGTTTCATTCGTACTGGACGCGCTGGTGACAGATTAATAAAATACTCATACGTCAATGTTGACAACTATCGTCATTTTGGTCGCTTAGGTTTAGGCACTGTTTTTGGTTCTAAGAATCTTAAAGCAATCGTAGTTGAAGGTACACAAGATATTACTTTTCCTGATATGAAAGCTTACAAAAAAGTGTACAAAACTATCTTCAATCATATCAAAGACAGCGATGATATGGATAAATACCATATTCTTGGCACCTCTGCAGGTATACAACCAATGAATGTTATTGGTGGTTTACCAACAAGGAATTTTAGTTCAGGACGTTTTGAATTTGCAGATAATATTTCTGGGGAATATTTCGCTGAAAACTTACTATTAAGAAAAATCGCTTGTTCTCAATGTCCTGTTGGTTGTATTCACGTTGCGTATTTGCGTATACCATATAAAAAAGAAGAATATGATGTTGAAACAACTTTCGTTCCATATGATTATGAATTACTCTATGCTGTTGGGTCTAATCTTGGCATTGAAAATGCAAGCGATGTTTTGCGTTTAATTGAAATCACAGATCGCAATGGTATGGATATTATTACTCTCGGTGGTATCTTAGGTTGGGCTACAGATGCTTTTCAACAAGAATTAATTACTCATAAAGAAACTATGGGCGTAGTTTTCGAATATGGCAGTACAATGAATTATCTTACGGCAATAGAACTGATTGTTCGAAGAGCGAATGAATTTTATGAAACTCTTGGCGAAGGATTAGATGCTTGCGTAAAGAAGTACGGTGGGAAAGATTTCGCAATAATTATTGGAGGGCAAACACCAGCAGGGTATTTTACCGGTCCAGGGAGTATTATTGGTCATTTAATTGGACAAAGACATTCGCATCTCTGTAATGCAGGGTATAGCTATGACCAGAAACATCTTGGTAAAGAATTAGATTACAAAGATTTAGTTGACTCGTTGGTTAAAGAAGAGCAATGGCGTCAAGTATTAAATTCTTTAGTAGTTTGTCTTTTCGCTAGAAAAGTATACAATGTTTCACGTTCTTTGGAAAGCTTAAATGCAATTGGACTTAAAATTTCCAAAAAAGATCTAATCAATTTAGGACAAGAAACATACCGAAAGAAAAACGAATGGAAAATTGCTGCCGGGCAAAAAATGTCTGTGAAACATCTTGCTGATAGGTTGTTTAGTGTAGAATCTCCTCATGGATATATTGAAAGAGAATTCATTCAACAAGCAATAGACTATTATTCAGAATTAACCTCTTTTCCCTTGGAATAAAGGTGAAAAAAGGAAAATGGCTGAAAAAAAAACCACTGATTTTTTCAAACGAAAAATGATTATTCTTAGTGATCCATTAGTCAATCGTGATTTTCTTATAAATCACCCAAAAGTAAAAAAGGGATTTGGTTCCAATCAAAAGGAATTCATTGGAGTTGATATACTTCTTATAAATTGGCGTTCATTAAATAATCAAGATGGTATACAATTTGTTGTATCTGATATAGATACCTCACCTAGATTTGAATCGACACGTAGGTTTATGTTGCATCATGCTCATAGTTGTATATTGATTTACGACTTTACTTGCTCAGATTTCCTAATAAATCTCGAAAAATGGATAACTGAGGTAGTGGTTAATTGTGGAAATATTCCAATAGTCTTAGTAGGTAAAAATCTAATAGATTGCAAGATAGAATCAAAGAAAGCTGAAATTGAAGCTTTAGTAGAAAATAAGAAGACTTCTTGGGAGTTAACAATTGAAAACTTCAATGTATCTGGTAAGGGTTCTGAAATTGAGGAGGTAATAAATGCAATTGGCAATATGAGTATTGAGCATTTGAAAAATCCAAAATTAGGAGAATTACGAACTGGCACTCTAAAGAATTTTGAATCACTCATAACTAGCGAAAGTGATATTGTTTATATCAACAAAATTTTGTTTGGTTTAAGTAAGTTAAAGAAGAAATCTATAATAGAATTATTGTATAACTTGACTAGCTTCTTGGAACAACTTCTCAAAACCCAAGAGCAATTAACAAGTATACCAGCTTTAATAACTACACTTCGTTTAATAGATTTGCAATTTGCAAGAACATTAATAGATCTTTCTTTCGACAATCTGATTGAAAAAGTTAAACAAGAAAAGAATCTGCGGGAAATCAATCTTTTGTTGAAAGAACTTAGTAAAGGTGAAACTGATTTACTAGTAAAATTCTTAGCTAAATTACCAACGAACCTTCTTGCTAAAAAAATAGCCCAGGCTTGGATTGCTTCTACAATTATCGCAAGTTATACTCATTCATCGACCATGGAAATTATTCAAGCTGCTAACTCCGGGGATTCACAATTAATTGATATAATCAGATATGTTTCTGAAATGGAGAATGAACGTAAAAAAAAGGAAACACTATTTGAAATTAGTTGTCTTTTTGCAACCATATTTTCAATTAAGAAAGCAATGACCCTAGAAATTCTAGAAGAAAGCAAAAACCAAATTCGTGATTTGGCTGAAAAGGAATTGGATAAAGTTGATGATACTACAAGTGATAAGGATAGTCCTTTGAAATCATCTTTGGAAATAGGTGCATACTCAAAAAAGGAAGCTGCTAGAATAGAACTGTTTTCAGGTCTAAGTGAATTAGATTTAGTGAATATTTCAATGCAAGAATTATCTTTTGATGACCGAGTTGCTTTGATTAACGAGCTAACTATTGACAGAATATATTCAAAAATTGAAGTTGAAAAGAAACTATTAACTATTTATGAATTCCTAAATACTATTTCTGAAACGGATTCAAAATTATTAAGAAAAACACTAAATCGAAATGAAAAAATCATCGGAGAGAAAATTGCACTAGAATCTTCGGTTATTGTTATTATAAAATTGTTAGAATTAATCAAGAATGAAATGCCAAAGAAATTACCTAAGATGCTGAAAAGTCTCACAATTGAAAATTGGTTAAATAAAATGGTTCTTTATTATGCAGATTTAGATCTTGAACACATTGATATTCCACTAATGTTGTCTATTAGTTTACATTTCGGAAAAGAAAATAAAGTTTCTATTATTCAATTTTTGATGCATCGTTATCCCGAAATAGCAGCTCATGATTTACTAACATTGATAAGATTGATTAACGAGTTAGTTCTTATTGTGAAAGATGAATTTATTCATGACCAAGAGGACATCTCAAATCAAGCTCTGGAAATTTTTGATTTTTTCATCAATGAGAAGCTTACTGAGATTCTTAAATTATTGAAACTAATCTCAAAAGAATTAGAAATTTCCAAAGACAATATCAAAGAAATTTTCCTTCCTTTATTGCTGACTGAAGATAAAAATGATTTTTCATATGAGAAAGAAAGACTATTTGATTTTATTTCAAATCTGCCTTTATGATTTTCAAAACTAGCTTGATATCAAATAAAATAAAGAAAATCATATGAGTTCAAGTGGTATTTTTAGGCCAAGAAGTAATGTTAAGTTTGAAGGCTATCAAAGTACACTTTTCTTTGTTGATAATTTGCTACCCCTTTTACCATAAATTCT
The DNA here is from genome assembly GCA_030614005.1 of Candidatus Heimdallarchaeota archaeon. Classification (GTDB taxonomy): domain Archaea; phylum Asgardarchaeota; class Heimdallarchaeia; order JABLTI01; family JABLTI01; genus JABLTI01. The sequence goes on along the minus strand of JAUWKS010000008.1, from coordinate 26,463 downwards.
CTTTAGGATCAAGAATTAGCTTTTGAATATTCACTGGGTTGACATAGATAATTACTAAACAATTAGTATATAATTTCAAGAAATTTATCTGTTAAAGTTCGGACAAAAAAATTAAAAATGCAAGAATCATTGTAATATCAATTCTAATTATAAAGTCAATTCAAAAATAAATAGGAAAGTGTAAGAAATGGCAAAACAAAAAGTAGCAATAGTAACAGACGCTTCTAGTGATATTCCACCAGAATTTGAAGAAAAATATAATATCACAATTGTTCCAATATTATTGAATTTTGAAGAGAAATCTTACAAATCTTTAGGAATAGAAAAAGGCTTGACCTGGGATGAATTCTACAAGGTGACTGAAAAAGAAGTCCCCACTTCAGGAATTCCTGGACCAGGGGTATTCATGCAGACATTCGAAAAAGCATTGGAAATTGCTGACTCTGCAATTGGTATCTTCATTACACACAAACTTTCAGGTGTCTATAATACTGCAACAACGGTTGTAAAACAGTACTTGGCGGATAAAGATATCAAGACGTTTTATGCTCCAGCAAATAGTGTTGGTGTTGGAATAGTCGTATTAGAAGCAGCTAGACTTGCAGCTCAAGGAGCTTCAATGGAAGAAGTGACTGCAAAAGTTGAAGAATGGACAAAGAAAACAAAGTACGCAGGTATCATAAATAAATTAGAGAATCTTGTACGAACAGGCAGATTATCTAAGACCAAGAAATTCTTTGCAGACATCTTGAAGTTTAAACCAGTGGTTTCTTTCATTGACGAAGAAATTCATGTTCATGGCAACATAAAAGCTGATGATGAATTAATTATCGGACAAATGAAGAAGTTTGGTGAAAAAGCATTGGTAAGTATGGTGAAGGATAATAAAACACTTTACATTGCACACTCAAGATGGCCTGAAGCCGCTGAAGAGATTAAAGCCCATATGGAGAAGCACAATCCAGATAATAAAGAGATCTTCATCCAAGAAACAGGAGTAATAAATGCTTTCTACACAGGGAAGAAATTGCTTGCTTTTGGTTATATTGGTGATTTTGATCCTGAATGGCTTCTAAAAACTAAATAATAATAAGAGTAAAATTGTGTAGATTTCTCTACACTTTCCTTTTTATTTAACAAGAAGGGAATGTCAAATTACAACTAAATATGATGGAAAAACCTCTTCGAGACTTCTATTGTTAAAGAAAGATTATTTCACATAAAAAACAGATAGATATTCATTTAACAATAATTTATTTAATTAAATATTTATCTAAGTATATGACTTCAAATATTCTTTAATGAATATCAATGGATAATTTTAAAGGCAACACGTTTTGAAAGGGTCATTCGGATACATATAGCTTGGCACTATTGTATTCAATAAATTAAGTTTTCTGTACGAGGGAATCTTATGAGCAGCTATGAAAAAATAACTCCTCCAACAACTGGAGAAAAAATAACAAAGGATTATAATCAGAAACTCGTTGTTCCTGATAAACCTATTATTCCATTTATTGCAGGTGATGGAATAGGTCCAGAAATTATGGATGCAATGAGAAAAGTAGTTGATGCAGCAATTAAAAAAGTATATGATGGCAAAAAGGAAATCGTTTGGTTTGAAATATTTGCCGGTGAAAAAGCACGAAAAATCTATGCTGCAGAATATACAGATGAACAATTAAGTGAGCTCGATCCAGCAGTTTTGAGAGATCTTTACTTACCAAAAGACACACTAAAGGCTATTATGGATCATATCGTTGCTATAAAAGGACCATTGACAACACCAATAGGTGGTGGATTTAGAAGTCTGAATGTTGCAATTAGGCAAAAATTAGATCTTTATTCTTGTATACGACCAGCAAAGCACATCAAAGGTGTACCTGCTCCAGTAAAGCATCCTGAAAATGTTAATATGGTTATTTTCAGAGAAAATATCGAAGATGTTTATTCTGGGATTGAATTTGAACCTGAATCTGCTGATGCAAAGAAGTTAATAACTTTCCTTAATGATGAACTTGGAAAGAATATTACGATGGAATCAGGTATTGGTATTAAGCCAATGTCTTGGGCTAATACTTCAAGATTAGTTCGTATGGCAATCAATTTTGCTTTCGAGAAAGGATATGATAAAGTTACTTTAGTTCATAAAGGTAATATTATGAAATTTACAGAAGGTAAATTCAAAGATTGGGGCTATAAATTAGCTGCACAAGAATTCGCTGATTCAGTCATAACCGAAAAAGAAGTCTACGATAAATATGATGGTAAAATACCCGAAGGAAAAGTTATGATTAATGACAGAATCGCTGATTCAATGTTCCAACAAATACTTCTCCGCCCAGCAGAATATGGTGTTCTTGCCTTACCTAATTTAAATGGTGATTATATTTCTGATGCGCTTGCAGCACAAGTAGGTGGCTTAGGATTTGCACCAGGAGCAAATGTAGGTGATAAAGCAGCTGTTTTTGAAGCTACACATGGTACAGCACCAAAGCATGCTGGTTTAAACAAAGTAAATCCTGGTTCAGTAATTTATTCAGCAATTATGATGCTTGATTACATGAGTTGGACTGAAGCAGCAGAAACAATCAAAGCTGGTGTAGAAAAAGCAATCGCTCAAAAGAAGGTTACTTACGATATTGCTAGACAATTAGCTGATGTTGAACCAATTGGCACTTCAGAATTTGCTGATGCAATTATAGCTAATCTATGAAATAATTACTCTGAAGGTTGACAATATAATGACTGGTAAGAATATTGTCCAAAAAATACTGGAAGCTCATGATATCTCTGAAAAGAAAGTTGAAGAATATAAACCAGGTGACCCAGTATTTGTTAAAGTTGATCAGTGTATCACTCAAGATGCTACTGGAACTATGGCTTGGCTAGAATTTGAAGCCATTGGCATTCCAGATATTAAAGTGCCTCTTGCAGTATCTTATATTGATCATAATACTTTACAAACTGACTTTAGAAATGCAGATGATCATCAATTTTTGCGAGCAATAGCAGCAAAGAAAGGTGCTATTTTATCTCGTCCCGGAAATGGTATCATACATCAAGTTCATCTTGAAAATTTTGCTGCACCAGGGAAAATTCTATTAGGTTCTGACTCACATACCCCAACTGCTGGAGGAGTAGGTTCAATGGCTATCGGCGTTGGTGGACTAGTTATTGCTACAACAATGGCTGGAGAACCCTTTGAACTCAAATATCCAATGGTAATAAAGGTTCATCTCAAAGGCAAATTGCGAAAACCATGGGTTACTGCAATGGATGTTATTCTTGAGCTTCTAAAAATGAAAGGAGTTCGAGGTGGTAGAAAGGCAATATTCGAGTATTCTGGTCCTGGTGTTAAAGATTTAACTGCTCCAGAACGAGCAACAATTACTAACATGGGTGCAGAATTAGGAGCAACTACATCTATTTTTCCAAGCGATGAATTAACTCAACACTTTCTTAAAGCACAAGGAAGAGAAAATGATTATTCACCACTAGAAGCAGATAAAGATGCTGTATACGATGAAATCATAGAAATAGATTTGTCAAAACTTGAGCCTAATGTTGCATTGCCTCATAGTCCTGGTTCCGTTGTTTCCATTCGTGAGCTTGTCGAACGTACTCCTATTGAATCAATTGTGAAAAATATGCCAGAAAAAGTTCATGCGGATATCAAAGAGCACGTTGAGCGTTTATACTCTCGAGAGTTACAAGTAGATCAAGTTTGTATAGGCTCTTGTACAAATGCTTCTTATTTAGCTTTAGCTACTGCTGCATCTGTTATGAAAGGACAAGTTGTAGCTCAACACATCAGCTTAACAGTATCCCCAGGATCTAAGAATGTTGTAACTCAAATTGCTCGAGAGGGATTACTTGCGGATATACTTGAAACTGGTGCAAGAATGCTAGAGTGTACTTGTGGACCATGTATAGGTATGGGTCAAACACCTAATACAAATAGTATTTCTTGTCGAACATTCAACAGAAACTTCTTTGGACGATCTGGAGAAAAATCAGCTGGCACATATCTTATGAGTGCTACCTCAGCGGCATTAATTGCTATTAAAGGAAAATTTGTTGATCCTTTACAAGAGAAAGACATTAAACCAGAGATATTCAGCGAACCAGAGCAATTCATAACTTCAAAGAATATGTTCATTTATCCTTCAAAAGACGCTAAAGAAAGAGCTGCTGTTGCAATTGTAAAAGGGCCTAATATTATTGATTGTCCAATAAATGATCCTTTAGCAGATCAAATAACCGGTTCAGTATTGCTTAAAACTGGTGATGACATCACCACTGATGATATTATGATGGCAGGAGCGCAAGTACTTCCTTTGAGGTCAAATATTCCGGCAATTGCCCAATTTGTTTTCAATCCTGTTGACAATACTTTCGTAAAACGCGCCCTAGATTTAAATCCGCAACACAAACGAAGAGTATTCATTATTGTTGGTGGGAGCAATTACGGTCAAGGTTCAAGTCGTGAACATGCTGCAATTGCACCTATGTGGCTTGGTCTTGGTGCAGTGATTGCTAAAAGCATTGCACGAATACACCGTGATAATTTAATTCAGTGGGGTATGCTTCCATTAGAATTTTCAGATGAAAACATCTATGACAAAATAGACCAAAGCGACGTTTTAACAATAAAGAATTTAGTTCAATTGAAAGAGGGTATCTCTGAAATTGAAGTTGAAAATACAACGAAAGGATTCATTTTTGCAACAAACGTAAACCTTTCATTCAAAGAAATTGAAATGCTCAAACAAGGTGGAGCACTACCTTTAGTTAAAGCAAAGGTAAGAAATCAACAAGTAAACAATTGAAGAGTGTTAGGTGGTTAACCACTTAACTTTAGCTCTTTCAAGAATAAAAAATAATTTGCTCAATAATCATTTGGAGAAAATCATTATGAAAATTCTACGATCTGCACAAGCAGGTTCCCTTGAATCACAAGATATTTTGGTTACAGTAAAAAAAGGGAAAGCTGGTACTGGCATTATTATAAATTTAGATTCACCTTCTTTAGTACAATACGGCAGGAAAATCCACGAAGAAATTGAATTTGTAATAAAGGATTTCGAAATAGAGGATGTTAAAGTTCAAGCAATTGACAAAGGGGCATTAGGGTTCACAATTAAAGCTCGAACAGAGACAGCAATAAAACGAGCTATTAAAAAGGAGTCGTAGGAATGTCAAAGGATGTTAAAATTGTAAAACGCACTATTGAAGATGTTACTAAAATACGAAGAACACGTCTATACATTCCTGGCAATAACCCTGCTATGATTCGTAATGCACCTCTCTTTGGAGCAGATCAAGTAATATTCGATTTGGAAGACGGTGTAGCAATAAATCAGAAAGATTCAGCAAGAATATTAGTTCGTAATGCGCTTAAATCGCTGAATTTTGGTGAAACAGAAGTAACTGTAAGAATCAACCCCTTAGGGACAGAATTTTTTGAAGATGATTTGAAAGAAATTATCCCTACGAAACCTTATGCAATAGTTTTACCTAAAGCAGAAACACATAAACAAATACTACAAATATGTGATAAAATAGCTGCTTTCGAAGAAAGAAATGGAATGCCAATTGGTACTATTAAACTGGCACCCATAATAGAATCTGCTTTGGGAGTATTGCAAGCAGAACAAATTGCTTTAGCTAGTGATAGAATCGTTGGAATAAGTCCCGGTGGTGAAGATTTAACTGCAGATTTAGGTGCAGAACGAACAATTGAGGGGGAAGAATTGTTGTACATCCGTTCAAAACTGCTCCTAGCAGCACGAGGAGCTGGTGTTCAAGTTTACGATACTGTATACACGAACGTTAGAGATAATGTTGGTTTATTACTTCAAACAAAGAAAATAATTCGTTTAGGATACGATGGAAAAGCGTGTATTCATCCAAGTCAAATTGAACTAATTCATAAATCATTTATGCCAACTGAAGCACAAATAGAAAGAGCAGAGCGAATTATTGGTGCCTATAAAATTGCTCAAGAACAAGGAGTAGGTGTTATTTGTGTTGACAATAAAATGATCGATGTTCCAGTTGTGAAGAGATCTGAAAGGATTCTGAAACGCGCAGAAGCAGGAAGAAGAAAATAACTTAGAGGGTATTTAGAATGGAATTCACTGAGAATATTGTTGGAAGAAAAATTCCTAAAAAAATCAATGGTCGCAAACTTCAACCCTTTATGGGCTTAGGGCAATATACAATGCCAACTCACAAAGCAGCTACTAGAATAAGAAGAAGATTATCAGGTGAAACAAAGCTTTTGCAATCAATCGATGAAGCTATTGAAAAATCAGAATTAAAAAGCGGAATGACTATCAGTTTTCACCATCATTTTAGAGGTGGAGACAATTTGATGAATTTAGTAATTAAGAAAATTGCTGAAAAAGGAATAAAGAATATTACTTTAGCACCTTCTTCCATTCACCCTGTTCATGCTCCATTAGTAAAATATGTTGAAGATGGAACAATTACAAACATCTGTTGTGGAGTTACAGGTCCCGTTGGAGATGCAATTTCTCGGGGAAAGCTGAAAGGCATTCTTACAGTTCGATCTCATGGAGGAAGAGCTCGCTCAATTGAGGATGGAGATTGTAGGATAGATGTTGCCTTTATTGGTGCACCAACCGCGGATGAATTTGGTAATCTTAATGGAGTAGATGGCAAACAAGCTTGTGGACCTCTAGGTTATATGGTTCCAGATGCACAATTTGCAGACATGGTAATAGCAGTTACTAATAATCTTGTACCATTTCCTTGTAATAATATCTTTATCAATCAAAATCATGTTGATTACGTTGTTAAGATAAAGGAACCAATCGGTAATCCTGATGGCATTGTTTCTGGAACAACAAGAATTACTCGAGACCCTATTCGATTAGGCATTGCTAAAACCTGTGTTAAAGTAATTGAAGGATCTGGTTTGTTAAAAGATCGGTTCTCATTTCAAAGTGGTGCTGGAGGCATTACTTTAGCAGTAACAAAGTTCCTAAGTGAGCGAATGAAGGATTTAGACATCAAAGGTTCTTTTGGTATGGGCGGTTCTACTTCTGCTCTTGTTGAAATGCTTGAATCTGGTTTGTTTACTCGTATATTAGATGTCCAAGCTTTTGATAAAGTGGCTATTCAGTCACTAAAAAATAACCCAAATCACATTGGAATTGGTGCTTCACAGTACGCTAATATTCATAGTAGTGGTGCAGCAGTCAATGTTCTTGATACAGTTGTTTTAGGTGCAACTGAAGTGGATATAAACTTTAATGTCAATGTCGTTACTGAATCTGATGGTAGAATATTACATGGTATTGGTGGTCATCAAGACACTTCAGAAGGAGCAAAATTAACGATTGTTGCTTTGCCTCTCTTGCGAGGGCGCAATCCCGTTATTATTGATCGTGTAACTACTGTAACTTCACCAGGTATGAATATTGATGTTGTGGTAACTGATTATGGCGTTGCAGTCAATCCCGAATGCAAGTTTTATAATAAGTTAATGAAATTAAAGGGCATTAATTATATGAAAATCGAAGAACTCCGCGATATTGCATACGAATTGGTTGGTGGAGCTCCAGACCCTATTCCTTTTGAAGAGAGAATTGTGGCAATTATAGAGCATCGTGATGGAACAATACTTGATGTTGTATGTCAAATTAAAGAGTGAATAGAGAGAAAATCCAGAAGGATTTTTTCCTTTTATTTTCTCAGATAAATTTCTAAAGACTTGTTTTGTTTAGTGTTATAAGGAGTAATTTCTTTGACTGAAATTGAAGCTATTCAAAAACAGATTCTTCAAGCTAAAGAGGTTCGTTGGATTAAGCAACATAATCTCAAACGTGAATATGAGTCCACCATTATTAGCTTCAAATTTAATATCCCTTCTTGGCCTAAGAACTCTATTGAAATAAAAAAAGCATTTCAGAAAAGTAGATTTGGTTTTTGTAGTTATATGAAAAATAACCACCAAGAGCTCTCTCTTTTAGAGCAAAATGAAACCATTCTAGGACCTGAAGCATTTTTCTTAGCAAAAGAAGATCCTGCAAAAATAAAAAAATTATCAATCAAGTTTGAAGAAAGCTATATTATAGGTCGATTATTAGATATTGATGTATTGGGTCCTCATTCTGATCAACATATTGAGAGAGGAACTAAGCGTAAGTGTTATCTTTGTAATAACATTGCTATTTATTGTATGCGCGAAAAAAAACACACACCAATTGAATTGCGTTTGTTTTTTAATACATTGCTAAAGAATTTTGTAGAAGAATAAGCTATTTGTTATTTTTCATCCAATATATATTAGAGAGAGTTATTTTGCAATTATTATTTCTTCGAATATTGAAGGATCATTTACAATGAAATTAATAAATTCGATATATTCATTTAGACATTTAAAGGCAATTTCCCGAGATTTAAATTTGGTGGAAAGAGTGAGGATATTAATCATATCTAATCCTTCTAGTCTAATTCCTCCTTCAGCTTCCGCCACTAAAAAGAGAACCCACATGGACTTGTTTTTAAATAATGTAGTGTCTCTTGGATGAGTTTTTGCGAAAACAACCCTAGCTTTTCCTTTAAAATTCTCACCCATTTCATTAATGAGTTCTTTTAAATCATAATTTTTAATTTTGGAATAGAGCCCATCTTTAACTGCTTTATCTAATCGAGATATCCAATCATACCTAAGAACAATACTGCTACTTTGTCCTTCCAAAAAAGCCCAAATGGGGCAGAATTGATGTCTATTTTGTCCTAAAACTTTTTCTGGAAACCTAGCAGTCCACAGTTTTTCACGTAATTGCATCATATCAATATTTACACGGCCTGTGCGAAAAGATTCTCTGTCGACAACAGTCTGAGCTGATTCTTGCATCTGCTTTAATTTTCTTTCAGCTTTTTCCTTAGAATAAATCATTCCATCTAACACTACTAATCCAAATTCTTGTATAATAAGCTTTGATATTTCAGCTGCTGACGCTTGAGTGACTGTTTTTAACCACTCTAAATTTATTTCATCTTTATTACCAATTAGATTTCTAATATTCTCTTTCAAACTCTCATTGCTATTTTGCTCATTCTTCCTAGGTGTCATTAAAATCCCCAAATTGACAAGTAATAGGTAAAGTTTAGTATTTGACAGATACTTCATTTGTTTTTTAACTTACCTAAATTGGTAAATAATATTTGGATGGAGAATTTCTTTATAAGAATACTTGTTCTTTACAGTATTATTGTTTCTCAATTTCTAGACTCTTACCTTCAGCAATTACTTGAATTAATTTTCTTCTGCCTGAATCTAATAAACGCCAGATTGTTCCTCTAGAAATGTTCATTAAAACACCTGTTTGATCTTGATTTAAACCATCAAGATCCACTAAACGTAGAGCTTCATATTCTGCGATGGACAAAAGAATTGTCTCATCAGATATTAGGGGACTTGGTACTACTTTCTCTACTTTTGGGTAGTCTTCAATTAATATTTCTTTTAGAGGTCTCCCTCGCATTGGTTGCATAAAATCTTCAGAGGCATTTGGACCCCTTCTTTGACCTCTTCGACAGCGATAGTTTCTCATTTAATCACAACTACTATTTCGTCCTTATACTTATTTAATTAACTCTTTAGAATTTTTAATTCTTTTTGTTCATATGCACAAAAACTCTTAAATAGTTAAAGGTATTTATGTATTATTATACAAAAATAATGCTATGTGAACATCATGGGTTATCGTAGAGGAAACAATCAGACAGGACGGAACCGAAGAATGTATGAATTAACTGGTACGCCTGGATGGATTAGATATGGAAATTCCCCCGGCTTTGCACGTGGAGGACGAGGAATGGGTCCTGGAAGAGGCATGGGACCTTGTGCAGCATATTTGCAAAAAACTGGTCAAATGAGTAATTTTCTTGAAGATTTTTCTGAAGGAACTCCGAGCGCAAAATATTGGCAACAAACATACCAAACTTTTGCTGAAGAAAATCCTGAACAAGAAAAAAATAGACTAGTTGACCGAATAGATGATTTGGAAAATGATTTAAAAGATTTGAAACAAAAACTTAAACGCTTAAGATAATATTAAAATTAATAAAAGCACAATTTCTATCTAACATACTAATTAATATTGTAATTTACTATTTATTATAAGGTGATATGAATGAGAGTAGCAATACCCGCAACAAGTAATAATCTAGAAGGATCTATAGATTCAAGATTTGGACGATGTAATCATTTTATTATCGTTGAATTAAACGATATGTCATTTGAAGCATTCGAAAATAAAGCTCAATACGAGGGACACGGAGCAGGAACTATGGCTGCCCAAGCCATCGTTAATCATAAGGCAGATGCAGTTATTTCTAATCAATTTGGACCAAATGCATTTATGACTCTTAAAGCAGCAAATATCGAACTCTTCATATTTAGAGGTACAATAAGTGATGCATTAGCTAAGCTAAAAAATAAAGAGTTACCTCAAGCAGATGGACCATCTAATAGTGGACGACCCGGAATGGGTGGCGGTCGAGGAATAGGACGAGGACGAAATTAACAAAAAAACGGTTTTGATTAATCATGAAAATAGCATTTCCAGTAATGAATAATAAAGAATTAGAAGCAACTATTGCAGACCATTTTGGTCGTGCACCACTTTATACGGTTGTTGATACAGAAACCAATAGTGCTTCTGTTCTTGAAAATATTGGCGAACATTTTGGAGGAAAACACTCTGCACCTGTTACTTTACAAAATAGCAAAATCAATGTTCTAATTTGTAGAGGGCTTGGAAGAAAAGCTATCAATTTATTTGATGAACTTGGAATAGGAGTGTTCGTTACCCAAAGTACTATTGTAAAGGATGCTTTAGAATCCTATAATAAAGGGGAACTCACACAAGCCTCTGAAACAGATGGTTGTGCTGAAAGCAAACGTAAACACTAGATTATAACTTTTTTTTCTTTATTTTCTTTAGTTAAAAATTCAAAAGTAGCAGGCAAAAAATATGAAAATTAGTATAGCAAGTGGCAAAGGTGGTACTGGAAAGACCACAGTAGCAATCAATCTCGCGCTCTCACTTCAAGAATGTCAATTTCTCGATTGTGATGTGGAAGAACCTAACGCGCATATTTTCCTTAAACCAAAAATAGAAACAACAGAAGATATTACTGTTTATAACCCCTTAATAGATGATGAAAAATGTACAAAGTGTGGGCTCTGTGCTGAAGCTTGTGAATTTAATTCGTTAGTAGCTCTACAAAATACTATCATCTTTTTCAAAGAATTGTGTATGAGTTGTAAGGCATGTGAATTTGTTTGTCCTGAGGATGCAATCTCAGAACAAAGATTTACTGTAGGGGAAATTTCTATAGGAAAAGCGCATAATTCTATTGAATTTGTTAATGGATTGTTAAATATCGGGATACCTAGAGGAATACCTGTTATTCAAGCCGTAAAATCAAAAATAAAAGAAAACTCGATTGCGATATTAGATGCTCCACCTGGAAATTCTTGTCCAGTTATCGAAACGATAAGTGATACAGATTATTGCATATTGGTTACTGAACCAACGCCATTTGGTTTATATGATCTAACAATTGCAGTAGAGGTAGTTAGAAGCTTAGGAATACCATTTGGAGTAATTATTAACCGTGATGGATTGGGTGGAGATCTTTCTGTAGAAGAGTTCTGTAAAAAGGAAGGTATCCCAATTTTGATGAAAATTCTTTTTGATAAAGAAATTGCAAAAGCATATTCAGAAGGAATATCTTTAGTGGAGTTAAAACCTGAATGGAAAAAACAATTCCAAAAACTATTTGCTGAAATAGAGCGGAGAGTCAAATCTCATGGTTAAACAAATCACGATAATAAGTGGGAAAGGAGGCACCGGAAAAACAATAGTTGCAGCAGGAATAGCTTATCTAGCACAAGGTAATGCTGTAATGGCTGATGCAGATGTGGATGCGCCGGATTTGCATCTAATACTACATCCTGATATTATTTCTTCAACCGATTTGAATATTTCTAATAAAGTTATTCGCAATGAAGACTTATGCAAAAAATGCAATTTGTGCGGAGAACATTGTCAATTTGATGCTATAACTGCAGATACCTATGAAAGGTATCGGTGTGAAGGATGTGGCCTTTGTGTACGTGTTTGCCCTGAAAAAGCATTAACTCTTAAAGCATTCCTATCAGCGAGAATATTAACATCAAATACACGTTTCGGTCCTTTTGTTCATGCAAATATGGAAATTGGCGAGGGTTCTTCAGGTCGAATAGTTGATACAGTAAGAAAAGAAGCACGTAAAATCGCCGAAGAAAAAAATCTACCATACGTTATCGTTGATGGATCTCCCGGTATTGGTTGCCCGGTTATCGCTTCAATTACTGGTGTAGATTTAGCACTCATTGTTGTTGAACCAACGTTAAGTGGTATTCATGACTTAAAACGAGTTTTAGATGTTACAATTCATTTTGGTGTGAAAGCACTTGTATGTATAAATAAAAGCGATTTGAATGAAAGAATAACTCAAAGTATAGAGAAATTCTGTAATGAAAAGGACATTCTTCTTACAGGAAAAATACCCTATAACACAATTGTTCCTGAAAGTATTATTGCCCATAAAAGTATTTTAGAGATGCCTAAAAATAACGTTGCTGAAGAGATAAAAGAAATATGGAAAATAATAACGGAAAATTTATCTGAATAATTACTAAATGATGTTAACAAAGGGTATAAAATAGCTATTTCTATACTTTTTAGTATTCAAACACATTATTGCACATGTTCGAGGGTTATTTTCTAATGAAAATTAATGGGATTCATGCTAAAAGTGAAAATGGAATAAGTTACATTCATCACATTCATTGTGAGAGATGTGGTAATTCCATAGAGGTCCCCATTAAAAAATCTGAAAAAAATAGTGCTATTGGTGGGATTTTCAGGGTAGTTGTTATCCACCAATGTTTGGATGAGCAAATAGCTTTTATGCTCTATTTTGATGAAAATTTAGCATTACGACAAAAGGTAAGCTGTCCAGTAACTGTTGCAGAACTACATCAAACAAATTTATTAGACAAAGCACAATTTCACGATACAAGACAATATAACGCTTTTATTTATCTGCATAAAAAATTAGGTTCACAATTGGCTAAAGTAATTTATGGAGTGATTATTGGTCAGCAAATAGTCTTTCTAGGTGAAAAAACCGAAGTAGAACCTACCTGCTTAGCAATATCTGCTTTTACTAAACACAGAATTACTCGAGTAGATTGTTGGGCTACTAAGAAAAGTACTGCATCAATTGTTGGAACTAAACCCAAAAATATTGGATTATATGAGAGTTCTCTTGTGGTAAACTTACCAAAAAACTATGTTATAAATGGAATTGAAAATAGTTACTGTTCAACCATGCTCCAAAACTTATATTTAGCGGAAGATAAAGATTCTTTTTTTGCAATAATTGAAGAACAAATTAAATTAATTTTAAATTATTGTAATGAATTTGCTACTGTAGATTCACTCGAAGAGGCAGAGGATTTTCTAACTGTTTTAGCAATAGATGGCTTAGAACAAGGCCTTCTTACTATTATTTTACCTATTGCTTCCCAAATGAATTATCATATAGCAAATTATTATCGAAAATTTATTGATAGCAATAAAGATACTGAGAAGAAATCAGTAGAACCAATGACTGCTTGGGCTTATCGAAAGACGACAAATGAAATTAAAGAATTCATCCTTAATACAAAGAAGCTACCAATTTATACTCGAGAAGATCTTCATATAGATACGCTAAAAGAAATATCTACTGTCAAACTAGAAGATGAAGATATTGTTGAATATATTACACCATTATCCTACACCATCTCTTTTTTTGATAATTATGATTTCTATTCCTTCAATTATGCTAGAACTATTTCAGAAAATATTTTGTTTAATAACACATTAAGAATACTAAATAAGAATTTAACCTTTTTCAGTGAAAGTAAAGTAATTACTGAATTAAATGAGAGCTATTTGATAGCTAAATTTGAAGAAATAAATAGATCAGATGCAACAGAAAAAAGCGTTTATACAAAAATGAAAGAAGTTTTACAGGATAATACTCCCTTTGCTGTACTAGAACGGCATTACATTAGCTCACTAATTTGCCGGAAAAATTTGAAGAAATTTACTGAAAAAATTACTGAACTAATTTCTAAAAAATACAAGTATCTCGATCCAAAAATTTTCCATTACAATAATCTTTACGTAATAAAAGAAGTAATTTCTAATTATCAAAATGATAAGATACCTGCAGATGAGAAAATTAAGATCGGTTTTAATTTTAATTTTCTGATAACAGAAAGAGATCCTTCACAACTAATAGACATCGTATTAGAATTATTTGTTGACCCTTCTGATTACAAATTAGGTTTTGAATATACAAATCCATTCTTAGAAATTTATAAGGTCTTTTCTTCAATTATCAAAAAAGCCCAAGAAACTTGCGTTGATTAATTTATCGTTTCATTCTTTTTTTGTTACCAATCTTCTTAAGATGCTCTTCAATTTTTCCCTTCACTATTGTATTGACCAAAAAATCAAACGTTTCTCTTACATTCACATTACTCTTTGATGAGGTTTCTAAAAAGCCTATGATATTTTGATTGTGCTCTTCTTTTGAAGATATAAAATTACGAACCAATGAAGGATCTACTTCTTTCTCATCTTCTAAGTCATTTTTAGTTGAAACTAAAATTATTGGTATATTTGGATCACAAAACTCCTCAATTAAGGGTATCCATTTGTGGTGTAAAGAGAAATAGCTGTTAATATCAGTACTATCATAGGCTAAAATTACTCCACTGCTACCAATTAGAAATCGATTGACAATTTGCTGAAATTGATCTTGCCCTGCGAGATCCCACACACTCAAAACAACTTCTCCATTATCAGTAATAACACTATGAGTAAAGAATTGTACTCCAATAGTTATCTTATAATTTGAAAAATAGTCATCTAAGATACTTCCCATGGCTCTTTGGCATAAAGTGGTTTTGCCTACGCCACCGACCCCTGCTATAGAAACCTTAACAATTGGTTTATCAGCTTTTTCGAGTGGAAGATCCTTCTGAAGGTTTTGTTGAGTAAGCGTTCTAGTTGCTTTTCTCTTTCTCTTGGGCATAACACTATTTAGATACATTAGCTTTTTAACTTCTTTGTTTTTGTTAAGAAGTAAAATATGTGATATTTCATCTATCAAGAATTAATTTTGATAATTTGATAGTTGCTCTCTTTGTATGAATCGTTAATAGAGGAAGTTTAGTTTTGCCTTCGCAATGGATGACAGTGATTATCTTTTCAGTTGAGTTTACAACGATATTCATATCTTCAGATTTGATAATTAAGTGTTGTAATTTTTTTTGCCCTATTTTTTTGAGTCGTTTTGTAATATAGTTTACAAGTTCAATTAGATCTTGTTCTTCTAAAATATTATCTGACTTTCCCCAGCGATAATAAGAATAAAGTACATTCCCTGACCAATCAAAAATATCTAAACTTAACACCCCTCTCATAGATGTAACTTCAGAAAATATCTCATTAACATCTTTAGGTGTTTTTGCTAGAGCCTTGCTTGCTGAATCCTCTACAGCTTGCTCTTTTTTTCTACTATCAAACAGTTTTCTTATTTTTGACAAATAAATAAATCCTCAGATTGTTTAGGTCTACATTACTTTGCTGTATGTCTAGATATTATTATATTTAAAATTTAACTGAAGATGTATATATGCTGTTTATTAATTCTGTCTATTATTATAATAATAGATTGTTAGTTTATATAAATATTTTTTATATGTTTAAAAAACTTAATTAACTTTTTATACATCACTAATTATCGTCGATAAATCGACGAAGATTTTTCATTTTTAAAGAATAGCCACTTACGTATCAATACGCACACATAAAGAAATTTCCTGATCATAATTCTAGGGTAAAGATATTTAATCAAATACTTTTAAACGAATGATTATTTAAAAATGAATATATTTTATCTATAAAATATTTAATTAATCTTTTTTTCACTACCACATATGGACGATTTATCGACGAATGATTGAGGTCTTAAAAAAATAAGACCTAATTCCTTGTTTAAAATGCTATATTAAATACCTTTATGAAATTCGCAAGATAAACCACAAATAAATTTTTAGAGCAAATTAAAGTAGAACTGCAGAAAAACAAACTGGCTAAATTATCAAAATTAAATCTGGTATCTAATCTATTTTACTAGATATAGCTTGACTTTTTCACTTGTTTGGTTTTCTAGGCGTTTCTTCAGGTATGGCCTTGTTTTTAAGATAGTAATACCTTTCTTACTTTTTCTGAATAATCAATTGAGCTTTTTCCATTTGTTGATTCTGACAACTTTTTGAGGAGTGCATCCGGCAACAAGGGAAGCGTTCGGTTGCTGACAAAGAATTAACAGAATATTATGGTAGGAGTATTTGTGGAACTTGGACATTAATTGCAAGTGTTTTTGCATTTCCTCTGAGATACGAGCTTTTTCAGTTTGGTTGGCAAGTTCGTCAATAGCATCTGTTATCTGCTCTTTGAGATCAGCTTGTTTTTGCTTCCAATCTTTTTTTGCAGTTATCGGATAGACCTCCATAGGTTTTGGTTTATTAAGTCAATAATTACTTTGAAATGCTTAGAGGAGTATAAAAGGACAGAGAAGCAAAAAAGATATACACAATGAAATAGATATTTGATAGAGTTATTGAGGGGAAAAGGAATGACGATTAAAGGATAAAAAAAAAGATGTAGAAGAAAAACTACCCGTTAATTTTAATAGTTTTTCTTTTGGAGTGTAAAATTGTTACAAAGGATATTAGGATTAGCGTACCACTTAAAACAAGAATGCCTGCAGCAGATATTTTACCTGTTTTATGCACTTCATACCACCAATGAATAGTAGCAGAAGAATTTTCTGTTATTACTGAAGCGTAATATGCAAATTCAGAACTACCTGATGAAGTTCCTACAAGTACTGTGTATATTTCTGCAAAAGAATCTCCAGGAGCAAGTGTAAGATTACTTGGTACGGGATCCCACAATCTGTCTACTTTGTCTTTAAAGACAGGCACAAAAAAGACACTTGAATTCGAAGACAATAAAACAGTATAGTTAATTTGAATAACGGATCCAATTGGAAGCATTATTGTACCCAAATAACATTCACCATCGTTCCATTCATAGAGAAATTCCTTATGTATCTCTTCGTTTGTAGCTAATCTTTCATTTGTGAAAGAGCTCTCAGCACCAAAACTATTGGAAATAATAGACAAATGGTTTGTTATCTGTGAATTACATAATAGTAATGCAAGGCATATCGTTAAAAGAAAAAATATTCTTTTTCTCCATTGTATAGTCTTTATTGCTTGTTTTTCTTTTTGTTCCATTTCTTTTTCATTCAAGGCTAAACGACCTCCAATAATAAAAAGAAGAGAATGTTTGTTCATAATGAACAAAAACTCTTCTCTTTTCTAATTTACACTGCTAAATCTATCCCAATTAGAGTCAAAGAAAGCTTGACAGTCAGAGCACCAATAAGGGTATTGCTGTGCCCAAGATAATATAGATTTCTCATGAACATAATCTGCCCATGGCCAAGAAGCGCTATAGTACATAATACACGGTGTTCTTGGATGAGGCGGATAATCTTCACATCCAAATAAATGGGAAATCTCATGTTGAGCTACACCATCAATGTTTCTTTTCCAATAAATGGTTGAAGTTGATTTGCCATCTTTACAAACGATTGCTCTATTGCTCTGAGCCAATCCCATAGCATCCCAACCTCCACTTCTGCCTGCAACCATGAGAAGTATATCAAAGCCACAATTATCCCTACATAAATATGCTCCACTTTCTTTCCAAGTGCCATCAGGAAAACAAGTATTCAATTGGTCACCAACATAATCTTCACCATGATCAAACATTTCACTGGATTTACCACAAGATAATGGAATGCTCCAAGATGAATCTTCGTAACAAAATATTATGTTAAAAACAACGGGGATGTTACTGGCAACAGTTCCAAAACGCCACAAACCTGCAGAAACATCTCCATCACCATTACCATTAATGATCCATGGTTTCGGATTTGTTCCACCCCAATCAGCACCAGTTCCTCCTGAATTCCAAAGAAAATACATGAACACAGGATGAGCTTGCATGGTTTTAGGTCTATTAAGCACTTCATAATATGGGTCGCTAATATGTTGACCGAAGTTTGCATAATCCTCATCTACATCATCCCAAGCATTGCCGGTATCAATGGTTACCCTTGAGATTTTCCACTCACCAATATTCATTGCCCTATTACTATAGCCACTATAATCTATTTTGAAATAGACCGATTTAATTTGGTTTGGGTTGATAGTAAGTGAGAATGTTTTAACATCAATGAGAACAATAGGTCCATTGGTGTTTTCAAAAGGATCATTCGTTCGACCTGCTTTTGTTGATGTTACCCTTACATGAGAAGTAACATAACCACTTGTAGCATAAGGGCCTGTATTTTTAATGTAAATATTGATTGGTACTTGAATTCCTTTATATTGATCACTTGGACTCATTATAGTTGTGATATCAATAGTTGTTAATGATGTCAGTACGGTAAATTCTATTGTTTCACTATATGCTTTTTCATCGTATGGATTAGTACTGTTTAGTTCTAAAACAAAAACCATTTTTTCGGGTATTGAATTTAGACCGGTAATAACAAAAGGCGTTGTTGTAGTTTTCACCTCAGCTACACTTAAACTCGACCAAACGCTGAAATCTTTTGTGATAGACAGGTTTCTATTCAAACGAATACCACTTTCCATACCATAATCACGTAAGTTTTCTCTAAATGATAAAGTACCATTCACATACGCTGCCATTCTTCTTGTCGTTTGCAATTCAACATCGAGATAATATACTGCATCTGTCACAGTCTCATTAGCAGATAATTTTTGTATCTCTTCAGGTACCCTTAACTTAGAAGATACATATTCAATTGCTGGGTCACCCACTTTTACTGCTTCAGCAATGACTGATGTAATGGGTATTAATGCGAAAATTGCAAGCATAAATATCATAAGTCAAATTTCTTTCTCTGATTTTCTCTCTCCAAAGAGAAGTAATCTGAATAATAAAGCGATGAGAGTATAAAATCATTTCTCAAAAAAACCAATTACGTCGAAGGACAAAAAATATTTGCAAAAAATAAAAAAAATTCGAGTTTTTGTCCAATTATTTTTTTCTATCGTTTAGAAATCTCAGTAGAAAAACTGTTCTTCTTCTTAAATATAGTGAGTATTATTTTCCCAATTAGATTAATCAGATTTAGCTGGACATGGAAAAGAAAAAAGCAAAAAATATCAGTTTTTTCGTTTTTTTATGGTTATATGATAATACCCATTATCAAATAGGCTCTATTTAAAGGCATTTATATATAAGACGGAACCTATTCACTAAGAAAAAGGGTAGACCAAATGATTAGTAAATATAGCTAGAAGCATACTTTAATGAATTTAAATGCAAAGATTGAGATAAATTTTATGAGAAATAGAAAGGATAATCCGAAATTCTATAGTTTTATGGCCATTTGTATAATTATTTCTTTTGTTGCTATTGTTCTGCGTTTATCCGTTTTTAGTACAACTTTTGTATTTGGAATCGTTACAGCAGCTATTTCTGGGATATTTTTAATAGTATTTTTGATTGGTTTAATCGTTTTAAATCGAAGAGAGAAAGAAAATAAGATACGTTCTCGCACTCAATCCTCCACATCTTCTACAAATCTTAGAAATAGACACAGCTACAATCAACAAGTAGATGCGAGTAGAAGACGATTAGATCAGAAGAAGAAGTATACTAAGAAAAAGATTATTCCTCTACACTCATTAGCTTTTATTGATGTTTCAGAGGATTATTTGTGTATGGTTTGCAAATTAGCTCTTAGAAAAAACCAAAAAACCTTGATATGTCCTTTTTGCCGATCATATTTTCATGAAGAACATTTACTAGATTGGCTACAAATGGCCGATGTTTGTCCTGTATGCAATAACTCACTCAAAGAGTAGGAATATTTTGAAAGAAATATAGCTGAAAAAAGTGGCGGTCTTAAAAATTTAAGACTTTAACCTTTTTTTAGTAAAAAGATACTTTTTTATTGGATAGTATCCCGATTTAATTAGAGATATTATGTCACAGAAGAGCGATAAGAAAAAGAGAACCATAATTACAGGTGTTATACTCACGGTTTATGTTGCGGTATTTCTCTTTGTTTTCTTAGTATTTTTAGAAATTCTAGCTATTGATGTTCTAATTGCAAATATAGTTCTATATGTATCTATAGGGATAGCATTAATCGGGTTAAGTATTTGGGGAATAATCTTCTTGTTGAATAAACAAAAGAAAAAAGTTCTCAAAGAGCAAAAAGCAGCTGCACGTCAAACAAGCGCTAGGACGCGACAGCAAAGAGCAACAGAACAAGCTAATAGTACATCAAGTGTTAAACCTAGAACACTTAGTAAATCAACTGGTAAAATTAGACTAGATTCCTTAATTTATGCTGGGAAAATTGATAGACAAAGATGTAGCATTTGTAAATTAACTTGTAGTGAGGATCAGTTAATTTGTACTTGCCCGTTCTGTGAATCACTCTTTCACAAAAACCATTTAGAGAAATGGCTAATCAATGATAAAGATTGTCCTGTTTGTTCTCGAGATTTATCTGGGTATATAACTAAAGTATAACTCACTTGCACTTGTAGAATAACTACTTTTTTTATGTCAAATTAGCTGTTTTTTAGCTTTTTGCGGTTACCGAAAGAGTATAAATAATAATAGCTAATGTAAAAGGGAATTACTGCAATAGAAGAGCATATTCGAGGTTGAATTATATGAGTTTTGAAGCAAAAGACATCATACCTATAGAATATCAATCAATATTCAATATTATTTCACCGCTTGAAAAATCAGGAATATTAAAGATTATAAAAACAGATTTTGTTGATTTAAAAGACAATTATGAGAAATATCTACTTGGCTTACAAAAGTATTTGGAGAAATACAAAGGAGATGATATTTCCTCCATAGTTTTTATTATGTTTTCACAAATTGCAACTGATTTACAAAAAGACAATCTGATAATTGAAATGCTAGAATTCTATCCCAATTCCCCTGAATTGAAATTCTATAAAATCCTGCAAGATGTTAATAAAGGGATTTTTGATGGCATTGATGAAGTCATAAATATTATCAGACTCAATGATGCTGATCGAAATACTATCCTTACTAGATTAGTTGCTGCAGATAAATTAGCGAAAATAATTCTTGATTTACAGAGCTTTAGCTTAGAAATGATGTTCTACTCATTAAAACAGGAATTCCAAAAGGTACCTGATATTTATGAAAAAGTTGAACCTATTTGCAGACGTGTTTTAAAATGGGTCCAAGAGAAAGAAATTATTTATATTACTGAACTTGCTTCACGGATAATCACCCAACAAACTCAATTTTTAATGACCTCAAAAAATCTTGATTCTGCAATAGCATATTTTGAAAAACCTGAGAATCAAGAAGTATTGAATATGTGTAAAAGTGCAGTCATGAAAGCTAACGTTTTACATGTAGCTGCAATGTTGTATTATCAAGCTGGACAACCAACTAAAGCGGTTAAGCGTTTAGAAAAAGCAATTAAACTTCATAAAAAAGTACATAGTAGAAATTCTTGGAAATCAACATTTTACCACAATCTTGCTTATATGCATTCTTTGACTAGTCCAGAAAAGTGTTTGGATGCTTATCATAAAGCATTGGAGCTTTTGGAAAGTACAGAAGATTTGCAATCAATAGCTTCAACACTTAGTAATTTGATTGGTCTTTATCAACAAGCAAACAAAAAAGCAGATGCTAGAAAGTACTTAATGCAATTAGTAGAAATTCTTGAATCTAGTGAAGATTTAATTACGCCATTTAGAGCTTACGCAGTATCATCCAATGCATTAGCATTAGATGAAAACTTACTTGCTAAAAAATATCTAACAAAGTTAGAAGAAAAAGTTGGAGAACAACCCACATTATTCAATAAGGCTATTCTAGCAGGAGCAAAAATGGGCTTTTATCTAGGAGCTCAGATAAATTCAGAAGAAGCATACATGTGGGGTGAAGAATGCCTTTACAATTTCAATAAACAAAAGGATTATCTTAATGCATTAGGCTCTCTCTTTAACTTAACTGAAATGGATTTAGGCTTCTACAAGTTAACTGGAAAAGAACGATTTTTGAAATCTGCTAGAAAAAGATTTAACGAGTTGTTTACTTTAATTGGCGCATTGGACCTACCGGAATTTATTGCAGCAAAAAATATTATTTTAGCAGGGTATGAATTATTGAACAAAAATTTTGACAAAGTAGCAAGCTTATTAGAAAAAATACCTGAAATAAAGAGTGACTCAATCAGAAGAAATAAAGAAATGATGGAACAACTCCTCGAATTTTCAAAGAAAAGTATGGACGCAGAGGATGATGCTGAGTCAGCAGATATTTCATCTGAAGCAATAATAAATGAAATAGCAAATAACAAAGATGCACAACAAGTCTTCATTATGTATATAATAGAAAAATCTTTACAAGAACTCGTTTCCTTACCTCAACAAGTAGATCCAATAAAAGCAGATATAAAATTAATGTTGTTGATTAATTCAGCAGGTTTGACCATTTATACAAAAGTTTTTGATGTTCAAAAAATGAACCAACAATTAATCTCTAACTTTATTTCTGCTATAGATTCATTTGGGAAACAACTATTCGGTACAACAGAATCTTACTTTTCAATAAGTCGAGGCAATAATATAATCTTATTCCAAAAGGTCAATGAAGATCTAGATTTAGCTTTTATTGTATCTCAAGAAAATTATGATTCGATTATGAAACTTAACACTTTATCAAAAGAAATTGTTCAATATTTAAGTGAAGAGAAAATAGAACTAAATAAAGTGTTAAATGAAAGTCAACCATTTTATAAATGGCTTCAAAAAGAAATTGATGAGCTAATAATGTAATTTAGCTTAACCCTTTTCATTTTTTCTTGTTACGCTCAAGTCCTATTTTTTTAAGACTTAAATCTTCGTCGATTTATCGACGATAGTTGGTGATGTATAAAAAGTTAATTAAGTTTTTTAAAAATATATCAATTCGATATTTGTATAAACATTTAGTTAATATATTTACAATGAATCTAAAATTTAATGAAAAAATAAACACAGAAAAAAGGAGTGATAGGAAAGAAAAAATTAATCTTTACAAGCAGTTTTAATCCATTCTGCAGCAACATCTAATAGTGCTGCAACAAGTTTTTTCCTTCTATGTAGTGTTTCAGCATCAGCTTTACTAAGTTTTTCAAGTAATGAATTATCTTTTGTAGCCATTAAAATATATTGTTCATTTGTATGTGGCAATTTAATAACTTTGGTCCAAACTTTGGTATTTCCTGATTCAATATATAAATAATTTAATAATCCGATTTTTAAATAATCACTAACACGTTCGGAGAATTCTCCGGAAAGAGCACTAACTGCGGAAAGATTTTCCTCTTCTGCAAGAGGATGAATTTTTTCAGACATAAACAAACCATTCTCATCAGTCATAACACAAGAACGCAGTTTTCCAGCTTTAACCAATTCTTCTATAATAATTGATAACATTTGACTTCGAGAACAGGTAGCATTTTTTGCTAATTTCTTCTCAATTTCAACAGATAATTTACTAGCTTTCGACATAGTTCTTCTTGGTCTCCTTAGTATAATAAATTACTAAACACAATTGAAAAGAGTTTTTTAGTTTTTAAAACCCTTTTGATAGTGACCTTTTCATTTATTCTGAGAAAAATTTAATAGCTAATTAAATCAATAATCAATAGTATTTTTGGTGGTTTGAAATGTCCGAAATAAATGTTTTTGAACAAATAGAAGGATTAATACCAATTTTAATGCAGGAATCAAAAATTCCTAGCATTGTTATCGGTGTGGTAAAAGATGGAAAGATGATTTATTCCAAAGCCTTTGGTGGAAAGCTGTTGAAAGAAAATGCTCCTGCAACGGTTGATACGTTATATGGAATAGGTTCTTGTACAAAATCATTTACTACTCTCGCAATTCTACAATTAGCTGATGAAGGTAAACTGGATATCAACGATCCAGTAAGTAAATACTTGCCTCTAAAAATAGGTATGAAAGATAATCCAATAAAAATTAAACACATAATGTCTCATTCATCTGGAATACCAAGTCTGGGAATGGCAACTGTTC
Organism: Candidatus Heimdallarchaeota archaeon; assembly: GCA_030614005.1. Lineage (GTDB taxonomy): Archaea > Asgardarchaeota > Heimdallarchaeia > JABLTI01 > JABLTI01 > JABLTI01. The sequence continues at coordinate 2,099 of JAUWKS010000008.1, read as the reverse complement.
TTATAAAAAGGATTTCAGGTTTTGAAGAAACGTTTGTTCCTATGAGTAATATAGATGATTTTATGATGCATGTAAATAATGCTCAAAATGAAATTGCAGATATCCCAGGAAAGAGATACTTTTACAATAATTCTGCTTTTGCAATGTTAGGACTAATCATAGAGAAACTATCAGGTGAACCCTATGTAGACTATATCAAAAAGAATATTTTAGCTCCTCTTGAAATGACCCGTTCTATTTTTACTAGAGCGGAATTTGAAAAAGATGGGGATACTATGACTGCCTATTTTACAGATAAAGATAAGAAATTCAAAGAAACGATTCACCCTTTTGATAATTTGATATATGCCGCAGGGGGTCTTATTAGCTCAGTTAATGAACTAAGTAATTATTTGATAATGTGTATGAATGATGGGAAATTCAAAGATAAACAAATCATCAAAGCAGCAGCACAAAAACAATGGTGGAAACCTCAAATAGAAACTTTGCCTGGATTCTTTGGTAAACAGCAATATGCTCTTGGTTGGTCAACAATAGAGGATTTCTTCGGTGAGACAATTGTTCAGCATGGGGGCTCTACTGGTGTTTCTAGTGCCATGCTTGCAATGATACCTGAGAAAAAAATAGGTGTAATTGTGCTAGGTAATGTTGGTAATACTCAAGGTGATTTACTTACTCAAGTATTCTTAGCTGCATTATTAGGGAAAAATCCACAAACTGATCACCCTGCATTGCAACTTGATAATAAATTAGGTAAATTTGTTGGAGAATATCAAACGTATAAAGGATTAACAAAAATTTCAGTTTCAAAACAAGGATTAGCATTATTTGGTAAATTTGAAGACTACCCTGAAACTATTTTTCCAATCATACCATTATCAGATGCAATTGATGATTATAATTTCTACTTTCCGATGGGGACAATAAAACTCCCTATAGTTTTCGAAGAAAATACTAAAACAGGACAAATAGATCTCTACTACGAGCGAAATCGTTTTCATAAAATAGGGCCATTAAAAAAAGCAAAAAAATGAGAGTTTAGCTCTCATTTCACTTTTTGTATTAGATCATCAACAAACTGTTCATTCTCTGATTTGACGTTTAGATTTAGATTTGCTGTAACAGCAGAAATACTGACCTTTTTTTGCATTAATGTGTCTGTATCACTGCCTGGAGGTATATCTTTTACAATATCTCCCCAAATAAAATAGTAATTATTATTTCTTGGATCTTGCCTTTCTTCCGGTTTAAAATCAAGGAATTTATTTGCCATAAAAGAGTTTCTTTTTTCAGTCTCTAAAGAAACATCTTGAGGATAGTTTACATTGATAAAAGCAAGGTTTTCTGGATAGGTGCTAAGCAGCAACTCTTTAACAATTTGAGCAGAAACTTCAGCCGCTTTTTGAAAGGTGTTGTGATCAGGTGAAACAAAGAAATTTTTCTCAGAAACATGCATTGAAAAAGCAACAGCGGGTATATTATAGAATGATGCTTCAAAACAGGCAGCACAAGTTCCACTTGTAAGCACAATATGATTTGAAATATTGAGACCCTGATTTATCCCTGAAACTACAAAATCAAATGGTCCTTCTTCTAGGATATTCGTTCCAAGTATAACTGCATCTGCTGTTGTTCCTGAAATTGAATAACCTACAATTGATTCAGTGATGTTAATTTTCTCTGAACGAATAATATTGTTGATTGTTATTGCTTTACCCTCGGCACTTCTCTGTGTTTCAGCAGCAATAATTGTGACATCTGCAAACTTTGAGAGCTCTGTATAGAGAGTTAGAATACCACTACTGCGAATGCCATCATCATTTGTAAGCAAAATTTTTTTTCTAATTGTTGTCATTAATTTCCCACGTAAATGTTGTTTAAACTAAATTTCAGATATAGTGCTAACAAGCTAACTAGCAATTAAATTTTATTGATACTTTAATTTTAAATGAAAGATTAACCACCTAAATAGAAAAAAATATTAAAAGAAAAATTTCATAGAATTGCAGAAAGAGAATACAATATAAACTAATAATAAATAGTAAATATACTAGATTTACAGTTTAATCTAGTAAACTACCCAAGAATATTTCATAAGT
>JAUWKS010000047.1 GCA_030614005.1 Candidatus Heimdallarchaeota archaeon | reverse complement strand
TAAAAGAATAGTTGAACAATTAGCTATTCGTACAGCTATTCTAAGAGGCATTTAAAAAGAAGAAAGGGTATTGAATTGTAGGAGAATCACTATGCAAAATTAGTGATATTTCTATGAAAAATGATACTTGCTTATTTTCTTTGACTGTGGAAAATTTAACTATTAGTTAACGAAATGATATCATAATAACAATATTTTTTTCTCAGGGAAATTATTTATAGCTGCATTTTATCTAGGAAGCTCTCTTTTCTTTATTTTCATTATCCATTCACTTTTGAAAAAGAAAAAAATTATCCTTATATAATAGTTTAACAATATATTAATTAGTGTTTTTTGGGAGATTCCAATGAAGAAATTTAATAAGATGATAATAGTTGTAATTATTTCAATTTTAGTTATTGTGCCTACTTTTTCGCAAAGTTACAATTTTAATGTAGGGGATATGTTCAATTATGAACTTATATCTGCAAAAATGGATTTAGTTCTCGAAACTACTGTTGCAAATTTTACCGGTATAAACATTGCAGGAACAAATGTTCCTGAAGGAAATCTATTTAGTTTTAATATATCATCGATGTTTGAAAATTATTATTCAATTGAGCTGATTTCTGGGACACTTGTAGAAAAAATCTTTTTTTATGATCGTAGTTTTATTGGAATGATATCTGGAATAACAGAAATACCAATGTATGCAGCAATTGAGTTAATCCAAGGAGGTCAAGCACTCATTGATTACTGCACTGTTAGAGGACAGAATTTAGTTTGCCATCCATTTATCAAAGTAGACACAGAAACATGGGCAAGTGCTAAGGAAATGTTTAGTACATTTGATACCGATTTTACCTCTTATAATGGTGAAAATGCTAGTATAGAAAACTTCAATGTTCTAATTACAGAAAGAAGAAAAAGTAATCAAATTGAAACTTTCTTTAAAGGATCATTTAATGATAGTGCTGAAAATATTTTCAATTTTGCTCAAAGCTATAAATTCGCTTATTCACCACAAACGGGTGCAATATTAGGAAGTCGATTCAAAGGTTATTTTCAAGGTAAAATGTTTAATACCTCTATTAACATCGCATTAGAGCAATATTTTGAAATGCTTGGTTTCGAATTAAAGCTATTTGAAATAGGAGAATTTGCTACAGTGAATGTATCTGGGCATAGTATAATACAAGTAGTTGGTGTTTTTTTGGTATTCACTATACCAGTTATTTTCGAAAAGAAGACAAAAAAAGGAATTAAATCAATGAATCTATAAACAGATAACGCTCTCCGAGAACAACAAGAACAACCAAAATATTTTCCTTTTTTTCTTTATTTTATTTTAAAGCAACCATTAATGCTGTTCCTGATGATATTAATAACAAAAATACCTTCTACTTTGGTCAATAACCTTGCAGTAGAATAGAATTCATTTAACTGAAATTGTGATTATTTCACATAGATTTCTATATTCAAAATAATTCATGGGTGATTTTTTACGAAATAAAAAGCATTCTCTATTCTAAACGGTAAAAATGTAGCAATTTTTTGTTTTTGATTGGAGAAAAATGTTCAAGAGAAAATAACCTATCTTTAAATATTCATTTAGGAATATATTATATAACGTTTATTGGGAGATAAAAATGAAAAAATATTACCGGATGATACTAGTTGGAATCATTTCAATTGTAGTTATTCTACCTACTTTTTTACAAGGTTACAATTTTAATGAAGGAGATATTTTCGATTATGAACTTAAAACAGCAAAAATGAATATAGTTCTTGAAACTGCAGATGCCAATATCACTGGTATACAAATTGACACTAGAAATATCCCAGAAGGAAATCTGTTTAGCTATAATATTTCATCGATATTTAGTACTGGTTATTTGATTACAATGATTTCAGGTGATATAGAAGAAAGAAAAATCTTTTATGATAGTGATTTTGTTGCAACAATAGAGATGATAACAATGTTACCATTATATATTGCTTATAGTTTTTACCTAGACGAGTATTGGAATTTTATTTATTATTCTAAAGGGGGACCACTATACTGTCATCCATTTATTAATGTAGAATCTGAAACATGGTCAAGTGTTAAGGAAATGTTAAGTACATTTGAAACTCTCTTTCCCTCATATTTTGGTGAAAATGCAACCGTAGAAGAGTTCGATAGTCTAATTACAGAACGAAGAAAAATTAATCAAATTGAAACTTTCTTCAAAGGATCATATATGGGTGATAATGACTCAGCATTTAATTTTGCTCAAAGCTATAAATTCGCTTATTCACCACAAACGGGTGCAATATTAGGAAGTCGATTCAAAGGTTATTTTCAAGGTAAAATTGAAAATAGGACAATTAATCTTGAATTTGAACAATACTTTGAAATGTTAGGTTTCGAATTAGAACCATTTGAATTAGGAGAATTTGCTACGGAGAATGTATCTGTGAACAACATAGTACAAGTCGTAAGCAGTATTTTTCTAATATCCTTAATGCCAATTATTTTTCAAAAGAAAAAAAGAGAAAAAATTAGTAATGAATGAACTCATTACTTTTCTTTCTTAAAATAGGTGAAAATTAATAATATAATAACAATTATTGCTAAACTTCCACCTCCAATAACTAGAATATATGAAAAAATAATTCCACCAACACCTGGAGTATGATAAGTTGGTTCAGGAGGGTCGCTTGGGTCATTGTAGGAGACAATTGAGATGTCATAGTCATTTGATGAAGTGTTATATGAAGAACCTATAACAAACATTTTGTGATGGTCAAAAGTAACTATGTCTTGTGCTTGGTCATCCCCACCACTTTCCCAGGTACTATTCCAAATCAATGTACCATCAGTTGTGTACTCTGCAGCAAAATAATTACCATTTGCTCCACCAGTGTCTTTGTTACCACTAATGACAATATTACCATTTGTTCTACTAGTAATAGCTGATCCACCATCATTTGAATAATTAAGTGTTTGATTCCAAAGAATATGTCCGGAGGAATTATATTTTAGCACGATTGCATCTAAAGGAGTTGTAGCAAGAGATTCAGTAGTTCCCACAAGATAAATGTCGTCCTCTAAAAGAATGATATCTGCGCCCCAGTCAATGTTTGCACTACCACCAAAGGTTGTATTCCAAAGATAATCACCTGAGCTATCTAATTTTGCTAATAATATATCATCTAAGTTACCACCACTATTGTCTGTGGTTCCTCCTAGGAAAATGTTTCCGGAATCATCAACAGTGATACTTTCAACTCGAGAGTTTTCATATGGTAAGGTTGTTCCATAATATTTTTTCCAATCGAGATTTCCACCAGAATCGTATTTCATAATAAAGGCAGCACCAGAAGTACTATTTGTTACACCTGCAACAAAGACATTGTTATCGTTATCAAGTGTCATGCAATTTACAGTACACTCTTGTTCAGGGGCTATCGTTATGGAATCCCACATTCTCGCTCCATTTGTTGCATTGAATTTTAACACGAATACATTGTGAAGAAATACAAGAGCAGGATTTTCAGTAAGAATAGTTCCAGCAATGATAATGTCACCATTAGAATCAACTTCGATGCCACTAGGTTGAGCGTCATCTGAAGTTACCCAAGTAACATTCCATAAGAGAGTCATATTTTCATCATATTTCACTACAAAGACATTTTTGGATGCAAGACCAAAAGATTCGGAAAAACAAGTAAAATAGAAATTCCCATTATCATCTATAGTAGCAGATACTGAACCCTCATCATCATCTCCACCCCACCAAGTGATTTTCGCAGGAGTAATATCATATCCTTGAGAAGTTAGACCTCCTTGTAAAAGAGGTTCATAAATAGCATTTACTAAACCATTTGTAAGAAATAATGGTATTAGGAGAATAATTGTAATTTTGATTCGCTTTTCCAACTAAATGTCCTCCGATGAGATATCATTTTAATAATAACTAATAAACTGTTCATCCTATTTTAGTAATTCCTTATAAAGTTGAGAGTAATTACGAAAAAAAGAAAAAGTCAGAAGAGACTTTAGAATCCCTTTATTTACCTATAAGCCATTTACCAGCTTTGTAGATTTCTTTACCATCAAGATAAATAATAGAATCTTCACTCTTCATATCTTTGAGAATGTCCCAGTGAATTGAAGATTTGTTTGTAGAACCAGATTCAGGATAACCCATTCCAAGAGCTAAATGAATAGTTCCACCCATTTTTTCATCAAAAAGCATATTCTTTGTGAATCTTTGGATACCATAGTTTGTTCCTACAGCAAGTTCTCCAAGTACGTCTGCGTTTTCGATCTCGAGAACTTTCTTTAATAATTCTTTACCTCGACTGGCATCATAATCAACGACTTTTCCATCTTTGAATTTTAACCAGATATTCTCAATTTCTTGACCCATGTAAATACCGGGATAGGTGAAGCGAATAGTCCCGTTTACTCCATCTTCGTGTGGTGCGGTGAAAACTTCTCCATCAGGTAGATTCTCATGCCCACAACAATTTATCCATTTTCTGCCTTCGATACCAAAAGTGATGTCAGTATCTTCACCAACAAAGCGCATTTCTTTTCCTTTATCAAGGATTTTGATTATTTTGGCATGGGCTTTTTCTACTTTTTTCCAATGTGCAACCGGATCTGCTTCATCCAGTGCAAGAGCTTTATAGACGAATTCTGTGTATTCTTCTATCCCCATACTAGCTTCTTGAGCCAAAGATAAACAAGGATAAGGGCACAAGGACCAATTGAGCTCTCCTTTTGCAGCTCGAGAATAGAAAATCTCACTAAATTCCTTTCTTGCTTGCTGTCGTATAGTTTTTAATTTTGGATCAACATTAGTTAATGCTCGAGTATTATATGATGAGTAAATATGAATTGACTTTGTAACTTTTTTAGCATATTCAATTTCTAACGGATCAATATACTTGATTTGCTCTTCAGATGCATGCTTGTAAAATATCTCGCTAGTCCCAGGAATGGATATTTCCGTTCGAATAACGTGCCCACCCGCTTTTATCGCTTCTCGGTAAATTTCTCGAATTAGACCTTCAGCATTTGCAAGGCTTGTTATATAGACTAAATCGTTGGGTTCAACACCAACAGCATACTTAATTACTAGTTTAGCTAATTTTTCGTTAAAGTCACAATACATTGTTTATCACACTGGTAAAAATACCATTCTCTTCCACAATATAGGAAGTTAATAATTCTTTTCAAAAGTATAATTTGAATTGTGACAATATAAACTTTTAAAACAAGAAACAGATGCTTGTTCTTTGTGAAACATTTTTGATGGATTATCTTGTTGAAATTAAAAAGCTGATGCTAAATGGCAATTACAATGAAGCTTTAACTCGAATTCAGAAGATAATAGATGGAATTGAATTAACTGAAAAAGAAATTCTCGAAATAAAAATCCTCAAATGCGAAGCACTTTTTGGTTTTGGTAGATTTAGAAAAGGACTAGAATTAAATTTAGGGCTAGCAAAACAACCACTACTCAAAGTATATCCATTATTAGAATTAGATGTCCTAGTTTTATATATTTCATTTTTAGAAGTTTACGGAAGAATAGATGAAATTCTGAAGCAAGTATACAAAGGAGAACAAATTCTTAACAATTTACCAGATAAAAATTCTGATGAAGTGATTTTAAGAAAAGGAAATTTGCTATTACTTAAAGGAAATATTATTTCAACCAAGGGAATAAGAGAAGATGCAATAGTCATTTATCAAAATATACTGCTGGAATTTGAAAAAATAGAAAATATGAGAAAAGTAGCTAAAACTTTGAGTTTATTAGGAATGAACTATTTTTATGTCAATAAAAAAGAGTTAGCTTTTACTAACATGAATAAAGCACTAGAAATACAAAATGAAATACAGGATTTACCTGGAAAAGCATACACTTTGAAAGAAATTGGAACATTTTATTTATACAAAGGGATGAGAGAAAAGGCTCAAGAATATTATCAAAAGAGCTACGATATTTATTTGAAAATTGGCAATAAGGATTTCATTGGTAGATTATTGAACAACTTCGGAATTATTTATAATTATGATGGAAAACTTAGAGAAGCAGAAGACTGCTACCAAAAATCTTTGGAATATCAAAATGAAATAGGAAATAAAGGAATAATTGCTCGAACATATAATAATATTGGGTTACTAAATCTTAGAATGGGTGATTTAGAAAAAGCCGAAGAATATTTTAGAAAAAGTTTAGCTTCTTTTCAAGAAATTGGCAATATCCAGAATATTATGAACTCATTTAATCAGCTTGGAAAAGTTTACAAATTAAAAGGACGATTCGAGGAAGCTCTACTCAATTTTCAATTAGCAATAAATATGATGGATCAAATTACAAATAATGGATTCAACTCAACGACTCTCCTTAATTATATATCAACAGCTTTGATAAAAAACAATCTGGAACAAGCTAAGGAAAAATTAGCGTTACTAAAACAAATCAATTTAGAATCAGATGAACCATTAATCAACATTAAAACAAAACTAGCAACTGCGTTATTGTTAATGAAAAGTGATCGAGTAAAGAATAGAGCGAAAGCGGAAGAATATTTAGAAGAAATTATTGCATGCGATAATTTTGATACAGATTATAAAATTGATGCAATGCTAAACCTCTGCGAATTAAAAATTAATGAATTAAAAGAAACTAACAATAAGGAATTGCTGGGTGAAGTAAAATCTTTAGCAAATAACATTCTTGATGTCGCCCATAATCAGCATTCAATGATAATTTACGCAGAAAGCTATTGGTTACTTTCACAAATTGCATTGATAGAATTAAATATACGAAGTGCTCGAGAATATTTAACGAAAGCTCAAAGCATTGCTGAAGAATGGGGAATTGATCAATTAGCAATGAAAATTTCAATTGATCATGATAAATTGCTCGAACAATTAGAAATATGGAAAAAACTTTCTACAAAAGATGCACCACTTCCTGAAATATTAGAAACAGCAGATATTGAAGAGTTCTTTATGAAACTTTATCGAGATAAAGGATTGGATATACAGTTTCCTCCGGAAGAACCTGTGATGTTCATGTTATTAAAATCAACAGGGATGCCAATCTATTCCAAGAATTTTATACTGAAAGGGGAACTAGATGACTCACTTTTGAGTGGTTTTCTTTCTGCAATCAATATTTTTGCCAAAGAAGCTTTCTCTGCAACAGGTCCGATAAACAGAATAAAACACAATGACTACACCATAATAATTAACAATATAGAATCATATTTATTATGCTATATTTTCAAAGGGCAATCTTTTTCTGCTTTACAGAAACTTGCAAAAATTGATGCTAAAATTAAGTTAAATGAACATTTGTGGGATGAATTAAAACAAATTTATAGTGGAACTATAACATTGAGTCAAGAAAATGAGAAAATATTATCGAATATGGTTAATGATATAATTGTTTCTTTAGCATAGTTCAATAACCTATCTTTTATGTTTTTTTCTTACCTATTTTTCCTCTAATTTACAAAAATACCTTTTTCAAGTTTACTATTTTGTTTAAAAAAAGTGAAAATTACGTTGTGGACTTTTTACAGTTTTATTTATAAATATACCAAAAAAAAGGATAAAGTATTTAAACAATAAAAAACAAAAGTATAGTGTATATATCTAGATTGAACTTCTGACTAATAGAGAAGTGAGATTTGAATATATGTGGAAACTCAAACTCTTATACATCCGGAGGATATGAACGATGGGAAAAAAACGAAGACAAATAAAATTCGTTGTTCAGGAATATTGGGGAACTGAATGTGCTATTTGCGGTTCAACCACGCCACCCGTCATAGATCACAGGAAAGCTGAATGTACCCTACACATCAATATATGCTGCCCAAAGTGTGGTTTAACAGTTTCTTACAACAACCGAACAGAAATTGTTGCCTGTGCTGCGAGAGATTCGCGAAAACAATATGAATTTAGGCCAAAAATAGTCAATTCGGTTTTCTGAACCTATCGCATATCCTCCTCTCTTTCTCCCTTCAATGTCGATAGGTCTTATGGACTTTTTTCATTTATATATAAATACTGACTGAAAAAGATATTAAGGATGACGACATAAATATTAGCAGATGTTTATTGGAGAAATTAAAATGAAAAAAAATCAAAAAAGGTTTATTTCAATTACCTTTTTACTAATAATTATAAGTTTAGGCATTCTGCAATTGAATACCGTAAGAGCTGATGATTCTTATGATTATTTCAAATTCAAAATAGTTGATGCTTACTATGGTAATTTTGACTCAGATCGAATAGAGGACGATATAAGGATAATTGCTACTATTGATACTGATTACGAAGGATTGATAATTTCCAATTTGAAAATTGATATAACTCTCCCATCAGGTTTTGTTCATCACTTTTCTGCTACAGTTTGCGCTGAATCAGATGATGGTGTTGTGTTTATCATTACTGCATTTAATACTGCTACAGAACCTGGTTGGTACAATGCAGAAATTGAAGGTTTGTTTTTCCTAGAAGATGGTCAAATAATGTTGCAAAAAAGGGATATAACGTTTGATCCACCGGATGAAAATCCTGGAACTGGAGAACCAACTATAAATATTACTGTTAAGTAATTGATTGACTAAATTAGTAACTCTAATTCAACTTTGAAAAAAAGAGGTAACAATGTAAAAAAGGTGCTTTGAGAAATGCTGGATAGCAAAGATATTGAAATATTACTTACTATTCAATCAAATCCTTTAGCAACTGCAAGTTCTATCGCAGAACAAATCGATATGAGTATTTCTGGTACCATTGATAGAATAAATCGTCTTTTACATGAAATGAGTGTTTTTCAAAATGTGATTGCAGATTTGAATCTAGAAGCGCTTGAATTGGAAATACATGATTTCTTCTTTAAGGTAAAGTCAAGAAAATCATTAAAACTTCTAGAAGAGGTATTTTGCTATTATCATCCTTATGTGATTTATAGAGGTCGTTGCAATGGTTATTTCTCAGGCCTTTATATTCAATTTAGGACTCCAAAAGGTGCGTTAAAATATCTAAAAGAAATTGCTGAATTATTGGGAAAGAAAGGAATAATTCAACATTACGAATATATTGAGCGAGATAGGGATGAAAAAACTGTTTATGTTGAGTCTGCAATTAGTAGTTGGGATTCCAATACCCACAATTGGAATTTTAATTGGGAAAATTGGAGGAAAGGCTTTCTAAAAAATAACACTGAATCTATAAATAATAAACCTAATTCGAGGAAAATTCTAAGCGAATTAACTGTGCAAGATATACAATTATTGTCTCAACTAACCATTGATGGAAAAAGAAAGAATACCACAATGATGAAAAATCTCGATATTAAAAACGAAGCAGGGGTCAAACAGAAGATTGGAAGAAGAGTAGCGTTCCTTAAAGAAAATGCTATCATAAATTACCGACTCTCATTAAATCATTCTGCCTTTGATCTTTATCAAACAATTATATTTCGAGGAAACTGTGGTGTTGATATTGCTAGAAAGCTCCGAAATTATCTTTATAAAAATCAAGAACAATATGCAAATTCAATAAAAAATAATATTCCAATAGATCAAGAAAATCCCGTTTTTCCTTTTTCAGGTCTCTTTTTTATTGCTGAGAATGGTTTTCTTTGGTATGTAAGAGCACCACCAAAACATCTTTCTGAACTAAATGATTTCATGCTTGAAATATGTCTTCAACATAATCTCTTTATTATTGACCATAAATTTTCAAAGAATTATGCTTTATGGGATCAAACATTCGATACAAAGGACAAAAAGTGGAAAGCCTCTAAAGATTTCATGGTTGATTCTGTAATGGAAAACATCTGTAAAGCTTCAAAATGAATAGATTTTTCTCTAAGTTTTTGTAATTCTTACACTTCTAGATGTTTATTTCTCTAAAGAGAAATCTATTGTTATGATGCTTTCCGTCATTAAAACACCCTTGATATACTTTGTTGGTTTACTATGAATTTCTAATTCACCGTATTTCAAACCTGATTTATTAAAATCTGAATTATAAAATTGAATAACACCCTTCAATCCATTTGGCGAAGATTTTGCTACATCAAGACATTCATCTTGATTAGAAGCATTTGTGTTAGAATTCACTGAAATGCTTGCATTTTTACCATTAACTTTGTAAGAATAAGAAAAGGCAATTTTTGAATTATCGGGAAAATCTTCAGGTGGTATGCCTAATTTCAACTCTTTCTCACCATCAAGAATAAAGTCAATGCTATTTTCATTATAGATAAAATAATCTTCAGGAATAGGATCAAAATAAGAAATTGCATTGGCAACATTAATTGGTAATCGCACTTTACTTTCTTGCGCCTCATTTGTTGGAACTTGAAGAATAGACCAAATAGCCACAGGGGTATGATTAGAATGAATTTGTAAAATATCGTGTATGCGTATTTTGGCTTCTCGATTATTATCCGTTTCGTTTATTGATATTAAATCAATCCTTTTAGTAAGAATGCCTTTAAAAATTTCACTGGTAGTATTGTTCTTAGCTTCTATATCGGCTATTAGTGTTATAGAAGTTTTTTCTTTTGAAACTACTTTGTAATAAATAGGATCAATACCCATTGGACAGAACCATTGATCAAAATCAGCTGGATTTTTATAGAAATAATCTCTTTCAGGAGAAATCCAAGTTCTAATACCACCTAAATTCCAATCATCACTCATAACGCACTGTTGGGGTTTTGGATGAACCCAGAGAAGATTTTCTAAGCCTAAACTAACAGCAAGTACCCTACCTCCATTGAGAACAATGAGTAAGCGTGCAAAGTCAGACTCAAGTAAAATCGTTTCTTGGAAATTACGCAAATGGTTATTTAAATCATCAAAGTTAGACAAATTTCAACATTCCATTATGGTTGACTGAAATAAGTTAACAAAATGGACTTTTTTGGAGATATTAATAGTTTTGATTGAGGAAAAAAGTACTATTAGATGAATATTCCACATCCATCTATATTTGATTTTACTCGAAAATATCATCAGATATTATATAACCACTAACCAGAAGTTTATTCAAATGTTCGGTAGCAATCATGATTACTTGATCCTTTGTTAGTCCAGTTACTTGACTTAACCAAGAAACACTGATCTTTTTACGAGCATCAACTAGATCTCTAACCTTCTGAATTTGTTCTTCACTGAATTCAGTTCTAGTTTCTGATATCTCAAATGGTGTAGTAGCAGATATTATGTAACCGAATTTATATTCTCTATCTAAAATTAGGGTAGCAATATCAATAACCCGGTTTTCAGGTATCTTTGTTACTCTGCTAATCCAATTGACACTCATTTTATTTCGAGTATCTAATAAATCTCTAACAGCACTGATTTCTTTTTCGCTAACATGTTTTCTAACTTCCATTTCTCTGTTGGCTCTTGCTTTAATTTTACCATCTTCAATGCTTTCACGATAAGTTCTTCTTCTTTTGTCACTTTCTTGTAAAATGGTTGTCCCTTTAATTTTAGCATGTTTCGCTTTTTCTTGTATTCTTTTTTCTGCAATTTGATTAAGATAATGCTTAAGGATAGTCTGTAAATATAGAGATGATCCTGTTTCCCCAGGTGTTTTCCAACAGCTAATGCAAACTTTACTTGAGGTTCCATTTCTGAGAATAAATTTTACAAACCCTTCATATTCTGGAGTATTTTCAATATCTTGTAACAGAACAACAAAATCATAGCTTTCTACACTAGACAAATGTAGCTGGCCTTGTGATATCCCATCTCTCCATTTTATCCTTCCTGGAGTAATAATAAGCGAGGTCTTTTTGATCGACAATGCTTGACCAGCGAAGATTAACAATCCAATAAGCATAGCTATTCCTGCACCAATTAAGGCAAGAAAATAAACCTCTAATTGATGAAATGATGCAGTTAATCCAATATTGCAGCCTATAATTAATAATAGAGATGCACTAGAACCAAAAGCTGTTAATGCTCCTTTTTTAACTACTCCACCAAATTTCGTACTTGCTTTGACTGAAAACCATGAAATGAAAGCAATTAGAAGAATCACTGCTCCAGCAAGTAGAATCATTAAAATTACTGGGACTACTGCAGAAGCACAACCGTCCCCTACTTCTCCGTTGCAATCATCCGAATCATTGTTATCCCAGCAAGCATAGGATGAAGCGTATGTTGGTCCAAAACAAGGATTGCCAAAGTAACCGTCACGTCGATAACGTCTAGTTCTTCCTGAACTTGCTGCTCTTTTTATAGAGTGATCAATATCACTTTCTATTTTATCTCTTGTTTCTTTATAATTACACATTGGTTGTGAAATAAATCCCATACTTGCTCTAACGCTATATTTTGAAAAAATGCCAATAAATATTCCTACAATGAATCCTGCTGCGATACCTCCTGCAGCAATCCAATTTGGACCAAAAACTGCAAGCGAACCTAATGATCCAACAATACAACCTGCAATTGCTCCTCCAGCAATTATGTCTATGGAACCAAAACTCGTAATCAGCCCAATTAAAACACCTATATTTAACCCTAAAACAATCCAGACTAACATTCCGTATACAGGATACGAGAGGTCTGTATCAATGATATAACCTGTTGCTTGAAGGATTAACCCAAAAAGAGATCCAACAACAGCACCAAAAACAATTCCTATTATTGCTCCAATGAAAATATTAGTTCCTATACCAACACCATAACTCGAACCGAAATCGGGAACAATTCGTGCCTTCAAAGCAATGATTAAAGAAATTCCTATAACAATTCCGAAAGCTAGACCAATGCCAGCACCTATTCCAAGAATAGCGTATGGGTTGACAATATTGGTATACTCAAGTATAAAATAAAAAATTGTTCCAAGAATTCCACCCACAACAACTCCAAACAAAACCAGGAAAAGACTATTTCGAACGAAATGTTGTCTATGAACATCTAATTCAAAATTAAAACTAGTATTCACCATTAGTTTGCTAATTAACTCTTCACCTATGGGTGGAAGAGTTTCACTTTTTTCTTCTAAATTAACTTCATCCCTAATAATAATTCCACCATTAAATTTTTTATTTGTTCCACACCCACTGAGAACAAAATTTGATAATAAATGAATTTAGTAGAATTAGTCTTATAAGCATTTGCAATTTTTTTTCCTCTTTCAAATTAAAGCAAGCATATAGAAAGGAAAGAGTCTTTTATTTGTTATAGCAATCAAGAACAATCTTTCAAAGAAGCTTTAACCTTCACTTTTTCTCCTTTTTTCACACAAATTTAGCAAAATATATATTCTCATTGATTGCTGAATGTGAAAGAGATAATTTTTTCACTTAGATTCTGATAGATAAAAGTGAAAATAATTGCAATGTGAAGACAGAGGAAAAATCAGATGTCCAAAGAAACGATAAAGAAGGATCAAGTAGAATTTAGCTTTTCTATAAGAGAGTTTCAAAAAAACCAAACAGATGCACAAATGCTGGCAGATTGCTATAATAGCTGGGATGATCCCGAATCTTGGCCAGGTGGATTTGGACATAGTGATCCATTTACTGGAGAGAGACTTCTTGAAGAGTTAGAAAAAACTTCTCCGTTATCAAAATTTGTTGCAATTGCAGACGGAAAAATAGTTGGACATTGTGATGTTATTAGTCACTTTAATGAAGAAGATACTGTGTATGTTGGTTTACTCGGTGTAGATCCAAATTTTCAAGGGAGAAAAATTGGCAAAACACTCCTTATACATGCAACGTTTCGTGCTTTAGAACTTGGAAAAGATATTATTACACTTCACACTTGGGGCGGAAATCTTAAAGCTATGCCACTCTACAAAAAGACTGGTTACTTTTGGGCACCAGAATCATCAGTTTATATGGAAAATTATCTTCCTGGAATCTTACGACGAAAGCTGTTTAAGAAATATACTGAAAAATTTAGCTGGTATGAAACCTTTAAGCGTTCCTTGGATTTAGTTCCGGATGTAGAACTTATAGACGAAATGTCTGTTTACAATTATTGTTTTGAAGAGGATGAGAATAATTCCCTCAAAGTTATAATAGATACAAAAGCAAAGAAAATAGCAGGGTTCGAATTAAAAACTCCAGAAGGCAAAATAGGCATAAATTGTCTTATTAAAAATAGTGTTGGTTATGTTTCCTTTGGAAAAGTTCCTGTATCTTGGACATTTCTAAATGAAACTAAAAATGATATTTTGTTTACTTTGAAGGCGAACTGCCTTAACGGTATTAAATTTGAAACAGAACCTGAAAGACAAATCAATGTGAAATCTGACGAGACTACAACAATTCACGCATTTGCGATTTTGGATGAGACAGTAACACCTCTTGCTAACCCGAAAGAATCACAGACTCGAGTAAAACCGAGAATTGAATCATATATTCATTTCAATGAGGATGAAATTGATTTAGCAGTAGGCTTAGCTCCAGTCGATCCTTTAGAAATTGAACTTTATCCACATTTACGTTCTATTATACCAGGAGAAAAATCAACTATTAATTTACGGGTTTGGAATAGAACATCTAGTAAAATCAAAGGATCTGTTGTCATTTCGGAAAATCCCAATATTAGTTTTGACTCAAACAAAGTTCCAATTTTATTAAATGCTAATGAAAGAAAAGATATTGATCTAAATTTCACTGCATTAGAGAACATTTCTGAGAAAAAAATTTCATTGAAGCTAAATGCGTTCATTGATGAAAAAGATGGATCTGTAAAATTACCTGAAGAAACGATTTATCTACCTGTTATTGATCCACTAGGTTTGGAATTAAATTGCTCGGGTTATTATCTGAAAAACAAATACGCGATATTAGAAAACAATAATCTTCGATTAAAATTTACATTAGAGGATGCGTATTTATTTCATAGTATAACTGATAAAAGAAATAATCAAGTGTTTAAGGTTAGAACTTCACTATTAGATTTGGGAATGCCATTTACTGGTTGGGGTTCAGAACTTGGAAGATTATCACAAGAAGTAAAAATTATTCAAGGAATTGGAAAAGCAACTCTGGAATTGCTAGTAAAATCAAAGGCAAAAGATGGCATTCATATCAAAAGAAGTTTTACTTTGCGAACGAATTCTGATCTCATTGAAGTATCTGTAAAAGCAGTAAATGCTTCTAATCAAACATTCAAGAATATCGCAGTGAGAGTTCTTTATGATGGTTGGGGTCCAATTGACACAGAAGGAACAACATATTTTCCTCTTTCAAAAGGAATTTTACGATCAAGCAATTCATTAGTATTCAAAAGTGCAAGACATTTCCCTGATAATCCACAAGATTTTATTGAAAACTGGATAAGCACTGAATTATCTAATAATCAGCTATTAGGTTTCATTTGGCATAAAGAATATGTAACCAAAATAGAAACTAGAGTGGTGACGATACCTCAATTGGAATTTCAATTCGGTGATATTGCTCCAGGAGAATCGAAAGAAGGAAAATACCATATTTTTATGGGAAGGGGTTCTTGGACAGACATTCGAAAAATCTGGAAAGATACAATTGAAAAGGAATCTTCAACAAAGATTTCTACCAATAAGCAAAAGCACAAAATTATCGATGAATTGTCAGTAGAGGTTGAATCCGATATGTTCGGTAAATGTAACTATTTTAATATTCTTCCATTAAATTTTGATGATACGCTAAAATTGACAATTCACAATAATACTCGCAGAAAAATAAAAGGAAAAATACACATTTGTCTACCTAAGGGATTAACCTTCGAAAACGGGCTGCATCTCTATGAAGATGAGGTAGCTGATATATCGGAAAAACAACCTTATCTGTGTACGCAAAAAATTCTTGCGCAAGAAACTTCAATTGGACGAATTCATTCAGTAGATGTGAAAGTTATTTTGCTTGATATGAGTATCAATATACCATTTCTCGTTCAAATACTAAATAAAGACCAAAAAGTAAAGCTAGATAAACAGCAAACGGATGAAGGAAAAGAGTTAGTAGAAATTTCCAATGGAAAAATTATTTTCAAAGCATCCAAAGATCATTTTGGTTCTATTGTTTCCTTCGAATTACCCTCAATTGTTAAGAAGAACAATCTTTTGTCTTCCTGGCCAAACGTAAAACCATTTTTATGGGACAGCGATTGGATGGGTGGAATTGTACCAATAATTAGCAATCCCTCTGGTTGGGGTTCAATAACCCATTTAGAAAAATTCGAATTTGAGTTGCTTACAAAAGGGAATGAAAAAGGAATCAGATTCTATTCTAATCTTAATCTTAAAGAGAGATACCATGGTTTAAGATTGGAAGTTGATTATACCACACTCCCACAATCAAATATCCTTAAAGCAGCTTTCAGGCTAATAAATAACTCAGAAGCCCATTTGTGGTTTAGAGGGGGACTAGATTCTAATTTAGCAGTTTCTGAAAGGGTGGATAATGATATGTTCTTTATCCAAAATGATCAATTGATAAAGCATAATTATTTCAATGGAATTTGGTTACAAAAACAAAAAGACAAATGGGCTGTTTTTGTTGATAGAGAATCAAAATTAGCTCTAGCAATCGTTGGACCTGATAGAGATGATATTCATTTAAACATTAGCGATGATGGAGAATTGTCAAACTCTGTGAATTCAATCAGTGAAATAATGATTCCACCTAAAAAAACAATTGAGTACAATTTATTATTCATTCTTTACCCATTGAATCACGAATTAATCGACATTTTAAGAAAGCACCACCTATAATTTTGCTAGCTGATTCTCTTGAAATCGATTTTTTTTCTTTATTATGTAAAGCAAGGTTTTTTCCTTATAAAATCAAGGCTAGTAAACATTAGATTCTAAAAAATTCCAATAGTCTTTTAGTATATTCTTAATGACTAGATTCTTCTAAAATCGATGTTAGAGTATAAAACAATGAAACGAAAAGGCGAATCGAATGGTTGAACCTGAAATAATCCAAGCACATACTAGCCATGTAATGCAGATTGGATTTTCGCACGACAATGAAATACTTATCACAACTGGCATGGATAATGTGATAAAGTTTTGGTCCGTCCCGTCGTGGGAATTCAAAGGAGAACTAATAGGTCATGAAAAAAGTGTGAATGCTTTCGCATTGAGTAATAACCAGGATGTGCTCATTACAGGTTCTAGCGATACAACAATGAGAATATGGGAATTACACTCATTAAAGGAGATAGATGTAATTGTTGCTCACAAAAAACCTCTTGTCGTTGTAAAATTATCCTCTTGCAATGCTCTAATTGCTACAGGATCTTATGATGGGAAGGTTCATTTGTGGTCATGTGAAACAATGGAATTATTTGATACCTTAAGTGGTCATGAAAAAAATATAACCAGCGTAAGTTTTGCTCAAAACTGTTCACATATTGCAACAGGAGCAATTGATTCTAAAATTGTCATTTGGAAACTACCTTCTGGGAAATTGATAAAGGAAATTGATTCACATACTGCTGGAATCGTTGCACTAAAGCATTTAGCAAAAGGGAAAAAATTAGTTTCAGTAGCAAATGATGGCAAAGTGAAAATCTGGAAAACAAAACATTGGACTTTAGAAAAAGAATTTGATATTAAATATACAGAAATACATTCTGTTGCCTTTTCTGCAGATGAAAAATATTTCACTTTATCATTGCCTTACAAACTTCAAGTAAGATCATTGAAAACCGGAGAATTGATTGAAGACATACCACTAAAACCAAAAGGAGTTTATTTTGCTGCATTTTCATCTGATAATAAATGGTTAGCAGTTGGATCAGCAGATAAAACTGTTAGAATTTGGTCTCTAAAAGATCTTTTATAATTAATTACTCAACAATTAACTCAGTAGTTAAATTAAGTTATAGAAACAGATAAGCTTTAATCAGAGCTCTCGGTAGTGATTAATGATGCATCCGTTCTCAGATTTTTTTATTTCAATGTGAATCATCAATTATAGATAAAAAATAAACGTTGACTTTCATTTCAAAAGGAAAGAAGAAAAAAATCTTTTACTGGCTGTTTTTTCCAATCTACCTAAAGATTTAGCTGCTTCAGAACGAGACCCTTCTTTTGGTGCTTTCTCCAACTTCAAAAGTAGAGCTTGAACTTCTGATATTGAGCATCCATTATTAATAACTCCTGGAATAAAAACCACAGCTTTGTATTGATAGAAAAGGATTTTCTATATCATTCAATTGTGAACATGCAAAGATCAAATTATAATTAGTAACCTAAAAATGTTAATTAAATAGATATATTTGTTTATTCATTTACTAATATTTATAGGATATATCATCTATTATATTATAGGAGAAATCAAATCTTGCAAAATAGAAGAGTTTCTAGAAGAAGTAGAATGGTTGCTTTATTACTAGCTATATTTTTAGGTATTTTTGGTGCTCATAGATTTTATGTTGGAAGAATAGCATCGGGTATATTATACTTATTTACAGAAGGATTGTTTGGCATTGGTGTTTTAGTAGATATTATACTAATTGCAACAGGTGCTTTTTATGATGATCGAGGACTCCCACTCTTAAATTGGGATGAAACACCAAGACCAATTATTACAACACAGCCACATCCTTCCCCTCATCAAAGATCTCAACCAGCCCAAAATCCACAACCAGCTCAAAAAGCACAATATCAATCAAATGAACCAGTAACTTATTGTCCTGAATGTGGTTCGATAAATGATTTGGAAACTGTTTATTGTAGCACCTGTGGACTGCCGTTAAAAAGATAAATAATTCAAATGAGACTTTCGTTTTACTCATTTGAAGCCTTCCTTATTCTTACTGAATGTCAATTAGCATAATATTTATTTAAACTTAAACAATAATGAAATTGAATTCTTTTTCAATATTGAAAGAAATTCATGAAAAAAGGGTAAATAGTTCAGTAGATGGAGGTTAATAGTTATATGCGCGCTGGAGCAACATTTAGAATTTTCAAAAAACATTCCTTAGGTTATATTGTAATTATTTTATGGTTAATTGCTTGTGCAACTCATACATTATTATTGTTTGGTAATATGCTATTTTTTAACTTATTTTATGGTGCAATGAACTTGTTAGCTGTGATAACATTATCATGCTATATTTTTATACCACTAATTGTAGTAGCAATAAAAGAAGCAAATGCTGTAAAAAATACTAAAATTATGTTTATTGTTTTTGCTGCAGCAGGCATTCTATTTGATACTGTCACTTTAATTATTATTTATGTATCTAGTGATGAACCTACTGTTCTCTTTTGGATTATGCTATCAAGTGATGTGTTATTAACACTATTTACTGTCTTGGGCGTTAATGCCACATTGAAAGGAGTAGAAAATTTAACTGTTTATTTTGATTCTTCAAGAGCCCCAATGGGGGCACATCAATATTCTCATACGCCATCTTCAATGCCAATGGCACCACGAAAAATCGAGTCAGAATATAGTCGTACTGTTGCTCTTTTTCTCTGCCTATTTCTAGGATATTTCGGAGGACATCTTTTCTATGTAGGAAAGCAGGAAATGGGACTGATTTATTTATTTACATCTGGACTTTTTGGTTTTGGCGTTTTAATCGATCTGATTACTATTTTGTCTGGAAGCTTTTCTGATGCACAAGGTTTGCCAGTTTCCAATTGGAGTGGTGGTTCAAATTACCAAGGAGTAGATACACGACCTGCACCAATTATTTACTCACAACCAACTTATCAAATACCATATCCTAAACCTGATGTGCAACCAGTTAGTAAACCAATAACAAGTAAGCAAATTTCATATGGATTTGAGCATGAGACTAACTTTCAAAATTGCAAAAATTGTGGATATGCTAATGAAGCAGCAACAGACTTTTGTTCATCCTGCGGGGAAGCATTGCGTTCTGAATAGAATAGATTTTCTAAGAGGATTTTGATAGATTGGTTTCTATCAATTTTACTTTCTTTAATATAATCATTAAAACAAGATAAAATAACAAATAGAAAATAGAAAAAGAAAAGAGAGAACTAAATTAGAACTCTTTTTCATAAGTGAATGCTTCATCAACAACAGAAAAACCGTACGATTTAAACAATTCAAGCTGCTGCTCCAAAGTAGGACCACCTAAAAACAACTCGAAATTTTCTGCCCCTTTTTCCTTAGCAATAGGAATAATGTTTGCCAAATAGGCATCAAAGTATTGTGTTGGATCTGGTGACAAGAATCTAAAGGTTGCATCTTTAGGATCTTTTGGAATGTAGAGTAAACCGCGTGAAATTATCTTGTCTCCTTCTCGGAGAATCGGTTGGAAATATTGACCTTCAGGGGGATTAACTATTCCTTTGAAATTCGTTTCTGCTTGTTCTGCAGTCATATTGTAATTTTCTGTGAAAAGCTTTATGATTTGTTCTTTGTCTCTTTCAGGATCGAAATTCTCAAACTTTTCTGTATGATCTTTTGCTTGCAATTTATTCAAACTACTTTTAACACGAACAAATCGAAGTGCACCTTTCTTAAAACCATATTTCTCTGCTTGTTCTGTGGTACCTTTCCAACCTTCTATGACACGAACATCAGCAATAGTCACACCTTTATCTTTGAGTGTAGCAATTCCTCTTTCGTATAATAATTCTCCAGCTTTTTCATGACCTTCTTTTACAAAAGGAAAATCAAAAGTTGCTCTTTTTATACCATCTTCTGTATCAGGTAAAATTCGTGAGACTAAAAACCCAACGAGCTTACCATCTTTGAAAGCATAATGACGAGTTTCTGGATCAAAACCTTCTCGAGAGTAGGCATTTTTTAAAGCTGCAGCATCAGATTGACCGAAAAAAGACCAGTCTTTGGTTACTTCTGTACCCAATTCTGCTTGCGCTTCTTCTATGCCTTTTTCAAAGTTTTTGAATTCATAATCTGACATAGCACTATTTTCTACTGTGAATGTTATAAACTTTCTCACATCATTGAGAAAAAACTTTCAATTCTCTGAAAAATGAATTATTGTCGTAATTCTTCTATTTTATTATGAGAAAAAATTCAATGACAAAGGTTGTCTTCATTCATAAAATGTCAAATAATCTGCCCTCAAAAGGTAATTGTCCTTCATTTTTCAAATCTAAAAACTTTTATTAATGAAATGAGAACTGTTACGTTTATGAATTAATTTTAATTAGGACGGAGTTAAATTATGCAGTTAAACAAAGTTAGAAGTTTATTTATAGTGATTATTTTAGCAAGTGTTGTTTCACCAATGCTAATTGCTAATGTATCAGAAATAGGAATTGAATCTGGAGATAGTGCTGTTAATGCAAATCCAGATACAATACAACAAGAATTCGTAACAAATGCCGTTCAAGAGAACATAACTGAATTAGGCTATTGGGATGAACATTACAACCAAGTGAACAATATTGTTATCAAAGACCAATATGCTCTTATTGCTTGTGATTACGAAGGACTACTCATTTTTGATTGTTCCACTCCTTCAAGTAGTGTTATTGTCAGTCAATTTATTTTACCTGGTTACAATACTGTTAAAAGAGTAGCTGTTCAAGACGATATAGCCTACCTGTCTTGTGGAGCTTATGGAGTAGTCACTCTTGATATCTCAGACCCTTCGAATCCAGTGGAGCTAGATAGATATGACACTTTGGGAGCAGCTCAAGATATAAAAGTTGCTGGAAATTATATTTTTGTAGCAGGCTTTAATGAAGGTTTACAAATACTTAATGCAACAGATCCTGCTGATATCACTTATGTAAATAATTATTACAATGGCACATATTATTACCAAGTAGAGGTTTCTGGAAACTACGCTTATTGTTCGCTTTATAATTGGGGTATGGATATCATTAACATAACTGGTGTAGCAACTCCTACGAAAACAGCAAATTATTACAGTGGAGATAATATCGATAATTTAGTTATTAGCGGAACAACAGTTTATGCTGCAGTAGGCAATAATGGAATGGAAATAATTGATGTTTCAAATAGATCAGATCCAACTTTAATTAATACCCATTTAGGTTTCAGTAGTTGGTATGAAGGGACAGATTTTTCTGATAATATTGTTTATGCTACCCATGGCCAAGGTGTTGAGCTGATAAATGTCACAAATCCATTAGCAACGGTTCAAGAAGGAACTATAGCAAGTGTGGGAAGTTACTCTCCGGAACTAACAATAAATGGCAGCTTGCTTTATGTTGCTTATAACACTGGAGGTTTTAGAATTTATAACGTTTCTAATCCTGCTAGTATTTCTGAGGTCTTTAAATTCGAATCTTATGGTGAAGTGAGAGACGTGGAAGTGTATGGAGACTTTGCTTTTATTGCTGGCTTCGGATATGGTGTAGATGTTGTAAATATCTCTGATATAACAAACATCAAATTAGTTGCATCAATACTCGATGCAAAATATATTCAAAATCTCGATATTAAAGAAAACATTCTTTATGTTGCTGCCAGCACACTAGGACTTCGAACATACAACATAACCGATCCTGAAAACCCTGTGTTTCTAGATAGCTATCAAACATCATTTAATGCTTATGATGTTAAAGTTCAAGGAAAGTATGCGTATTGTGCAACATACAATGGCGGGTTACAAATTGTGAATATTACTGATCCAGCCGATTTGATTCATGTTTCACAATTGGCAGATGGTAATTATACTTATAGTATTGATGTATTTGGTAATTTTACTTACATAGCAGCCCATGATGGTGGTTTACAAATAATCAATGTAACAGATGTAGAAAATCCTACGTATCAATATAGAGAGTTTATAACGGGATATGCCTATGATGTCTTTGCAACAGAAGGATTAGTTTTGTTAGGAAATGGTTATGCGGGATTATATGCCTTTAATACTACAGACATGAATAACGTTTACAGTTTTGATAATATCGATCCCGGTGGGCACGGTTATGACGTTTTCATTGAAGGACAGTATATCTATTATACAGCTCATACCATGGGTGTCTATGTTTATGAGTGGACTTCAGATTCCAAATTCCAACAAGTAGGTCACTATTTTGATGACGACGGTCAAGCTGTAGATATCGATGTTGTAAATGGAACAATGTATGTCGGTGACTCACATGGTGGTTTTGAAGTATTATTGCATGATAATGATATGGATCGATTATCGAATTATTTGGAAATAAATGAATATGGTACTGATATCGACAAAGAAGATACCGATGGAGATACCATTGGGGACTACGATGAGATATTTACCTTCTTCACTGACCCAACGTTGGCAGACAGTGACATCGATGGTATAAGTGATTATAATGAATTAACTGGGGCAACTGGATACTTTACTGATCCTAATCTGTTTGACACAGACGGGGATGGTCTAGGTGATGGAGCTGAAGTATACAATTATTTAACTAATCCTCTTGACTCAGATTCGGACAACGATACTATTTTGGATGGAGAAGAAGTAACTGAAGGAGCAGATGGATACATCACAGATCCAAACGATATAGATACCGATATGGATGGTTTAAATGATAATATGGAAATTGACGTACATCTCACCGATCCTACTGATGATGATACAGATGGCGATTTAATTTTAGACGGAGAGGAATTAGCTTTAGGAGCAGATGGTTACATTACAGATCCTAATAATGCAGACAGCGATGACGATGGCTTAACCGATGGCGCTGAAACTAATACTCATAATACTGATCCTAATGACCCTGATTCAGACGATGACTCCATTAGCGATGGAGAAGAAGTTATTGCTGGAATAGATGGATACATCACAGATCCAAACGACGCAGACACAGATGGTGATGGCATCGATGATGATGAAGAAATCGCTGATGGTACAGATCCAACTGACTCAAATGACCCACCAGAACCTACTCCAACTCCCAGTCCAACTCCCAGTCCAACAACTACTCCTACAACAGAGGAAGGTGGTTTTGAGAATGGTCTTCTTTTTGCCTTCTCAGCTATGACAATATTAGCGTTCTTTGCTTGGTTTACTGGTCGTCGAAGAATTAAATAACTAGGTTAGCTTTCAGCTATCCTTTCTTTTTTTATTTAATTGAGAATTACTTATTTACTAGAAAGTAAATATTATCTTTTATTATATTGCGGTGAGAATAAAATGGTATTCAAGTTAAAACAAATTGTTACTTTTTGTATTATTGGTATTTTGTTAATTAGTTTCACCAATACTTCAAGCGAAAGCCCTCCCTTGATAGATCAACCAAAAATAACTGCTGATGCAATTATTGCTGATCATTCAATAATGAATCTTGTACGCCTCAATCAGATACCTGATTCTGCAATAATTGAAGCTAAGAATAATCTGCATATTGTTTATGGACACACTTCCCATGGCAGTCAAATTATTACCGGAATGAATAGTTTACCTGGTTTTAAAGAAAATTATGTTGGATCGCAAGCTGGTCCTTCTAATTTTACAGATGGGTTGTATGATTGGAATGAGGGTGGAACAGATGGGGCACTAGACATTGATGATTACTTTGTTTCAGGTGATTTAGGAAACCCCGATTTTATTACTTGGGAAGTTAGAACAAGAGCGTATCTCGAGACTGCAGGAAATGAAGATGTTAATGTAGTAATGTGGTCATGGTGTGGTCAAGCATCAGGTGCAACTGAGGAAAATATAGACACTTATATTGGTTTGATGGTTGGTTTAGAAATAGATTATCCGAGCATTGATTTTGTTTATATGACAGGTCACACAGATGGCTCAGGTTTAGAAGGAAATTTGCATATTCG
>JAUWKS010000101.1 GCA_030614005.1 Candidatus Heimdallarchaeota archaeon | reverse complement strand
GAATTTACAGAAGAAGCTATTTTTGCTCAGTTACTGGCAAGACAAACTGGTATTTTGTTTAATGGTATTGCTTCTCCCTACCCAATTGAACATAAGATTAATCCTGGTTACATTGCTCTTCTACCTTTAATTAGATTTGGTGAGATATTCGAAAGCATGTATTCAAGTGGTATGCTAGGTACCCAATTGGCTATTCTTTTTGCATATTTGTATGGTATATTCTTTTTAGTTGAAGGCATTAAAGCTTTAGTCAAAAAAATAATAAAAATCGTTAGAACAAAGAAAGCTGAAAAAAGGACTGAATAAGTTCAGAACCAGTTTTCTTCAATTTTTTCTAACTCTTTTAGAATATGAATAGTAAGATCGAATGCATCTTCCAGAATTTTACTTTTAAGGTTTTCATAAACATCATCGGTCGAATGCCAAAGATCAAAAACATCGTTTTTTCCATAACCAAAGATAGTAGTAGCGATTAATTTCCTTTTCGAGAAACTTCCAGCATCAGTGTTCCCATAATGAATTTTCATTGCAGGCAAGTCATATCCATTTTTCTTACCAACATCTTGAATAAATTTCACGATCTTTGAATCATGAACAACGTTATTGTCTTTTTCCTTTTCTATTATGCCCAATGAACCACTTCCTACAGTTTCGAAGTTTATATTGATAGAACCTACTAGTTCATCCAACCTTTTATCGACAAAATATTTGCTACCATTTAGGCCTGGTTCCTCTGCACCAAAAGAAACAAGATATATCTCCAGATTACTTGAAGGATTGTTTTTTAGATATTCTCCCAAACCAAGTAATATTGCTACTGACGTTAGATTATCATTTGCACCAATCAATGGTGTCTTCGTAACCATATTTGCTAGAAAATAGAAACCAAGAAAAAGCCCTAAAAAGGCTAATATGAAAAACAGATCTGGCAACAACAACCATGTGATTTGCAATGAACCAATATTGTATTGGGTTATTTCCAAAATTCCTACTATATCTGTTATCATATAGATTGTTTTCCAGATACTGGCTATGATTAACATTATAATTCCGAGTAAAGCACCATTTTGTATTAAAGCAATTTGCTTTAATTTTTTCTCAAATAGTGGCATGTGAAATGCTGAATCATGATGACCTGAAAAGATGATAGTAAGTTTTTTCTCTTTCTTTGGTTCAAATTTAGCAATGACATTTTTAGTTTCTGATTTTTTCACGAGGAGATTTATAAGATTCTTATCTTGAAACCTTGCTAAATAGTAAATCAAAATCATTAATATGGCCGACCCTAAGGCTATGGGAGCAAGAAACACATAAGCAACAACAGACAGAAAATATCCCCACACAAGAAAATTAATCAAATGTTGAAGAGACCTTCCAACAACTGGAAAAGATTCAGTACTTACATCCTTTGAAAATGAACGAAATCGCGTTTCAAGGTATTGAATTGTTTTCTTATCAGATTCTGAACCAGCAATTCGAGGGCCAAAGTTGTCAGATATGTATTTTATTTCATCAAGTAATGAAATCACAATCAAATTGTAAAATGGTTTTATTTAAGTCTTGATTGTCAATCATTTAAAGAGTGGCAATATCTATACGTTATGATCCACTTTTCTTGGAATCATTTATCTTTTTTTCATAGAATTTCAAGCTAATTTCGTGTCTTAGCTCATTTAACTTTAAAAGAACAAAATCTACGGCTTCCATATCAATCTCTTTCTTAGGATTGTTGCTATCCTTCAAGCGCGAGATTAGATCGTCTTTCTCAATGTAGCTCATTTTATCACTTCTCTTAAGAGATAATTTATCTCTAACCATTAGAAACACTCTGAATTTATTAATTCTATGTAATATTAATAGAATACTCATAACAGGAAATTTACAAACATTTCTTATCAAATAATATTTGAAAATTATTTAGAAGTTTAAAAAGAAGAGTTTTAACTGAAGATTATTTGTCCAATGAAATAATCATAGTTTAACTTTTTCTTCTTTTTTTCTTCATTATTTCTGAATGTTCTCTCTGCTTGTTCTGTTCTTGCTTGATGTTTTCTTTCACTCATGTTTGTCACTAATGTACACTTAACTGGTCACCTGATTTTAACATGACGAGAAAAAGTGACCAATAAATGACCAGATGAAAGATAAAACAGTAAAGGTGAATGGTGAGGTTTTGGAAGGTTAAAATAAATTTCTGCAAGATCAATGGACGGACTAATCTTTCTATTCCTTCCTTAACCTCAATATTCCACACCCCGCTCACACACTTATATAGAATTCTTTCCAATTATTGGAATAGAATATTTAGAAGAATGAAAATTTGTAGTTTGCATCATATTTAAACCAAATTGTGTTATAGTAATTGAGGCTTAATCATGGTTTCGAAAACCACAGAAATGTTAGATAAAATATTGAACAATCAGAAATATATTAGTTTGACAACCTACAAGAAGAATGGTGAAGACGTTTCTACACCTATTTGGTTTGCAAGAGAAAATGATGATGTTTTCATAATGACAGAGGATCAATCTTGGAAAGTTAAAAGGATGCGTAACAATTCAAAGGTTGTCTTTGTTTCCTGTAATTTTATAGGAAAAATAAGGCAAAAATTCATTGATTTACGAATTCATGGTAATGTAGAGTTCCTCGAAGGTGAAGAAGTTTCCAAAGCTGAACAAAAGATTGCAAAGAAATATCGGTTCTTATATCGTTTTGCAAAAAGAGAGAAAAACATATTCTTGAAGATTACATCAACAGCAATACTAAAAGAACCAGAACCGGAAGATCAAGGAGATTGTGAGTAAAGTCTTTTTCCAAAACAATGCTACCTTACAAGAAGATATCTTTTTGGATGGGTCTCCTTATTAGAATAACCACTTAAGCGTGGCTAACTAACAAATATCGAAGATTTTATTTCTCTTTAAAAAATTGCACTATCACCTGAATTCGATAAAATATCAGGTGATTGGGAGGAATAAGTCTATATTAAATCTCTTTACCTAATAAAAATTTGAAGAATTTACCCCAATTTCGAGGATGTATAATTAGCGCTGGAACTTCTTTCCTGTATGCCTTAAATCCTTCTCCAAACCTTTCTATCAATTCTTTTTCCTCAATACCATAGATATGATAACTAAAACAGAGAATAAAGACGATAGATATGATAACCGAATAGATTGAAAAATTACTAATCAAAGCGCTAATCATGAGAAGGAATACGCTAACGTAAAGTGGATGTCGAACAATTGAATATATTTTATGGTCTATAATTTTTGACTCCTCAGGATAATAAACATAAACCATCGCAGAATAATCAACTCCAAATACGAAAATTGTTCTGAATATATTCAAGATAGCGAGTATCAAAAACATAACGCTAAAGACGATTCTAACTATCGAATCATTATAATTAGAGTTACCTGCAGCTGTTGCAATTAGGCGTCCAATAGGTGTTTGAAAAAGATCAGTAAGAGGATTTCTAAAACCAATTAGTGAAAAGATTTCTTCAGCTAACCAACTAACGGGTAGAAACATGTGAATGATTCCTGCCATTGATATTGGAATACCAGTGAATGTATATTTCACAGATTTTTGGAAGGCTCTTTTTTTATCTTGAGAAATGAACTTGTCTCTCTTTCTCCATACTACATGAACAATACTTAAACCCCCAGCTATCACTAACATTGAACCCAAAGGTGGGATGTATGGTTCTAATAATGTAAGCCAACCAACAGTTGGTAATAGACTTGGGAGAATATCTAAAATAAATAGAACTGCTAATGTAAGCAAGGTTATTAGAATAACTTGGAGTAGATACAGTTTAAGTATATATTTTGGACGATCAGGTAAATGACTAAGGAGTTCTTTTTTTCCTGTTAGTTCCATAAAATCACATCAGATTAGCTACAACCAGTGTCACCAGTATTTAACAATATGCCAGTTATTTGAGAACATATTTAAGAAAGGAACTTGAATAATTAAGTAATAGAGAATAATTAGACAGGGCATGAGATGAAAAGAAAATCTGTTGTATTCATAATGGTGGTTCTTGTTTTTCTTGCTTCACAACCAGTCCTTGGAATTACTTGGGTTAATGAAACAAGGTCTGTAAGCGCTTATGATTCAAACGGTTGGATTATAACAGCCAATGATGACACTTCTGTTTATATTTTCTTTCAAGTTTATAATGGCTCTGATATTTCCTTACGCGTATTTGATTATGAGAATTACCTAAACTGGAGCGACGGATATAGTTCAGAAACGGTTATTGAAAGGATAAATTCAGAACAAGACTCAATTGCGTTTTCTGTTGAATATGGTCGAAACTTCTACATTATTCTAGACAATAGAGACAACCCTATTTCAGTTGATGTTGAAGTAATTGTACAGGATTCACCCATAGAATCTGGATCATTTGAAGGTACTCCAACAATTATCACATTAATCATCTTTGGTATTATTTTTACAATTGGTATTACGTTTTTAGCTGTTCTCTTGCTAAGAAAGAGAGAGCAGTCTAAAGAAGAAGCTTCAACTGGTTCAACCATCAAAACTAAAAAACTACAAATTGAAAAAACTTCAATAACTAAAGGATGGTTTTGTCCCAATTGCAAAAAGAAATTGGTTGATGTCGAAGAGTATTGCTCTTTTTGTGGCCATAAAATTTACAGGAACCCATAAACAGGATTAAATATAAAACCGGCACATTTATTTTTAACCTATTTTTAGCTCAATTATGCAATTCAAGTCTTATAGATCTCCTGTTTACTCTAGAAATGGAATGGTTGCTTCAAGTCAGCCTCTTGCTTCAGAGGTAGGGCTACGAATTTTACAACAAGGGGGGAACGCAGCTGATGCTGCAGTTGCAGTTGCCGCAACGTTGAATCTCACTGAACCTACTTCTACAGGAATAGGTGGAGATTGTTTCTGTTTGTTTTATGATAATCTGAAGAAGAAAGTATACGGCTTAAATGCAAGTGGGAGAGCTCCAGCAGATTTGAGCATAGAAAAACTCAACAATCTCAACATACAAGAGGATATCCCACCGCTCAATGTTCACACAATTACCGTTCCTGGTGCTGCAGCAGGTTGGGTAGATACTGTTAAGAGATTCGGCAGCATATCATTGAAGGAAATATTATCTCCAGCAATAGAATTAGCGGAGAAGGGTTTTCCCGTTGCTCCAATTACAGCAAGATCTTGGCAAAGTGGAGTTAAGCAATTGCGACTGGGTCCAAATGCTGATGAAATGCTACTTAATGGAGAAGCACCTAAAGAGGGAGAGATTATGAAAAATCCAACATTAGCCAACACTTTCCGCGAGCTAGCAGAACATGGAAAAAGTGGTTTCTATGAAGGTCGAATTGCGGATGCCATTATTGAATTAATCAAATCGTTTGAGGGTTATATGACCTTAGATGATTTGAAAAATCACAAAAACACTTTCGATGACCCTATTTCCATCAACTATCGAGGTGTTGACGTCTACGAAATACCACCAAATGGCCAAGGAATTACTGCTCTAATGGCACTTAACGTACTCGAAGGGTTTGATATTGGTGATATGAAACATTCATCTGTTGAGCATTTGCATACAATGATTGAAGCGATGCGCATTGCTTTTGCAGATACTAGATGGTATGTAGCTGATCCTGATATTGTTCATGTTCCCATTCAAGAATTATTATCAAAACAATACGCAAAAACAAGAAGAGAGTTACTTGATCCAACTAAAGCAACTATCGATGTTGAAAAAGGGTCACCTGTTTCAAGTTCTGATACAGTTTATTTCTCTGTAGTGGATGGAGAAGGAAATGCATGTAGCTTTATAAATTCTAATTACATGGGATTTGGAACAGGACTAATTCCGAAAGGTTGTGGTTTTACCTTGCAAAATAGAGGGGTAAACTTTTCACTACAACCTGATCATCCGAATGCTTTGGCACCAAATAAGAGACCATATCACACAATTATACCTGGAATGGCTACAAAGGATGATGAACTCTACTCTAGTTTTGGTGTGATGGGAGGATTTAATCAACCTCAGGGTCATGCACAAGTGATGGTAAACATGATTGATTTTGGTATGAATCCTCAACAAGCTCTTGACGCACCTAGATTTACTATAAGAGATGGAACTAGTAGAGGAGACGTAGCTTTAGAAGATGGGATTGACATTGCAGTCATAAGTAGATTAAGTCAAATGGGACACTCAATTGTACCCACTACTGGATTTGCAAGAATGATATTTGGGCGAGGTCAAATAATAAATAGAAATCCCAAGAATGGTGTTCTCTGTGGTGGGACAAGCCCTCGAGCGGATGGAATAGTAGTAGGGTGGTAACAATCACATTTTTCTAAGCTGAAAAAACTAAGGATTTAACTACTACTGGAACGACTTGTCCACCTGCTTTAGGCAGATCAATATCAATAAAGTCTCCTTCTTGGATAATTATTTCATCAATAGAAATAATATTCTTTTTTGCAGGTGTTTCTCTTCTCATAACATTACCAACAGAATTACCAATATCTCGATCAAAAACTAGGACAACAGGTTTTTCTTTTCTAATTGTATTTGGTAAAGCACCTACTACACCTTTAGCAAAAGTAGTTAACCCTGCATAAGACCCGCCAATCGCTCCCTTAAATGATAATGCTACCGTCTCTTCCCCTTCTTTCACATCAAACATATTAAGGCTCTTTTGAATAGCTAATTTCACAGTTTCCTCAGTAATCTGCTTGTTGTCAATTTTAGGTTCCAGAACAGGAATGTTATGAATTGGTAAAATATCAATATCAGAAATGTGAGTAGTAACACCTGATACTTGAAGAGTATATTGACCTGCTCCAATAACAGTTGCACGAATTAGTTCTGTTGGTTTATGAATACTAATATTCTTTTCTCTTATTATTTTGAGGATCTCTTCACCCAAATATTTTCCCAGATCTCCAAAATATTCTTCAGTCTGCTTGTAAATATACTCTGCTACACCACCAGAAAACATAAACTCATCAATAGTTCCATCATATTCTAATGGATTTGTCATAAGTAGATTTTTTGCAATTTGTGTTTGTAAATTTCTATCCAAGGTTTCAAAGAGACTTTCAGCAAGAAGTTTAGCCAGTTTCCTTTTTTGATCAATTGGTATATGGTCTCCATAATCGAATTTAAGCCCCATTTTGCCTTCCAAATTTCTAATAGGATCTTCAATTCCAACAATTCTGTCTTCTGTATCAAAGGCTAGCAATCTTCCACCAACATTTACACATGCAGCATCAATGATTTCACCGTCTTTTACGATAGCAATGTTACTAGTACCACCTCCAATATCAATATTCATCACAGTTTTCTTTGTTTCTTTAGAATATTGAGCAGCACCGGATCCCATCGCTGCTATAATTGATTCAAAATTGGGTCCTGCAGCCGCACAAACAAACTTACCTGCCTTGTATGCAAGAGCCTTCACAAGATCTTCAGCATTTTCTTTTTTAGCACTTTCCCCTGTAATTATAACGGCACCAGTATCAATATCATCAATTGACATATTTGCAAGTTCATATTCAGATTTGATAAACTCAACAAGTTTGAGATAATCAATAGTTTGCCCATCTACTAACGGAGTGAGTAAGATGTTACCTTTGTATAGTATTTCTCTCTTCGTAACCTCAAATTTTACTCCTCTTGGAGTATATACTTTTTCAAGTTTGAGTTTAGAAAAGATCAAATGTGATGTGGTTGTACCAACATCTATACCGGCACTAACTAAGTTCAATATCTCATCTGAATTCATTTTAATCCTCAAGCACTAAAAAAATCAAGAATAAACGCATTTAAATTATTTTAGTTGAAGCATTTTTTTTAATGTAAATCTAATTGTAAGAGAAAAGGTTTAAAATGTCTAAGAAAATATGAAACGTGGCTATTAATATGCAAGCAGAAAAAACTGAAACTGAAGGTGTCAGTGTTGATTCAACAGAAATGGGTCCTAGAACCTTTGTTGGTGTATGGGGAGATTGGCTTGTCGCGATTGGAAAGTGGATATGGAAAAAATTTCACTCACCAATGGGCATCTATCTTTTCTCTACATGGTTCATTAGCATATTAATTATGGGAATCACAAATTCATTAAGAGGTCCAGGTCACACTTTTTGGGAAGGACCTAGTTACTGGATGAGTGTTTTTCTTACTTATGGATTAAATGGTGGTCAGGATCCAAATTTAAGAATCATTGCAAATCCTGTACTTGTTTGGTTCTTCGTACCAATGGTGGCTTTAATTCTAGGTTTTGCGTTATTTATGCTTGCAGATAGTGGATTT
>JAUWKS010000033.1 GCA_030614005.1 Candidatus Heimdallarchaeota archaeon | reverse complement strand
GAGAAATACGAGGTTCCCCAACTTTAGTAGACTTAGATAAAGATGGCGACTTGGAAATACTCATTGGTTCGCTTGATGGAAAGTTATATTGTTTTGATTATGATGGAACAGTCATCTGGGAGTATGCTACAAATGATACAATAACTACTGCTGCCCCAACTATTGCTGATTTAGATAGAGATGGAGAATTAGAGATTCTTGTAGGTTCAACAGATGGTAACTTATATTGCTTAGCTAATAATGGAACAAGGTTGTGGTATTATACTGTAGGTAGTATAGGTGAAAATATAGATGGTTCCCCTGCAGTTGGAGATGTTGATGGCGATGGAAAGTTGGAAATAGTTTTTGGTTCAGATGATAACAGAATTTATTGTTTAGATGATACTGGGTTGGAACAATGGAACTATTCATCTTCACTAATTCAAGCTGATTTCGTAGCTACTCCTGCACTAGGAGATTTGGATGGCGATGGAGATATAGAAATAATTGCTACATCGAGAGATAGCTATGTTCATTGTCTGAATGGCACAGGTGATTTGGTATGGTCATATCAGACTGCGGGGGTTATCTATTCTGCACCAGCTTTAGCAGACCTTAACGGGAATGGAAAATTGGAAGTAATTGTTGGTTCAAATGATAAAAGCATTCATTGTATAGATAGTAATGGAAACAAATTTTGGATGTATAATGTCACCGATGCAATCTATTCATCACCTGCGGTTGCAGATTTAGATGCTGATGGAACATATGAAGTAATCATAGGTTGTTGGGATACTAGAGTTTATTGCATTAGTCACGAAGGAATTCAAGAATGGAACTATACTACTACTAATCGTGTTTATGCTTCACCGGTTATTGGCGATTTGGATGGCGATGGAGATTTAGAGATAATAATTGGAGAATATAATAATACACTTTATGAAAATACCATTTATTGTTTAGACAGCACTGGAAATGAGCTTTGGACTTTTAATACCGATCTAGAAACACGTGGCACTGCTGCAATTGGAGACCTCGATAACGATGGCGATCTTGAAGTGGTAGTCGGTGATTATGCTTCAAAAGTATACTGCTTAACAATAACGGGAACAACAAGTTTTAGCGATTTGGTCTGGGCAAGCTTCCATGGGTCAGCATTCAATACGGGACAGATGGATAGCGATAGTGATTACATTGATGACCAAACGGAAGATTATTTTGGAACAAATGCAACGAATGCCGATTCCGATGGAGATACTCTAGAAGATTGGGATGAAATATATTACCACGGAACTGATCCAACCGATACTGACACAGATAACGATGGCATGCCAGATGACTATGAACTAGCGCAATCATTTGATCCTCTACTGTTCGCTGATGGTGGGTATGATGCAGATTTGGATACTCTATCCAATGTGGATGAATATAACAATAGCACAGATCCATACGATCCAGATACGGATGACGATGGATTGAGCGATGGTGCAGAAGTACATGATTATGGAACAAATCCGTTATTAACTGATACTGATTCTGATGGAATAGCTGATCTCGAAGAATTAACTCTTGGAGACGATGGTTATATATCTGACCCAACCTTAACAGATACAGATAGCGATGGGCTCGACGACATTGATGAAGTAAATACCTATGATACAAATCCAAGTAGTGCAGATACAGACGGGGATGGATTGGATGACCAAGAAGAAGTAACTTTAGGTTCTGATGGTTATATAACCGATCCAAACGATAGCGATTCAGACAATGACGGATTATCAGATGGTGGTGAGGATGCCGAAAATACTAATCCGAACGATAATGATTCCGATAATGATTCAATTTTAGACGGAGAAGAAGTAGTTGCTGGGGTAGATGGATATATTACCAACCCGTTAAGTGCTGACACAGATGGGGACACACTCACAGATGATTATGAAATAGACACCAGTTTGACAGACCCAACACTTACTGACACAGATGGAGATGGTATTAACGATAACGTTGAAGTGAATACTCACAATACTAATCCCAATGATGCGGACTCTGATGATGATGGTCTTGATGACCAGGAAGAAGTAACAAATGGTTCAGATGGCTATGTAACCGATCCTAATGACAGCGATTCGGATACAGACGGTCTTACTGATTACGAAGAAGCCGTTTATGGTACAAATCCCAATAATAATGACAGCGATGGTGATACTATCTTGGATAGTGAAGAAGTTGTTGCTGGAGCTGATGGGTATATTACCAATCCTAACGATGCAGACTCCGATGGGGATGGGTTATCAGATAGTTATGAAATAAATATCAGTTTCACAAATCCTATTGATGATGATACAGATGGTGATGGCTTAGATGATAATGAAGAAGATACTTTAGGAGTCGACGGTTATATAACGAATTCAACTAATCCAGATAGTGATGCTGATGGTTTAACTGATTATGGCGAATATTTTCATGGTACTAATCCTAATGATTCCGATAGCGATAATGACTCTATCCTCGATGGAGAAGAAGTTATTGCTGGAGCAGATGGATACGTAACCAACCCGTTAAGTGTTGATACAGATGGTGATACACTCAATGATGCTTATGAAATAAGCACTAGCAATACTGATCCAACTGAAACTGATTCGGATGGAGATGGTTTGGACGATTTTGAAGAGCTAAATGTTGGAAATGATGGTTATATAACCAACCCTAACGATGCAGACAGCGATAACGACAACCTTTCAGATGGAACAGAATATTCCTATGGCACCAATCCAAATGATACTGACTCTGACGGAGATACCATAACTGATGATGAAGAGGTAGTTGTCGGAGTAGATGGTTATGTGACCAATCCATTAAGTGATGATACAGATTCGGATGGTTTAACAGACGATGATGAAATCAGTATTTATTCCACTGACCCTACTAATGATGATATGGACGGAGATGGTCTTGATGATCAAGAGGAAGTAACAACCGGTTCTGACGGATATGTAACAGACCCAAATGACACCGACAGCGATGATGATTTACTCTCAGATAGTGATGAGATTTTAACCAATACTGACCCTAATAATCCTGATACCGATGGTGATACCTATTCCGATTACAATGAATTCATCGCTGGTACAGACCCTAATAATTCATCAGATATCCCTGAATTAGATACCGATGGGGATGGCCTCTCAGATACATATGAAACTACTATTAGTTTTACTAATCCTAACGATCCTGACAGCGATGATGATGGAGCTTTAGATGGAGAAGAAGTAAATATCTATTCTACTGACCCTCTTGATGATGACTCGGATGATGACACAATTCTTGATGGTGAGGAAGTCATTGCTGGAGTTGATGGTTGGATTACAAACCCTAACAATGATGATACGGATAGCGACCTTCTACTTGATGCCTATGAAATAAATACTAGCCTTACCGACCCTACAAGTGCAGATTCAGATGGGGACACCTTGGATGATTTTGAGGAGGTAAACGCTGGTACAGATGGTTATTTGACTGACCCTAATGATATGGATTCAGATAACGATGGTCTGGATGATAATGTTGAGATGATTCATGGAACGAACCCTAATGCTGTTGACACAGATGGTGATACATACAGTGATTTTGTTGAAATTGCTCTTGGTTCCGATCCTACTGATGGTTCTGATACTCCGGATATTACCGAGACTCCCCCAACAACAACTATAACAATTCCAGGTCAGAATACTACTATCACCGAAGAAGGTGGTATTATTATTGCTGTTTCTATTGTAACATTTAGCATTGCCTTGACTTTTGTAGTAGCTGTCATTCGACGCAGGCGTCTTGCTTAGCTGTTCGTAAATGGAAAAGAGTTTCGAGAGAAAGGAATGCTCCTTTTCTCTTCCATTTTTTTTATCTCTTCAGTATTATTTTTCCTTTTTTTTTAATAAACGTAAAATAGATATATTAGTAATTTTTGGATGTGAGTGTGAATAGCTCAATGGTTAATTTTAATCGAATAGTTATCTATGGTGCTTCGGGTAGTGGTAAAACCACCTTAGCCAAATCATTGGGTGAAATTCTTTATATAGATTATATTCATTTGGATGATTTATTTTGGTTTCCAGATTGGACAATGCCAACAAAGAAAGCATTTCGTAAAATAGTCAAAAAAGAGCTTTCTAGAAAATCATGGGTTATCGATGGTAATTACTCAAAAGTACGTGATATGCTTTTACCTCAAGCAACTTTTGCTATTGTTTTAGATTTACCTTTATACATTTCATTATGGAGAATTGTTGCTCGAACATTATCAAGAAATACAAAATTAACTTTTCATAGATCAACTCATCTGCCTAAGAGAATTGAGGAAAGTGGCACGAAAGAGAAACCTTTGTATGCAATTTATGAGCTATCATCATTTAGTATTAGATATAAAGTTTACAAAATCAAAGGAATAATTGAAGAGGTAAAACAAGCACTCGGAACTGACAATTATCTAATTCTTAAGAATCCAAAGGATGTTAAAGTGTTCATTGAAAAAATAAGAAAAATGAAAAGCCAAGAAAAATCTTAACTCTCTACTTTTCAGTTAATTTAACCTTAATCTGATTAACCAATTCTATACTTTCTTCAGAATCTGTTAAAAATTCTATTTCATTTGGTGATGAAATGCCTATTCCTAATTCTACAGCTCTTTTAATTTGTTCTTGATCAAAAATTGCTCCATTCATCACTTCAGGAGTTGTTCCGAGAATTCTTAGAATTGCCACACCAACAGCATCTAATGCGATTTTGTCTGTTCCTGCTAGGAAAACATTGGCTTCTTTTCGTGTTCCTTTATCTGGTCCACCATCAATGAATGTCACGATACCATCTATAACAATTAAATCAGCTTTATACACACCATTTATTTCAGCAATCATCTTTCTCTGGTGTTCAGAAGAGTGCAATTCTTTCATATATTGGTAATTATCTCGAGGGACTAGTCCAACAGCGTTCTTCATTGAAAGTGTGAAATGACCGCCATATTGATGGGTTTTCAAACAGCAAGTCTCAACGATACATTCAGCATCGTCGTAAATCTTCGCGAATAGAAAACCATCTTTCCAATGACTTCCTTCTGGTTTCTTTAAAATATACTCTTCTTCTGGTATTGTTGCTAGATTAACAATTTTAAAACCCATTTCTTCAGCTAATTTGAAGAGTCCTTTTTCTTTAAAGACTTCTTCTGTATTTGCTGGACCACTTCTTTCAGCAACAGTAATTGTTTTTGCACCCATTTCTTTTAGTTTGAGTAACAGTGGCTTGAAGGTTTCCATTGATGTTGAAGCTGGAGGAGGATCCGCAGTGTTAAAATTTGGTTTGAAGATTACTTCTTTGCCTTTAACAGGATTTATCCCTAATAATTCAATAGATTTGTTCACACCAAATGCTCTGTCTTTTGTGACTACAACAGCTATTTTTGTCATCTTGATCACACATTACCTATATATATGAATTAAATACTATTGCTTGTTATAAAGTCTTTATTTTACAATGTAAACTCTCAATAATGACCTTCTAAATTATCTCCATTAGATATTTATATAAAAAAAGGTATTTTTATTCATACATACATTTCATTGGAGGAAGTATATTGAAACCATTTTTAAGAAAATCAACTATAAGTGGGATAATTTTTAGTTTAATATTCCTATGTTTAATTCCAGTAGCTGTTATAAAAGCTCCTGTAAAAAAAGACCTTATATTAACTTGCTATAACTCTACTCCACCTGTAATAGATGGACATATTGGTACCACAGAATGGGCACCTGCTTTGACCTATAATATCACTCTCTACAATTTGGACAACCAAGCTGATACAATTATCATAGTAGTAAAGACTTTGTATACTGAAGAAAACAACTTGATTTTTGCAGTTACCGTTCCTGATACTGATAAAGGCGAAGGAGATGACCAGCTAGCAATCGTATTGAAAACAAATACAGCTGAACCACTAGTTCGAATATACGATGAAGGTTGGGGCTATGGCAAAGAACAAGATATAAAATACATTTATGCACACAACAACGATTCAATTGATGGTGTTACAAAAGATGTTGCTGGTCTTATATGGGAGGATGACGTAAGCGTTTCTGGTACTGAAGACAGTGTAGGAAAAGTTCATCCAAAAATAAACTATGATGAATACGAACTCGAATTTCCTTTAGATTCTGGAGACACTCCTGGAAAAGACCCTGCTTTAGCACTCAATGATGATATTGAAATCTTCTTCTATTATAAAGACGATAATGCTGTTGCAATGATAATCTATTCGCAGATTAGACAAGCAGACAGTGATTTCGATTACAATGCATTAAGAATTGGTTGCACTGCTACTACACCTGTGCAGATATTTCCAATTATCGTTGGGATAATTTCAATGACTTTTGCAAGTATTTTATATTCAAAGAAGAAAAAGAAATGAAGATGCTAGGATTATTCAATCCTAGACTTTTTTATTTATACATATTCAATTGTGCTAGGTGGTTTTGTTGTTACGTCAAAGTAAACTCGTCGAACATCTGGCACTTCTAACAACTTACTACTTAACTCTTGGAGCAATTCATAAGGTAAATTGGTGATATATGCTGTTCGAGCATCTATACTATTTATACACCTAATAACAGCATCAAATTTACCATCTTCTTTTTCACCTAATTGATAAAATAATCGAGTGTGACCAGTTAAGGCTAAACCATCTTTCACTAATTGATCAAAATTCCAATCACCGGAAACACATTTGGCTTTATCGTATGTTCTTCTACCATCTTTTAACCCGGTGACTTCTGCATTTGTTGCATCTTCAAAAGTGGCTGCAAAAACTTGGAATGGTTCTTGTTCACCTTTTTCATTGATAATCATAGATTTACCATGTTTTGCAATATAAAAGTCATCAACAGCAGATTCAACAATATCATGTATTTTCTTTTGGAATGTCAGTTTCTCCTCAGTGACTGGACCAACAATGCGAGCAGCTAAGGCTGGACCTGGGAATGCTTTCCTAAAGACAACATCGTCAGGCATATCCAAATACTGGAGCACTTCTCTAACTTGATTTTTTGTCAAAGAAGCAACAGGTTGGACAGTGGCTTCAACATCATATTGTATTTCCACATTGTGTTGACTTTTCACAAAGCCTAGTCCTTTTTGAGCTTCACGAAGAGCAGTTTCATCATCAAAAGACATGCTTTCTTTGATTTCATCCATTCCAACACCAAAACTTTCCTCTAGATCGGGTAAAATGGTTCCATCAGTCAATAGCTGACAGTTCTCTTCTCTAATTATTTTGTCAAAAGTACCTGAATAAGCTTTTTTGAATAATTTCCTTTTTTTCTCTGCGTCTCCTTCTCCGTAAATTTGCGGGAGAAATTCATCACGAATATCAACCACTTTTACATCTGGAAATGTTTCTTTGATCCAAACTCGCTCCTCTTTACCTCGGATAATTCGCATTAGTCCATGATCTA
Organism: Candidatus Heimdallarchaeota archaeon; assembly: GCA_030614005.1. Lineage (GTDB taxonomy): Archaea > Asgardarchaeota > Heimdallarchaeia > JABLTI01 > JABLTI01 > JABLTI01. The sequence goes on along the minus strand of JAUWKS010000033.1, from coordinate 27,364 downwards.
TGAAGACTGGTAAGACATTTACACCCGCTTTCTTTAAAAGAAGATAAGCAGCTGAACTATCTATTCCCCCTGAAAGAGCACAAAAAACTTTCTTATCTTTGATATGCTTTTGAATAAATTCAACAGCACCCTCCACAAAGCTCTCAGGATCCTTATATTGAGTTAAAAATCTATGATTAAGCATAAATTATAAAGTATTTTGAGAAATATAAAAATTCCTTACAATAAAAAGAAGAATGAATACTGTAATTTTATTATAAAGGAGGATATTGTTATTTCTCAACAAGATTCTGATAAGATAAAAAAAATTGCTATGGAATTAGATACTGCTCTAGAAAAGATGAATATTGAAAAAATTGTCACTTATTTTGCTGAGGATTGTGAAATTGAATTATTAAATGTAAAATTGCACGGTAAAGATGGTGCGCGAAAATGGTTGCAATGGTTTTTCAGTCATATTTCAGAAATCCAATTCAAACCAGTGATTATTTTAGTAGATGGTGATGTTTTCTTTGAAGAATTTATTGTTAAAGCAAAATTACTTGATGGAACATTTGTTGAGTCTAAACAAGCGGAAGTTCTCATTTACAAAAATTATCTGATTCAAAGTTTGAGACTTTATTTTGATCGATTAGATTTTGCTAATGCAGTTACAAAAGATTTTGTCAGTTAAGGAATCATAAAGCAATTGATTAAGAAATCTACAAAAGGCTTAACATGATTAGGTGCCTTGCTTTCAACTAACATCACTAGAATCTTTTTTAATTGGTTCTGAGTCTCCAAAAACATCTTCAAATCCATCCACACTGTCGAATGAATCTTCAAGTAGTTCTTCTTTTTCTTTACCTACTAAAGGTACTAATATGATGATTGAAATCATACAATAATAGATACAACAATTAACAAACTACAATCTTATTGTTAATAAAGAAAAAATGCCTGCAATTTTAGGAATAGTTTTTTGGTGGAATAGCGTTACATAGTATACTTATTCCATCAATTTTTTTCGTTCTAAAAAGACGGAGATACAAAAAAATTATTGCTGAAAGAAGAAAAAAAAAGATATTTGGGTTGAATACTACCCCAAATGTGAATATCATAACACAACAAATAGAATAATGAGCAAGTAACTTTGCGTTGCAGTTAGAGAAATAAGTGTTAGAACAAAGAATGTCCAGATAAGTCTTTTTCTTCTCAAATTGTGTAAGTTGGAACTTTGTTATAAAATTGTCGTAATTATTTATCTGTTAACATAAGCAGTTAATTCCCAGAAAAAAGAAAAAAAATTTAGACGAATAGCCTTCTAAAATAAGCTACAACATAAACACAATACCAATTTGTATATAGATTTGAGAACATATCATTACTAGAAATGCAAGTACTAGAACGATTACTAAGAGAATCTTTCTTCGTTTGAATTTTGGACTTGTAGGTCTAAATATCTCTTCTAATGCATTTCCGAAATCTAGTTTATCTATATCAACATTTTTTATACTTTCAATTTTAGAACTTAAAAAGCTGAAATAAATCACCATTGCAAAGAAAAATAGATATGTTGCAAGATTCATGAAGAATGTAAAGCTATAATAATACTGATGATTTAGTGTTGTAAGTTCATCATGATATTGCTTCTTGGTTATAGCTCGAAAAATCGCTGAAAGTATAAGAAGCATTAGTTGACTTATTGCTAAAACCATGTAAACAACAAATGCATTCTTTTGTAACTTTGTTTGTTCATTAGCTATAGTACTCAAATTGACATTTCCTCCTTTTTATTTTCTAAATCCAACAGAGTTGAAGTATTACACAAGATATTGCAAGCATTAATGCAATAGCAAAGCAAGCAACAGCAAACCATAATGCTACTGCAGCCAATTTAATCAAAGCAGCAGTTACTGCTGCAGCTAGAGAAGTTGCAGTCTTAGCAGCAATTATCAATAATGTACTCGAAGTAAGTAATGCAATGCCAATAGCTAAGAAAATATCTCCGAGATGATCTAGAGAACCTATAAGACCAGCACCAGTGAAATTTGCTTCAAGTAATGCATTTACTTTATCAAGTTTTATTAATCGATTCATTGTTCTTTTTCTTACTCCGTTGTGTTTAACATTAGTAATTTTAAGATACGTTTTAGTATCTCCTTCAATTGTAAGCCAAGTATCATAAGTAACTTTATGGTATTCTAATTCATATATACCAGTATTTCTTCCTTGTTCAACAGCAAAAATCCCAGAAAAGGTTAATTCTACAAGTGTATATTTATTATTTTGCATGTATGCTGCTAAATTTGCTCGTGCAGGTCCACTATATAGATTCCAAAACTTGTTTCTGGAATGAGCATATCTTACACCATTCATCAAGTAAACTGCTTCAACATATCCACCGGGTCCAGGATCCAAATCAAAAAGTCGTATATTCTTTATAGGATTAAGTTGGGAGCTTTCTGTCCAACTTAGTAGATTAAATAAATCTTGTATCGCAGATATTAGATCGATTGTATCTGCATAGGTTAATTGTAAGTCATTTTCTAATCCAATATTATTGGAATAGCAAGCAAGTAAAGCAACCACTTCTTTATTTTCAGCCATTTTGCTAATTCTATTTGTTGAATAATCAGCAATAAAATATTGATCATTAGAACTAAAATGTCCATGACCTATTATTATTAGGGAGTTGTCAGATTCAAATAATAATCCTGAGGAATATACCATAGCAGAAATCTCAAAATTATTTTGAGCTGCTTGAATACTAATATAGTCAGCAATTTCTGTCAATGTCTTTACATCAAACTCGTTTATATCACTAATAGTAGTTTTATTGTCTACTCGTTCCACATCTCTTTCCACTATATTTATTGGCATTATTGAAACTATTGCATTCACATTTGCAAAAACAGTTCCAATTATAACCAAAAATACTAGCAAAGTATTAATTGTTGATATTTTTTTCATCTTATCATTTCCTATTTCGAAGAAAAGATTTCGAAGAAAAATCTATTTCTTACATCTAATCTCTCTCTAATACTTCCTTTCAAAGTAATATTGAGTGATAGTATTTTTCTAGATATATATAAGTCTTGTGAATTTTTTGTCGCTCATAATTATAGTAAGTAAATCTATTATAACAACAATTTCCTTCATTTACAATAGTGAAACACTATCACACAATTAGATTAATTTACAATGAGTATAACTGAGGGAATAAATTGTATATGTTAATAAATTAACTAATAGCTACAATTTTTAACAAAGTTCAAACTTGAGTAATTGAGTTGAGGGTTCTCATCTTCATATTAGGAATAATTGGAAGATGAAAATCTTTCTCGCCTTGCGATAGGTGCAAAATAGCTATATTAGTACTTTTTGTGTAAGTTTGCGAATAGCTAATGGCTAATTTTGAAAGAATAGTAATTTATAGTACTTCGATTTTAGCATTTTCACTATCATCTTTTTTAACATGTTCTGATTCTCCAAAAACTTCATCAAATCCATCCTCATTGTAGATTGAATCTTCAAGAAGTTTTTCTTTTATTTTAGCTTCTTTCTCTTTACCTACTAAAGGCATTAATATAATAATTGGAACCATGCCAAAAATATAGACAAAGGTAGTGATGACGAAACAGAGATTGTACCTGTTTGAGTTGCCAATTAGGAAACCACCTGCAACAGCTGATACATTCCAAAAGAGACCCCATGCAATTGCTTCAACTGAATTCCATTTTCCCCGGTTTGTTTTAGGGATCATATCCATCAGTATTGATCGACTTAATGGTTGACCTGCATTCATAAATGCCCCTCTAAGAATAAACAGAGGAATAAGGACTGCAATTGGTGGATACACAGCAATAAAAAGTAAACAAGCAGTAGCAATGAACTGAACGTAAAATATCGTTTGGACTCGGCCTAATTTCAGCGATGCTTTTTGTGCAGCAACTCCAAATAAACCAGTAACTAATGCAGTAGCACCCATTACTACTTGCAACAAAACTGGAGATAGGTTATATTCATTCATAAAGAATATTGGGAAATATTTTACTGTCATCCCAGCACCAACACCAATTATTACATTGCTAGAGACTAGAATTATCGGTATGAGTTTCTTTTTCCGCTCCGAATCTAGATTTGCAAGCCGATTCTTGAAGTGTCTTCCATTTTCATTGATATCTTCCTTTTGTTGAACGCTTGGTGCAATTGTAACAACATCTTCAGCTATTTCTTCACTTTCATCACCAAGTGTTTTGTCATCTTTGAAGAAAAACATCAAAACAATTGAAATTAATGTGATAGCTAAGCCTACGATCATGACACTCCGGAGAATATTTAAATCCCATTTATCGCCAAAAATGAAGAATAGTCCAATATTAATGAAAGGTCCAAGCGCCATAGCTATCTGCCGTACTAAATGTCCCCAAGAATAAATCTTTGAACGGTATCCAGATTCAACAGAATCAGCAAACAATGCTTCAAGTGAAGGACGGACTAAAGCATTAAACAATCCCCACAATAACAATGAAATAAAAATGAAAATTATTGAATTTCCAAAGATAAGAAATCCCATTGCTGCGATACCAATGCCTGTCGCAGATTTGAGGATAATATCTCGTCGGAACTTATCAGCCATAAATCCTGCGGGGAAAACGAATAGAGTCATAGTAATTCCTGAAGCGGCTGAAGTTAACCCTAGAATAACATTAGAACTTAATCCTAAAAATCCTCCACCACTTTCAGAAAAAAGATAGATGTATGTGCTAAGAACGTTGCCCATCCAAATACCTCTACCTAAAGAACTCGTAATATAGAAAGCAAAAACTAATTTGATATTATAGTTCATAGAATTGATAACATCTTTGAATGATGTTTTTGCCTCAACTATCTTCTTTTCAGGAGCCATTTCATTATCACGTAGCGGGTATTGTGTTCTAAAACCGTTAAACTATCAAAATCGGTTTATCTTTAAAAATATATTTAATAATACAATTAAACAACTCAAAAAGAAAAATTCTCAAAGAGATTTTTGTTAACGAAAACAATGTTGAAAGATAGACTTATCAATTATTGAATTGTTTTCATATTGAGTGGCAAATAATGAATTTAGAAAAGATATTAGAAAAAGTTAGTATTGAACGCATGTATGAACATATTCTGAATATTGAGGGAATCAAGCATCACGAAGTTGATCCTAAGAAGTTAAATGAAACTGCTGAATACATCAAAAACGAACTGAAGGATTATGGATTAACGGTAAGTGAACAGACGTTTACATTAGAAGGATTAGATTTTACTTTTAGAAATATTGAAGGAGTTATTGGTGAAGGGACAAAACCTGAGATACTTATAGTAAGTCATTATGACACTGTTGACAATACTCCAGGAGCTAATGATAATGGATCAGGTATTACAGCAATGTTGGAAGCTGCAAGGGTGTTGGCTGAGAATTATAAGGGAAACAAAAATTTTCGTTTTGTAAGTTTTACTTTGGAAGAGTTACATCCAGTTCAATACAGCGAAAACAGAAAGAAAGCCAAAGAATTGGGATTAATAGATGATAAAAAGCGTATTCTTAAGTATCATACTCAAAAATTGCTTGGAAAATTTACCAAGCTGTTTTTCAAGTTAGCAACCTCCGGCAACAGTTACGGAGAAGCAGGGAAACAAGCATACGAGAAAATTCAAGATGAGCTAACTGAAGCAGAAAAGGAATACTTTTTGTATCTTGTAAAAACTTGGAAAGAAATCAAAAGCAGTACTGATTGGATAGGAAAGACCGCACTTGTCGGTAGTAGCAAGTGGGTAGAACAAGCAATCAAAGATAAAAGAGAGATAATCGGTGTATTAAACTTCGAAACAATTGGCTATACGTCAAAACAAAATCACTCACAAAGATTCCCATCAAAGTTATTTACATTGATGCCCAAATACAAAACTAATATGAGAAAGGAAATTGGAGACTTCATAGCAGTCATAGGTGATAAACAATCAAGATGGTTGGCTAAAAGATTCTGTAAAAATTGTAAACTTAAACAAATAGAACTTCCTTATGCAAATCTTGCTTTACCGTTCAGCTTTGAAACAATAGCTGATAAAGCAGGAGACCTGCTAAGATCGGATCATGCACCGTTCTGGCAACATGGCATCCCTGCATTAATGATAACAGATACAGCAAATTTTCGCTATCCATACTATCATACTGAAGCGGATACTATAGACAAATTAGATTTTGAATTCATTAAGAAAGTTTGTCAAGCAGCTATTGCTTGTACAATAGATCTGGATACAATGGATTTAAAACAAATGACAAAATAATTTTTTCCAAAAATAATTTATTAGTCATTATTAAAAAGTTCATTTAATTTAATATTATAGAAATGAAATGATTGTAAATGTTTCAGGGTTTAGAAAAAAATATTGTTGAAGTAGTAGATGACGTTTTACCTTGTGTAGTTAGTGTTTCTACTCAGTATTAGCAAGAGTTGATTTATTTCGTATGCAACCTGTCCAAGGGCAAGGTTCAGGTGTTATTTTTGATGCAGATGGAATAATTGTGACAAATGGTCATGTCGTTAGAAATGCCACAGCAGTTGAAGTGCAATTACACGAAGGCAAAAAATTAAAAGCCAAAGTACTGGGAAAAATGCGCGGACAAGATATTGCTTTTCTACAAGTAGATAAAGTTCCAGAACTCGAAGCAATAAAAATTGGTGATTCTAGTTCTCTTCAAGTTGGTCAGTTTGCTTTAGCAATAGGAAATCCTCTAGGTCTTGGAAAGAGTGTTACTTTTGGAATGATTAGCGCTTTAAATAGAACAATATCTGCCGATAAAATGCAATTAGAAGGTTTGATTCAAACAACTGCTGATATTAATCCTGGAAATAGTGGTGGTGCTTTAGTTAATACTCAAGGTGAATTAATAGGTATTAATACTGCAGTTATACAGCATTCTCAAGGATTAGGATTCGCTATTGCCATTGATTCAATAAAAGGAGTTCTTGAAGAATTTCGAGATACAAAAACAATAAGCACTCCTTGGATGGGTGTAGTCGGTTACACTATTGCTAAAAAATTAGCAACCTATTATAAATTTCCGGTAGAAAAAGGTGCTTTGTTACTCGATGTTCCAAAAGGTCCAGCCAAAGAAGCGGGTTTAGTAATTGGTGACATTATTGTTGGATTAAATGATGAAGAGATCGTTAGTGTGCAGATTCTAACTCAAAAAATCGTTAAGAGAAGAATCGGTGATGAGGTAAAAATAACTTATTACAGAAAAGGTAAAAAATATGATATGAAAATCACACTAAGGAAAGCTCCACTCTTAAAATGAATGCTACTGATTCATTTTAACTCCTTTTCTTTTTATTCCTCAAAATCCAATGAAAAAGAATCTTTAATCCATTTATCAGGTTTTGTAGGTTCTTCAGAATATAGTTCCCGTAGTTCTGCCATTTCTTTAGAAATGTCTTCTTCCTTTTTTAGCTTACCTTTTTTAAAATGAAGTTCAAAAACAGTTTTATAGGAACTTGTTTTCTGATGACCCATGTGGACATACAATTCTCTAATAAAGTCCTTGGCAATATGTACTGAACCTGTGAATTTCATTACGAGATCAAGTTTGTTATAATTATACATAAATGAAGAAGACTTGTTTTTCTTTGCCTTTTGATTATTGATTTGTTTTGGGTCCTCTTTCACATTGATTTGCAATTGATCTAGCACTAGTTTGTTATTCTTGATTTGATATAAAGCCTGAAATCCTCGCCAACAGTTTGTTCCACCTGGAATGGTTTCTATCTCATAATCTTCAGGAACAAATAGACCCTTACCTTCTATGCTGCAATATTATATACATCACCCTTAAATAAAAAAATATCAGATAATTGTCCAGTCATTTTATATCAAATACTAAAGGAAATATTTCTCCTTAATAAATGTACGATAACTGCAGATAGCAAATATAACTACAAAAATGAAGGGCTTATATTCGCTTGAATAAGAATACGTGCGAAGTTAAAATAACAGAACTCAAAACATTCTCTTGATTACTAGATTTAAAGATTAACGAATAAAAAAAAGTAAGAAAGAAGAATTCACTAAAAAACTAGTTTTTCTTCTTTTTCACTAGTAAACCTATCACTGCTATTAGGGATATTCCACCCATAGTAATCCAAGAAGTGAATCCTGGAAAGGGGAAGGTACCTGTTGCATAGTCTAAATGATCAACATAATTTTCTTCTCCTTCTACAATGGTTAATTGAGTCCATACCTTAACAATACCAGGGATCAAACATGTTAGTGATCAATGATATGTTGTATAAAGGCATAATTAAAGAAGAACCAACAATACTTATTACATCATATTCATGTGTATCAGTTATTTCTCCACCGGAGCTATCTTCAATAAAAGTATGAACATAGTTATCTGAGCCCTTCAACCAACATTTTGTCCAGTTCCCAAGAAAATCATCACCTGTCCAATAGATACGAATTAAATAAAAAATATCTTCATCGACAATAGGTGTAGCAACGAAAGAAACTGCTATTTCTTCACCGTTTATTTGCAAAGATTCAATATCAATTTCAGAATGAACATTCGGACCTGGGTTGCCCTCTGTTGAATTATTGTGATATTCAAGATCTGCAATATCATCATCGATTTTAAAAATTTCTCCTCGAATAGGAGAGATTTGTAGTATCAAAATACAAAGTAATATTCCAATAATTTCTATCATATTTTTTTTTCTCAAATAATACCCTCCAATATAAATAATGAAAAACAATATAAATAAAGTTTTTTTATAATATTTATTTAAAATTCAGTTTAACAGCTAATCATTTAAAAAAAGTATAGAAAGAAGAATTCACTAAAAAGCTAGCTTTTCTTCTTTTTCACTAGTAAACCTATCATTACTATTAGAGATATTCCACCAATTGTAATCCATGAAGTGAATCCAGGAAAGGGAAAGGTACCTGTTGCATAGTCTAGCTCATCAGTATAAGATTCTCCTACAGCAACCCTAAATTGGGTATCAACAGCAACAATGTGTGGATCCATAATATTTGCAATCAAGTCTGTATGGTATATAGGTATAACAATTATTTTGCCAGCTGCACCTATTACATCATCTACATATTCATCAAGTATTTCTCCACTGGTGCTATTTTCAAAATGTGTATGAATTGAGTTTGATGATTCTCCCCATTGACATTTTGTCCAATTCCCAAGAAAATCATCACCATCCCAATAGACACGAACTATATATCTAGTATCATTATCCCCTTTGGGCGTTTCAACGAAAGTAATTAATATTGAAACTCCGTCTATTTCCACAGATGCAATATCAATTTCAGAATGAATATTCGGACCTGGGTTCCCCTCTGTTGAATTATTGTGATATTCTAGATCTGCAATATCATCATCGATTTTAAAATTTGCTCCTCTAATTGGAGAAATCTGTAGTATCATAATACATAGTAATATGCCTAAAATTCCAATCATAATTTTCTTTTTCATATATTACCCTCCAAAATAAATATTGAGAATCTCTTAACAACGGTTAGTATTTGATTTTCAGATTTTATTTGCGACTGTAAATATTGTATTCTGTTAAGCTATGTAGCAATACTAATTTGATTCTTGACAAAATAAGAGCTTCAAATTACTATACTTAGTTAAAATACCCTCCATTTATACAATAAAACACAGATAAATAAAGTTTTTTAACATAGAACTTAGGTTCATTTTTACCGCTAATCATTTTTAAATAAGAGAAATACATTTTAATTTATCCTAGCAAAAATATCTTGAGTTTGAGAAAATGAAACCAGAATGTATCTGTCTGATTGTAAAAAGTAAGACTGGTTTGGAAATAATCAGGATAATTCCTGATTTACTCTTTAAACGAAAAGTCAAAAATTTACCCGCAGTGAGCTTACCATTTGGAGCAATGGAAGGGGATTTCATTTCATCAAAAATTGGCAAACGCTTTTTTGCAAGTTATGTTTTTCTAATTCCATCAAATGAAGAAGCTATACTAGCATCTCTAACAGCTGTTTTTAAAAAGGATGATTTTAATCCAGAAAAAGTTAAATCTCATTTTAAAAAATCTATTGCTGTTTTGCGTGATAAACAAAAAGGTGATCTCGCATCTATTGCTAATAGCTTACCAGATATTTACCAAGGTTATCTTAAAAGTAGGATTAGTATAAAATCAACTATAACCACCTCAATTGAAATCGGTCATGATAAAAATAAATCCATGAAAAGTAAAATATCTCAAAAAGAACATCGTAAACGAATAGATGATGATCTTTGGCATGAAGATGAAGAAGATAAAGATGATTTAGAAAACGAGGAAGTAGATGTAGTAATCGAATAAAAAAAGGAAAATAGAAGTCTATTTTTTCTGTGACTTCTTTTTCATATAAATCATTATTATTAATTCTAATGATAGTATACTTAGTAACGAATATCCAAAATTCAATCCAGAACCTTTTTTCGTTACTTCTAAAATTTTAATTGTAAGAGAATAAGAATATGTGTCATTATCATTGGGCATAATTTTCAGATAATAATACCCAGCAAATGTGGGTTCAAAGATTCCATAAGAGGAATGATTTATTTCCCAAATACCTTGATGAATAAAATCCTCATCAAAGATTTCAACAGACAATTCTTGTGCTAGAAATATCTGGCTATTGAGACTCATATTTAAAAATTGAGTCTCTTGTAGGTTTACTCGATAGAAATCGAAATCTTGAAAATTACGAAGATCTCCATCAAGGTTTTCTTGCACTAGGTCATTTGGTAGTGTATATTCTCTTATTAAAAAGCCAATTTCATAATCTGAACTCGACCCGTGTCGATCTAGTATAAAATTGAAGGAACAAGTTGTGTTCGTTAGTTTTGAATAAACTAACTCCTTCCAATTATGAACCTGAATTGGAAATGGTGGAACGATTATGATTATTGTATAGTAATAATTTTTCCAGCTATCTGTGTAACCATTAGTAAAATCGAGCTCCCATTCATGACGATCACCTAGCTCAATTATTTTAAGTTGGTAAACACCTGAAGGAATATTCACAGTAAATCCAGGCTGTTCATCAAGTCCACCAAAGAATATATCATCAATAATAGTAATAGTTTCTGGTACTAAATCAATTACAACATTTCCTAATTGCATTCGTAAAGTATAATTGTTTTTTACACCTGCGATTGGAGTTTCCCAAGAAACTTTGAAGAGGTAAGTATCAATATTTACGAATGTAATATGATCTCCTTCATCCCAGTCATGATATAATTGCTCGGTTTCATTATAGATGTCTATTGTAAGAGTATAATTAGCAACATAATGCCAGCGAAGTTTTTGAGGTGTTTCAGTAACATCAATTGAATATAGATCAACTTGGTTTTCTTCTGATAACGAATTAGTGTACGTTTCAGTTGTTGAATCAACAATAACTTTGTCTGTTGTGTCTATATATACTGTAAAATTCATTGGGAAATAATCCGGATTCCCAATTAGCTCAAAATAGATTGTCCATACATCTCCAGGATCTGCTTGAAAGGTCAGATGTGTTTCTTCTTCTTCAGGACCATCCAAGTACATCCATCCTTCATAATAATCTGGAGAAACTTTGGTGTGAAGCTCAAAATCATCTAATCCAGTAATATCTAATTGAGTGTGAATATTAACAATTGTCATTTCAGTATAAGTGATTTCTAGATAGTTGAAATCTCCACTTGCGTAAAAAGTTTCTTTCCAAGTGTATTCTTCTTCATCTGTTAATAATTCAATTTCATTCTCATGAATAAATAGCTTAAATTCAGCAGGATATGATCCTCCTGTCGATTCCACAGTAATATTGAGATGAATTGATTTTTCGAATCTCTCAGTGTAAGCCACATATCCTGAATTCCAAATTTGAGTATTATTTCCGGCAGTTATATTATAAACAGAAAGTGATATAGTTGCTTCTGTCGCAGTTGTAAAATTCAAGAGAATATGAACTACACTCGGATTAACTGCTGTAGTAATATCTGTATGGAAAATATCTCCATTAGCAGTAAATGTATCTTCTATCGACCAATCTGTTCCTGAAACAGAAAAGTAACGATTAGATCCAATTGTTAGAAATCCCGATAAGAGTATAAAACTAATAATTGTTAATTTGAGTTTTTTCTTGGAAAACAATCGAATTTCCCCCTAATATAATTGCTATTTATCTTTTAAAAGTAATTTGTCTTTTTACCAACATTGGTTAAAACAATTATTTTTGTCATGATTTTTTTGTAAGCGTTTATATACTCTATAATGTCAGATGGGTTTGGGGAACATTACTAAATGTACGTTGAAGAAAATACTATCAAACGCTCAAATCCTCCTAATGAGGTTAATTGGTTAAAGAAGTTAATAAAGACTGGTACAATAATTATTGGTATTAGCCACTTATTTCTAATTTTCTATTCTATAATTGAAATTATTTTTCATTGTAGAGGTGTTGGACTTATAACTATATTAATTGCGCATATCGGAACTATGATTTATAGTTATATATTACTCATTGGAATGCTTACTTTAACAATAGGTTTTATTGGTACTTCAAGATTGGTACAAGGTTCTGCAAAAATACCATTATTAATTGGTGCTATGACTTTTATTTTTATAATGTTCATCAATATAATAGATGTAATTCTATACACAATTGTCACTGTTACTTTCACTGATATGGTATTTTATTATGCATATATCAGCTATTCTTATGTTACTCTCAAAATGATTCTTGTAATACTAGTGCAGTTTGTTGTTACATTTACAAAGAGTAAACTAGCTGAAGGAGAAAGTACTATTAACTTGAAAGCAATTTCTGCATATGTTTTACCTGTTTGGATTCCTGTTATTGGAATTAGTTTAATTCTAGCTCTTCTTAACATAGGTGCTCTAAGTGGATTGTTCTATTTTATTGGTATTCTCTGTTTAAGTATAAATCAGATAGTTTATGCGATAGAGTTTTCTATAAAATTAAGCAGATGAATATTTTATGTAGCTAATCATTTTTGCTACTTTTTTTCTATTTAATCTATAAATGGCAAGTGCTCGTTTAGAGAGTTTCTTTCTTTGCTTCTCTTCGCAGAAAGAGAATAGCATAGGCCATACTGATCAACCAAAAGAAGAACATTATTGATCCTATTTGAGCACCAAGTTGCAAGATTACTCCAAATGTACCATCAATAAATAGTCCAAAAACTAGTAGAGCAAAAATACCACTTGAAATAGCGGTCCAACCAAGAGTGCCTTTTAATTCATCAATTTTTACAATAAGTAATCCGTAAGTACCTGCTCCTAAAGTATAAACGAAAATATAAGCTATTGATTGAATAATATCTATGATTAAATTTAACTCATTGAATTGAGTTAATAATTGTGTTTTTTCCGGTTCTATCGCTGCAACAAAACTTGGTGCCAGTTCAAAAATAATTTTTATTTTAATTATATAAAGTGCTATTAATAATCCACTTCCAAGAATAAATGTAATCGTTGGTAAAATGAGTATTTTTTGTTTTCTTTCGTCTATTTTCGATCGCAGAAAGAACAAAAAGCCAATTGCTGCAGGAATAATGAATACTCCACTCATAATGCCAAATATCGCCTCCAACAGGTTTAAAGTAGACAAGTCATTTATCATAACAATATAGGCTTCTATTCCTGGAGTTTGAATACTATTGGTCATAACAAAACTTAAAGCTATAACTGCTATTGTGCATATTGTAGCAATTATTGCCGATATGGCTCCAATGATTGTAAGTGTTTCTCGACTTTTATTCAATAACGATTTCTCCAACCAATTAGTCTTCAGCAATTGCTACTACAAATATCATTAGTGCGCCATCAATATAAAAGGAATCATACTTTAGCTAATTTGATGAAAAAAGAGAATAAATAACAAAAAATTGCTTTTCTTCTTCAGTTGCTCTTTTTTCATCGTTAAAAACTCTCAAAAATTATTTAAAAATTTAAAAATATAGAATAATTTAATTATAAAAAGATCATAATATATTTGGGAGACACTTATTATAATGAAAAGGATATCTAAAATAATTACTCTTTTTATTCTGGTAATAATCCTAATTTTAGTTTCATTTGATTCAGTTCAAACTAAATCTCACCCAATGAAAATAATTGTTAATACACCTGACACTATAAGAAATGATAGTGGAGAGTTGGATATATCCAATCAAATTACTGCTGAGAATGGATCCGATTATCTTATTTCAGGAGATACTGCCGAGGTTCATAATCCAAGAACAGTTTGTTCAAGTAATAACCACATATTTATTATGTGGCGAGAAGGAGAAAAGAACTTATTAATTTCAGAATTTTCTTCCAATCTAAGTCTTGTAAAGGGTTCTCAAATAGTGCTTGATACAGATTCTTTAGCATTAAATAATGAATATGATCTTGGATTACATCAATTACTTATCGATTCTGTAAATAACTTGCATTTATTCTGGTGTTTAATTGAATTTAGTATACCTCAAAGAATAAATATCTTTTATCAAAAATTAAATACAAACTTAGAAACAATAATAACACCAAAAATTGTACATACGTTTGAACAAGCTGGGAATTCAAATTATTGCCCTCACGATTCAATTAGAGGATTATTACTAGATGAAACGGATTCAATTCATCTGTTAATAAAGGATAATTTTTACTATCTGATGAATAATGACGGAAATATCAAAGCTTCAACTGAAATCCCTACAGAACTGGGTCAAGTTCAAGATTTATTATTAGATAGTGAAGGAGATGCTCTAGTTCTCTGTGTAGATGATGACTCTGAGAGTATTTCTAGCATTAAATATACTATAGGCGCAACAAGTATAATAGAACAGAGTAGAAATTTACTATTTGATACTACAGATATGCTCATCCACTATGCTCGTTTGCATAAGGTTGAAAATACATTCTATTTCTGTTGGCGAGTGCATAATGATACTACACAGTTTTACTATCATGAATCATTTCTGTTAAATTCTGATGGAAGTTTGGGTGATTCAGGAACTTTGAATGATCATTTTTTCACAGATACAACTGTTTGTTTGAATTCTACTCACATAGCTTCATTATCTGCGAGTATTGCAATTTACGATCCCGTTGAAATTTATTATTCACTCTTTAGTCCAACTCAAAATCAATCTCACATAGAAACAAAATTACTAATTCGATTTTTAAAGAATGAATATTGTTTTTGGGGTCCAGCTATTTTTGATCTTAAGATTATTCTTGATATGGAATCTGAAATGATTATCTCATGGTATGTGAATGATGGACAAAATGGTTTTCAAGTATTTCTTTGGAAAATTGATCACTTTGGAATAAAAACCGCTTCTCTAGTAGTAGTAGCTCCTGAGATACAATATCATACAATAAATGAGACAAGGATTATTTCGATGCCTAGATTACCATTTTTGATACTGTCATTTACTATTTCAATTATAATTCCTATTCTTTTGAATCGGAAACGAAAGAAAATCTCTACTCATTCTTGTTCAGAAATTTCATTCAAATAAAATTTTCTTTTTTCTATTTTGTTTACTTATTTATTTGGATAGAAATTCGTTTTTTATTGATTAGTTTGAAGAAACAATTTTTCATTCAAAATTCTTGAAAAAAAGTAGAAATGAAAGAGAGAATCACTTCTCTTCTTCACTTTCAACAGCTTTCATTGGTAAAATCATTACTATTCCTATTGCTATCATCCACAATAGCATCAATCCTAAACTAACAATGGACGTTATATTGAAGATAGTGTAAACTATTCCAGTTGTGGTAAAAGTTCCAAGGAAAGATAAACTGATTATACCAGTTACAATTGCTAGAATATTTATTCCTCTTGGGAATCTCGATTCTTTCCAATCGATGATTGCCATAATGCTTATTCCTGTTAGTAGGGTTAAAATTGTTCCAACTTTTACACAAACATCTTCTATAGTTCGTAATACTTCTGTTGTAACCATTATTGAAGATAATAGTTCTGGTTGAGTTTCAGTAACAAATCTTGGAGCTAAATTAAAGGAAATCACTAGAGGTATAGTATATGCAATAGTTAGCAATAGTACCCCATGAAAGATAATTGCAATAGGTGCCCATTGCCAAGGTGCTTGTTTTCTTAGTACTTGATACATTCCTACTATGAGAGGTAAAGTAAAGAGTGACCCTAAAATACCGAACCATCCATAAGCGGACATCAGCACTCTTGCATCATACCAGTTTTGCAAAAAAGCAGCCATTCCTGTGAGGTTTTCAGGATTTACTACTCCTGCTACACTAGAAAAAATAACCGTGCCAATATATGCAAATGCACTGATAATAGAGCTTACTCCACATAATTTTACAAAATTCTTTTCAGACATAATAAAAGAGTAGCTCTTCATTATTTTTGTAATTTGTGCTTAACAAGGAAGCAGTGTGATGTACTTTATTTAAATAAAAATTTGTCAGTTAAATTGAAAGATATAGAGCAAATCGGTTTTAATAAAGAGAAAAAAGAAAGAATAGGAGATTTAATCATCTCTACTTTCATTTTATTTGAATTTCTTTTGTTGTAAAAATATCTTTGACGAGGTTTAAGGAACCACAAATTCTTCTTTTGGAGAGAAGTTTCCTTAAAATTGACTTCACTTGTTCTGTACTACAACTATATTGTTTAGCAATATCATTTAGATCAATTACTTCACCTGAAGTCATAAGGTTAATTTTATCCTCTAGTTTAGCTTCTATTACAGCTTCTATTTCTGTATCCATTTCTTGCTTTATATTTTGAATATTTGGTTCAGAGGTAGCTAATTGATGTTGTATAGAAGGTTGCTGAGTAACTTGTGCTGTTGTTGAGCTGTCTGTTATTAACTTACCATCACCATCAGTGAATTTTCCTGTAAGGATCCTTATGAAATCATATACTTTACCAAAATAAAAAACTCCTCCTGTGCAGAGATATAATAATCCTGAGAGGGGTTTTTCAACATAGAATCTATGCACCCCTAATTCTCCAAAAAACAAACAAAGTAAGGTGGTAATTTTCTTATCTTTATTTGATAATTTATCATTAGGATGGCTGGTATCAGATTTCGAAATTTGTTCATTTTGCACCAAATTTTCAGCATTAAATTTTGCAACTCTATTTGAATCAAACATTTCTGATGTAATTTTATTTATGATTGTATAAATCTCTCCAAACATAATAATGCCCATTACACCTATGATGAAGTCTCTTAAGTTAATACTATATGATGGTAAGATTAATTTAAAAACAATTAATATCATAATTATTCCATAAACAGCAATTATACCATAAAATGAGTATAGCTTTCTCGTTTTATTCTCGAAAAATTCCTTTTCTAACTCAAACATCTGTCCTAAAATGTAGAGTGAAGCACCATAGCCTATTAGAAAGAGAATGTCAAATATCAAGAATATGAAGAACACAATAACACCAAGTAGAAGTTGAGATAACGATAAGATTTCAAAGATTAAATATAACAGTTGTAAAATTACCATACAGAAATAAATAAAGCTGAAATTTTTCATTTTTTCTTGTGATCTTTCAGGTATAATATTCGCAACTTTTCGACTGCTTAAAGTAATAAGAATCATTGTTATTATTATAGCAGATTGTATAAAGTAAAAAATAAAACTAGGTAAAATTCTATATCCTTCTATTATAAATATCGATAGGATATTTATGAATTTACGTATTGTATAAATGCTTAAGACAATTATTCCAATAACTATGCTTAATTTAAAAAAATTTAAATCTTTTTTGATATTATGTGGTACATAATCTGAGCTAATTTTTTCTTCCAATTGAAATCCCCCATTTTTTACAATAACTAAGAAGTATTGTGGTTTGATAGATTAATTAAGTGTTTACATAAGAAATAGGTAAAATAGAAAGTAATTGAATAGACTTTATTTACTAGTAATTCGTATTGATTATACTAAAGAGCGTGATCACAACGAAAACCACAGCCATAGCCCATTCCAATACTGCACTAATCAAATACTGGGGAAAACGAGATGAAGAACTGATTATACCAATGAACAACAGTATTTCATTCACAACAGAAGCACTTACAACTACTACAACAGTTGAATTTTCAGAAGAATTAACTAAAGATAATTTCATTTTGAATGGCACTGAACAAACTGGTAAACCTTTGAAGAGAGTTGTAGACCATCTTGCAATTATACGTGAAATCTCTCAAACAAATGTTAAAGCCAAGGTTTATTCTGAAAACAATTTTCCAACTGCTGCCGGATTGGCTTCTTCTGCTTCTGGTTTTGCAGCACTAACATCCGCTGCAACAAATGCAGCTGGTTTGAAGCTAGACAAAAAAGAATTATCAATGATTTCTAGAAGAGGTTCGGGGTCCTCTTGTAGATCCTTTTATGGTGGTTATGTTGAATGGATTGCCAATAACGAACAAAATGAATCCTACGCTATCCAATTAGCAGATGAAAATTGGTTTGATATACGAGATATCGTTGTTGTATTGAAAACACCTGAAAGAAAAATGAGCACTCGAGATGCTATGAAATTATCAATAAAGACAAGTCCTTTCTTTAAATCTCGTTTAGATACTTTGGATACAAATCTTGCTAAAATCAGATTGGCTATAAAAGAGAGAGATTTCAATTCATTAGGGTCAGTTGCTGAAATGGATTGCCTTTCAATGCATTCTGTAGCAATCACTTCAAATCCTCCGCAAATTTTCTGGACACCTGACACTGTAAAAGTGATGCATTTCGTTGAAAATCTTCGCGAAGAAAAAATAGATGCTTACTATACAATAGATACTGGAGCAAATTTACACATTTTAACAATACCAAAATTTGAGCATGAAATAGTAAAACAGCTTGAGGAAAAAATTCTCCCAGAGAAAATAATCTCGAGTAAACCAGGACCAGGGGTTAAAGTTGTAAATGAACATTTATTTTAAATAATACTCGAACAAACGAAGGATGATTAGATGAAAATAATTAGCTCAGCACCAGGAAAATTAATTCTTTTTGGAGAACATGCTAGTAGCCGAGGAAAACCGGCAATTGTATTTGCTGTAAACAAGCGTTTAACAGTTACTCTCTCAAAATGCAAAGTGCATAAAATTTTACTCACTAGTAAAGAGTTCAATGTTTATCAAGAAGAATATCCAACGATGAAATTGGATATGGTTTCAAGTCTTATTGCTACTTTTTTTAGAAAATACAGTCTTTCAGAAAAACCACTTGATATCGTTATTGAGTCTGATATTCAATCTGGTTTCGGAAGCTCGGCAGCGCTTATTGTTGCACTATATGGAGCACTTTTTACCTACTTCGATATCATGCCATCCAGACTTGAATTCCTGAAGATTTGCATTGATTTCAACCAAGATTTCAAAGGGTACGGTAGTGGTTTAGATATTGCTACCTCACTTTATGGCGGTATTATAAAATTTCAAATGGGCAGGAAGCCGAAGTCATTGCCTTATGAGAATGTAAAATTTGTTGTGGGCAATACTGGGTTTAAAGCTCCAAGTGGACCTATTGTTCAGCAAGTTCGTGATTATGAATACAAAGATCCTATTGAAGCCAAGAAAATATTCGATAGAATAAGGGAAATTGTAATTAATGCAGAAGAAGCAATATTAGAGAATGATCAAAGAACTTTGGGTAATTTGATGAACGAAAATCAAGATTTGCTAAGAGCGTTAAATGTTAGTTCATCTATACTTGAAGAATTGATTTCGGCTGCAATTGATAATGATGCACTTGGTGCTAAACTCTCAGGAGCAGGGGTAGGTGATAATATGCTTGCATTGGTTACAGAAGATACTCGAGATAAAATAACAACAGCACTAAATCAAACGAAGGGAAAAGCATTATCAACAATTACCATTGACTCCAAAGGATTAATTGTAAATCAAGAATAAGGAAATATAGGTCCTTGTTCTTAACTATTCTTTATAAATGACTAAATTTGTTTTTGCTTCCAATCTTTTTTTGGAGTTATCGGATAGACCTCCTTAAGTTTTGGTTTAGTAAGTCAATAATTACTAAAAAGTGCAGATGAGGAATATAAAAGGGCAAATCAGCGGAAAAGAAATACACTGAGAAATAAGTAACTTATAGAGATTTTATGAGGAAAAGGAATGAAGTTTAAAGATTTTAAAAAAAATAAAGGGATTAATTCTTCTTAGATTTTCGTTTTAGTAAATAGAAACTCGAAGATAGAAGTATTAATCCAATTAAAACAGGTATGAAACCCAAAGAAACCGGAGAAGTGCCTTTAATCAGAACATTGTAACCCCAGAGTATGGTTGCAGTAGCATTTTCTTGTAACACCGCACAGGAAAAATGGATGCTACCTGAATAACCTACTCCACTGCTTACCAAGGCAAAGGTTTGTGAATAACTTTCACCTTGATTTAGAGTAAAGTTATCCAATGGTATCGGTGACCAGGTAACTCTCTCATCATCTACAAATATAAGTGAAACATTTGAATTAGAAGTAGGTAGAAGTGTCATATTCACAAAAACTATTCCACTGGCGTATACATAAGGTGTTGCCAGTGATCGAGAACAATCCCAATCAATAGATAATTCTTCTTCGATATATTGATTGATTCTATAAAGCTGACAATTATCAAATTCTTTTGCTTTTATCTCTTGTACAAAAAAGGAGAAAGAAAGAAAGAATAATGACAGTAGCATTATCGTTTTCAGTAAATCCATTTTTCTTTTCATTTAAAACCCTCAACACTTCATAAATACATACATTATATCATTCATCATTAATTATCTTGTTTTTGGTTGATAGTATTGATACCAATGATCTTGGAATTCTAGAGTACAATAGAGTCCACAATATCAATTGACCCTGAAGGATTAGTAGTAATTCGAAAAGAAGAAAACTAATTAAAGCTGTTTGAGTTATTATTAAATGAGGAGAATGATAAGGAAGAGTGTTTTATCGCTAGTAATTGTAGGTATAGTATGTTGTTTTAATAGTATTGTTAATCCGATCCTAGAAACTAGTGGTGAATTTCAAAATATCAAAACAGATATTACTGATATAAAATGGAAATGGATAGAGGACTATAGTGATGAGAATAAATCAGCTATTGAGATAACAACCAATGCAACGGTGAACAATCCAAATGGTCCTATTGAGCTAGTATTTCCAACATATCCTGAACAAATGTTTGGAACGAATGCCTCGATAAATCTAAAGAATGAAAAACTAACCTTTCGTTTTAAATGCTATTGTAGTAGTATATTCCCGGCAGAAATGAATGAAACAATTCCAGCAGGAGAAAGAAAGATAACATCTGTAAGTTATTTGTTTCTTGATGAAGGGGGAATTGAAATAATCCCAGATGGGACGTATATTCTTTGGTTATACCTCTATGGCTATGGTGAAACGATGCTAAATTCAACAAGAGCATTGATGAGGATACGAAATGGTGTACCATCTTTTGATTTCTCCTACGTATCAACAATCAATATTTCTATTACAAGCAAGGTTATCTTTGGATTAATAATTTCAGCTTTGATTATGTTAGTTATCCATTTTAAAAGGAAAAAATAGTACACTTTATCAAAATTAGAAAGACTATCAGAACCATTTCTCTTCTGGTCGTCTTTCTGGTATTCCGTCTGGTGTCTTACCAGAAGCATGGAATTCGTGAGTACAATAGAGTCCACAATAGCAATGACCATATTCTAATTGATCAGGATTGCAATAGTCACAAGGGCAAAGAAGGTCTTTATCGTGTTCTCTGTCACCTTCTAATAACCTACAAGGACAACCAAAATAGCCATGTTCATTGTAATTACTTTGTAAGCCTTCAATTAACATAACTAAAAATTTCTCATCGGGGTGCAAATACCAACCTTGTTTATTTGCAACCATTTCAACAAATTTTCGGACTTCTTCTTTGGTCTTCAGTTTTTTAGGCACGGGCATCTTCATCACACTATTGTACGATTTATTATATTACACTAGAAAGGCTTTTTCCCATTTTTCTGTTTTGAATCCTACCATAACTTTTTCTCCACCATTGACAACACAGTAGGGGAAGCCCAATCTCTCTTCATAATTATCTCGTAAATCTTTCTTAATCTGAACTTTAACTTGAGATGATTGTTTATCTACATAGATATATTTGAAAGCAATATCATTCTCGCGAAGAAAGTTCAAAGCACTTTTACAAAAACCGCAAGTGGATAATGCGTAAATTGTTATGTCTGCTGGTTTTTTAGTTCCTGATTCAATTACAAAGTCTAAATCTTCATGCATTTTTTAAACCTCAGTTTAGTCTATGGAACTAATTCTCTTACTATAATAAAAGCTTCTGTGAAAGAAATTAAAGTTAAAGGATTTCTCTACAATAGATTATTAATCAGATTTCAAATTGGTGTCTGGTTATCGTCTTCTGTTTTTTGTTCTTTACCCTTTCCCTTATTCTTTTGAGTGAGAGAAAGTATCATTCCAACAATAAAAATAAAAACCATAAAACTACCGTAGATAATTAGATAAAACCAAGGACCATCAGGTGTTATTACCATAATCAAACACTCGAATTATTACTTATCTTTGTTATACCCTTACTGTTTTTTAATCCATCGCAGCAGCTTGATTTTTGTTAACTATTTATTTATTTGTTTATTTATTTTATTTTACTAAGAAAAAATAAACTCTTTTATCTCAGATTATTTAGGAATAGGTTTTAAATGGAATGTTTGTTATTGTTACTAATTAATAGCTAAAAGGTGTTACATTATGGATGAAGAAAAATTAATTGAGTTTCTTGATGAACAAATAGCTTTGGAAAAAGAGATTATCGAAATTTCCAATGCCAGTGTTGATAACATTAAGAATATCCTTGTTAGGGAGTTGATTAGAGGTATTACGATGGACTCTAAGAAACATGCTTTACTTTTAGGTGCATTGAAAGGTATGCTCATAGGTCCAACTCCATTGATCGAAGAAGAGAGTTTTGATGAGATAAAAGCAACCATTGAGAAACATATTGAATTGGAAGCAAAAGCCATTGAAACCTATCAAGAAATATTGAAAGATCCTCCTTCAGATTCAGTGAAAACTGTCATCAGTGAAATTCACAAAGATGAAGTTCGACATCATACTTTCCTCAAAACATTGCTAAAAGCACTGATTGAAAAGGAAACTCTCACAGAAGATATGTTGGAAGATTGGATGTACAAATATGCTCCATTCCACGGTAGTCCAGGTGGATAATTTTCTAATAAAAAAAAGAAGGTTTTGGAGATCTAGAAGAACTTCTTTGCGAATTTCTTGAGATCTCGTTTTCTTTTATAGAGTGCTTCATCAGATTTTTGATACAAATCATGATTTTGTTCAAAGGTTGGTTTATCTTTAATATAGAATACTCCCAATGGAAATCTATCTGTTTCTGAAGCTCTTTTTACTGCTTCAAGTTTATCTTTCGGATTATGAGACTCTTCGAGATAGTAGATGCGTTCCTTGAACCATTTGTATGTATTTACTTTATTGAATGAAACACATGGTTGGAGGATATCTAGCAAAGCATACCCTTCATGTTCGATTGCTTTTATCATCATTTCTTTCATATGCTTTTGATCTCCAGCATAAGTTCTTGCAACAAATGATGCTTCAAGTCCTATTGCAAAAGATAATGGATTAAAAGGAGTAAGAATGACTCCATCGACTTGCACACCAGTTTTCAAACCAAATTGTGATGTTGGAGATGCTTGTCCTTTTGTTAACCCATAGATCATATTGTTATGAACGATGTTAGTAATATTGGGATTTCTTCTTATCGTATGAATTAAGTGGTTCCCGCCTTCACCATATGAGCAACCATCCCCGCTTTCAGTTATAACCGTTAGTTCAGGGTTTGTTACTTTAATTGACCAAGCTGGAGGTAGAGATCTTCCATGAAGACCATTGAAATAATTACATTTCAAATATTGAGGTAATTTTGCTGCTTGACCAATACCTGAAACCATAACAAGATCTTTTGGTTTGATGTTCAATTCCACAAGTGCTTCTTTTAATGTTCGTAGGATGGCATAATCCCCGCATCCTGGACACCATGAGATATCTATTTCACCTAAATCGAAAATATTATCAGACATTTTTTAGGCCTCCACAATTTTCTTTATTTTCTCTATTAATTCTTCAACAGAGAAAGGCATTCCATTGAATTTCAATATTTTATTTTTGATTTTAATATCAGCGAAAAGATGGATCAATTTACCAAATTGACTTGTAACATTATTTTCAACAATGATTAGTTTTTCAGCTTTTTTGAGCCATTTTCTTGTATCCGGATGAAGAGGATATACTTGTTTGAAATAGAGAAAACCAATGTCATCTCTACCGATGGTTTCTATTGCTTCCTTTATCGCTGTATAAGTTGAGCCCCACCCAATAACCAATGTTTTGTAATCTTTACTTCCAAGCAAATCTGGAGGGATGACATTTTTGGTTATCTCAGCGAGTTTATTGAATCTCTTTTCAACCATTTTGATTCTAACACCGTCAAGATCCTCTGTAATAAATCCGTCCTCATCATGTTCATCGCTATCTGCTCGTACTAAACCTTCACCAAAACCGGGTATTCCTCTTGGAGATATTCCATCTTTTGTTAGTTTGTATCTTTGATAATCTTTTGTTGTTTTCACAACGGTATTTTCTATAGTAAATTGTGAAATATCAGGTGGTGAGAAGTTATAGTAAAGATCCATAAAGAACTGGTCAGTTAGGATTATAACCGGTGTTTGATATTTCTCAGCCATGTTGAATGCCT
This sequence comes from Candidatus Heimdallarchaeota archaeon, assembly GCA_030614005.1. GTDB lineage: Archaea > Asgardarchaeota > Heimdallarchaeia > JABLTI01 > JABLTI01 > JABLTI01. The sequence continues at coordinate 2,511 of JAUWKS010000033.1, read as the reverse complement.
TTTGTGTTACTGAGAAAGCATCCTCTAAAGATCCAGGAGCTAAAATAATTCTTGGGAAATCTCCATGTCCACTGTAGAGAACTAATTCTAAATCTCCTTGTTCAGTTCGTGTTGGCAATCCAGTAGCTGGTCCTGGTCGCTGAGCAACATGAATGACTATTGGTGTTTCGATCATCCCACTAAGGCTAATTCCTTCACCCATTAAAGCAAATCCTCCACCAGAGGTAGAAACAAGGGCACGTGCGCCTGCGTACGCAGCACCTAATCCTGCGTTTATCGCAGCAATTTCATCTTCCGCTTGTTCAACTAAAATTTCGAATTCATCAGAGTGTTTAGCAAGGAAGATCAACACACCAGTGGATGGGCTCATTGGATAGGAACAAATAAAATTACAGCCACCTGCAATAGCTCCCATACCTACTACTGACGCACCATCGTACATCGACATTTTGCTATTTTTTGGATCTTTCTTAATTGCAATTTTCAAACCTTTTTCTTTGATAATTTCATCAGCAATTTCACACCCTTTGTTAAATGCTTTGAAATTATTCTCAATAATCTCTTCTCCTTTTGAAGCAAACCTATCTCGGAGATATTTTCTACCAATTTCCTTATCCAAGTTGAAAAGTTCAGCAATCAGACCTGCAGCAATTACATTAGAATAGATTTTATTTCCAATTTCTTCTGCGATTTTTGACCAAGATACTTCAATGACTTTGTGTTTTGCTAAGTCAATCTCATTTGAAATATTCTCTGGTTCTCCAATAATAATGGTATCAGAAGTAATTCTTTTTCTTTGCCTGGCAATTGCTGTTTTATTTAATGGAATAAAAATATCTATTCTATCAACAAAAGCAGAAACCCTGTTTGAAGAAATCCGTATTTCAGTAGAGTTTGTGCCACCTCTCACCCTACTCATATATTCCTTTGTGGTTGCAACATTATAACCGTCTTGGAATAAAGCGTGTGTTAAAAATTGCTCCACAGTCTTTATCCCTTGACCTGCTGCCCCACAGAGTACAATAGAGATATCTTCTTTTTTTTCTAATGAAAATGAGCTCATAGATTCATATTCATTTGATTTTTAATTAATATTTTTGTTTTATAATGTAAAGAAGAGCTCTTTAATTCCTTCTCATTTTGAGGTTATTTTTTGTATTATTTCTTCAAAATGAGTGTAAATGATTTTGTGTCCTTCTCTTGGATAGAGTACTAGTTCGGATTTTTCAAACAATTTTTCTTGTTGAATGGAAGATAAAGGATGAATTATTGTATCATCTTCTCCATGCCAAAAGTAGACAGGATATTTTACTATAGGTTCAGAAGGACGTTTTACTTGATTAGAGAATGAAGTCATTAATAAAACAAGGTCATGAGCAATTCCTCTTCTGGGTGATTGTTGCAAGTCTGGTAAATATTGTTCAATAAGCCATGACTTGATTTTTTCTTTTTCCCAAGTTTCTCTATCAATTGGAGTTAATTTTTTCAGACTTCTTTTGTATTCTTTCTCTGGATTTCTTTTATAACCATTTAACCCTGTATCGGTCATTATTCTTGAGATGAATCTAACAAGAAGAGGAAATTTCGAGATGAATTTTACTAATTTTAACAAACTTGGGAGATTCTTATTTTTGTATTCTAACTGATAGTAAGGCACTCCGCTTACAATTCCAATAGTTTCTATTATTTCTGGATATGCTTTTGCCAAGTCTAAAGCGTAAAATCCCCCCGTTGAAAAACCAAGAACAGATATTTTTGTAATTTTTAAATGATCAAGTAATTCGACTACATCTTGTACTAAATCGTTCATTTTTCTTCTGTTCTGGTAAGTAGAAAGTCCACACCCAGGACGATCTATTGATATTATTTTCACTCCTAATTTTAGTGCTTCATCATGAAAACAAGAAATATCAAGCCTCGTACCTGGCCAACCATGGAAAAATATTATTGGTTTACCTTTGGGATTGCCTATTTGTGAATATCCAAAATCTCGACCATCTTGTAATTGGATAACATAATCTCGTCCTTTCTGAAACATAAGATGCTTTAATCAGACTTGGTATAAAATATTTCTTAAATAGTCTTGTAAAATTTTATTAATTAATTAATCTCTACTAAAGAGGTATTTTTTTTGTGTTTCTTAGATTATATTAACAACTCACAAAGTACTATTTTAGAAAATACTAAATAGTTTGATATGTAAGTATTAGTTATTCCTATTATATTTTCGAAAAGAAACTAGGTTAATAAATTTAATATAGGATGTTCAAAGATGAAAAATATTAAAGCAATACCACTTTTTCTTATAATAATAATGACAGCATTTATTGTTACAGATCAAATTTACGGAGGATTACCTCCAGAGATAGATCCACCCAGTACTACTGCTATTGGTGTATCCTTACTCTGGCATTATACCACTGGGGGAGAAATACGAGGTTCCCCAACTTTAGTAGACTTAGATAAAGATGGCGACTTGGAAATACTCATTGGTTCGCTTGATGGAAAGTT
>JAUWKS010000017.1 GCA_030614005.1 Candidatus Heimdallarchaeota archaeon | reverse complement strand
TCAGTATCAATTGAAGGATCACCAAAGTCTATGCTTGCAAACTGCTCATCTGTGAGATGTTCTTCTCCTACTAAATATCCCCAGAAAAGACTTATAGTATTCATATTATTATCCACTCAAATACTCTATGAAGTAATTACGTTCTGCTACTTAATAAAAATTTCATTGTAGCACGAAGGGAAATCATTGATTTTGCATGTAACGTTGTTGTGGGGTTAATTCATCCTCTTCTTCAGCTTCTTTTAGCATTTTTTGCCTAATTTTCATTGTTACGTATATTATTATGCTGAGAAAAATTATTGCTGCGAGTGCTGAAATCAAACCAATTACTGTTGGCGATAAAGAACCGGTATTTGATTCCAATTGTAAATTTAAATTCGCTTGAACTGTGTCCGAATTGAAAAATACGAAGAAGACTTCACCATTCTGATTTGCAGTAACTTTACCTGAATCGAATTTTCCCTCTATATATGATAGACTTTCAAAGTAAGAAGATCTTTCTGACAAGCTCATTGCTTGCATATCTGTATAATCGGTCTCTGAAACAGGTGTTCCTTGGATTTCAATATCACTTGACCATTCAAAACTAAAGACTGTATTTGCAGTTACATTCTCATCCTCAAGTATGAAAAACCAACTTTGTGCCGGTAGACTGTACGATTTTTCAATAGGGTCTGCACTTTCAACTGTGGTAGATGTAAGAATTTGTGTTGAAATTGATATCATAATTACGATTGAAAGGATAGTTTTAGTTTTAGAATTCATGTCTTATTTTTCTCGTGAAGCTGTTTTCAAGGATAAGCAAGTCAGTATCTAGTTATCCTTTAAACAGCTTTTTATTAGTTCTCGAGCTATTTAATACCAATAAATAAAAGCAATATTTCTCGATTTAAATGAGTTGGTATAATGAATTCCTCAAAATCAATTACATTAGCAATTATTCTGATTCTAATCAACCTACCAACTTTGAATAATCATTCTATATCAATGGAAATGTATCCTATAACCACTACAACAACAGCAGAACTATCTAATTCAGACTGGTTGAAATCAGCAAGGATTGCGGGTGGTGATTTTTGGGAAGATATGACAGATGAAGAGGTTCGCGAGAAAGTTCAAGATTTGGTGGAGCAAAATGTTAATGTTTTAGAACTTGATATTGGTTTAATTCATCTGTATGAGACTTTCTTCAATCCTGATATCTATATTGAAGCGACAGAACAAATAGTAGAAATTGCTCACGAAGAGGGGTTGGCGGTTGTTGAATATATTTCCGGTTTTGAAATAATAACGGAAAAGGCAAATAGAAAAGACCATTCTGTTTTGATGGACCATCCTGATTGGTTACAACAAGATCTCGAAGGGAATTATGCTGTTTATGGTTCAGAATTAGGTTTTTGGGTGGAACGAGGAGATGAATCTGCCTGGGTTACTCCTTTAGCAACTGAGTGGAGAAACCAATATCTTTCAATTATTGCTGAATTAGCAGCAACTGGTGTTGATGGAATCTATATTGATATTCCTTATTGGAAAATGTGGTACAGTGATACAAATGAATATACTTGGGGAAGTTTTGATGCTTATACTATAGCAGAATTTGAAAATAGATATGGTCATTCACCACCACAAACAGAGTCAGAATTTTCTTTGAGCAATCCAATATTCATAGAATGGATTCAATTTAGAATCGATATTGTAAATGAATTCTTTGAAGAAGTATCTAACATCGCAAAAGGAATAAATCCAGAGATTAAAATTATTGCAGAACTGTGGTTAGCTCAAGGATTACATGGTTTGTATTCTGGTGCGGATCCCTATTTTCTATATGAATATGTAGATGCAATTGCACATGAATTTGGAATAAAAGGTGATGCAAAAGCGATGAATGAAGAGTTATGGCTCTATACCGTAATAAAAAATTTAATTTACAGAGCTCTGGACTTTGAGCATCCTAGTTGGGTTTTAGATTACGCTGATGAACAATTAGATTCCACTGTGCTTGCTGCTGCGAACATTTTATTTGAGGGCAATTTTTGGGAAACAAAGGGACCTGAAATGTCTGATACTGTAGGATTAGATTACCGAAAACAACTGTTCAATTGGATACAGAGTAATAATCAATATCTCTATGACTCGTGGGAAGTTATGGAGCCTGTTGCTGTTTATTTTAGTCCACAAACAAGGAATTTCGTTTATTCGTTGAATGCTTCACAAGAACCAATTGTCAATTCTGGAGGGGTCATTGATGATCAAATCTGGGAAAGTTATGATGAATATATTGGAGGGCACCATTGTTACGATTTGTTTGGCATTACAGCTATGCTGCTTCAATCTCATACTCCAGTGAAAATTATTACTTCGAGACATTTGCCTTACTTAGATGCCTTGGATGTACAAATGTTAGTTCTACCAGATGTCGCAGCATTAAACACTTCTGAAATGGATTATATTCATGATTTTGCGACAACTAAACCTGTAATTTCAACAGCTTTAACTTCATTATATTTTCATAATGGTACTCAACGCACAGATTTTGGATTAGAAACTTTTTTCGGTACAAATTATGCTTCAACTGCTTTACTAGTGAATAATGAAAATTCAACTTATATTCGTAAACGAATTGGAGAAGAATATTGGCGCGATATTCTCTTTGGTCATCAAAATGATGCATCAACAAAGTTGAGTTATTTTTTAGAAGTTCTCTCAGAACAAGTAAATTATTCTTCACCAATAACAACAAATGCAAGTCCATACACGCTATTGAATCCTTACACAAACTCTACGGACATAATTGTAAAAATTGCTAATTTCAAAGGAACAAGTAAAAATAATCAAAATCCAGACATGGTAAAATTTTTCTTAGAAATCAATGATTCAGGTAACAACCATTTTGAAACTCTTGATGAAATACAATTAACATTTGGTGGAATAGTGTATTTTAATGGAAGTAGTTTAGTTTTGGTTTCTGAATTGTATTTGGATTTACAAGATACAAGTTGGATTATTTGGTTTTTCAGTATTGGTAGTGGAATTGTTCTAATTATAATATCCAGTGCTTCTTTTTACTACATAAAAAGAAAAAAAAGGAATTAAGAGAGAATCACAGAAAAGAATTATTTATTCTTTAAAATCTTCTTAATTTCTTTAAGCTCGCTAAGAATAGCTAAGTTGATATCTGTAGGTTCTTTGATAGGAAGATCTTCTTCTTCTTCAAGACTAGCAAGGGGTGTCATAGGTCTCAATTGTTTGATTTTTTGACTGAGTGCTTCGTAGATTTCCTGATATTGAATTAATCCATCGATTTTTTCTTCAGGCCCTTGACTAGTACTATATCCGGCAGTATGTATTTGTATTCTGCCTATTCCGATGATCCTATCTAAAGGTCCTCTTACAACCGCAATATTGGTAATCGCTCTTAATGGTACAACTTTCATTATTTTCTGAATAAATCCCTTGTGAACAATCATTTCCTTATCTGTCAATTCATATCGAATTGAACGATAGTAGAAAGGCAAAATGATCATTGCACATCCTAATCCTGCGACGGTTATACTTCCCATAACAATAGATCCGATAATACCAATTTGCGAATTGCCTTCAACAATAGATAACGGTACTAAAAATGCTACCGAAAAAAGTATTGCTGCAAAGAAAATAACTATTGAACTTACAAAATATTTGGTCAACAGTTTTTTATCTGGTTTAAATTCGAAGTTTTTTTCTTTAGACAGATTCCCACACCTCATAGATTGTCTGAGTTTTACTCAAAACAATTACTAAGGAATTTTTTAGTGAAGTTATTTCTAGAAATAACAATAAAATTCTAGATTCGTCTTCAAAAATGTTGATCTTTCAATCAATTGATTTTGGTCTGATTTTGCTTTTAAACCTTCGGAAACTAAATTCTGTTAAAGTTTTTTTTTCTCTTGACAAAAATAAAATAGCTAAAAAAGTGCTTCTCACGACACATTTCACTAATTTCCTTAGAAAGAATTTTTAAGTTATTTAGTCTTAAGAAAGGTTATCGAGAATATTTGTGACTACTTAACATGAATACTAACGCAGTCGGTCATGAAAATGATATTTTGGAGGAACTCTATAAATGCCCAAAGACGAGAAATCAAAAGCAAAGAAGTCTGAGAAAAAAGATAAAACTACAAAAACGAAAGCAACGAAAGAAAAAACTACCAAATTAAAAGCTAAAAGAAAGTCTACCAAAGCTAAAGAAGAGAAACCTGAACCTACTGAAGCTAAAGAAGAGAACCCTGAACCTACTGAAGCTAAAGAAAAGAAACCAGAACCTACTGAAGCTAAAGAAGAGAAACCAACACCTGCAGCCAAGCCACAATCCAAACCTAAGAACACTGTTTTCGTTGGCAATAAACCCGCAATGACGTACGTTTTAGCTGTTATGACTTGTTTTAATGACAATAATGCTACAGAAGTCAGAATTTGTGCTCGAGGTCGAGCAATCAGTAGCGCAGTTGATGTGGCAGAATTGACTCGAAATAAATTGATGCCTGATCTTAAAGTAAAAAGTATTATTACAAGTACAGAACAAGTCCAACGCCGTGAAGGTGGTGGGATGGCAAACGTTTCTGCGATTGAGATTATTTTATCAAAGTGAACATTCACTTTCTCTTTATTTTTTAATATTTTTTCTTTTAGTTATTCTCAAACGAGCTATGCAATATCGGAGGATTTAATAAGTAAAAAAATTCTAGAGGGTGTGTTCATAAACAATATTCAATAGGAATTTGTTGGTGCTCTTTAATATGAAAACAGCGATTTGTACCTTTTGTGCCCAAACTGGAATGCTTTGCAAAGATTGTCAAACGAAAGTTAATAACGGAGAGGTTTCTCCAAGCGATATTGAAATATCAAAAATAGCTGCTGAATTTGAAAAAGCTCATCCCCATTCATCCAAAGTAAACATCATTAAAACTATTGAACAACCAACTTTTATTATTTTATTAGTTTCACCTGGTGATACTAGATTTCTTACCGGTGGTTCTTTAGACTTTGATAAACAACTTGAACGGAAATTAAACAAATCTGTAAAGATAATGGAAAAAGGAAAGAACAAAAGAAAAATAATAGATGAGATTTTCGCACCTGCAGTGATTACAGGGATAAACACTCTTTTTGTACCAACTCGTAATGCAAAACCCGGACAACCTTCTATAGAAGAAGAAATGGTAGTTGTTATTTCAGCTGATGATGAAGAAAATCTTCCAAGCACGTTAAAAGAATTAAAAAAATTAGTAAAACTTCTTACTGGAGAAGAAATACGAACAGAATTTCGTTAGAAAGTGTTTATAAAAAACACTCTCTGTTTTTCCCTAGTAGTAAATAGGTGAAACTTTCATAAATTCTCTCAAAATTATTGTTGCATAAGATCCTCGTTTTAAGGAGAATTGCTTGTTAACAAATTTATCACCTTCATTTTCAGCAAAATTAACAGACCAATTTTCAGGGCGTATATCTATACGTCTGTTTGTTCCAGCAAATTTCATATTTGGAATATGTGGTAGTCTAAAATGCTCAAGAGTGAGTCCATCTTTCTCTAATAGCTCTTTTAGAAAATCATTTAATCGATTGTCCGTAAGATCAGTATCATAACCAATTATTGGTTGAACTACACCACTATCCAAATAGATATCGTCTTTCTTAGGTCGAACATTTCCATCATTTTTCATCCTTTCTGATAACATTGAATTCCAGATAAATGATTGATACGCGTGTATGAACATTCTTCGAAGGTTCTTAGGAATGCTGTTGAAAGCACCTTGAAAATTATTTGGATATTTTGTTAGATGACGCAGAATATTTTTTTCAAACATCATCTCAGGAGGAAATTCTGCCATACAAGTTGCATAATCATTTGTCTCGAGTAATTTTTTTCTTGTGCTCGTGGTTTTTTCATGTTCATTTTCAGAAATGTCTGTTAGATACATCCAAATTGCTTCTTTCATATTTCCTAATAAGATCTCTCGACCAACTTTATGAGAAATTGGTCTTTTCGAGCCAAACCGTTGATGACCAAAATAATTAGCTACTCCACCAAACTCTTCAATTTCTTTAGTAATTGCAGTAATTCTTCTCTGGATTTCTTCAAATTCATCTGGACATTCTCGAATAGTGATTGTAAAATGATTACCAACGAGATTTCCTAAATAGGTTTTGTAAATTGTTGTTCTCGGAGAACGAATCGTTATTCCTCTTAGCTGCAATTCCAATAGCTTTTCTCCTGGAACTTTCCAGATTGTTGCATGTTGAGCTGTGTGAGCCGTTTTATCTTTTGTACCTGCAACATTGATGTCTTCTTTCTGCACACCTAATGCTCGACAGATGTTGTGTAGTGCCCTATGACTTTCGATGTCTTTTTTTATTAGAATAAATTCGGTAAACAGCCCTGGTTCATCTTCGCCTAAACTGAAATTCTCATCATCCAATTTTATTCTTCTTCCATCAGGTAAAATTTCTTCTACCTTGAAATCTTTCGGGAAAAAACGAATTTTACCACCGATCCCATCCGATAAAGAACTATAATATTTAATTCCCATTACCTGCTCTATTGGATGACTTTCTCGTAAATTGGTTGAGTTCATCTGTAATCCTCTTCTGTTTCGATATTCTACAGTAATTTCAAATTTGAAGTAATATTATCGATATTATTATTTGGTGCGGGTCCAATAGCAACAGCTGTCGGTGTTCCAGGAGGAAGTTCAGTCATTCCAGCATCATTAATGAATGAACAAGGTAAATTTTTACTGCGAGCTTTTTGAAACACTAATTCTAAATCCTCTTTTGAAGAAACCTGTACAACAACTTTCTTTTGTCCTTCATAGAACCAAGTTTTCAACCAGTTTTGTTTGTTTCTCTTTGCCTCTTCCACACAAATGACTGCAGCATGACTTGCCTGAGCAGCAATTTTGCCTTTGGTCATTTTTAAATCAGTTCTAATGACAATTACCATTTTGTATTGAAAGTTGATATCGTTCATTCTTATTTCGCTCGCAATTTTAGAAAAACATTTACACTTTATTACTCTTTTCAATGTTTAAATTTATACTTAATATATCTACTGTACCAAATTTCTTTTAACGAAGCACGTGAATTTATTCTCACTAAATGAGGTGGAATCTTCATTGGAAACTGATATTGCAATTGTTGGTGCAGGACCAATAGGAACCTTAGCTGCCATTCAGGCAAGTAGAAATAAGGCAGAAGTAATCGTACTTGAACAAAGAGCTACAATTGGTGTTCCTGATCACTGCGCTGGACTAATAAGTAAAACAGGTCTAAAAAAAATCGGTTTAGATTCCTTGCCTAAATCCATAGTTCAAAGTGAGAAGATAATTGGGGCGAAAATATATTCACCAGATGGTACAAACTTAACTGTGAAAAGAAATTCAACACAAGCATTAGTTGTGGATAGAACACTGTTTGATCAATATTTAGCAACAAAAGCAGAAAACAGCGGTGCAACAATTTTAAGAAATTCCAAAGTAACTAACCTTCAATACAATAATAATACCAAAAAAATAACTATGAAAATCAAAAATAAATTACAACCTTCCTCCCCTATCAAATCATTGACTGCACCAATAGTAATCATTTCTGAAGGAAGATTGGGAAGATTAGCTAAAAGCATTGGATTTCAACCACCTAAGAAAAAATATCGATTATCAGGATTTCAGTATTTAATTGAAAATGTTTCTGATCTTGACACTCAATTTGTAGAGATGTACTTTAGCAATTTTATCTCCTCGGGATTCTTTACCTGGATCATTCCAATTTCGGAAAATACTGCTAAGGTTGGTTTAGCAACTAGAGATAAGGATGCTGTTTTTCGACTCAATTATTTCTTGAAAAAGTATCCAATCACAAAACACCGATTTCAAAAAGCAAAAATTATCAAAAAATACGGCGGTGAAGTGATTGTAAGTGGTTTAATGAAAAAAACTTCAACAAACGGAGTTATGGTTGCAGGTGATGCTGCAGGGCAAACAAAAGCAACAACAGGCGGAGGGGTTATCACCGGTGGATTAGCAGGAATAATTGCTGGGCAAGTTGCTTCGTTAGCTATTCAAAAGAATAATAATAGTAGTAAATTTTTGAAAAAATATGATACACAGTGGAAAGCTATTCTAAGAAATCAGTTAAAAGCGATGTCTCTATTTAGGTGGTTGCTAAACAGAATGACTGATGAAGCATTTAATAGAGCATTTGAAACCGCAGTTGAAAATGACTTGGGAAAATTGATAGAAGAGAAAGGCGACATCGATAGTCAAGCTGAAATAATTTTATCGTTGCTTAAAGATCCCGCTGTGATTAAATTAGCATTTAAATTGCTCCCAACGATTCAATTTTGAAAAAGAGTGATATCTTCTCGAGAGGAAATCGAATCTCTAGAGAAGTATATTCAAGTAGATTATTCTTTCCAAATATTTGCAGTGTTACAAGGAACAGGTAAATCTATCATTGTAAGTAATCCACTCCTTGCTTTTACTACTTTGGGGATTAAATTGACAACCATTGAAGCCGTTCCAACATCACCATGAACTCCGCCTTTGATTATTTGCTTAATGTTTGGTATTCCAATGATTTCAATACTATCAAATTCTTCGTGATCACCTGAATAAGCAATGAAATCAAGCTTCAAAATTTCTTTCCCGTCTTTTTTGGCTATGCCTTGACTATGTAAACCACAAACATGTCCCTTTGGAACTTCAATATTATCATAAACAAATGGTTTTTCAGCGATCATTGCTTTAGGAGGTAATTCAATGAATTCATCAAGTTCAAGACCCAAAGCAGCATTAATCATTTGCATAGATTCTTCAAGACCAACATGGCATGTGATTTTCTTTTCGGACATTTTTTTCTCGAATTTTTCTTCATTTAATCCGGTACCTATTTTCACTTGGAATGGTATTCTTCTCTTACTTGAATTCATCATTCGTGTAATAGTTATTTTTTCTACTACCTCACAAGGTGCAGTTAACATAATAGGTAAAAGCTCCATTAAGTAACCGGGGTTAATACCAGTACCAACAACGGTTGCATTTTGTTTCTTAGCAGCAGTATTGACTTTTTTCGAAAGTTCAGGATGAAAGTCAAAAGGATAAGCCAATTGTTCACAAAGTGAAATAACATTTACTCCAACGCCTACAATTTCAAGTATCATTGGAGCAATTTTTTCAAAGAACGATGAGGTAGCAATAATCACCACATCAATATCCTTAGTTAGAACCCGTTCAAGATCAGAAGTGACATTAAGATCAGAGTCTATATCTGCACCCAAAAATTCACTAATTTTCTTTTCTTGAAATTCTTTGGCTATATCAATAATTCCAACTAGTTCGATATTTTTTCGTTTTAAAAGCAATTTTGTTACTAATTGACCCATGGGTCCAAATCCGACTTGAATTACTTTGAAAGGTTTTGCCAATGATAATCAGCTCTTCGTATTTTAGATTAAAAATTAATTAGTAAAGTTAGGTTATTATTTTTTCTACTGTTATTTGATTGTTCTCAAAATGTAATAATGGCTCAGTTACCCCAGATTTCGATCATTGTCAGCACAGACTAGCGAGACCGTACGTCACATCATTGCCAAGTAAGACTATGGAAAAAGTAACTTAAGTATATTGTTTTATATCAAATGTAATTTACACCCTTTTAACAACAAATAATTTAAAATGAACATTGCTAAGGTTTTCATGTTACAAATGACTCCTCCCGAAGAAAAATCAAAAGAATATCAACCCATCTCAAAAGTGTATGATCAGATTGCTGTAAGTTTTGATACTAAAAGAAAAGCACCGTGGGGGGATGTTACGGAGTTTATTGATACAATAGACACAAACAATCTAGCGTTAGATTTAGGTTGTGGAAATGGACGTCATTCAAGAATATTTTTGGAAAAAGGAATAGACACTATTGGCATGGATATCTCCTTTAACATTTTGAAAACAGCATTAAAAAATGAGCTCTCTTCTGTAACAGAACTTCTATCAGGTGTAATTAATGCTGATATTGATTCTTTACCTTTTAAGGATGAATCTTTTAATCGCATTGTAATGATAGCTGTTTTTCACCATTTGGATAGTCAAGAGAAAAGAAAACAAGCTCTTCAAGAAGTTGTTCGAATAATGCAAAGTAAGGGACGTGTGCTCGTAAGTTGCTGGTTAAGAACTCATCCTAGATTTGAAAAGGAAGATTTGAAGGAAATCATTGATCAAGGAGAAAAGGACGTTCTTGTTCCATGGACAATGCCTGACAAAACAAAAATAATGAGATATTACTATCTATTCGAGAAACAAGAATTAGAAGATTTAATTCTAAACGCAAATTTAAGAATCGTTTCCAGTAAAAAGTCATTGCACAATTTATTCATAATTGCAGAAAAATGAATTTTTATTCAGAAGTTTTTACATCAAGACACTATCATTATTAGAAGAGTTTATTTTGAAGTAGTGTGTAATATATTTATAGAACGAACTGCTATAAACGATTATGCTAATTTATTGGTGGTATCTATAAATGATCAAGAAGATAAAAAGACTCTACACTCGAAGAAAAGCAATAAGTCCAGTTGTTGCTACAATATTATTAATAGCGCTTACAGTTGCAGCAGCAGCAATTGTTTATTTTGTTGTTGTTCCAATATTCAATACAACTAAACTTGATGCTAGCGTAGTAAAAATATCTGATACAGATAGGGATTCATTATATAATCAAATAGAAATTCAGTTTGTTAACTCTGGAACCAAAAATATCAATATTACACAAATAACTATTTGGACCTGTGCTCAAACTGAAATTCAAAACCAAGCTCTTTGGCTTTCTCATACAGGATGGACATTTGATACTCCAACAGAATCGCTTATTCAACCATCTGAAGTTGATTTTGTGAAACTAAGTGGAACCTCGCAAATTGGTTTATCTATTTATGAGATAACATATTTTAGATTGGAAATCGAATATCTTGGGATGAAAAATGCACTTGTAACTGACTGGGTCAGAGTAAGTGAAGACTTTCTAGATTTAAGTGATTTGCTTTCTGGTTTTGAAACTTTTAATTTAACTGCTGCTGGTTTTGGTGGTACAGTTGATGATGAAGAAAATAACCCAAATAATTATTATACTGACGATACTGGTGATTATCAATTGGTTAATCAGTCAATAAATCTCTTGCCAGTATTAAATGAAACACAATATATTCCCTTTTTGGTAACTAATGAGATTGTCATTTTTCCATCTGATAATGCTGATTTTGTTAGAGAACCTCAACAGAAAATAGATTTCTCTTCTACACCTTTTAGAGCTAAAAAATTCTTTATCTTGGGATTAACTGGGTCATGGGGTGATGAGTTTCCTGCATCTAGTTGGGCTCTGAATGTTACATTTGAATATACTGACAATACGTATGTTTCTTTTCTTCTGGGTCATGATTATATCGATGATTGGTATTATGGTTCTAATCCAGGAGGTGTTTGTATTTCAGCACCTGGTGGTAAGATAACTGAATTAGATTTAGGAAGGCAAATAGAGGGAAGTAGCTCAGGAGCACATATTCATACTCATTCAACGCGTTTCTACTTTGATTACTTTAAATACGTCAAATCAATTACCTTTACAGATCCTGACAATGATGACTCTGGTCCACATTTACTATCGTTAACCTTTGGATAAATAGCTTTTTTGAGCTTGAAATTCATTAGCGAGCTCAAAAATAATCTTCTTTTTTTTTATATACCTCAAGGCGAAAGGATTTATTTTAGTAGTAAATATAATAATAGTGTAATCTAATAATGTTTAAAATATCATATCCCAAAGTCTAATGGTGACCCCCTTATGCTTAAAACATTGAAAAAAATTATTAGAAAAAGAAAAGCAATAAGTCCTGTTATTGCAACTATTTTACTTATAGCTTTAACTGTTTCATCAATTGCATTAGTCTACTTTGTAGTCATCCCATATTTTAATAATACACAGCTCTTTGCTTTTGTGAAAAGCGTTAGAGATACAGACAAAGATTCGAGATACGATGAGATCAAAATTATAGTTACAAATGGCGGAACAAACAATATTGAGATTTTGAATATTCATGTTTGGTCTGTTCCAAAAGGTCTCCTTGGTACTCAAAGTCAATGGACTAGACACGAAGCTTGGGGTCTGAAAAATCCTAATGATAATATGGTCGCTCCTTCAAGCCCAAAGGAAATGATTGTTAATGGAACCGATCAAATTGTGTTGTCCATAGCTGAACAAACGTATTATAGGTTAGAAATCGAATACAAAGGGCAAAAGTATGCCTATATTAGCAATTGGAAATTGCTAAATGATGAGGCTGATTTCTCTGACCTATTGTCTGATTTTGAGTCTTTTGATTTACAAGCATGGGGTTTAGAAGGATCAATTGATGTACCTGGTTGGCCTTCAAATAATTATAATACTAATGGTGGAGATGAATTTGGTCCTTTGTTTGAAGGTCAATCTGTTTATTTGCCAGTAATAAATGAAACATCCTATGTGCCATTTTATATTACAGGTAAAATAGTTATTTTTCATTCAACAAATGGTAATTTAACCGGACAACCAACTGTTCAACAAATAAATAGAACGAGTAATCCTTTCAAAGCTAGAAAGTTCTTTCTTTTAGGATTAGCCGGGTCATGGGGTGATGAGTTTCCAGTAGGAGCAACTGCATTAACTCTTAATATTACGTATACAGATGGCACCTCCTCTATTTGGGAGATGGGTCACGAATATATTGATGATTGGTGGTATAACTCAAACCCAGGAGATGTTTGTATCTCTGCTCCAAGTGGATTGATAACAGAAATCGATTTGGGTTATCAATCTGATTCACCAGGTCAACCCATTCATACCCATACAGCAGGATTCTATCTCGATTATTACAAATATATTCAATTCATAACTTTCGTAGACCCAGGAAATGACGCTTCAGGTCCACATTTATTATCCTTAACTGCTGGCTAATAAAAATGATTTACAACTAATATTTGGTTGTCATTCTTTCTCTTTATTTTTTGCTTTCAAGTAAATGCTCAAAGTATCGAGGTTGCTTTTTATTCAAAATTTCAAGAACTTTCAGGTCCACATTTATAGCATCATCTGAGAAGAGAATTTTGCCCCATTTTTCTGATTGTCCATGTTCAGCTTCTCCACGTAGTATGTTAAGCCCATCACAAATGTATAAATCAAAAGGAGCAAACTTTTGCACTGCTTGAAAGATTTCTGCAACAGATTTATGTAAATCTTTGTGTAGTTTATCTCTCTTATACGAATCTTCATTCATTTTGTACATTTTCTTTTGAGGGAGGCCAAAGAAATTCTTTATTGCATTTGAAAGAAAAGTATTTCCTTCATCGTCGTCATAAAATTTGATTACTGGCATAGAAATTCTTAGATTCATTTGTTGCAAATACTTGGGGAGATAGTGTTTTACACCTGAATCTAAGACAACTTCTGAATTCTCGTAAGTATCAATATCGATGAAATTCACATCATATTCCTCTAGCGCATCGATAAGACCTGTTATCCGAAAATTATCTATCGCTGATGATTTGCTAGTAGATCCTTCTGCAATTGTTATTTCTTCTGCATGAGCATTTGCTAGAACTTTTATCGTACTAGTAATAATATCAATTGATGTAGTAAATGGTGCTGGTTTTGGGTACCCCATATTTGGTTTAATAAAAACTCTCTGATTCTCTAATAATTTCTCATCATAGTTTTCATCAAGCCAATTTGATAGTGTTTTTTGTAATTCTCTTGTGTTATTAAGTATATGAGTGATCAATTTTCTACCCTACTATTTCAATTGCTTCTGGATTTCATAGTCTAGCAAGCTAAGAAATTTATCCCAGTTTTCATACTTAATTGTTGCACCCGAAGCTGCTGGATGACCTCCGCCTGTTCCTTTTGCTTCTTTTGCAGCTTTCCTTGTAGCAAGATTAAGGTCTACATTTTCATCTCTGCGTCTAATGGATATGGATATTTTTTTTCCTTTAGTATTTCCACAAACACCGACAGCTTTGTCTTTAACTGAAGCAGCAAATAATGCTCCTTTTCCATTGAATCCTCCTCCTGTTGGAATATCTAAAATATAACCCAAATTCTTTTTACTTTCTGCATGCTCGTGAACATATTCTCTAACTGCTCTTTCAACAACAGAACCTCGTAATGCCTTTTCTACGAGATTGTTTAAATCGCTAGGTAACATTCCTAATGCTAACCTTTCAATAATACTTTTTTTCATATTCAAATCATCAGAAGTTGGAATTTCACCCAATGCCTGTACAATTATTGCCGCTTGAAATGCGATGCTTCTTGCATCAAAATCACGTAATACTTCTTTTGCAAAGACAGAATCCATCGCGTAGTCTCCTACTGCACCAATTGCAGCGAGGATTTTATGTTCCCATCCTAATTTCTTCTCAAAATGAAGATAGGCTAATTCTGCTGCACATCCCTCCTCTCGATGAACCACTGTTGTAGCAGGAATATTATTATAGTGCATTCCTTTAGGTAAAGGATGATGGTCGATATAAATAATTTCAACACCTAATTTCGTTAATCGTTCCATTTCAGCAAAAATTTTTTTAATTGATCTATCATTCAAGGCAATATCTGTTATAATTATTCGTTCAGGTATATCTCGAATTTTTCTCAAATCATCATCTAATCTTATTGGATTTGTTAACCATATCCTTGAACCAGGATTTGCTGCTAATGCAATTGCTCCTGATGTTATCCCATCACAGTCACCATGACACATTATTACTGTTTGAACCATCCATATACACCAAATTAAACTTTATTTTGAACTATACTTTCTTATTTATGTTATGGGAAGCAATTATTTTAAATGAATGGATGGCACATTTAAGTGGAAAAATCAGGAATGTTGTTTGTGTGTTAAAGTTCGTTGTTCATGTTGGGTGGAAATTAAAACCAAAACCAGGTGCATTCATTCTTTACGTTGATGATGAAAAAAATGGAAAAGAACGAGTTTATGATCTTACTCCCGGAAATTATCTCAATATTCGAGTGAGTGAACCTAAGAAAAAATTTTGTGTTGGTTTCAGTTCAACAAATGGTGAACATCTTCCCTGTCCAACAAGTGAATTGGTTGAGAGCAATAGAATGCAACGTCAATCATGTTCATTTAACGAATTTTACATTTGTCGTGCTAGCTGCCAAGGAGATTTCTGCCATCCGTCAAGTAATGAAGCAAAAGATCATTGTTGGAAAACAACCGCGTGTGTATACTTGACCCATATTGCTGGTAAGATTAAAGTTGGTTCATCAACGAATTCTCTTAGACGCTGGTTAGGTCAAGGAAGCGATGCTGGAATTTGTATTGCTGAAGGAGTTGGACTTGCTCCTCGTGCTTTAGAACACCAGATTGGTCTAAAATTGTCTTTACCTTTAGCTGTTCGGATAACTCAAAAAATGAAATTCCTCGGAAAGTCTATTGGAAAGAATAAAATTCATGAGGAACTGCATAGAGCAATTGATGAAATTTATAGTTCAATGAAATCAGAAATACTCTTGCCTAGAAATAAGCTTGAAGAAATTACTTATCTCAATTCTTATCATGGAAATATACCTAAAATTAGTGCACGACCATTGGTGAAGAAAATAGCAAATGATGCATTTGAGCTAAATGGAGAAATTGTGGGTGTAAAAGGCACTATCCTTGTTTTAAAAAATGGTGCAACATATTATACAACAAATCTATCTTCATTGATTGGCTTGTATGTTAATTTAAGCGAAGAAAAGTCCGAAATGAAAGGACAAAAAAGCTTATTTGATTTTGTTTAGCTGAGTTGACTTCTTCTGCTATCTTTCCTTTTTTCGGCTATCGTCAGAATCGCCGCATAAATCACTACTACTAATGTTAGCAATATTCCAATAAATAAAATATAGATTAACGGCGTCACCATATTAAAAGTCAAATCATTCGACGATCTTGTTCGTATCCAATGAAAAAATGAAAAAAAACCGAAAAGCAATAGTGAGTTGAACAAAAAGGTAGGAATGATAAAGATGTTGAGGAAACTCTTTTTCGTTAATTTTTTACTGAAAATTATCGTTGCTATCTGTGCAATTGATAAAGCCATAAGCAAGAAAATACTGATTATCAATATATAATGTGCATCAACAGGAAGCGTTTCATAAACTCCTGTTGAAACCAAATCCCCGGACAATAAATCGAATTCTTGAAAGTTGCCGTTCCAATAATAATATGCTACTGTTTTAGTTTCATTATTATATGATTTTATAACTGGTAAAACAAAATATAGTATTATCATAATAATATAACTGATTAAAGTCAAAAAACTGTACATTGAATAAGGATCTTTAAGTCTCTCAATAATTGTGGTTTCGTTTTTTTCAGTCATTTTTTCTCTACTCCTGTTCTTCCTTATTGTTGATATTGCTCTTCTTTAATTTATAATGAACTAAAACAGATGGAACAAATATCAAGCATACAGATAGGATCAATGAAATAACAACTAAAATTAGATTTACTCCATAAAGATTAGCAATTGCTAAACCGATTATTAGTTCGATAGTTGGAATTACTCCAATAACAATTGAACTCAGAAATGCTATAAAATAATCGCCTTCGTAAACTATTGTTACAATGATTCCAGAAATAATTACTAACATAATTAATCCTACATAGAGAAATATACTGACAAAATGATAGTAGGTTGTCAATATTGAAGCAATTACATTCAGAACAACATACATTGAAATTAGTATAGACAAAATTACTTTACGTTGCTGCAAATAATAGGAGAGATATTCTTTTCTTTCTTCAAGTTTAATCATCTTTTTAGATTCTATGTTGCTTTCATCTATTTTAGTTGCCATATTGCGGTTGCTCCTATTGCAATTATTATATTTCTTAATTCTTTTAAAATTTGTTTGTTCTCATGTGAAACACAACAAAGACTTATCGCAATGAACATAAAACTTTTGTAATTTACTTTTGGTTATCTCCCTGTAGAATACTTTAAACTATCCCACAATCAATGATTTCAAGAGTAAAATATTGTAGGAATCAAAATAATGAGTGAAAAGAAGTTCGTAGAACATAAATATCTGAAACCGGGCACCATTGAAGCTCGTCTTTACCAACAAACGATTTTTGCGAGTAGTCTCTCAAATAATACTCTAGTTGTTCTACCTACCGGTTTAGGAAAAACGATTATTCTAGCTTTACTTACTGCAAGAAGAATGGAACAACATCCAGATTCTTTTATTCTTATTATGGCACCAACAAAACCCTTAGTTGAACAGCATCTCAAAACATTCCAAAAAGTCTTCAATATAATAGATGAAGAAATTGTGATGCTCTCAGGTTCAACTGCTCCAGAAAAACGAAGAAAAATTTGGAAACAAGGGCAAATAATAATTGCCACACCACAAGTAGTTGAGAACGATTTACTAGCTGAGCGCTTGAACTTGTCTAGATGTTCATTGCTGGGTGTTGATGAGGCCCATCGTGCAGTTGGAGAGTACGCTTATGTTTATGTTGCTAAACAATATATGAGAAAAGCAAAAAACAAACTTATTTTTGCGATAACGGCTTCTCCTGGTTCTGATAAAGAAAAAATCAATCATGTTTGTGAAAATCTTTCAATAAGAAATGTTGAGACCCGATTAGACACTTCAAAAGATGTTCAACCTTACGTTCAAAAAACTGATGTGGATTGGATTCACGTTGAACTTCCGAAAAAATTTCTAAGGATCAAATCACTTCTTGAAGGCTCTCTGTCAAGAAAGCTAAAGGAATTGAAACGACTAGGTTGGATAAAAACATCTGGAGTAAATATTAAACGCCGCGATTTACTTCAGCTTCCTCCAATTATAACAAAACAGTTTGATCAGACCGAAGACCCTTCTGAACTTTATCTTGCATTAGGCTTAGTTGGTTCTTCTATTAGATTAACACATGCTTTAGAGCTATTGGAAACACAAAGCATTAGCTCATTGCTCAAATATTTTGATAAAATGAGAAAAGAAGCTAAAGGGTCAAAAGCAACTCGCACTCTGATAAATTTGATAAATGAGGATGCGCTGGTTGTCGCATATGATGTTTCACATCAAATCCGGGAAGAAGGTTTAGAGCATCCTAAAATCCCTGAATTGGAAAAGATCGTTCAAGAATCTATTACTACAAGTCCTGATTCGAGAATATTGGTTTTCACTCAATATAGAAATTCAGCAAAATTGCTGGCAGATACTTTGAATAAATTGAAAGGTGTTAAAGCTTCTAGATTTGTTGGACAAGCTTCAAAATCTGGTGATAAAGGTTTCTCTCAAAAGAAGCAACTCGAAATAATGCAACAATTCCGTGATGGCGAATTAAACTGCTTAGTTGCAACCAGTGTTGGTGAGGAAGGCTTAGATATATCTGAATGTGATTTAGTCACTTTTTATGATTGTGTGCCTTCAGCGATAAGGAATATTCAACGTAGAGGAAGAACGGGTAGGAATAGAGCTGGTAGAGTTGTAGTGCTAATAACGAAAGGAACTCGTGATGAAGGGTATTTCTGGGCTGCAAGACATAAAGAAAGACAAATGAAAAGAAATCTTAGAGATTTAGAGAAAATACGTAAACCTCAAATTGATTTGCAACAAAGAACAATGGAAGATTTCTTCGCTGCAGCTTCATCTTCTAATGATGAAAAACCAATAGAGGAAGACAAAGTATTAGATGAGGGGGGACTTGATGACCTTTCAATTTTCTCTGATGAAGCATTAAGCAAGTTGGAGGTTGAAGCTGAAACTGGAGAAATTACAGAAATAATTGAACCTTCAGAAAATGAATTCTCTGCATTGCTAGATTTTAAAACAACCCCTGACGATAAACCAACAAAAGATCAACAAATTAAAATTTTTGTTGACACTCGAGAATCAAAATCAGGTATTGCAAAGGAATTAACTGAACTAGGAGTAAAAATAGATTTACAACAGCTGGAGATTGCTGATTATATTCTAAGTTCTCGTGTTGGTGTCGAAAGAAAAGATGTTGCAGATTTAAGTCAAAGTATTATTGACGGTCGTCTCTTTCCTCAATTAATTGCTCTCAAAAGAAACTATGAAAAACCAATTTTAATAATCGAAGGAGAAACATTATACGGTCATAGAGCCTTGAATCCTGAAGCAATTAGAGGTGCAATTTCATCTATTGTGATTAATTTTGACATTGGTTTAATTTGGAGTAGAAACCCAAAGGATACTGCAAGATTTTTACGAAATATTGCAAAAAGAGAACAATTACAATCTGATAAAACTCCTTTAATTCGAAATGAAAAAGCTCCTACTGATCCTGCATTATTGTTAGAGTTTATTGTTGCTGGATTCCCAAAAATAAACACTGTTCTTGCCAGACGTATTTTGAAAAAATTTGATTCTCTGGAAAATTTCTTCAATGCTTCTGCTGAAGAACTTCAAGAGCTTAAAGGGATAGGAAAGAAAATGGCTAAAGAAATACTTGAGATAATAAAAATGAAATATCAACCAGAAGACTGATTTTCAATTTTTATTATTCGTCTCTTATTTTTGTTAACGTTGCATGCAATTTTTCAATTGCATCTGAAAGCTTGATTATTTCATCTGGGTCATCTGCTTCCTCAAGTCTTTTTCTTAGTGCTTCAATTTTTTTATTAATAGTTTGCTGAACCTTAGATTCATTTGAATCACCAGTGGATGCAGCATTCTTTTTAAGAGCTCTTTGTACTTCTTTCGGCAATTCACTTTCATCTTTGTAAATCATCACTTCTTTATTGCACACTTTACAGTAAATTTTATCATTGATCCTTATTAAGGGAGAATCACATACGGGACAAGCTGTACTTAGTAAAGTGCCACCTGCACGTAATGCTTCTGCAATTGCTTTAATTCCATCCTCGTTTGTTTTGTTTGACATTTCATTTACACCTACTCAAAATGATATTTGAGTTCCAATTGACTTTTCACCAAAAACCTCTATTGCTGCCTTTCTCACTTGTTCTCTATTTTCTTCAAATGAATAAACTCTAAAAATATACAGCATACCCATTAGGGATTCGAATATTCTTGATACGTTTCTAATTTTGACTTCTTTTTTCTCTTGACTTACTCCATCTCTTCTAAACATAGGCACTTCATAAGCTGGCAAATCTATTGAATGAGAATAAGGAACACTAGGGAGTGTTGGAATATCGATGAATATGTCTTCTGCTTTTAGTTTCGCTTTATTAGCAATTTCCTCAATCAATCTTTGACGATAATCTTCTTTGATTAAAGTTGATTGTAAAAATTCATCTCTTGTCATAAATTCCCTTTCAAAAGCAACCTTCAGGAGTTTTCTATCAGCTAATTTCTTCATTATTTTTTTAGATGATTTACTCTCTAATAGCTTAGTCCAAACTGTAAAATCATCTAATTTTAGATAATCTTCAGGTGTTTTGAAATCTAGTAAACCAAGCTCTTTTTCAGCTAATTCCATAGCACGAACGATCATAAGTTGAGATGCCCTCGAAACCTTGTGGAAATAAATTGTTCTAAAGGATTCTACTCGAGCGATAAGAAACGCTTCAAATGCAGGTAAGGCTGAATAATTTACTGCTAAATTTCCTTCAAATACACCCATTGTATAGAGTATTCTCATAATATCTACTTGACCATATTCTGCTCCTGTATGATAGGAATCTCGAACAATGAAATCCATTTTATCTACATCACAAGCGCCCGAAATAATCTGATTCAGATACCCCTTGCCTTTAATAGTCTTATTTCCATTGATTAACCCTGTTACAATATCAACATTCACTCCATTAGTTTTCAGGATGTCAGCGATTTCACTTTTTTGAATAATCCATCTTGAAAGATCCTCGTGATGTTTGTCTGCTTTAGATAGAAGTGCTTCAAATGTATGTGAGAAAGGACCATGACCTATGTCATGTAATAAACCAGCAATTTTTACGTAATTAATATCCTTTTCAGAAAGAGTTACGTTTTCATCGTTAGTAATTGAACGAGCCATTTTTTCTCCTAAATAGCTAACTCCAAGAGAATGCTCGAAACGAGTATGATTTGCTCCTGGATAAACATATTCCGATCCTGAGAGTTGTTTTATTCTTCTTAATCGCTGAAAATATCTAGTATCTATAAGTTCTCTTACTAAATCATCTATGAAAATATACCCATGGATTGGATCTTTAATAAATTGTATTTTTTTAATCTTGGATGGATTCAATTCCTGTAACTCCTCTGGATCTCTTCTTTCTCTTTCTTGTTATCCCTTCTATAGACAACATAAACTTATCATTATAAAAAAATTTACACAAATAAATGTTGTCTAATTAAAAAAGGAGAAATAGATGTGACTGAGGGAATATTTCCCAAAGCACAAGTAATTGTTTTTTCACCAGATTATGAAGACGGGACAGAACCCATTATTTGTGATAGCGTTGGAGCATGAGTAGACAAGCTTTTTACTGTTAGTGGCATTGATTTCTGATCAGTAGATCCGCCAATTAAATAAAATCTACCAAGATCTTTCATTACCATAAAACCATTTGCTCCTCTAAGGATAATGTCTTGAAGAGGACTAAATGCCAACCGATCAAGATAGAGCTTACTCGTGGAAACAAGAGCAGCTGCCATTGCAGAGAGTTCTACAGGGTCGATTTCTTTGTTTTGTGCAAAGAAAGCAACTCTTTCTCCTGCTTCTGAAACAATTGCTAGAGCTCCTAGTTGAGTTTCTGCGGTTATTTGCTGTAATACTGCTACAAGCTCTTTTGCTTTTTCAGGTGGAATTTTTATTGACATAATTTCTCACTCTCAAATTTCTTTTATTATTTTTTCCTTTACTCTATTTCTATTTGGAATGTACTCATCAAATCTTCTATACCTTGGTCAAATTGTACATCTTCTTCCTTTTTCTTTACTTGTTTTTCAAGCTTCTTTAATACTTCGACAACTTTAACTACACCATTTTCTATGACAATTCTTGGAACACGATCAGGTGCTAAGAATACTCCTTCAGGTGGATTAGGAGGAACAAGAAATTCAGTTCCTTGTTGTTTGTAAACGCCAGTTCCAACAATTACTAGATCTCTTTCATACCCTGCTGGTACTCCTAACTCTTTAATGATTTTGAATGCATAAGTTGGATCTATTTCTTCCGTCATTTTTTGTGAAGCCGGTTGTGGGGGTGGTGCTGATGTTTGTGTTGGAGTAGGTGGAGGGGTAATCATTTCAGCAGTTTTCGCTACTGGCTTTTTTGCTTGAATTGGTGCTGGTCGAATCATTTGAGGTTCTTCACCACTACTCATCATTTCACTTAAAATAGTTCTTTGTCTTTGAGGTTGTTTTTGACCTTGAGGTTGAGGATCAGGTCTCTTTGCTCTAGGACCATTTGATGTTCCTTTGCCTTCTGATTCTGCTCGTGAACCAGCGAATTGGTTTGCTCCTGCTTTATCTTTATCAGTATAAATTATCCTTTTACCTGGTTCTTCCCCTCTCAATTTAAATTCAACATTCTGCTCTAATCCCATTGTTGATGGGCTAGTTGGAATTCCGCGAGTAGTTTCTTCAACAACACCAACGGTTGCTTCTCCTCTTGATCTTTTAATTGTAAACTCAAATTCATTCGTTTCATCTCCCTCTTCTACAACTGATAATCGGTATGCAAATCCATAATAGGTTTTTCGTAATTCGGCAGCGGCTCTACTACCAATGAATTTCTTCTTTATACCTGAATTTGCCCCTTTCCATAGAAAGATTCGTTTAAATTGATCATCAACTACAATTATTACTCTAGTACTTTCTTGGTTAAACTCTTTTTCTTCATCTAAAGTCCCATCTTCTAGTACTAAATAAAATTTCATAGACATTTTAGTTTTTCTCCATTAAGTACGCACTACTATTTAAGATTGATACATTTAATCTTTTATTCTTATCTAAATGTGCATATTTAGACATTTATTATCCTTACCCTTTATATAAAAATCCCTTTGGGCATAATTTTCCATTTTTAAAGTTTGTCTGTTTCAAAAAATTGTTTCAAAAGATCATCCACAAGAGTGATTGCCTCTGTAAACAAATTTTCATTTTGCTCTTTAAAATTAGTTGACAAGTAAACAATTTTACTCGTAGCTATTGCTACCTTTTCAGCTAGAGCTTTAGTATAAATTTCGTTCCTTGAACCTATAACAGTTGCACTTGTCAATCCTCTTCTCCCTGAAGGTGAATCGGAATATCTTCTTTCACTTGAGAGGCCTAAACTTGTATCAACAGGTAGAGAAAGCGCAGTTGTTCCTAATTTATTTGCTCCTACATGGGAAATAGCGATGAAAATACCGTTCTCGAAATCTGTTGCAATTATCTGAAGATTTTCACTTTCTCTAAAATAAAACGGATATTCAATTCCAACTTCATTTTTGTTATTTTCCATAATAGAATCAACACGTTCGAGTATTACTTACTTGAGTAGATCCAATGTTAGAATTATATCAGCAATTGACTCAATAGCCGGAGTAATATCTTTTTCCCAAATTATTACTATAAGACTTTTTTTATGTTTTATTTGAGATAGAATAGGAAAAAGATTTGTATCTGCTGTTCCAACTGCAACTATGTCTATTCCTTCATTATTCATCATCTCTAATGCGCGAATAGAGACATGAATATCTACATCACTGCCAACAATTTCTTCGCTAAATCCTTGTGCTTTCAATAACTCTGAATCTTTTTGACTAATTTGAGTATCAGTGATTATTTTGCCAGTTCTGACTATGCCAATTTGATTTAGAGATTTCCTTAATGATTTCATTTTCGAAAAAGGGAAATCAGGAAGGATTGTAGGACCATCTATAACTACGGCAATTTTCTTTTTATCTTCATCGGATATTATTCGTAAGGCTTTACCAACTCTATTTAACACCATTATCTTCACCATTTTACAAACTGAAGGTTACTTTCCATACCTTCTTTCTCGTTGCTGATAAATTCTTATTGCACGCCAAAGATCGATTTTTCGGAATGCAGGCCAGTATATATCGGTAAAGTATAATTCCGAATAAGCACTTTGCCATAGTAAGAATCCACTTAACCTTTCTTCACCGGATGTTCTGATAATAAGATCAGGGTCTGGCAAACCTTTCGTGTAAAGATGTTCGCCAATTAATTTTTCATCTACTTCTTCTAAAGATAACTCATTCTTCTGTACTTTTTCGATTACTTTTTTAACAGCGTCAACTATTTCTGCTCTTCCCCCATAACTAATTGCTATGTTTAGCTGAAAATTATCGTAATCTTTCGTACTCTCTTCAATTTCATCAATTAATTTATTGATTTTATCTGGCAGAGTTTCTCTACGACCAATAACCTTTACTTTTACTTTATTTTTAACAATTAAGGGTTCGTTCTTCAATCGGTGTAATTTTTCAACTAATAATTCCATAATGCGTTTTACTTCTTCTGGAGCTCTTGAGAAATTTTCTGTAGAGAATGCGTAGATTGTAATAATCTTGATTCCAATTTTCCATGACCAGTTAAGTAGTTCCTCTACTTTTTGTGCTCCGAACACATGTCCTTCTTTAGCATCTAAACCCTTTTTTCGAGCAAATCTTCTATTTCCGTCTAATATAACACCAATATGTTGTGGTTTTGGATATTTCCTAACTTGCTTCCATAATCTTTTCTCATAAATTGCATAGATAGGATTTTTGATTTTCATAAACTGCCAACAACCGCTTTACAAGTGCTTTTTTACCTACTTACTCATATATTTCTTGTTGTATAGCTGCTATATCTTTTACTATCTCATTTTCCATCAATTTTGGCAAAAAAATAGTTATTCTGAAGAATTCAACGAGAAAAACAAAATAATGATAATTCTACTTGATTTCCTTTCATCAATAGTACTCTTTTGAGTATAAAATCAAATTATAATTAAAAAATAACAAAAGAAAAGTTATCTGCTGAAAATGAACAGCAGAGTTGGTCTCAAATAATGAATTATAAAATATCAGCTATTTTTCTTGCTGCTCTGCCCATTTCGAGGAAGATTAAACCAAGTTTAGCATCTTTTCGTGAACTAACTGTTAAAACAGCATTTGGACCTGCGTTCATTGAAATGATTGTCCCCTCTGAACCTTCAATGAAAACTCTTTCAATATGACCTTTTTTCATTTCCTCAATAACTCTTTCACCTAAGGACAACATTGCTGCTGTCATAGCGGCTAATCGGGTTTCTTCTATGTCTCGAGGCAATGCAGAAGCAATGGGTAAACCTTCAACACTAACTACGGCTGCTGCTTCGATCTCTGGAACAGATGATTCCAATTCTTTTAGTAAGTTATTTAGCTCAGTGTTTCTTCCACCAGCCGATCCGAAACCGATTACTGAGAGTAAATCTTCTCTTGAAACTTGTTCATCTTTGCGCTGCAATTTTACACCTTCTGAGGATTAATAGGTCAATGTTTTTTTGACAATAATATTGTTTGTATTTAGGTATAAGTTGATTGTGGTATTAAACGATAAATCATACCTACATATTATTTGCTATACAACAAATTAAACACACACTATAAAAAAACTTCGAAAGGGGTCTTTTTTAGTTACATCTTTGATTTAGTGCTATTTTATCAAAATTAGCAACTAATTCTCTTAATGTTTAACTCTTTTTGAATTATACTTGAACTTAAATAATAATTATTAAGAAGTAATTTTCTATTACTTCGAATCATTTATTAATGTGTGAAAAACCAACTCATTTGACTTAATCTGGTGAGAATTAGCCTTGAAGTATAAGAAACTATTACCTATCACAGCAACGATCGCAATTACAATACTATTGTTTGTAAATGGTGTGGGAACAGCTACTGCTGAGACGCCATTAAATAATGTAATAGTATATATGGCACCTGATATAATTAATCCTTATGTAGGGCAATTTGTAAATACTACAGTTGTATTTAGAAATGCACTCAATAGTACAGAAAGTATGTATAACACTACAATAAGTTTTGATGCGACAGCTTCATTCAATATCTCAGATGTTTATGGTGTTTCAAATAATATGACCTTTTACAATTCCACAGATTATTATCTTGATGTAAATAATACTGAACCTTTATTCTACTGGGATGTAGGGTATGTTAATGTCACTTGGGCAAAAATCGTACCTGATTCTTTTCACTCATTCTGGTTTGCAGCAAATTGTACAGAAGAAGGTTTTGTTGGAATTAATAATTTGAATGTTTCCTACTATCATAACAATGAATGGGAAACTTTTATTGGACAAGCATTTTCATTTGAAATATCACCGGTACCTTCAACGCCCCGTTTGGATATACCACAGCAAGCACCTCAAAATTGGACTTGGTGGTTGGCTGGAGGAATAATAGTTGGTGTCCCACTAATCGTCATTGTAATTACAAAAATAACTTTATGGAAACGATAATTGTTTCCATTTAATATTTTATTTTTCAATCACTTTCTTGTATAATGATTCATATTGAGGGATGATTTTATCAGGATGGAATACTCCCTTAGCACGTTGAGCAGAAGCTTTTCCTAATTTCTTTCTTAAAGGTTCATCTTCAATCATAATGTTCATATATTTCGCTAAAGCATCAATATCTCCCGGTTCAATAACAAAACCAGTCTTTTCATGTTCAACAACTTCAGGTAAACCACCTGCGTTTGAAGAAATAACTGGTATACTACAAGCCATTGCTTCTAAAGCAGCCAAACCAAAACTTTCTTTTTCTGAGGGAATAACAAAAACATCAGTAAAACATAAAACACGAGGGACATTAAGAAGGCTCCCTCTAAACACAACCTTATCATTAATGCCTAAAGATATTGCTAAATCTCGACAATATTCTCGTTCAGGACCTTCTCCTATCATTTCTAATCTGATATGATTATATTTCTCTGCTTCGATTGCAAATGCTTTAACAATATCTGGTGAGCGCTTGACTTTTCTAAAGTTAGAAACATGGCAAAAAACAACTTCCTCTTTTACTGGTTTTTTAATGTTGGAAAATTTCTTGGGGTTTACGAAATTATATATTACATCAATATCTTTTTCCATATCGTAATTGTCTACTACGAATTGTCTCATCCATTTGGATACCGTCGTTAATGCATCATGATTATTTAAACTATTAACTAAAATCGGTTTGTACGCATCATCAAGACCTAGAAGATGCATATCAGAACCATGAATTGTCGATATAATTTTCGCTTTATCATTACTTAATTTTGCAAGATACAATGATGTCGCATGGGGGATTGCGTAATGGCCGTGGAGAATGTCCAATTCATGTTCATTAACTAACTTGTGCAATAGAGATGCCAAGATAATCGTATAAGGTTTATACTTAAAGAGAGGATAGGATAAAATATTGACTTCATGAAAAATGTAATCCTCTTCTAGTTTTAATCGTTCAGGTATTTGATAGGAAATAAAATGAACTTCGTGTCCTCTTTTTTGAAGCTCTAATCCCAACTCAGTACCAACAATTCCACTACCACCAAATGTGGGATAATTAATTATACCAATTTTCATCGTAATATCCTCGGATATAGTAAATTATCATTTATTTATAATGACTTCCCATTTATCAACTTTTAACGAGCCTTTTACCATAAAGGCCTCACCATAAGAGGCATTAATTAATGACCCATAATAGGCACATCTTTCAACTAAAGGAAAAGGAAGATATTCTTTTGAAAACTCTTTAAATTGAGATTTATGACTCATTATTGCTTCTTTTTTTTGTTCAAAAAAGTCGCTTACATCTATAATATATGATGGAGTAAATTGACCATTTAATTCATAATAGATAAGTTGTTGAATTTTATGTTGCGGATGTTCAAGATTAAATTTTTTCAATTTTGCATAATGAGCTGCTTTAGTGATTATCTCCGAACTAGCAGCATGATCTGGGTGCCTGTCATCCCAATATGGTGCTAAGACAATTTTAGGTTGATATTGACGAATTTTCTTTGCTACTGCAAAAATGTCTTCTTGTGAAATATCTAAACCAATATATCCATCTGGTAATCCTAGATTTTCTCTGAATTTCACACCAAGTATTTTTGAAGCACTTTCTGCTTCTTTCAAACGAATTTCCTTAGTACCGAGTGTACCCATTTCACCAGCAGTTAGATCAATAATGCCTACTTTCAATCCTTCTGCAACAGCTTTTGCTATTGCTCCACCTGCACCAAGTTCGGCATCATCAGGATGGGGGCCAAAAACTAAAACATCCAACATTTTAATACCACATGTTTTCCTGGTTGATCTTTTGTTAAGAGATTTCTCATACAATCTAGGAGAGTTAATGAATACTTGTTAAGATATTGGAAGATATTAAACATTCGTTCTTGAGGTTTATCACTTGGGAATAAATAAGCTCGAGTCTTAGTTAATTGATTGGTCAAAAGTTGGTTGTCATTTTTGACATATTTAATATACATCTTCTCAATATTTTCTAATTCTTTCATTATGGATTTTTTACGATGTTGAACTCGAGAGCCAAGTTCTTTATTATAATCATTTAGCTCTGTATTCATCGTATCTAATATTTCAGAAATATTATTGAAATGCCCTTGCAATTTATATTCGCTTTCACTAGCAACAAGCTTTGAGCTCAATCTATTCAAATCGCGCAATTCCGTGATTGAAAAGTTGTATTTCTCAATTATTTTATTAATATGCCTTTCAATTACTGTTGCACCCATTCTAAAAACAACATTAGGTTGAGTTAAATCAAACTCCTTATACAAATCTTTGATTTGGATATGGTAACCAATTTCTGATGGACCTCCAACAAAAACATGTGTTGGAATCATTATATCTTGAGCAAGTGGTCGAAAAATAGCATTAGTACTGAATTGCTCAGGATGAGTTTGAACTTCATTAAGAATTTCTTCTCGAGTAAATGTTTTACCATCAGATAATTCATACATTCCTTTTTCTTTAAGTGTTATAGTTAATCTATTTAATTCCTCATCAATGTAGAATAATCCTGCGATATTTTCTTTCTTATGCATTTTAGGTTTGTAACTTAAATCTGTCAAACCATCAGTAGTTTTTTGGAAGATAGAGTTATACTTTACTGTGTTATTAAGAACTACCGTGAAATAATCTTTCAAATGAGGACGTAGAATTTTAGGCTCAAGTAAAATAAGGCCCCATTCTCCCATCAAGAAAGAAAGTGTCCTGCTAAAGAACTCGCCCCATTTTTCTGATTTCTTGAGTATGCCACTTAACATATCAAAAATGGAGTCAGAAAATTCTGTTTCTACAAACGAACTTTTCATTTTAGTAAGAAGAGTATCAAAATGGTTATGTTCAATTTGGACATTCTCCAAACTCTTTCCTAATAAAGCACTACTATCGAATTTAATATGCTTAACATCATTTTTTTTATTTAAAATCCAAATATTATCTACTTCTTCAACATCGTGATCTTCAGAAGCATTCCAAAATAATGGTACAAGCTTTACATCATCAGTAGAATACTTTTTTGCATAATTTATTGCTGAGAATGTTTTATAGATGGTATACATGGGCCCAGTGAAAAGGCCTGGTTGTTGACCAGTAATAACAAATTTTACATCTTCGTTTTCAATTGACTCAATATTTTCGAAAACCTTACTTTGAGCATTAATTGATTTATTATATTTCATTAAAATATCCTTTATTATTCCTCGATCTCCTCGGAATTTGACTGGATGCATTTTATCATAAACGCCTCCAAAGAATTTTGACATTGATTCTTTTTTATTTATATAATCTAATAGCATTGTATTTGGATACATCACTTTTAAATCCAATAAATCAAGGTTTACTTCTTCTGCCATTTAATTTCACTTCGTAATATATTCATTAATCTCAAGAATGTTCATTAAAGATTTGGTTTACTTAATCAAATGTTGAAATATCAATTCCTTAAAATGAATTAATTAAATAAATAATGCTTTCTAGTTAAAAAAGACTAACTCTAAACTTATTAAAATAGGAAAAATTTGATTTTTAGAATAAAAGATTTTATGAAAGGAAATCACAATGATGTCCTTTCAATTAAATGAAAAAAGAAATTAGAAGTAAGATTGCAAAATCTTCATAATGGACGGTCCATCTAAGACCTGTTTAACTTCTAATTCACGACCTTCTGAAGTAACTACTTTGCCGGTTCTATTCAACCAAGCTGGTAGGGGTAAGACTAAATCGGCGTTCTTGTTTTCACCCATAGATATGGTGAATCCTTTGAACTTTTTATCAGATGATCCAATAACAAGGTAATTCTTTGCTTTTGGAATCATTTTCAAACCGAGCTGCATAAGTCCTACTTCATTCAGTCCTTTGTGCATAATAATTGTTGGAATGTCTTTTGGTTTTGCTGGTGCATTAACTATAGCAATATCTGGTTCTTCGTTAGTAATGATTGCACCTTGTTTCTTTGCAATGTGGATAAATGTTTTCAATACGGGATAGTCTGATAAATCAACATCCAATTGTATACGTTTGCTAGTAAAAATAGTAGCAAATTTGGTTGTAGAAATACCTTCGTCGTAGATAGCTCCAATAGCAAAATTATGTTCCTTTGCAAATTTCATTAACTCTTGTGCTTCATCATTCGTTACACTGGGAGTTAATACAATGGCTAAACTCTCGAGATGATCTTTGAGAATAGCTTTAGCTTTATCATCAGAGATTTCTTTGAATTTACTGCCATCTTTTTGCATAGGCTTTTCTACGCTTTTCTCCCAACTTCTGCCAAATCTTGGTTTATCACAAACTAAACCATGATTCCAAGAGTTATCAATAGTTGAAACGTTTACTGGGATTCCTTTGTAGATATCAATATTCATTTCACAACCCATACCACAGTCATTACAGACAGTTGGTTTGGGAGTAACATTCCAAGGACCATCTTTTGGATAAGGAGTTGTAAGTGCAAATGCACCTGTTGGACATTCATCAACAAATTGACCGATGAAATCACCTTTAACTTCACCAAGCTTAGTTCCTGGAGGGGGGCCATTTTTAGTTGTAAATCCTCGGTTGAGATTATCAATTAACCCTTCGCCAGTTATTTCGTGAGTTAAATTAATACATCTGCCACACAAAATACACTTGTTGTTATCAAGAATAACATGAGGATGTGATTCATCTACAACATCGGATTGTAATTCTCCTTCAAAAGTATCTTGTTTAGCATTATACATCATAGAGTATTCTCTCAATTTGCAATCAAAAGAATCAAGACAACCACAAGACATACATCTTTCAGTTTCCTTCAAAATGTCTTCTTCTGAATGAGTTAGTTCAACTTCATCGAACGTTTTTGCTCGTTCCTTTGCTGGAAGGAGCTTTGTTTTTGCTCTTTCTTGTCGTTTTCTATCTTTGTAATCTTCTTCAGTAACTTTCTTCCAATGATTATAGGGATAATATTTCAAGAGGAATTCTTTGAGCTTTTCATCAGAATAAATTTCATCAAGATGTTTCGAAGGTTCTTTAATAATCTCTCGGATTTTAGGTAGAGTACCTTTGAGGTAAAAGTCAATCATTTGCGCTGCATTTTTAGACGTTGCAATTGCTTCAATGACGGTGGCTGCACCAATTGCTACATCTCCACCAACAAACACTCCTGGGAGGTTTGTTTCATATGTGATTTCATCATATCTTGCACCACCCCAGCTATGATGTTCCAAACCATGTTGAGCTAAGAGCTCATAATCTGGTCTTTGTCCAATTGCAAAGATGACTGTGTCTACATCAACGCAATAATTTGACCCATCACAAACAATTGGTCGACACCGACCACTTTCATCTGGTTCACCAAGCTCCATTCTAACTAATTCTACTTCTTGGATCTTTCCATCGCCAATGATATTTACTGGATTAGATAGAATAAGAAAATTAACACCTTCATCTTCTGCTTCTTCGATTTCGATTTGTCGTGCTGGCATTTCATTTTTGGTTCGGCTGTAAGAAAGTGAAACGTTTGCTCCAAGTCGTATGCAAGTTCGAGCAACATCCATTGCACTGTTGCCTCCACCGACAACCATTACGTTTTTACCGATATCGATTTTCTCACCCATTGCTGTTCGTTTTAAGAAATCAATTGCATCTAAAACACCTACTATTTCACAATTGTCAACTCTTGGTTTGTAGACTTTCCAAGCACCAATACCAACAAAAACAGCATCGTGTTTCATTTGTAACTCTTCAAGTGTAATATCTACACTGACCGTTGTGTTAGTTTTTACTTCAATACCTGTTTTAATTACTGTATCGATGTCTTTATCTAGAATTGCTTTTGGTAAACGATATTCAGGTATACCATATCGCAACATACCGCCAAGTTCTGGGAGAGATTCATAGATAGTAATTTTGTGTCCTTTGACGCGTAGATAAAATGCAGCTGCAAGACCTGCAGGTCCACCACCAACAATACCAACACTTTTACCAGTTTCTTTTGGAATGTCAGGCATCCAAGGTCCATGTTCTAAATCATAATCCGCTGCAAATCGTTTTGCTTCGCGAATTGCGACTGGACCTTCAACTAGATTCCTTCTGCAAGCATCTTCGCAGAATGCTGGACAGACACGACCAAGTGCGGCAGGTAAAATATAATCTTGCTTCATTAGAGCAACGGCTTCGTGATGTTTACCCATTGCAATTAATGCGAGATAGTTTTGAACTTCACTTTTTGATGGACATCCATCATTACAGGGTCCGATACAATCTCCAAAATGGTCGGAGAGCATCAATTCGAGAGCAGTTTTTCTACTATTAATCACAACATTGTTATTGATATTTATAGAATCATTTTCTCTTGGATAGGTTGCACAAGCAGGTAATAGACGACCGTTGATTTCAACTAAGCATAATCTGCAAGAGCCATAAGGATCAAGCTCTTTCACTTTGCAAACTCCGGCAATATGACGGTTGTTTTGCAACAAATAGTCCATAATTGATGTTTTTTCTGGGAACTCTTTTTCTTCAGAATTTATTTTAACTTTCATTTGCTGTTCACTCCACATCTATTGCTTCAAAACGACAAGCTAGATAGCATGCACCACATTGAATGCATTTATCTTGATCAATAACATGAATGCCTTTCTTGTCTCCTGTAATGGCATCTGTTGGGCATTTTCTAGCACAAGCGCGACAACCAGTACAAGCATCATTTATTGTATAAGTGAGCAATGGTTTGCAAACTTTGGCAGAACATTTTTTGTTATTGATATGTGCTTCATATTCAGCTCTGAAATATCGAATAGTCGTTAGAACTGGATTTGGAGCTGTTTGACCCAAACCACAGAGAGAACCTGTTTTAACTTTAGGAGATAAATCAAGTAATTTGTCAATGTCTTCTATTTTACCTTCTCCTTTTGAGATTCTATCAAGAATTTCCCACAATCTTTTGGTACCAAGTCGACAGTAGACACATTTACCACACGATTCTAAAACAGTGAAATCTAAAAAGAACTTCGCAATATCGATCATACAGGAATCTTCGTCCATTACAACCATTCCACCACTGCCCATAATAGCACCGGTAGCATTAATGGATTCATAATCAACTGGTGTATCGAATAGAGCTAGTGGAATACAGCCGCCAGAAGGACCACCCATTTGCACTGCTTTAAGTGGTTTGCCGGATTTTGTTCCTCCACCAATATCTATGAGGATTTCTTTGATGGTCATACCCATTGGAACTTCTACGTTTCCACCACGCTTAATCTTTCCAGCTAAAGCGAAAACTTTTGTTCCTTTGCTCTTCTCAGATCCCATGGTAATATATTTCTGCCAACCATTTAGTAAAATCCAAGGAACATTGGCCCAAGTTTCTACATTATTGATATTAGTTGGTTTACCTTTGTAACCCTTTGTTGAGGGATAGGGAGGTCGAAGGTTTGGCATACCTCGTTTGCCTTCAAGAGAACCGAGTAATGCCGTTTCTTCTCCACAGACAAAAGCACCTGCTCCTTCCATAATAGATATATCGAAATCAAAACCAGAACCAAGAATGTCTTTACCAAGGAAGCCTTTTTCTCGTGCTTGTTTGATTGCAATATCTAATCTCTTAATTGCAAGAGGATATTCAGCTCGGCAATAAATGAAACCATGATGAGCGCCAATTACATATGCGCCAATGATCATCCCTTCAAGAACCTTGTGTGGGTCCCCTTCCAAAACATTTCTGTTCATAAAAGCACCGGGATCTCCTTCGTCTGCATTGCAGACAATATATTTAGGGGCACCTTGTGCTTGTCTGGTAAATTTCCATTTTAATGCGGTTGGAAAACCAGCACCACCTCTACCACGCAAACCCGATTTAGAAAGGACATCAATAATTTCTTCAGCAGTCATGTTTAGAGCTTTTTCAAGCGCTTTGTAACCATCGACTTCAAGGTATTCTTCAATTTTCTCAGGGTCAATATAACCTGAATTTTCTAAAATAATCTTGACTTGTTTCGAGAAAAAGTTGTCAACATCCCAAACGGTAACTGGTTTGGACTTAAATTCGTCTTTTTTAACGAGAAACTCTTCAACAATTTCTCCTTTGACGACATGCTTATCGATGATTTGTTTCATCTTTTTGGTTGTTAATCACCGTAAGTGTAGATCATATCTTCTGTAACAATATCTACTAAAGGTTCACGATAGCACATACCGGTACAACCGACATTTTTAATCTCTAGCTCAATGTTCTGTTCTTTAAACTCAGTCTCAATGAATTCTTTTATCTCTTCAGCACCTGCTGCAATACCACAAGAATTCATTCCAACACAAATTCTCTTGATCATTCAAATTCATCCTTAACTATTTTTTTAGCTATACGTCGAACATCTGCTCGCGTCAAATTTCCGTAAACCTTATCATTCACACTAACAACAGGTGCCAGGCTACAACAACCTAAACAAGCAACAGATTGAAGTGTGATTAAACCATCCGAAGTAGTTTCTTCTTCTTTGATACCAAAAATGTCTATCAATTCATCTGCGATATCAACCGCACCATTGACATGACAAGCAGTACCATGACAAACCTTTACTACATATTTTCCAAGAGGAGTAAAATTGAATTGGGAATAGAATGTCGCTACTCCATAAATTCTACTCAAAGGAACATCCAAATAATCGGCTAGTTCACCTAAAGTTTCACTAGGCAAATAACCAAATTTATCTTGAATTTGTTGCAGTAAAGGGATAATGGAACTACTCTCAGTTGTGTATTCTTTGAAGAAATCCAAGTCCTTTTTTTCTATTACCATTTGAATCGCCGAAATTTTAATCCCTCTCCTCTTTAAGATTTTTGATTGGTATACCATTTTAGTTGGAAAGTAATTTTTACCAAACAAGAATTCTAAAACAGCTATTAGGAAACAAATAATCCAATAAAAAGTCCATTGAATCTAACAAATAGAAAAAAGTGAGGAAAAAAATCTTCATTTTAGATCATACTAATTAGTATGCCTATGTTGCTCCTGTTTGACGAAGTTCACTTGCCAAATCAAGTTTTTTAATTCGACGGACAAGTCTTGCAGTTGCTAACCACAAAGCGAGTAAGGATAAAACAAGTACTATAGGCCAAGTAAACCAAGGAATTGTTTTCGGAACGTAGAAACTTCCTTCAAGCATATAATCTAGAGACCAAATATATGAAAGATAACCTAATGGCACTGTGAGTATTAAACCAAAGATACTAAGTATGGCATTCTCCCAGAAAATCATACGTCGCAAATATTTCATCTTTGTGCCCATCGCTTTGAAAGCTAGAAAGTCTTGCTGTCTATCAACAAAAGAGATATACATGGCTTGAAAACTGAAAGCGACACCAGTAAGTAAACCAATTACAAGAAATATTAGCATAATGCTCAACATTGATTGCATCATAGCCAACACAGAGTTCAATGCAACATCAGCTTCAATCCAAGCGTTTACGGAGAACTTTTCCTCAAATTCATTACGTAATGCAATTAGATTTGCATCTGATTCAACCTGAATTGAAATACCATTAACAAATCCCTCTGGTAAACCAAATACAAGGTTTGCTTCACTGTCATAAAATGATTCCAAAGTCCAAAAAACAGTAAAATCTATTAATTCACCAACTATTCCACCAACTTTGACTGTTTGATTTCCAATCAAACCAATTGTTATTTCGTCTCCGATTGAAATATCGTATTCGGATGCAAATGCTTTCCCTAGCAGAACAGTTGATTCATCAAGCTGGGATTTATCTATAGCATCACCTTTAATCACGTTGAAATGACGCATAGTAGAATTTTCTTGAAAACAAGTAATCTGAGCCCAACTAACAAATTCATCTTGATAATTGATCTTTGTATAAAGGTCAACAAAAGTTTCTGATGCAGTGATCTGCCCAATAGTAGGATTACTTTCATTAGCCATAAAAGCATTTACTGCTGCGATGGGAACAGGTGCCTCAAGTTTTAATTGAACATCGTAGGTATTGTATTCCTGGAAATTATTCACCATAATATCATACATATTCCATTCCAAAGCTATAGAATTAACTAAGAAAATCATAGAAGTTGTTAGGGCAAGAATTGTGATCAATGTTTTCTTTTTATTCATAAACACTTCACGTAAAGGAACTAACATATGAATTGGTTTGAAAAGTGGAATCCAACCAAATATTTTTTCAATTATGGACTTGCCTGTTGTCTTTATTCTAGTAAAAGTAGCGGACATAGCTTCACGTGGAGTAACGCTGGTGATAGACCAAGCACTTAGTAAAGCTGCACCAAAACAAATACCTAAAGTTATCGCAGATGTTATGATATATGGTATAACATCAATCGAAAGTGCTTGTAGATGAATGCCGTAAAACGTAGTAACCATTTTAGTCATACCAATGCTAAGGCCGTAGCCAAGCGGAATTCCGATTAACATACCAAAAATTGACAACAGTAATGCAATGTTTATGTAATGAAAAAGAATCCTACCTTTTTTAGCTCCCATTGATAAGAATAAACCAATGTTCTTTCTTTGTGAATTTACCAATT
Source organism: Candidatus Heimdallarchaeota archaeon (assembly GCA_030614005.1). Taxonomy (GTDB): domain Archaea; phylum Asgardarchaeota; class Heimdallarchaeia; order JABLTI01; family JABLTI01; genus JABLTI01. The sequence continues at coordinate 21,101 of JAUWKS010000017.1, read as the reverse complement.
TAGTTAAAGTGTTTATGATGATAATTGCGCAAACAATGATACAGATAAGACCAAAAACTACGCCAAATTTATCAACAGCACCGGCATCACTTTCAAACATTTTGTATTCGATTGTTTCATCAAACAATTCGAATTTCAATGTATTAACATCAATATTATTTTGCGAAAAATAATTTGTTAATGAATCTGCAGCAGCTAATATCATCTCCTTATCAAACCGCTCATCGACAGTGTATAAGACCTGATTAACAACATTTTGACCATAGAAGAGAATGTCTTGAATTGTGTTAATGTTAACCCAAATAATCGCCAACTCACCTAGAAGAGGCATATTAGTTGTGGGGTCAACGCAATAAATATAATCAGTATCTTGAGCAATGCCTGTAGCATTAAATGAAAACCAGCTGCCCCCAAGATTAACTTCAACTAGATCATCTACTTCTATATCCTGCCCTAAAATGGGTATACTCCCTGCAAAATGAGTTTCAATTAAACAACTATTATTTCCTACTAATAAGTCGGAATCTGAGGTAATACTTGCAGAACGTTGCTCAATAGTAAGTTGATTAACCTCATTTGGATAATCGATTCCAATAACGATAGCAGAAAACTTTTCCTCCTCAAATTTAAGCTCAGTGTTAAAAATTATTCTACCTTCGATTCGATCAATATTGTTATCGTTCAAAAAAGTGGTATTGTTCTTGATTATAGTAACATTGGTTTGAGCCACAGGCTGTGTGAAAGTAAATCTACCATCTGCAGTGTTGGATACATCTAGATTTAACTGATAAGTATCATAAAACATGGGTTCAGCAGCTAACATCCCTGAAACCATACCAATGGTTATTGCAACTATAGCAATTATAGATAACGAACGGAATTTATTAAGCCAAATTTCTCTGAAAATTTTCTTAAACATTATACTCATAGACTTTCTAAACTCCTGGCACTTTCTTGGTAAAATTACTTTGAGGCTGCTCTTCGATTTGTTCGATTTTACCCATTCGTAAATGAAAAACTCTGTCAGCAAACTGTGTGATGCTCAAGTCATGTGAAACTACAATGAAAGTCGTTTTTTCTTGAACATTAAGATCCCTCATTAGTTCAGCGATTTGTTGCCCTGTAACAAAATCAAGATTACCTGTAGGTTCATCCGCAACAATTATTTTTGGTTTTTTAATCAATGCTCGAGCGATTGCTACTCTCTGCTGTTCTCCACCAGATAACTGACTTGGGAATCTATCTTCTTTTCCTTCCAAACCAACGTGTTTAAGAATCTCGAGTGATTTTTCCTTAATCTCAGCTCTTGTATAACCACCAGAAAATTCCAAAGCTAAACCAACATTTTCCCAAGCACGTAAGCTAGCTACAATATTGAAGAATTGAAAAACCCAACCAACATCCTTGCGTCGATAGGCATTCAAATCACTTAATGAATAATCAGAAATAACTTCACCATCAACAATAACTTGTCCCTCTGTTGGTTGGTCAATACCACCTATCATATTGAGTAATGTTGTTTTCCCCGCACCCGAAGGACCTAGTACAACAACAAATTCACCTCGTTTTACATCCATCTTTACACCGTTTAAAGCAAATATTTCAGATTCACCAAATTCAAAGACTCGCTTAAGATCGGAAGTTTGAACAATTATATTATCATGCATCTAATACACCTTGATGGTTACATTTTCACTTGGTTAAATAATAGCAATTCTTGTAACAATAGCACATTATACAAGATAAAAACGAACCGCTTATTTATCAGAATTCTGTAGATGAAAATTTGAAGAAAAAGATAATAAAAGGGCATAAAAGCCCTCTAAAAGTAAATCGAATTAAATAACACCTTGTGCGAGCATAGCTTTGGCAACTTTCATGAAGCCACCGATATTGGCTCCGATAACATAGTTTCCTGGGCTACCATATTTTTCTGCTGTTGTTACACAAGTTTCATGGATATTATCCATTATTTTGTGAAGCCTGGTTAATACTTCGTCTTTTGTCCATGAATATCTCAAACTATTTTGGGACATTTCTAGACCGGAAGTAGCGACACCACCAGCGTTTGCTGCTTTACCTGGACCGAAGGAGACTCCTTTCTCAATGAACAAGTCTACTGCTTCAGCAACACAAGGCATGTTTGCACCTTCGCTCACTGCTAAGCATCCACTTTTTAAGAGTGCTTTAGCTTCACCTAAATCAACTTCGTTCTGGGTTGCGCTTGGAAGTGCAACTTCGATACCTGGGACATACCAAGGACTCTTGATGTCTTTGTGTTCGTTATAGACATAATAGTCAACTTTGTATTTGTCTGCGTATTCTTTAATTCTACCTCGTTTGACATTCTTCAAGTGCATAACGAATTCCAATTTCTTCTTGTCAATACCATCGTTATCAACAATGAAACCTGTGGAATCAGAAAGAGTAATTACTTTACCACCTAACTGGGTTACTTTTTCTGTAGCAAATTGTGCAACATTCCCAGAACCCGAAATGGCGACAGTCTTACCTTTAAGGCCGTCTTTTACTCCTCTGTATTTGAGCATACTTTCTGCAAACCATGTGGCACCATAACCTGTAGCTTCTGGTCTGCCAAGAGAGCCCCCATATTCTGGGGCTTTGCCTGTTAAAACACCATGGAAAACGTTTTTGATTTTTCTGTAAGCACCAAACATATATCCTATTTCTCGTCCACCTACACCGATATCACCGGCTGGAACGTCTAAGTCAGCATCAATGTGTCTGTAAAGTTCTCGCATAAGTGATTGACAGAAGCGCATAACTTCTCCATCTGATTTACCTTTTGGATCGAAATCAGAACCACCTTTACCACCGCCCATAGGCAAACCGGTAAGTGCGTTTTTGAAAATTTGTTCAAAAGCTAAGAACTTTAGAATTCCGTCATATACGGATGGATGGAATCTCATTCCACCTTTGTAAGGTCCTATTGCACCATTAAATTGGATTCTGAACCCTCTGTTTACTTGGACAACACCTTTGTCATCGACCCATGGAACTCTGAAAGTAATTATTCTTTCAGGTTCTACTAGTCTCTCGACAATTCTTGCTTCAACAAATTCTGGGTGTTGTTCTAGAGCTGGCTCAATTGAATCAAGAACTTCCTTCACTGCTTGATGGAATTCTGGTTCGTGAGCATTTCGCTTAACCACTTGCTCGTAGATTGGATCTGTAATTTTACCCATTTTGAATTGACCTCAATATTGTTACTCGAGGGATTGGATATTTTTTTATCACCTTTATTTTTTCAAGGTGATATTAACGTCATACAACAAGATAGACGCTACAAAGCACCTTAAATTAATACTATTTAAAAATTTTCTACTCATTCTATCTTTTTTTAGAAGTAATAAATCGATTATTTAGGATAAAAAATAGGTAGAGTAAAAAAAAATAAGTAATTATGTTTGCTCTTTCCTGCGCTCAATGATTAAAAATTAAGATTCTAAAGGTATAAAAGCTATAAAACAAAATAATTATTAGAACAATAACGATGCATAAAGATTGTAAAATGCATTTTATTGAAAGTTACATCAATTGGTGATTAAAGATTCAAACAGAAACAAAAAGAGATGCGGGTGTTATTCTATTCCTAGTACTGGGTTCTATTTTTACTTCTCTAATTTGGATTGGCGATATTGTATCTTGGGCTATTATTGGAAACGGTTTTACGATAGATGTAATATTGTTGATTGTAGCAATTGGATTAACCGCATTAATGGTCTATTATAGTAAAAAAAATAAGCCTCCCTCTAAATCATTTGAGAAACTTGCAGATGCAGAATTAGAGTTTAAATTAAAAGATAAGTCTCTGGATAAAAAAACAAAAGCTCAAATAGAAAGTGAAATTGATACCCGTAGAAGGAAAAAAGCTAATCTATCACTTAAGAAAGAGAATGCTGCTTTCTTTACTTGTAGCACTTGTGGCGAGGTAATAAAATCTAAAGCGAAAAGTTGCTCTTCATGCGATTCCCCACGGGCTTTATGTGCAATTTGTCAAGCTGCACTTTCACCAGATGATACAATAGTTAGAACACCTTGTTGCCAAAGCTATGCTCATAAGGAGCACATTCTAAATTGGCTTTCTGCTAAAGGCTATTGTCCAAATTGTTTACAAAAAATAAAGGAAAATGACTTAGTTTCGATCATTTTTATTGACTATACTTCAAGTGAATAAAGCTGATTCTAGAATCAGATAGTAATGATTCGAAATGACCCATGTTTCAATTTATTCAATTTATTTAGATTTATGACTAATGCTGTCATCTGTTCTGTTGTTCTGGAAAAAGACAATGGACCCGCATCTAGTGCTCTTAAACCGGTTATCTTTGATAAAATCTCTTTGATTTCTTGTTTTGCTTCTTTATTATCACCAGTTAAGAAAAGGTCAACATTTAATGGTTCATTTATTTTGTTCAATTTAGATGCAGAAACTGTTTTGAATCCTCCAACAACAGCTATTCCTTCTGGAACAAGACTTTGCAAATATTCACTTGCAGAATTATTTGGTACCTCATCGGAGCAATGAGCAAGACCTCCTTGAAACGTTAGAGGTACGATAACATCTACTAGAATAGTATCTGGTTGAAGGAATGGTTTTAGCTTTTCTATTGTATCAACCATATGTTGATAAGGTACAGCAAAAAAAAGCAGGTTGCATTGTTTCACTACTTCTTCATTTGACTCACCAACAAATTGGACTTCCGGAATTTTTTCACTTAATTCTTTTGCAGCAAGAACTGCTTTTTCTTTTGTTCGTGAACCAAGAATAACTGAACAACCTGCCAGTGCTAATCTTAGTGCTATGCCTTTACTCTGTTTGCCCGTTCCTGGAATTAACCCAATTTTTCTATTCATTTAGATTTCACCTAAAATATGTCTTCATAAAAAAACAGCTAGGAGTGTTTTTAAGAATTCATTTTCAAATTATTCTTCAAACAAATAAAAAGATTGCTTCATTATTAGTATCAACATTTATATATTGTCCAATAAAGGAACTAGTAGCAATAATAAAATGAATTATAATAACTCCGTTTGAGTTGGAACACTAATGTCAGATTCAGCTTCATCATTTGAAATCTATAAAATAAAACAAAGCATCGAAAGATTAGAGAGAAAAAAATCATTCAATGGTGCAACATGCTTAGTAACATTGTATATGCCTCATGGAACTTCTCTACCTGATGTTACGAACCAGCTGACTGACGAAAGAGGTACTGCTGCAAATATTAAGAGCAAACAAACAGGTAAGGCTGTTACTGCTGCACTTTCAAGTATTTTAAGTCGATTAAAACAACTAAAAACTTTACCTAAAAATGGTTTAGTAATTTTCTGTGGCCAAACAGAAACAGGTAAAATTGAATATTGGCCAATAACTCCTGCAGACCCAATTACTCGTAAAATGTATGTTTGTGATTCACGTTTTCATACAGAGCATTTACGAGAGCAATTAGTAGAAAAAGAGCAATATGGTTTAATGGTAGTTGATCGTAAAAGCGCTGCTTACGCTCTTCTCCGTGGGAATCACATGACCTTTTTGCGGAATATGAGTTCCTTTGTTCCTGGAAAACATGGCAAAGGTGGACAGTCACAAAGGAGAATACAAAGAGGAACTGAGGTTCTTGCTCAAGAGCATTTGAAACGAGCAGGTGTTATTGCTAGCAAATTATTTCTTGAAGTTCCTGATTTGAGAGGTATAGTTGTTGGTGGACCTGCACTCGCCAAAGACCTTTTCGTCAGAGGAAACAATCTTGATTATCGATTAGTAGACAAAGTCATTGGAACAGTTGATGTTGGTTACACTGGTGAACAAGGCATTCGTGAAATGATGGAAAAGTCAACTGAACTGCTTAAAGATGTTCGATATCTTGAAGAAAAGGAATTTGTCCAAATTTTTCTTAGAGAATTAGGTCAAGATACTGGTATGGTTGCTTATGGTCAAAAAGAAGTACTGAAAGCAATAGAACTAGGTGCTGTAAAGAGGTTATTAATCAGCGAAGAAATGGATGTATTCCGAGTTAAAGTCGCCTGTCCGCAGTGTGGTTTTTCAAGGCAGGATAATGTAAAAGCTAAGCGTTTGGTTGCTTACGAAGAGGATTTACTCAAAAGCAATTGTCTCGAATGTAATAGCTCTAGACTAACCATCGATGAAACAGAGGATTTTGTTGCTGAAATTGGCAAAAAAGCATTAGATTCTGGAGCTGAAATTGAAATCATTAGTATCGATACTGAGGAAGGTATGATTCTCTTCAAATCTTTTGGTGGGCTAGTAGCTTTACTTCGTTATCCTGTTCGGGAAATATAACAAAATAAAAATTAAAGGGGATATTTCCCCAAAGGTATTTTTTTTGATAACAATTAATATCTTCTTTGATATCGTTTTTTAAATTTCGGTTTATAGTCATCTGGTGGAGCTGGAAAATCATCTGGTATTTTTTCTGTTAAAACAAAATCTTTTGCCTCTTCAACTTTCACAAGTTCTCCATATTTGCCTACATTTAGCCTTAATTCGTTTCGAATAACTTTTATGAATCCGTTTTTAACTTCACCAATATCTCCTTCATCCAACATTTCTATACTTTTATCCCATAACGTAAGGAAAATTCTCCCTGTATCATCACCTACTTCTACTTCTGCTAGCTGTAACTCCTTACCATCTGCTGAAGAAATCTCTCTAGGTTCACCTTTTTGGATTACACGAAAACGAATGTCAACATTTCTCATATCTGCTAATAATTGATTTATTTTCATATTTTATTTCACCTTTATCAAATATAGTTCAATTGTTTTAAAAGAAACCTTTTGGTTTTTAAATGTCCTTTTTAGTATAAAATCGAACAGAAATATTGTGTAAAAATAGATGGTTGAAGAAAAAACTAGAAAAAGAAAGAGTACCTGATATCAGTTATCTGTTGTCTCCTCTTCTTGTTTATTAGATTGTTCTGGAGGGACATTTTTCTTTCTTCTTTTTCCTTTTTTCTTAGCTCTAATTTTTTTCTTATTTGTTGTGATATGCTCTTTATATTTCTCTTCTAAGCAATCTTTCATAACTTTTTCTTCACATTCTTCTCTAAGAAATACAAGCAAGTCCTTTTCTATAAATCGATGTTTTTCCTTTCTGCTAATAACTTTCACTTTTTCCGCTAATTCGGGATAATTTTTAATCGCTTTTTCAACCATTTGTAATTCTGCTTCTACTAATTTTTTATCAGCAAATCTTCGTTCCTCAAGATCCTTCAGTCTTTGCATTTCCAAGCATTTCATAATATCTGAATTAGAAACTATTCCAACAAGATTTCTTGTACTTGGATTGTCGAGAATTGCTATTCGACCAATATCCGAACGGTAGAGCAAGCTCATTGCTTGATTAACAGTTTCGTCTGGAAAAAGTACATATGGTTTTGCATTTCCTGCTTCTAGAACTGTTGAATCCATTAGATTGTTATTTAGTGCCAACTTCAAATGCGTTGTAGTAACAATACCAAGAAATTCTCCTTTCAAATTAATGATTGGATAACCAAGATGATCCATAGTATTTACTAGCGAATCAAACTCGCTCATTTTCATATGTTCAGGAACACAAATTACATTAGTTGTCATAATGTCCTTCACTTTGTATGTTTCCAATAAATCAGTTGGTCCTGCCATTGAAATATTTATACCTCTAATCAAGAGTTTCTGAGTATAGATATTCTCTTTCATAGTAGCTTTACTCATAAAGTAGCTAATGGTACATGTTATCATTAATGGAATAAAGGTGTGATATGAATGAGTCATTTCTGAAGCCATGAAAATCATTGTTAGTACAGCTCGAGACGACCCTGAGAACACCGCAGCAAAACCTACCAAAGTGAATAAGGCAAAATCCTGTTTAGTAAAGTTTAATGCGGGAATTACTGAATTCAATACAAAAGCAAAACCATAACCTGTTGTAGCACCAATAACTAATGCTGGTGCAAAAACACCTCCTGAATTTCCGGTTCCAACAGAAAAACCTGTAGCTAGTATTTTCAGTAATAATAAAAGAATTAAAACCACCAACACTCCGCCACCAAACATTGTCCAAGAATTTTCAATTGGGTCATTTGCAAATAAAGCTGTGATTGTTTCATAACCAACGCCAAAAATCCTAGGTATACCTTCCACATTATCAATACTAAAAACAGATCCTTCCCCACCAAAAGGGGAGAAGTGTAGATCTTGTGATAGTACTCTTGGCGAAAGAAGACCTATTAAACCTGTGAGAAAACCACCAGCAATAGGCCAAACAACAACAGGTACTCTTTTTATCTTGTGAACAACCTTTTCAATTATACCTAATGATTTTGTATATAGAATTGCAACTAAACCTGCAACAACGCCCAATAATAAGAACCAATGAAGATATGGTATATAATCATTGAATGCTATTTGAGTTAATTCTGTAGGAATTTCAAAAATTGGTTTAGAACCTGTGTCTAGAATAAATCTACCAACTATATTTGCAATTAAAGAAGAAAGAATTATTGGGATTAGCTGATCTGCACTTAATGAAATAATTAGTATTTCTAATCCAAAAAGTGCTGCACCAATTGGAGCATTGAAAGTTGCAGAAATACCTGCAACAAGTCCACAAACAACAACCGTCTTAATGCTTCTACCTCTAAGACCCAGTTTTCTGCCTAAGAAAGAACTAAAGCCTCCACCGATTTGTGCGATAGGTCCTTCTCTTCCTAAACTCAGACCTCCTCCTATACAAATCCCCGATAGAGCCATTTTTAGATATGGAGTAGTGGTTTTGATATATCCATCTTCGAAAATGATACTCTCCATGACTTCTGGAATTCCATGTCCTTTTGCTTCAGGAGCCCATTTATTAAGTATTGGCGCAGTTATTGCTGCTGCTAAAGTTGGTAGGAGCACAATCATCAGCAATTGGGCAATACCAGCATTGTTGTAAATTAATCCGTAAAATAAAATTCTTGCAAGAGAAATATAATTACTAAATACCCATGCAGCGCCTGCGCCAACTAAACCTGAAAGAATCGCAATCATGTAAATAAGAAGTGAGCGTTGTCTAAATAAAACTTGAAAGAATTGCTTTGGATGTCTTATAGAACACCAAACAGTTTTCAAAGTGTTAATGAATCCCATTTGAAACAAGTGCTGTAATTTACCATGCCTTTCTTCAGCTTCAACTAATTTTGTGTTTGCTTCTTCTTCTTCTTTACTTATATCCTCAATAACTTGTTTTTCTTCATTTGAAATATCTTTGCTGTCCTTGGGACTAATATTTCGATTCTCAGCATCCAATAGCTTTTCCTTCTTGTAAATTAAAAAATAATTTTTTGCTTAACCTAGCAAAATCTAATTAGTTTCACAATTATTTCATTTTTTAAATCTATCTTTTGTTTTTCAAATGATGGTTGAATATATTAATTTATTACTAACGATAAAAATAACTCTATTTTTAATTAATTATATTAATCAAAAGTTGTTTGACTAATGTCCTTGATTGCAGTCAGTCTTCTTTTTAATCTGTTTGAATTTCTGCCTTTCGAAGCTTCGGAGAATATCAGTTTTGGATAATATCCCAACTAGTATTCCATTCTCAGGTGAATCTAGTACTGGAGCGCGTTTGATACCCCTTCGATTCAAAATATTGATTGCCTCATCAACAGTTTGATATTGATATAAAGCAATAACATTGCGTGAAGAAAAGTCTTGAGCTAATTTTTCCAACTCACCTTTCATTTTAGCTCTCCGTATATCGGATAGTGAAATCATTCCTATGAGTTTCTTTTGTTCATCAATTACTGGATAACCAAAAGGACCATCAGATTCCACTAACTCACAAACTTCTTTCATAGTGGTTTTTCGTTCAACAGTTATTACTTTTGTTGTCATAATATCTTTAACAGTTGTAGTTGATAATATCGTTACATTTCCGCCTAATGTGATTTTAAGTCCTTTATCTGCAAGAGCTTTTGTGTAAATTGATTCTTTCATCAATCCTCGGCAAATTAAATAACTTACACTGCACGTAAGCATCAAGGGTATTGTTAACATAATATTTCCCGTCATTTCTGCGCCCATAAATATCATTGTTAAAGGAGCTCGAGTTGCTCCGGCAAAAACTGCCGCTAAACCTGCTAGTGCAAAAACTGAGACATTCACATTCGCCCCAAAGGCAGAATTGATGCCATTTGCAAAGAGACTACCTGTACAAGCACCGATAAATAGTGCAGGAGCAAAGATCCCACCTGGGTTACCTGAACCAACTGAGAATGAAGTTACAATTGTTTTCAGAAGTATTAGTAAGAGAAGAAAAATTAACATTGAGTTAAACGGGTTCTGTGTACTAAGCTCATCTGAATTACTGAGAATGTTTGTTATAGTCGTATATCCTGCTCCAAAAATAAGCGGTACACCATTTACATCTTTTGGACTTCCAAGAGACACTAACCCTGTAAGCAATGCCCCGAGGATAGGTATAAACAATCCCCGTATTGGTAATCTTTTAAAAATAGCTTTTGTTAAATGGAAAAATTTAGTATAAAGCACACCTACAATGCCTGCTATAACACCAAATAAAATGAACCAATGTAAATCGTAAATGTATGATGTCCAATCCAGATTTCTTAACGCTTCAACATTGAAGGACGGCTCTGGAAATCCAGAGCTATTTGGTGATAATTTCAAGATATCAATTAATGAACTGAGAGTAGATGCGGTTAATGATGCGATTATTATTGGTACAATTTCATCTGCAACTAACGATACAAGAAGGATTTCGATACCAAACAGTGCTCCACCTATTGGTGATTTGAACGTAGCTGAAATTCCTGCAGAAAGGCCAGCGATAACAATGATGCGCATATTTCTTCCATGCAGTCCAACAAAACGTGCAATGCTAGCACTAAAACCTGCCCCTATTTGAGTTATGGGTCCTTCTCTTCCAACACTTAAACCACCACCAGCACTAACTGCAGATGTAACCATCTTAATGAAAGGGGTTCTTCTCCTCATAGCTCCATCATTTAAAGCAATAGATTCCATAACATGAGGAATACCTGAACCTTTGGATTCGGGGTTATATTTCCAAAGAATTGGTGCGGTAAAAAGCGAAACAATGAATGGAGTAAAAATTATCGCTAGAAATTTCCAACTATTAAAATTAGAGTTCATTAATCCGAATAGCTGCCCCATAAAAACATAATCAGCTCCAACACTTAACCAATCAAACCCCCAGGCAGCAAGAGCGCCAATAATACCAACTACTATTGCTAAAACAGTAGTAATAAATTGTTTATTTTTTATTAACTCAACAAAAGCTTTTTTCGGGTGCTTTATATCATCAACAAATTCATGCCAAGCATTTTTAGCTAAAGTTTTTGTCTTCTTCCATTTACTTAATAAGAAATCGTCCAATTCTTCTGTATCTAATTCTTCTTCATCTAATTCTTTTGACTTTTCATTTGAAGGGATTTCTTCTATATCCTTTTGATCCGTTTTTTCACTTTTTCCATTTTGTTTTGATGGGACCATTGACTAATTATTCTCCTTCAAATGTACCATTAGATGTGATGTTCTACATTTCCTTTTGATTTAGCTCATATATACTTTTCAGAAGGACAAAAATTTCGTTTTCATCATCTTATTTTTTAGTCAAATAGAAAGCTTGAAAATAGGTACAATGCTTTTTTTATTGTAAATACTGAATGAAGTGATTAATATGGGTTCCACAAAATGCCCTACATGCAGGGGAACAGGAAATGAAGTTATTTCAGATAAAACGTGCCCAGATTGCAAAGGATTGGGAAGCACAAAAATCGTTCTCTCTTCCTTTGGGTCTTCAACAAATGATAATAAATGTAAAACTTGTAAAGGAGCAGGTACCTTAATCAAAAAGAAGAAATGTACTGTCTGCAATGGAACAGGAACGATAGTCCTCTGTGATTCCTGTGACAAAAAAATTCTGGAGCGCCTTCCAGAAGGACATGGCAATGTACTCTGTTCTGAATGTAAAGAATCGCCAATTGTTTTTGTTTTAAAACCACCTTGTAGTACTAGAACCATCAGAGTTGGAACATACTTTCATGCTAAAGTCAAACATTTCAAAGATTTCGGTGTTTTTGCAGAACTCTTCCCTGGTGTTGAAGGTCTTATTCGAACTAAAAACCTCAAAGGTCTTCAAAGAAAGGATATTGGTAAGAAAATAATTGTTTACGTTAACGATAAAACTCGAGATGGGAAATTGGAATTGACTCCTGCCACTTTGAAAGAATATAGGCATGGTGTAAAACGAGATCAAATGGATCGCTTCAAAATTTCTTCTATTACAAGGCGATTGCAAAATAAAACAGTGCTTCTTCAAGGAAAAGTTTCACAAATAAGAAAAACTTCAGGACCTATCTCGTATAATTTTACAGACGAAACAGGTTCAATTGCTGGTGCAGCATTTATCAAACCAACAGAAGAAAATCCTTACCAAACAATTGAAGTGGGTGATATTGTTGAAGTTGTGGGAACTGTCAATACACATCGTGATATGTTACAAATTGAAATTCAAGATATGATTGAAGCCGGTGATGAAGAAACCAAAGTGATATTGGAACGTATTGAGCAAGTTTTGAATAAGAAATCAGAACCAGAAAAAATACCTTTCCTAATAAAAAATGAAATTTTAGAAAAGATGAAACCAGATCTTTACAAGCTAGCAAAGCTAATACGGCGTGCTATTTATGATGGAACACCAATCCTTCTTAGGCATCATGCAGATACAGATGGCATTTCAAGTGCCGTTGCGGTAGAACATGCTATTCTATCTTTGATAATGGAAGAACAAGCCGAATCCGTAAAATTCCGTGTAAAACGCTCTCCCTCGAAATCACCTTTTTGGGATTTTATTGATGTGACAAAAGATCTTGATTATGCTCTTCAAGATGCAATTAAATTTGGTGATAAACTGCCTTTTGTGATTCTATTAGATTTAGGTAGTTCACATGAGAGCCTTGCATCAATAAATATGGCGAAATTATTTGGTATCAATGTCTGTGTGTTGGATCATCATTTTCCAGAAAAAATTATTAAAGAAAATGTGGAAATCCATGCTAATCCTTACTACGTAGGCGGAGACTACAATCTTTGTGCTGGAATGTTAGGTGTAGAACTTGCAAGAATAATCAATCCAAAAATTTCTGATAAAATCGATTATTTAGCTGCTATTGCTGGTGCAGCAGATAGAGTATCTGGCCCTGAAATAAAACAATACATGAAAATCGCCAAGAAAAAGGGTTTAACGGAAGAATTCATCCGCAAAATAGCTTTAGCGATTGATTATGAACAATATTTCCTTAGATTTGCTGATGGGAAAAACATCGTTGACAGTATTTTTGGTATTAATGATCTCAATTCTAAAAATCATATTGAACTTGTTGACTTTCTTTATTCTGAAGCAAAAACAGCAATGGATAAACAGTTAGCTATTAGTATGACACACATTAAAGAAGAGATACTACCAAACGATGCAGTTTTAGTTACTTTAGATATTGAGGCATACTCTCCTCGTTTTGAATTTCCAAATCCCGGTAAAACTACTGGTGCAGTTCATGATACTATTTGTACAAGAGAACCTGAGAAAGCTGTTATTACTTTAGGAGTTGGTCCAGATTTTGTTATTCTAAGATCAAGAGACGCTATTATTAACTTTCCAAAAATAATTGGTAATCTCAAAAAGAAGATTCCTCAGGCGGGAGCTGATGGCGGAGGACATGAAGTCGTTGGCACAGTAAAATTCGTTTCTGGAATGCATACTGAAGTTTTAGATTATCTTAAGAAAGCTTTAGGAAAAGCCAAAACGAAATTTAGTGTTAAAAAAGAAGCAACAACGAAATAATGAAAAATGTTGAAAGTGGGTTTTTTACCCACTTGGATATTTGTTCAAACTACTTCTTGCTATAGGTTGAGGTTGATCCTTTTGCAATTACATCGTGCTTGTGAATGCTCTCGAGACTTTTGACAATAGCTGTTAAATCTAATTTTTTATCAATAAAACTCTCTTTTGATCGAGCTAAAATACTTCTACAAACATCTTCTACAAACATTGGATTTTCGTACATACAATCAATAACATATTGTTCGTCATCCGTTTTCAATATGGAGTATGTTTCTGCTGGAAAAGATTTCTTCAAAACATCGACCAAAGATTCAAAGGAAGGCATTTGATCCAATGTTCCCTTTGCAGTTAGTTTTCCTAATGCTCTTTGAACGTGAGTTCTTTTTTCAGGACTATTTTCCATTGCGTGAGGACAGACGGTATTACCAATATATTCTATTGAAATTGCGATTAAATCTTCATGATTATCTTCAATCCAAGTTTCAACTGTAACATTTGTCACTTCGAATGTCTTTTTCTTTGTAACAGGTGTTTTCGTCTCATAAAAGAAATCGAAATTTAATGATAAATGAGCGCGAGAGTATGGATGCTTTTCTTTTAGCTTTTTCAAGACTTGTAATGACAATTGTTCTACAGAATGGTGAGCATTTCGCTCATCATTAATGATTTCAACAACTGATTCACAAATACGAGACATATGAGCTCCTTTCATTTCAGCAGGCAAGTTAATAGTTACTTCAATTTCTGGTGTTAAATGGAATGTTTTTCCTTCTCGAGTAATTACCAACAAAGTCTTGAAATTGGTAATTCCTACATAATCAAGTGATATCTCATTCATAGGTTTCTCATTTTGTGTTTCAATTTGATTTTTCACAGATTCACACTCAGTTTATCTATTAGCCTCTACTAGGAGTTTTTGCTTTGAAAATTTAAACACTTTGTATTGTTTACTATTTTTTTACACTTAAATACTATCCATATAATAAAGAAAGTAATATAGATGAAGAATCGTTTACAACTCCATAACAGATAATCAATGTATCACTATGGACTCAAGGGGACAATAATGGCAATAACAACATTACTCTTTGATATGGATTCAACGCTGATCGATATCGATGAAATTCTATTTAGTAAGACCTATTTCAAGTTGTTGCATGAATGCCATTTCAGTGATTTTGATTTAGGTTACTTTTGTGATTCTTTAACAGAAATAACTAGATTTGTAATGTTGAGTAAGATCCCCAAAGAATTTACTTTAGATACTTTTGTCAAAGAAATGTCGAAAAAGTACAAAAGAGATCCAAAAGATCTCTATAACAATCTTCTCCATTTTTACAACAATGAATATGAGTCACTCAATCCTTTTGTTCGACCCATTAAGGGAGTGAAAAAAATGCTCAAGTATTGTTTCAAAGAAGGGTATAATGTTGTGGTTGCTACTACTCCCGTTTTTCCTGAAGTTGCAATAAGAAAACGATTGAAATGGGGTGGATTGGAGATATTTGATTTTAAATTGGTTACTCATGCAGGGAATATGCATTTCTCTAAACCTAGAGAAGAATATTATCAAGAAGTACTTTTTTTAATTGGCAAAAAAAAGGATGAATGTATAATGGTTGGCAATGAATTTATGTCAGATATCGTTGGTCCAACTCGGATGGGCTTGAAAACCTTTTATTGTCCTTTGCCAACAGTAAATGACGATTTATTCGTTTCACCAGAATTGAAAAGATTTAGTAAAATTAAACCAACGTATCGCGGAACTATCAATGACTTTGCAAAGTTAGTAGCTGATGGGCTTTAATAGAAATCTTTGACTTTATGATTCATATAGACAAGATTCATAATTCTAGTATTTTTTCGATATCATTTCCGGAATATATTTTCAAACCGTGTCTCTTTAATCGTGCAGTGGAAACGCCTCTGCCAGTTACTAGGTATTTTTCCTCTCCGATTTTTTTATTATAAATTTGATATACACCACATGAAGGACTTTTATCTCTCAAAATGGCTGTTCTAACGTTAAATAAAGTAGCATATTTCATTGATTCCTCTGCACCCAAAAGAAAATGAGATGTAATATCACTATTCTCTTCGTTCAGTACTTTCGTTTCAAAATCTAGGACAGCTTCTCCTGAACCTTCAACTATTGACATACCAATTCTTGGTGTGCTCATACCCCCAAGCTGTTCGGGGCAAAAAGGAACAAGTATTTTTCTTTGAGCTAATTTAACGACCTCTTCACTCTTTCGGATTTCACAATTATATGTGCATTTTATACCCAATAAACAAGCACTTACCATAATAGGTTCATTATTAGCTGACTCTCGAGTTTTGTTCATAACTAATCAAGTATTTCTTAGACAATACTGCTTTAATAATTAATGGAAAACCTTTTTTGACAGAGATTCTTTTTGTTTGTTTAGAAAGAATAGAAAGTGAAAATAATGAACGAACCAACACTTACCCCTCTTGTACCAAAGTATGATTTAACTGCTCATCTTTACAGTTTTGTAACTGGTGCATTATTTATTTTAGGAGGAGCAACTGAAAATATACTTCGTAAGAGAGCCTACATAGAAACACTACAGCTAAAAGGCAACGAAAAAATTCTAGACGTTTGCTGTGCAAATGGTAAGGGTACTCGCATGCTTTCTAAATTAGTACCAAAAGGAAATGTTTTTGGAATTGATCTTAGCCCAGGAATGATTGCCTTTGCAAAGGCAAAAAATACAGAGGAATATTTCAATACAAAATTCAAAGTTGGTGATTGTTCTAAAATACCTTTTAATGATAGTTCATTTGATGTGGTCACTGCGACTTTAGCTTTGCATGAATTACCAACAAGCTTACTTAAATCAGTAATGAATGAAATTAAACGTGTCCTAAAACCAAATGGTTATTTGTTTGTTTTTGATTTCAGATATCCAAAAAACCCAACAGTATACTTACGCGTTATGTACTACTTTATGAGGATATTCGAAGATGACTCTGCAGCAAGATTTATGATGGTTGATCAAACGCAGCTTTTTGCAAAATATGGTTTCAAAAAAATTCTTCAGAATAATTACATATCTGAATTTATGCCTGCCACTCTCTATCAATTAAAATAAAAAAAATCCTTTTTGGATTTGTTTGAAATTAAAATAAAAATTTCAAACTTGAAATTTTTTAAGAGGAAGGATAGAAATAAGGTAATTTTGAGGTTTAAACTAAACCTCGTTCAACTAGCATGCTAAATTCTTCAAGAGAAAGTTTCTTACCTTCTTTGTATTTTCGCAAAGCTTCATCAGCTCTTGCTTCGATGGTTTCTTTAACTTCTCTGAAATGGTCAACGCGAGCTTTTTGTCTAATACCTTGAAGTTCTTTCTGGTATTTTTCTTTGCCTTTGATGATTTCAATGAACTTTTTATGAGTTACATCAGCAGTTTTCTTTGTTTCAATGAAATCTTTGTGGCATTGATCTGCTTCTTTGCGGATTTCATCAATTTGGGCAAAAAGTTTAGTCATCTCGTGATGATGTCTTTGAGACGATTTAGCTGTTCGGATAACGGCTTTGTGATAATGGTTCATTTCAGCTTTCAATCCTTCAAATGTGCTAAACCGAGCATTTCTCTCTTGACGTAAAGTTCTAATTGTTTCAGCTTCTTCTAGTTGTTCTTGTAAAGTAGCTATTTCTTGAACAAGCCTCTTCTCTTCTTCTGGTGGTAAAATTTCAGTTTGAATCTTCCACTCAAGCTGTTTTAAGTTGCGTCTGAGAACTTTTTCAGGTATGGGAGGCTTAGGCAAAGGTTCCAAATGTTCATCTTCTTTGATTTGGTCAACTTCTTTCTTTGCTTCGGCGAGGTTTTTGCGTACTTCTTCACGTTTAACCTTAAAATCTTGGACTTTAGTGTTTTCCTCGTCCCTTTCCTTCTGGTGTTCTTTGACTTTGGCAATTAATTCAGCCATTTGCTTATTCAATTCATCTCGTCTGTCAGCTTTTGCACGAGCTTCGCCATTGAGTTTATCTCTTTTATCTCTGAGCTCACTGGCTTGTCTTTCCTGCTCGGACAATTTGACAACAAGTTGATCAACTTCTGATATCATGTTGGGGGATCTCCATTTAATGTGCTTTAGGGGTTTTTTTATCGAAAGTTAAAACAAATGTTCTAACTCGCAGTTCACCTAAAAAAGACTAGTCTTTTTTATAGTAATGTTCGAAAATGAAATGTAAACTTTTATAAATTCTTCTATGAAATGCAGATAACTAATACTTTGCTAAAAAAGGCATTCAACTAGTTATAAAAAAGGTTTTAATGTCTAAAAGCTCAGACTATCCGAAATGCCTAAAAACGGTAAATGTTTTTTTGAGGCATAGGTACAATTATGTACTACAAATTCCAACGAAAATAACAGAGCGTGAAACTAAATGACCAGTAGATTCCTAAAACTCTTCAAACCTTTTACTCATATTACGTTTGAAGTTAAGAAACCTGATAGAACAGTCTCGTTCAAGGAAAAATCAATTTGGACTATTGCTTGTTTAATTGTTTACTTCATAATGATCAGTGTGCCCCTCTACGGTATCGAAGAAACAACTGGAACAGCAGATCCATTTTTTGCTATGAGAGCAATACTCGCCTCTCAAAGAGGAACTTTGGGAGAACTAGGAATAGGACCTATTGTCACTGCTGGCCTTATTATGCAGTTATTAGTTGGCAGTCAAATCATCAAAGTTGACTTTAACAATCCTGAAGAAAGAGCACTCTATAGTGGCGCTCAAAAAGTATTGAGCGTTATGATGATCTTCTTCGAAGCAGGAGCTTACATTTTTGGTGGTGCTTACGGTGAAAACGTTGGATTACTCTTGGGAACATTAATCTTCTTGCAGTTACTTGCAGCAGGCTTGCTGATCATGCTGATGGATGAGCTGATACAGAAAGGCTATGGCCTAGGTTCTGGTATCTCGTTATTCATTGCAGCAGGTGTATCATTCAACATCTTAAATGGTTTATTTGGCTTCACTGATGGTATTGGCGCAGCCCCATCTGGAAGATATTATGGTGCAATAATAGCATTCTTTTATGGTTTAAGTAACGGAGAGAAATTCATCAACGTAACTTACCGTCCGAATAACCCGGATATAATTGCATTTCTGGCGACGATCCTAGTCTTCGGCTTGGTGATATATGTGGAATCGATGAGAATAGAAATACCGATTTCGCATGCAAAACACAAGATTCCGGCTAGGTATCCGATCAAATTCCTGTACACGTCGAATATACCGGTAATCCTGGCGTCAGCGTTATTCGCTAACGTCTACTTTATCTCTCAGATAATGTACCGGAAGTGGCCTGGGAACCCGATTGTCGATCTCATAGGGAAATGGGACTTCACTCTGGATCAACCGATGCCGATATCAGGCTTGGCGTTGTATACCACGGCGCCGCGCGGCATAGCGCAAGTCGTGGAAGGACCGATACGGTCTGTAATATACATCTTTGTCTTGGTAGGTGCATGTATGATCTTTTCCTCTATCTGGCTGGAAACAGCAGGTATGGCTTCAAAAGACGTAGCGAAACAATTATTGGACGCAGATATGCAAATACCTGGTTTCAGACGCAATCCAAAAGTATTGGAGAAATATTTAGACAGATATATCCCCATTGCAGCATTACTGGGTGGACTCTTTGTTGGAGTCTTAGCTGGTTTTGCAGACTTCCTAGGTGCGTTAGGAACGGGAACAGGTATTCTGCTGACGACGGGAATAATAAAACAATATACCGAAATCATCGCAAAAGAAAGGCTAGCAGAAATTAGCCCCGCAGTGCGAGGATTCCTGGGTATGGAATAAGATTTGATTACTATAACAATCAAATCCTCCCTTTTTCTTTTCTTTATAAAGTAACGAATTTTGATGTCAAGCACAAATAATAAAAAGGTGTTTGTTGTCGAGAATAATCGAGCTAATAATCTTGTATTATTATTTCAATCTGCGAGGGTAGCCAAGCTCGGTCAACGGCGAAGGACTCAAGATCGACCGGTACTCCCGGTAAACAAGGAATAGTCCGTTGAAGCTAAGGATTCGATGAGAAATCCTTTCCTGTAGAGGTTCGTGCGTTCGAATCGCGCCCCTCGCACCAATTTCTTTCTGAACAGTTCACTGAACCGTATGTAATAATATTTTAAATGAGATGCTACTTACTGTTTTAATAATATCATTGTGGTGGAGAACATTGAAGAAAAAGTGGAAAAGTTATCTATTTGTATAGGTGTAATGGTATTTTTTACAATCACAAGCTTTATGCTTATTAGCATAGAAAGTACTAGTTTTGGTACTTAATCTATACAAAAAGAAAATGTATTAGCGGGAAAAAATAGTGTTTTACAAACAAATGCATTGCCTGAATCATATATTAAAATTCTAACTTCAGCTGAATTTATTGTGTTAATGATAATGTGTGTTCTTTGTTTAAGTGTTCCAATTACTATAATCACTCATTCTAGTATTGTAAAACATCGGAAAACCAAAGAAGAAAAATTTCCTTGGATTAATGATAATTCTAAGGTAGAGATAGATGCACGCATAAAAGCTCTTGAGTTCATGCAAATGGACTCTGTAATTTTGATAATTACTGGATTGTGTATCGTTATTTTGTTGCAACTTATTCCAGGAATATCTTTTGCAGTTTTTCTTTTTAATCCAAATTATAATTTTCCTGGTGAAACAATTTCTTTCGGTTTAAAGTTCTTTAACTTTCTAGCGGTTTACTTACCAATTATTGGTGAAATTATTGCTGGTTTATTTATTGGGATTGTTTTTATCAAATTTGCAAGAAAATATACTCAAAAGAAATCATTGATTACCTTAGGAATTTTTTGGTTAATTTGGATACTATTCAGTCCTCTAATTGAATTATCGAAGCTTGTGATCATAAATAATTTTCTAACTATCTACGATTATGATTTATTCATAAACTTCTATTATTTTAATGAGAATTCTGCTATCTATTGCATTTATTGTTTCAAGAAAATCTTCTCAGAAGCAATCACTTAATTCAATAACCGCAGCTTTATGGATAGCTTGGTTTTTTACAGCATTAACTTATAGAATACTTCTTTCAGAATATTTCTTTACTCCTAAATTTGATATCCCACTTTCTGAAAGGCCAATATATTATGGTGTAGCAACAATTGTATTTGTAATAAGTACTTCACT
>JAUWKS010000126.1 GCA_030614005.1 Candidatus Heimdallarchaeota archaeon | reverse complement strand
CAAGCTCATTTGGAATATTTTCTATTTCTCCATGTGGATAAGCACCAAAAATAAGCAAGGGATTAGTTGCATTATATATTTGCTTAGAGTATTCCGTAGAAGACAATTGTTCTCCTTTGACACTGAACTCAATAATAAGATCATGATTGCTTCGTAATTCACTAATTAAATCTGAGAGGCTTAAATCTCTGAGAGACATCAATGGATTATCTGACTCAGGAGGTACTGATTTTTCTTTGAATAATTGCAGGATTAAGCCTTTAAAACGATCGATATTCTTAGGAAGTCTTATTTCTGGATTTAGCTCGATTATTTTATTTTTATTGGTGTGAATAATAACGCGAAGACGCTGTTCACGGGCCATTATGGATCCACAACAGGATAGAAGAGTAAAATGAACAATATCTGGTCTCCCTCTTTTTTGAGCATCTGGTAAGTCTTTTATAAAATTACTATGATAGCTAGCATCAAGTATTACTTCTTGTGGGGTTTTTTTCAACTTCGAGAAATATTGTCTAACTTGCACATTTTTCAACAGTTCCTCAGGAAAGATTTCAAGGGAAGACTCAGCAAGTAAAATAGTTAGAAATTTCGCCATGACACTCAAAATAAAATTATCAATGATCCCTTTTCAACTTTGCTACTAATAATATTGGTTAATAGTCAAACCAAAATTCCTAATAAGGGTACTACAAAAACTAAATTAATGAGAAATTGCTTTTTGGTTGAATACGAAAGTTTGGAATATCGTAAATCTCTAGAGTTACAAAGACAACTCAGAGCAAAGAAAGAAAGCAATAGAGATTTTGATGATTTTTTACTTGTTTTGCAGCACAATCCTATTTTTACAATTGGTAATAAAGGAAGTAAGGATGACATTCTAGCATCTGAAAATCTTCTGAAGGAAGAAGGAATAGATGTTGTCAACGTAAAAAGGGGAGGAGAAGTTACCTACCATGGACCAGGACAGTTAGTAGGTTACGTTCTTTTAAATTTAAGCAGAGCTAATTTGAGTGTGGACCAATTTGTATGGAACATGGAAGAAGTATTAATACAACTTTTAGAGGATTATAGAATCAAAGGGTGGAGAATGGAAGGCCATCCAGGCGTTTGGATTAATCATCAAGCACGTAAATGGAAGATTGCAGCTATTGGTGCAAGGGCTTCAAAAATGATCACATCACACGGATTAGCACTAAACGTTAATACAGATATGGATCACTTCCAGATGATAGTTCCCTGTGGAATAACTGCATTCAACCCAATCTCCATGAAACAGGTTCTTGGAAAAACATTAAACATAATTGAAATATACAATAAATTCGAACAATCATTTGAGAAGATTTTCAAACTGAAACTAGAAAAAATAGCATCAAGTAAACTTGAAGAGATGATAAAATAAATGCCTAGACTTCGTAAACCAGAATGGATGAGAATAGGAAAAATGGATAGAGGAAAGATTCGTGAAGTGCAAGAAATACTCCGAAAGCTAAATCTTCACACCGTGTGCGAAGAATCAATGTGTCCTAACATTGGAAAATGTTTTGAGAAAAAAACCGCTACTTTCTTGATAATGGGAGATATTTGTACTCGTGATTGTAAATTCTGTGACATTACGTTTGGAAGACCAGGTCCTCTAGATAAAGATGAACCCCAACACATTTTAGAAGCGGCAAAAAAATTGGGTTTACGACACATTGTCATCACCTCAGTTACAAGAGATGACTTACCAGATAACGGTGCAGCGCATTTTGCTGGAATAACAAAAAAACTGAGAGAATACGATGAAAAACTAATAATTGAGCTTCTTATTCCTGATATGAAAGGAAAAGAAGAAGATATACAAACAATAGTTGACGCAAAACCAGATATTATCAACCATAATGTTGAAGTTGTGCCAAGGTTATTTAGAAAGGTAACTCCACAATCGAATTATGAGACATCACTTAAATTGCTTAAACTTGTTAAAGAATTTGATTCCAGTATATACACAAAATCTGGTATGATGGTTGGGTTGGGTGAAACAAAGCAAGAAGTGTTTGATGTCATGAAGGATTTAAGAGAGGTCAATTGTGATATACTTACAATAGGACAGTATCTTAAACCACCAAGCTCAAATTTAGAAATAGAAGAATATGTCCATCCTGAGATATTCAAGGAATATGAAGAATTGGCATATGACATGAGTTTCCAATTCGTTGCCTCTGCACCTTTTGTAAGAAGTTCATTTAATGCAGAAGAAGCAGATTATTTGTTTGAAACTAACAAGGTTGTAGAAGAAAAGATTTAAAAGAAAAAAATAGAAAATCGGATAAAGAGATTGAAGGGGCATTAGCTCAGCCCGGTTAGATGTTGAATGGTTGCGTACCATTGAACTAACATGCGACTGGCTCATAGCTAGAACCATTTCGGTGTGAAACCAGTTGGTCGGTGGTTCGAATCCGCCAT
>JAUWKS010000073.1 GCA_030614005.1 Candidatus Heimdallarchaeota archaeon | reverse complement strand
ATCAATAATGATTATTAGAATGTTTTCAATAATTGAAAAATATAAGGCTGATATATATTTTTCTTCAACACCATTAAGCAGCTTATGTCAAAATTGGCAAACTATCAATAGTATAGATTATTTTGATGTAACTTTGAGAGTAAAAAATGCTGGTTAAATTCATATTTGTTTATTATTGAGTAGCAACAGTAATTGCCTAAATTGTTAGATTTATATAGACTACTACTTTAAAAAGCAATAACAAACAGAACTACGTTAATTGATAGTTAGAACTAGTTTTAGTTTTGTTATTAACAAATTGATGAGGTCAAAAAATGAAACCTATAAGTTTATGTTTAATACAGATGGGGAAAAAAGGTCTAGAATTAGTAAAGGCTCATCCTGATGTTGTTCCAGAAAGCACTTTGAATCAAATCGTATTGAAAAGCATGCCAATGAGCTCAAAGGAAGGAGACTTCTCATCAAGTACAGCAGATAAATGCGTTTTTGAAAGCTATATATTTAGCGTGCCAGGAGCAGAAAGAAACAATATCGCGACCTTAGTAGCGGTTTTTGAAGGATCTGATTACAAGCGAGAAGACATACGAAGATTTTTCTCATTTACAGTTACAGAACTAGAAAAGAATCAAATGGTCAATATCGAGATGATTACTAAAATATTGCCTCATTTATATGAAGGATTAAGTAAAGAAAAGGTAAAAATAAAAATTAGCTCTGTTGTAACATTAGAATTTGATTTTACTAGTGAAAAAAAGAGTGAAGAAGATCCAGGCAAAGAATTTGCTGTATCAATGCAAGATGATCTCTGGAAATAAAAGTGAGAGGTAATACAAATGTCATTTTTACTTAACTTATTTAGAAAGAAAGCAAAACCGGTGACTGTGACTATCTGTGGTCTTGATAAAGCTGGGAAAACAGCAATAATCAATTACCTGATTCATGGAGAATTCAAAGAAACAACACCAACCATGGGAGTCAATCGAGAAGTTATTAACTTTCCAAAACTTCAAATAAATATCTTTGATATGGGTGGGCAAGAAGATTTTCGGCCTATTTGGCAAGAGATAAACGAAAAAACAGATGCGCTTATTTATGTTATTGATAGTGTTGATCATATGCGATTTGATTTAACCAAAGGAATTTTTAACGACATCTTAGCTAATCAAATTGGTGGAAAAATCCCCGTACTTCTTCTATTGAATAAAAAAGATTTACCTGATCGAATTAGTCAAGCTGATTTAGTGAAGAGATTTGGTTTAATAGAAACTGAATACGAAATAGAATGGGCGGTCTTCGAGACTTCTGCCTTAACGGGTGAAGGGATTATCGAAGCGTTCAGTTGGTTTAAAGAAAAAATGGAGGAACGATAAAATGGTTGCTTTTGGAAGCGTAACAAATGCTGGTTGGTTTTACCTTATTTTTGGTGCTGTTGGTAGTGCCTTTTTCATTGTTTTTTTTGGTATTCTCGTTAGGAATTACTTCAAAAAAAGAACAGTTGGAACAGGTCTTTTGCTATTGTTTTTCGGAACATTTATTCTAGCAGATATTTTAACTCAAGCGGGATCTTGGATTAACGCATCAATGATATTTGGTGATAATTCTGTTTTAGCTCACGGATACGTACAGATAATTTCCCTTATACTCAATCTAGCTAGCTTCATTTTCTTCTATTACTTTGCAAACCGACATATATTACGAGATAGTGATATAACAAAATCATTTACTTCAATAGCATTAACACTTCTCTTAGGAATTTTAGGTGGAATGATGATTTCAGAATTAATAGCTGAATATATTCCTAGTGTTTCAGAAGGAATCTATGGTTGGGGGCTTGATCAGGAAGGATTTACACAGTATGTTGCTTATGCAGGAACTGGAACATATCAGTTTATTCCTCATTTGCTTGCTGCATTAGTAATCTTTGTGCCAATCATTCTGATTATCTTTGTGAGAATTATCTACAGGTTAATTGTCATTCGCAGAAATTTGAAGGAAAAAGTAGCAAGAACAGGAGTTACTCTTATTTTAATTTCGGTTATTTTTATCTTTCTCGAACGAGCAGTTGCTATTCTCTTCACTCAAGAAGCAATAACTAATGTTGGTACTCTCGTAGTTGTCGTTAATATCATTAGAATTCTTTTCAACATAGCTGTAGTAGTTTTTGCTTATCTTGGCTGGATTCTTCCAGACTGGTTAAAGAAAGCCATAAGAGGAAAAGCTTGGATAGTAAAGTCCTTAGATAAGAAGAAGACAACTCAGAAATATTCATTTATCTCTTCTGAGACTTCTAAGACAGAAATACAAACTGTCATGGAAGTAGCTGATCCATAGATTCAACTGTTTGTATATTGAGGGAAGGAATTTCCCTATTACTTTCTTTTTTTATCAATCAATTTCCAGAATTTAAAATTAATAGTTTTGAATTTAGTTGCGAAAAATAACTATAGGATTTTAGTAAAATACAAATTGAGCTAATTATGATGAGCATCTTTTAATTTCATCTTGAAATATTCTTTGAAGCAAAGTAGTTAAAAAAAATCATTGATAATGTAGTAATTAATGTAAAATCTTTGAATATTAAAGAACAGAAGAAAACTCTATAGAAAGAAAAAGTTTAGATGAGAATAAAAGTCATCTTTACTTGTAATCTTTTGTTTCTATTTCTTATCTACTGCAGGAGGTGGACTAATGATTATAACATTGTCACCACGTAAGATGATTGTTCCTAAGGAATTGTTTCCATCATCTAGGATTTCCTCAGCATCTTCTAAAGTTAAATTAAGATGTGGATCGTAATTCTTCAGTTTACCTCTCAATTGGCGTCCGCCTTTCAATTTCACTAAGACAATTCCTCCAAGTGACATTGAAAGAAGATCCATAGGTCTATCTTTGCTCAAACGTCTTTCTGGTTGCTGTTTGCTCATTTTACTATTCTCCAAGGAATATAAGATTAGAACACTCTGTTCTTCAATGAAAGCTATTAGTTTTTAAATGCTTTCTTAAATATTCAATCTTGTTAAGTTTTGTATAAATTTAAGAGCTTTGATTACTTGTGCATTAAACTCAATGAAAAAAATATGACCAATGTTTCCAAAAGAATAAAAAATAATCAAAATAACTTTTGAAATAATAACAAAGGATGGCCTGCAATGGAAATTACTCGTAGACATGCAATGAGAAAAAAGGATTTCAAGGAGCTCAAAGAAAAATTACAAGAAGTTATAGGAGAAGAAGCAGAAATTCTTTTTGAGAAGGGAGCAGAATTAGTAGTAGCAGATATTGGCGAATTTTACGCTGAAAATAAAAAGATATTAGCCTTCAAAATTGGAGAGAGAATATTTCCTAGCCTTCGTGTGCTAAATGAAGGATTAGTAAAAATGCCTTCTGTAACTGTTGACATGGGTGCAGTACCATACGTTACAAATGGAGCTGATGTAATGGCTCCTGGTATAACACAAATAGCAGATGATTTGAAAGCAGGAACAATAATTATGATTATCGATGAGAACTTTGGCAAAGCACTTGCTATTGGAGAATTACTTTTTGATGGTAAAGAAATTAAAGAAATGACAAAAGGAAAAGCCATAAAAAGCATCCATTATGTCAATGACAATATCTGGAAAATGAAATTATAAAAAGAAAAAAGGAAAGAAAGCTCTTAACATAATCGAATTGTTTCAAGTACTTCTGGAGCTTTTGTTTCAACTTTGAGCATTTTATGCAATGTTGATGCTAAAGAGATACATTTGCTTTTCTCACCATGTATCAGGAAGATTTTTTCCGGTCGGGGACTCACTTTACGAGCGTAATTTAGAAGCTCTTTTCGATCACTATGACCTGAGAAACCAATGATAGTATGAACTTCCATATCAATTCGCAACATTCGCGCATGTCCTTTTTCCATAAGGGTTATTTCATTAACATTTTTCTGTATTTTTCTACCAAGTGAACCTTCACCCTGATAAGAAACGAAAAGAATGGAATTCTTTGAATCTCCAGATAGTTTCTCAAAATACTCAACAGAAGGACCACCAGTTAACATACCACTAGTTGCAAGAATAATACAAGGATCTCCACCTATGATTTGTTTTCTTTCATCTCTTCCTTGCACTCTATGGAAACATTCAGCTAAGAATGGATTTTGACCAATGTGGAATATTTTCTCACGAAGTTTCCGGCTAAGATATTCAGGATGACAAGTTGTCACAGCTGAAGCTTCTGATATCATACCATCTAAATAAACTGGAACGGCAGGTACTAATTTCTTTGCAATCAAGGATTCTATCACAATTTGTAATTCTTGTGCACGCCCTACTGCTAAAACTGGGATGAGTACTTTTCCACCTCTTTCTAAGGTAGCACTTATAACATTTCTAATATGAGTTTCAGCTTCTTTATTGGAAGGCATTATATCCTGCGGATTACCATAAGTAGATTCCATAAAGAGCGCTTCCAGTCGTGGGAATTTTGAAACTGCAGAATCTAAAAGATTAGTTTGTCGATATTTAAAATCTTGAGCAACTGCCATATTGTAAAGTCCATTACCAATATGTAAGTGCACTATTGCTGATCCCAAAATGTGCCCTGCATTATGAAGTGTTAAACGGACATCAGGTGAGATATCAGTGACTTCTCCATAATTTAATGGAATAGTGTGAAGAACAGTTTTTTTAACATCTTTTTGTATGTATGGAAGAAGTTTTCCTTCTTTTTTAGCTACATCCAAATAATCAATTTGAAGTAATGTCATTAAATTGCTTGTTGCTTTGGTCGTATAAACAGGTCCTTCATAACCATATTTGAAAAGGTAAGGTAAAAAGCCACTGTGATCAAGATGAGCATGTGTTATAACAACAGCATCCAAATTCTCAATCGAAAATTCCAAAGCATCTAATCTTGGAAACATTTCTTTCGATGAATTACGACCGACATTCACTCCACAATCAATTAAGATATTACTTTCGGGAGTTCTTAGTAAAGTTGCACTTCTCCCTACTTCTCGATACCCACCTAATGATGTAATTCGAACCCAATTCGTATCAAACATTTGTTTTCGGTGAATTCTTCGACCTATTTTTCGCAATATTTTTTTGCGCGCCTCACTTTCAGTAAATAGAATATTTCTCACAGTTTTAACAATACGTGAGTCTAAAGGTGGAGTTCTTGAAACGCTAGGTCTCCAAAACGTTTCCGAGGTTATTTTTCGTAAAGTTTCACCACTTTTTCCAATAACAAGGCCAGGTTTAACAGCTTCAATAAGAATTTCGCCAATATTGGAATCAAATTGAATCGAGGTTATTTCTGCTTCCTTAGGGACGAGTTTTTCAACAATTGTTTTAGCTTTATCTTGCTTCATACGAACAGATGGATCGGAACGAATAACAATACGTTTACGTAATTCCTTAGCTAAATTTTTAACAAGTTCACCATTATCAACCAGTATCTGAGGATTACGAGAATAAACTGCCACTTCTGGTCCTTCAAATTCAATTTCAGATATATCTGCAGATGGAGGTGTTTTCGCTAGAATCTTCGATTTAATTTCATCCAATGTTTCTTGACTAATTAGCATTTTTTGTTCTCTCTCATTACAAAGTAATTTTTTTTATTTACAACAGAGATAGATTGTTTATCCGTGTATATTATTTTAAAATTCAATCTTTTTTGGCGACCATTAGTATAGTTCAAATATTAACTTTAATTTTCGTTGTGTTTGTTTTCAAGTTTCTTCTCTAATGAAGAGTTAGATTTACTACTGGAAATTTTTTCTAAAATGGTTTTATCCACAATATGAGATTACAGCAGTTAATGCCAAAAAAACTCCTTATTTTTAATTTGTAGTCTAATCATTTATAAATCCTTTTAGTTAACCAATAATTTTCAACTATTTCAAATTATTGTTCAAAGGTCTTTAATATGAGTGAAAGAATAATTGTTTCTTTCGATTTAGAAAGCAATAAAACAAATTTAGCAATCGTATTATTTGTTTATACCGATATAAATAAAATTCAGAAAGGAAATATAGCATAGACTTACAAGAAAGAAGGCAAGTTATTTAATGAAACCAGAGGAAAAGGCAAGAAGGGAAATAGATAAGCAACTTGAAGAAGCAGGTTGGTTATTACAAGAATACAAGGACTTTAATCCGAAAGCAGCATTGGGGGTTGCTGTTAGGGAATTTCCATTAGGCATAGGATTTGCAGATTATTTATTATTAGTAAATGGTAATCCACTAGGTGTGGTTGAAGCTAAACCGAAAGGAACGACACTAAGTGGTGTGTATGATCAATCGAAGAAATATCTTTCAGCTTTTGAAGAAAAATTTGAGTATATGAAAGCAAAACCACTGTTTACTTATGAAACAACAGGAATAGTAACTTTTTTTGCCGATCTAAGGGATCCAAATCCTCGGTCAAGAAGAGTTTTTACTTTTCATCAACCAAAAACATTGCTGGAGTGGTCAAAGCAAGAAAAAAGTCTGCGTGGAAAATTACAAGAATTACCTCCCTTAGATGTTAAAGGTTTAAGAGATTGTCAAATTCAGGCAATTACAAATTTAGAAAAATCATTTCATGATGGTAGACCACGGTCACTAATTCAAATGGCTACTGGAAGCGGTAAAACATATACTGCAGTTTCATTTGGCTATCGTCTAATAAAGTTCGCAAAAGCTAAAAGGATATTATTCTTAGTTGATAGGAGTAATCTTGGAAGACAAACCAATAAAGAATTTCAACAATATATCACACCAGATGATGGACGGAAGTTTACGGAATTATATAATGTAGAGCATTTAACAACAAATACAATTGATTCTGTAAGTAAAATTTGTATAACTACAATACAAAGATTATATTCTATGCTTAGGGGAGAAAAAGAATATGAGGATGAATTAGAAGAAAAGTCATTGTTCCAAATAGATCCATTAAGAGAGAAAGCTTCAAGAGAAGTAGTTTATAATCCAGAAATACCAATAGAAACGTTTGATTTTATCGTGACTGATGAATGTCATAGATCTATCTACAATTTATGGCGTCAAGTTTTGGAATATTTTGATTCGTTTATTATAGGCTTAACAGCTACTCCTGCAAAACATACTTTAGGATTTTTCAATCAAAATTTAGTAACGGAATACGCTCATGATAGAGCTGTAGCTGATGGAGTAAATGTTGATTACGATGTTTATAGAATAAAAACAAAAATAACTGAAAAGGGAAGCAAAGTAGAAGCAGGGGAATTTATAGATAAACGAGACAAATTGACAAGAAAAAAGAGATGGGAGATATTAGACGAAGAACTGAAATATACTGCTAGAGAACTAGACAGAAGTGTTGTTGCTGTTGACCAAATTAGATTGGTAATTAAAACATTTAAAGAGAAGCTATTCACAGAGATCTTTCCCGGAAGAAAAGATGTACCAAAAACACTAGTTTTTGCTAAAGATGATTCACATGCGGAAGATATCGTAGGAATAATACGAGAGGAATTTGGAAAAGGAAATGAATTTTGTAAGAAAATAACCTATAAATCTGGAGAAAAACCAGAGGATTTGATTGCTAGTTTTAGGAATTCCTATCCACTACGAATAGTAGTAACAGTAGATATGATCTCAACTGGAACAGATATTAAACCACTTGAATGCTTGCTGTTTATGAGAGATGTGAAATCAAGAGTTTATTTTGAGCAAATGAAAGGAAGAGGAACAAGAACAATCTCGTCAACAGATTTCCAACAAGTAACCATGGATGCTAAAGAGAAAACTCATTTTGTCATTGTTGATGCGGTTGGTGTATGTGAAAGTGATAAAACGGATTCTAGACCATTAGAACGAAAAAGATCAATTAAATTTGATAAATTAATGAATTCAATAGTTTATGGTAATAGAGAAAATGATACCATCAGCTCATTAGCCAGTCGATTATCAAGGTTGAATAATCAAATAGATGAAAAGTCAAAGAAAGAATTACTAGCTGTTACAAAAGATAAACCATTAAAAGAGATAATAAATGGACTGCTGGATTCAATTGATCCTGATATAATTGAAGAGAGAGCAAAGGAAGAATACAACACAGATAAACCTACTAAAAAACAGAAAGAGAACATAGAGAAGAAACAAAAAGAAGCTGCTTGTGCGATTTTTTATGAACCAAAAGTAAGGAATAAGATAATTGAAATAAAAACAAGAAACGAACAAACAATTGATAAGATAAGTAAAGATGAGATATTATTTGCTGGTCATGATGATAAAGCAAGAGAAAGAGCGAAAACAATAATTGATACTTTTAAGAAATTTATTGTTGATAATAAGAATGAATTGACAGCACTGCAAATTTTCTACAGTAAGCCATATGGTCAAAGAAAATTAACATTTAAGCAAATCAAAGAACTTGCAGAAGCAATTGAAAAACCTCCCTATCGTCTATCTACAGAACAACTTTGGCAAGCCTATGAGCAATTACATCAAGCTAAAGTAAAACGAGTTGGAACACAAAAATTACTAACCAATATCATTTCTCTCATTAGATTTGAGCTTGGTGATATTGAATTATTAGAGCCATTTTCAGAAGAAATAAATCACAGATTTAATAGCTGGTTGGAAGAGCAGGAAGAAAGTAATCGTAAATTTACTGATGAACAAAAGGAATGGTTGGTTTTAATTAAAAATCATATAATATCATCATTAAGTATTGAAGAATCTGATTTTCAATATGCACCATTCTTTGAAAAAGGAGGGCAAGTAAAAGCTAATAGACTTTTCAATAACAAGCTTAATGCAATTTTAGTGGAGATTAATGAGGTGCTTATATCATGAATAAGGAGAATTTTTTTTTACAAAACAATTGGCATAAGGTAAACTTAAACGAAATATGTATAAAAATTACTGATGGTGCGCATCATACACCAAAATACACAGAAAAGGGCATTGCATTTATCTCAGTAAAAAACATCAGAGATAAAAAAATTGACTTTAAAAATATCAAATATATTTCAAAAGAAGCACATATAAAATTAACAAAAAAGTGTAATCCAGAATATCATGATGTTTTAATTACTAAAAGTGGTACAATTGGAAGAACAGCTGTTATTAAAACAAAACAAGAATTCGATTTATTCGTTAGTGTTGCTTTACTAAAGCCCGATAAAAATAAAGTAAATCCTTTTTTCTTGATGTACTCATTAGATAATTACATTAAAAGTATAGATATTCAACAAACAGTGAAAGGAGGAGTTATTAAGAATCTACACTTAGAAGATTTAAGAAAAATTGAGATTTTATTACCTCCAATACAACAACAAGAAATGATAGTGATTAAATTAGAGAAATTATTCACCAAGCTAGATGCTGGAGTTAAATCCCTCAAACATACTAAATTACAACTTGCTAGGTATCGTCAAGCTGTTTTGAAGGCTGCTTTTGAAGGAAAATTAACAGAAAAATGGAGAACAACCAATTTAAAGAAATTAGTTGAAATTGATTCTGAACAAATACTTATTTCAAAAACTAACAAGTCTAATTCTAGTTCAAATAGACGATTGAGTATTATTTCTCAAAATTTGGGATGGACTATGATGCAAATTTGTAATATTTCTGAAGAAGTCAAAAAAGTAAAACCTTCTGAAAAACCCAATGAATATTTCACATACATTGATATTTCATCAATTAATAAATATGAAATTACTAAACCAAAAAAAATATTGGGGAAAAATGCTCCATCAAGAGCTAGACAACAAATAAAAACTGACGATGTTCTTTTTTCGACAGTTAGAACTTATCTAAGAAATATCGCATTTGTAAAGGAACAAAATAATAAACAAATTGCTTCAACCGGATTTTGTATTTTAAGACCAAATAAAAAAATAATCGTACCTAAATTTCTTTTTTATTATACTTTAACAAACTCATTTGTTAACTCATTAACAAGAATTCAACGTGGTTCTAGTTATCCGGCAGTTAGATATATTGATGTGTTAAATCAATTCGTACCTATACCAACAAAAATTGAACAAAAGGAAATAGCAGAAAAAATCGAATGGCGATTAACAAATATTGAGAAAATAGAAAAATATATTGAAAACATTTTGCTAAAAAATAGAATATTGAAACAAGGCATCTTAAAGAAAGCTTTTGAAGGAAAATTGATTTCTCAATTTGATAAAGATTTGGAATTAAATAGTTTAACAAGCAAATCTAAAGAAGATGTTCAAATAAATTCTGCCAATGCAGATATAAAAACAAAGCAAGCGAGGTTAGAAGATTTTGAATAAAGATTCAGCAACGATAGTACAAAAATTATGGAATTATTGTAATGTATTACGGGATGATGGTGTAAGTTATGGCGATTATGTAGAACAGCTTACTTACTTATTATTTCTGAAAATGGCTGATGAACAAGAAAGAATACTAAAGATAACATCAATTATTCCAGAAGATTTCAACTGGCAGAGTTTAATCTCAAAAGATGGCACAGAACTTGAGAATCATTATCGAAATGTACTGTTCAATTTAGGAAAAAGCGAAGGATCTCTTGGAGTTATTTTCAGAAAATCGCAGAATAGAATTCAGGATCCAGCGAAATTAAAAAGATTACTCTCACTTATTGATGAAGAAATTTGGATGGGTCTAGATATTGATATAAAAGGAGAAATCTATGAAGGATTACTCCAAAAGAATGCAGAAGATACTAAGAGCGGTGCGGGTCAATATTTCACCCCAAGACCACTTATCAAAGCAATGGTTACTGTTGTGAAACCTGAACCTATGAAAACAATTTGTGACCCTGCTTGTGGAACTGGTGGATTCTTTCTCGCAGCTCATGAATTTATCAAAAAGTATTCTCTTGATAAAGACCAAAAAGAATTCTTGCGATATAGAACTTTCAAAGGAACAGATATAGTAGATAATGTTGTTAGGTTGTGTGTTATGAATCTGTACCTTCATGGTATTGGTGGTGAAGAGAGCCCTATTAATTGTAAAGATTCACTACTCTCGGATCCAAAAATTCGTTATGACTATGTATTAACAAATCCTCCTTTTGGGAAAAAAAGTAGTATTACAATCACCAATTCTGAAGGAAAAGCAGCTAAATCATCGTTAATTTATGAACGAGAAGATTTTTGGGCAACAACCTCTAACAAACAACTAAATTTCCTGCAACATGTGAAAACAATCCTTAAAATACATGGAAAAACTGCTATTGTTGTACCTGATAATGTTCTTTTTGAAGGTGGCGCAGGTGAAACTATTAGAAAAAAACTTCTTACAACATGTGATGTTCATACATTGCTTAGATTACCAACAGGAATTTTCTATGCTCAGGGTGTAAAGGCTAATGTTCTCTTTTTTGATAAGAAACCTGCAAGCGATAAACCATGGACTGATAAACTCTGGATTTATGATTTACGTACCAATAAACATTTTACACTCAAGGAAAATCCTCTACGATATACTGATTTGGAGGAATTTATCGAATGTTATAATTCTGAAAATAGACACAAGAGGAAAGAATCCGAGAGATTCAAAGCATTTACTTATGATGAATTAATGCAGCGAGACAAAGTTAACCTTGATATTTTCTGGTTGAGAGATGAGAGTATGGAAGACCTCGAAAATCTCCCGGACCCAGAAGTTATTGCTCATGAAATTGTTGAAAATCTCGAATTTGCTTTAGAACAATTCAAAGGCATCTACGAGGAACTAACAGAGGAATGAATTCGCTTTATCAAACTGATAAAGCTTTATTTCATCTGTATCCTTTGTTGAATCAATTATCATCAAGTTTTTTTGATGATAAGCATTTCCTTTCTTTAACCAATGACCTAAACCATAAACCCTGTTCTCTTCGTCAAAGAAACGTTCATGCAAATGACCTACCACAAGGTGAGTTTCTTTGGTAATTTTTGGCAACCGCTTTCTACCTTCTTTACTAATTAGTTTCCATTTTGCATCTATAGTTGCTCCTTTAGCCTTTCTTTCTGCAACAATTTTAGGATCAACACCAATTCTGTTTCCATGGACAAAAAGCACTTGATCTGTTTTAGTTTCAATATAAACATAGTCTTGATGGAGAAAGCCAGAGAATTGTTCGAGATTACCATCATGAATAGAAGAACTTCGAACAAACACTAATTTTGACCAATATCCCTCTTGTATTGCTTTTGTTTTTAATTGATTGAATGCGTCCTTACTTTCCTCAGACACTTTGTCCAGCAAGTCACCATTTATAATAATAATAACCGCTTGTTTGCTGAATTCACTAATAGCTTCAAAAAATTCTTCTTGAAAGCATAACTCATGTGTAAGATGAATATCGGAAAAAGCAATTATATTGTTCTCTTGGGAATCGATTTGCAAATTGGGTTCAATTGCTTCTGTATTATCAAGCGACTCTAAATTTGAAATATTTACCAAATCTTTTACCAATTGTTTTAGATATTCTTTGGAACCATCAGGTAAAAGACCCAGAATCTCTCCATAACAATATTCACACCCTCGCTCACAGGAGCATTGCTCTAATCTAAGTAATGCTTGTTGGGCTACTTCTTGTAAGTGTAAAAACAAATATTCAGCGTTTCCATTTGGTTCTCCTTTATCATAAATTGCCAATTGATTGGCATTATACACGAGTTCAAATTCAGAAGCAGGTATAGAAAGAACCATCTCAGCTTCAATGAGCAGAATTTCACCAAATAATTTTAGCATTTTCTTGGTCGTAAGGTTTTTTGGTTTTAATAATTCAGTTTCCATGCTTATGATGATGCCTTCTGAGTTTTCGGCTATTGCAAATTCATTGGATTCTTGCTGTGTCAATTCCTGATAAAAATAGTTGTTGTTCTCATCCCTGCCTTTATCATTAAGTAGCATTGAATTTGGATTGGCATTTACAATTATCTTTGGCTTTTGGTTGGCAGTGATCTGTCCAAAATTGATGGTCACTAATCTTGTTCCTAAAATTTTCTTCGGATATACATCAACGGAAATAGTTGGGTCATATAATTGATTTATTGGTGGTAAAGAGAAAGTATCATCCGAATCATTTATAAAATATTTTTTTACTAGGATAGTTTTTTGCCACTTATCGACATCAGTAACTAGATATTTCTGTCTATTCCTAATAATAAGATTGCCAGACAAACCTTTCTTGAGCACATCTTTTGTGGAAATTTTACCTAATGAGGTTGTTTGATCTGTTAACCGAATGGAATCAATACCTTTCTTCAATTGGATAGACCAATTAGTACTAATAGCTCTAATAGATAAAGGAACGAGAACATTATTGTTTTTTAATTGTTGAAGTCTATTTTCTCCCTGACTGGTAAACAAGATTTTACCAGGCACTTTTTTTAGCACGTTGAAACTAATGAGTTTAGTGAGTTGCTGCCGAGCTATTTCATAAACTTTCCTTCCTTCTTTCAAAAAGAAAGAGAATATTTCTTGATAATCATTGACACCATATCGTAAATGAAGGACAAGTAATCCAGCCAAAATCTTGGGATTTTGTCTTGGATAGAGTATTGGATTGCAAGCATTTGTTTCAAGTATAGTACGTAATATTTCAAGATGATGCCAATAGAAGTTGTCTCGAGAGTTAACCAAATCGAAAATACAGACATTCACACGTCTTTCACTTGGGTTAGAACGGTTACGAGCGAATCTTTGAACGATACCATCCTTTTGAGTAATTGGTATCCCAATATTTACTACTGTTTGGACATTTGGTATATTCACTCCTAGCTCTAAAACAGAGGAGGAAATGAGTATCTTGATTCTGTTCCTTGTTCCCTTCTTTATCTCATCAAGTATCTTTTTTCGTTGAGGATATGGCAAGTCTGCATGAATAATTGCTATAGTTATTTCTTCAAAGAATGGGTGCTTTTTCCTAAGCTTTGCACACAGTCGTTCTGCTAGTAGTTCAATCTCTTCTTTAGAGTCCATAAATACTAGGCAGAATTTTCCTGGTAAAGAGTCTAGTTCATGCCAAAGATCGGCAAGAAATGGTACAGTATGTTCTTTTGTTATTCCAAGGAATTCATGTTCTCCACGCACAGGAGGGCAAGTAATAATTCCCGCACCTTGTAAGAAATCATCCCTAAAATCCACAACATCATCAATCGTTGCAGAGGATAGGACAACTTGACATTTGGGATTCTTTTTCTTGTGTATCTGAGTAAATCCTTTAATGATTGCTGCTGCAAAACCTTCAAAGGCATGTATCTCATCAAAAACCATATACTGGCTACTAGTTATTTTATCGAGTAATGGATTTGTTTTTCCGCTCATTATCTGGTACCAGAATTTATCGAATGTTGCTAAAAGGATGTTTGGTGGATGTTGCTCTGTTTCATATAGCTCTTTTTTCTGTGCATGCTTACTAACTGTTGAACCTGTTGCTCTACTAATATCACCACTATACATCTTAACGGTTAATCGTTTCCCACTTTGCTCTTCTAATTTTACAACTAATTCTTTCATCCGGTCAAATTGATCCAGTAGAAGCTGCTTTGATGGATAGAATACTACAAAAAAATCAGTTTCACCTGTTAATATTTTAGTTATTCCAGGAACACTAAACGAGAGCGATTTCCCTGAATATGTTCCTCCATTAATGATTAACCCGTTATTGGTGGTTGTTGAATTCAGCAAATGCTGTATTGCTTCTGCTTGATGCTCATAGGGGTGAGCACTTTGCACTATTGACTCAAGAACTATTCCAAGTCCTTCTGCTTCTTTAGGTAGAAGATCAGACCAAACTAAATCGGTCCTAACTCTTGGTTTGGATGGGGGTAATGTAAGTAT
>JAUWKS010000063.1 GCA_030614005.1 Candidatus Heimdallarchaeota archaeon | reverse complement strand
GTTTTATCCTTGCAGAATAGGTATTTGGAAGAAAGGTAGAGAACGCCTTAAATGTCACAGAAGTAATAATGTAATATCCATTGGATATACGAACAACACCATGACCTTGAGCATTTCCAATTTTGAAGTACATCATGTTTTATGGATTAATTGGTCTTCGAACGATATCTACCCGAACACCCCTTATTGTTGAGCATTTTGGTGATAAAGTTATTTGGTACAATCCTGATGAATCCTATGAAAAATTACTAGAAATCTTGCGAAATATTGATGATTATCCAACTGGCGCTGAATTTAGAGAATATTGTAAGAAATTCAGTTGGCAAACAGAAGCAAAGAAGATGCTAGATGCATATGATAGGATTATGCATTAGCATTCACTCTTGTTATTTGTGTAATTCTAAAATTCGTTGGAAGAAAGCCATAGATATTAGCACTCTTGCTTCAGCTCCTCGGTGTCGTTTTGTGAGTTTTCCAAGAGTTTTCGATATCCAATTCCAATTAAGCACTCCGAAATCGGTTACATTTTGTTTAGTTAGTTTTTCTTCTACAAAATCCTTGTATCCTTTCTCCCAAAGTGTTAGATACGTTTCACCCCAACCGAATTTATCGCCATATGCTCCCCTCATCAGATTTTCTTTAGGAAGCTTATTTTTCATCATTTGTCTCATGCCCCATTTCGAAATACCATCTTTGATTTTGTTTGACTTATCTATCGCAAGTGAATATTTAACGTATCCAGGTTCTAAAAATGGGAATAATATTTCTAGACCATTAAGAACTCCTACACCATTTATCTGATGTTTGTATAGTTTTTCACATTTTGTAAATGTAAAATGCTCATTTGCATCCCATAAGTTAAATCTACCATTATTAGGTAATTTTGAATTAACATCAAGATAATTGTAATAAAACCAAACAAACTGTGAATTCTTAATATTGCTAATCAAATTATTGCCTATCTTTTTCGTTGCTTTCCGATATTTTCTTGGATTTAAAAATTGTTTTTTAGGATTAAATCTTAAGTTATACCTTATCCACAATTGTTGTTTACTTATTGGTGTAAACAATATCCTAAGTAATTTTGTTCTAATTCCTTGAGCTTGATAGATGTATTTTGAAAAGAGGTTGTCATGAAAAATTCTATGACTAGGATATCCTCCCCAACATTCATCCCCACCCAATGCACTTATTGCAGAAATATTTCCATCCTTTTTCATTTTCTTGTAAATAGTATTCATATGTGCATTTCCCATAATGGGTTCTGGAAAAACTTTCAATATTTCATTAAATTCCTTTAAATTTTGACTGGCTGTTTGATGAATGATTTCTAATTCGGTTTCTGTTTGATCTGCGATTTGTTGAGCAAATCTTGACTCATCTCTAAAGTCAAATACTTGGTTATATGCTTTAACAGTAATGTTTAGATTTTCCTTTTTGTTTATATCTTGAACCAAATACAGAATAGTCGTTGAATCTATTCCTCCACTTAAAGGTAAACCAATTTTCTTGTCTTTATACTTAAGAAGTAAATTCTTAGTTACATCATAGAGAGTTTTATATGACTTTTCTGGGTGGAAATCAATTTTCTCATCACTAAAAGGAAAAGTAAATATTGGTTCTGTTTTAGGTACTTCTGCAGGAATTACAGTTGGTTGGCCAATTAAAGCTCCACCAAAATGTAAAATACTTATTAGAGATTGAAGATCAATACTAGTCAAGTTATCTCGCACCATTTGATAATATACATACTGAGTTTGAGTGGATTTAAAATTCTTCTGTTCGAGAAATAAAAAAAATTTAATAGAGCTTTCTCTTTTTCATTTTAGTATTCTTAATTTTATCAATAAGGTTTTTGTTACAAAATTTATTTGAAACTTTCGATATTCCTCTGCAAATTTCTCTAAACGCTTATTTGTTCTTGCTCTGTAAAAACCAACAAGCATCAATATTCCAACTTTAATTCTTTTGTGTCTGAGGCTCACGCGTATGCATCGACCAATAGCATATGGTGTCCAATAACCTACTTCTTTCATTGCTGCTCCACGTAAAATATATATTCGATCTACTGCTCTGGTAAATCTTGGTCGTAAGTGATATAATATTGGTTCTTGGAAACTTTTAACATTTTTACCATTAACATTTGCTAAAAATATAGGAATAGATTCCCATGCATTGCTGATTTCAAATCTACCTTTGCAAGTTTTTATAAAAAAATCCATCCGATAGAATCTTCCAATGCCATGAGCATGTCCTTTGTTAATCTTTTCTCCAGGACAATAACCACTAGCAATAACTAGATCCGGATTTTCATTAAATTTTGTTAATAATTTCTCAAAATAATCATTTGCTAATAATGCATCAGCACCATT
Organism: Candidatus Heimdallarchaeota archaeon; assembly: GCA_030614005.1. GTDB lineage: Archaea > Asgardarchaeota > Heimdallarchaeia > JABLTI01 > JABLTI01 > JABLTI01. The sequence goes on along the minus strand of JAUWKS010000063.1, from coordinate 15,962 downwards.
AATAACCAAGAAATCATATTTTGACAAGTCAACAGAACTGAATGATTCATTGTATATTCTTGCAAGCGTTGCTTGACCTAAAGCAGCGAACCCTCTATCTTTTCTATTTATTATTTTGTGGTTTAACTTTGCTATCTTAGAAGTTTCTCTTGCGATGTCCTCAGTTTTATCTGTTGATCCATCATTTATAATAACTACTTTTGTTGGTAGTGGATTTTGATTACCAAGTGCTTTGATTGTTTTTCCTATAAATTTCTCTTCATTTCGAGCAGGTATCACTACAAGTATTTTTTTCTGATTAGCCATTATGGACACATTGGTTTTATTTATGATTAACTAAAATAAAAGTTACTATTCTCTTGTTTAAAATCATTATTCTATTTTCTTGGAAAAAAGTGAAAATTTTTTGAATTTTCTCTCGGAACCTAGTTTATATTTAAGTAAATTTATTAAATGAAGTATATTTAACTATTTACAATTCCAAAGAACTTTGTTAATTATTGAAATGGAGAGTAATTTATCTGAAAATTTTGTCTGTTGTAGGAGCTCGACCCAATTTCGTTAAAATGTTTCCTCTTACTGAAACAATCAGAAAAACAAAACATGACCACATTTTAGTACACACAGGGCAACATTATGATATCAATATGTCTGATGTATTCTTCAAAGAAATGGGTGTAGAACCTGCTGATTATAATTTAGGTGTAGGTTCGGGATTACATGGGTATCAAACAGGTGAGATGTTAAAAGAAATTGAGCAAGTAATAATTGAAAATGAACCAGATGTTGTAATAGTACCTGGAGATACAAATTCAACGATAAGTGGTGCTCTCGCAGCATCTAAGTTACATGTGAAGGTTGCTCATCTTGAAGCAGGTCTTAGAAGTTTCAATAAAATGATGCCAGAGGAAATAAATCGTATTCTTACTGATCATTGTTCTGATTTACTTTTTTGTCCAACACAAGTTGCTGTAAGGAACTTAAAAAATGAAGGTATTACAAATAATGTGCATAAAACTGGTGATACAATGTATGAAATTGCATTTATGATTGAGGACAAAGTAAATGCATTGCCTCGTCGCGAAGATATTCCAGATGAATATATTTTGTCTACAATACACCGCGCAGAAAATACTATTGATGAAAAATTACCTAAAATAATGGATGAATTAGGACAATTACATTTACCAGTGGTTTTACCTCTACATCCAAGAACAAAGAATATGCTGAAAGCATTGAACATTCTTGAAAAAGCAGAAGAAAAAGTAATTATTATTGAACCAGTTGGTTTCTTTGAGTTCAGTAAATTATTGAAAGAATCTCAAGCGATCATAACTGATTCAGGTGGTGTTCAAAAGGAAGCATATTGGCATAAGAAACCATGTGTAACTGTTAGAGAACAAACTGAATGGTTGGAAACAATCGAAGCTGGTGGAAATATTTTAGCAAATCCTGGTGAAATTAAAGAAAAATTGGCGATTATGTTATCAAAAGAAATATCGTTCAATGAAGACTTGTATGGTTATAAAGACACTAGCTCAAGAATATTAAAAATTCTAGAGACTTTAGAAAAATAATCATTTTTTACATAATTTTTGTCATTATTTAACAATAATCTTTAAAAAGAATTTTTAGTAAGTAAAGAATATATTACTTATAAGTACATTCGTTATTTAAATTAGTTTAAAAATTGAATCAGGAGTAAATATAAATGGCGTATTGGAAATATCACTCAAAAATACCCGCTGAATTTGATGTTCCAAATTTAAGCTTAATTGAGCTTTTTTATGAATCGGTTGAAAAAGCAGACAATAATCCTTTTCTCTACTTCTTAGGTAACAAAAAAACCTACGCTGAAGCTGGAGTTGAAGTTCAAAAATTTGCTAATGGACTTGCAAAATTAGGTGTTAAAAAAGGCGACAGAGTTGCTCTTTTAATGCCAAACTGCCCTCAGTTTGTTATTAGCTATCTAAGTATTGTTTACTTGGGTGGAATTGTAACAGCAATTAGTCCTCTCTATACTAAAAAAGAACTAACGTTTCAATTACAAGATAGTGGCTCAAAAGTAATTGTTTCATTGGACTTATTCTTAGACAAAATTCGAGATGTACGCTCGGATACTGCTCTTGAACATGTTATTATTTCATCTATTGGAGATGAACTTAGCGCTGTTAAAGGGTTCCTCTACAAGAATGTCATTGCTCGAAAGAATACTAAAATTTCAAAGTCTGAGTTAAAATATACTCAAGTGATGAAAAGCGGTGAGAATAAGGATATTCGTCCAAAATTAGACCCTGCAAAGGATTTAGCTTGCCTACAATACACCGGTGGAACAACTGGTATACCAAAAGGAGCAATGCTCACCCAGAGAAATTTAGTATCCCAAGCATTTGTTATTGATTATTGGGTTGAATGGATTGGTGGACATTATCCAGGTGTTCAATCTACAAATATTGGTGCTTTGCCATTATCTCACATTTTTGGTTTAACAACTTCATTCCTCTGGCCTATGGCATCTGCAGGAATGATTGTCCTTATTCCGGACCCAAGAAAACTGGAAGAAATTATGCAAGTTATCCAGAAATACAAAATACAATTCTTTACTGGTGTTCCAACATTGTTCCAAAAAATGGCTGAACATCCAAAAAGTGGTGAATATGATTATTCATCTTTGAGAATGAGTATTTCCGGTGGAAGTGCACTACACCCTGAAGTCACCAGAAAATTTGAAGAAAAAACAGGTGCAGTACTAATTGAAGGGTATGGTCTTTCTGAGGCTTCTCCTGTAACTCACGTAAATCCTGCAGATATTAATCTCAGACAAGAAGGTATCGGAATACCTGTTCCAAGTGTTGAAGTAAAAATTATTGACATAAATACCGGTAAAGATATTCCATTAGACTCATACAACGAAGATAATCTCACAAATGAAGGAGAACTGCTAGTTAAAGGCCCTCAAGTGATGAAAGGATATTGGAATCGACAAGATGAAACTGATAAAGTAATAACCAAAGATGGTTGGTTGAAAACAGGTGATGTGGTAAAAATGTCACCAGATGGTTTCTTTAAGATTGTTGATAGACTGAAAGATTGTATCTTTACTTCTGGATTCCAAGTCTGGCCTTTAGAAGTAGAAACTTGCCTCTGTAATCACCCAGATATCTCTATGGCTGCAGTAATACCAATAAAAGATGAATATGTCAATGAGGTAATTAAGGCAGTTATCGTTCCACGCGAAGGTGCACCAAAATACACTGTAGAAGAACTAAGAGCTTATTGCAAGAAAAACCTCGCTCCTTACAAAGTTCCTAAATATTTTGAATACCGAGAAGAACTACCACTTTCCCCTGTTGGAAAAGTATTGCGTAGACCACTACGAGAAGAAACTCACGTAGAAGCAGTAGTAAAATAAAACACCCCTTAGGGACTTCTAATCCCTAATACTCTATTTTTTTTTTAACCCTAAACAGCATTTGCTATGTATAACAAAAATACTTTTCAGTAAAGTAAATAGAAAATATATGCGTTTACTATTTTATTTTATGAATTTCCAAATATACCCTTCCTTACTCATATGACATAAAACAAAACCCTTTTCTTGAAGTTTTTTGACCGCTCTGTATACATTGTCTGCTGCAGCACAGCCTTTACAATAATGATTAAATTCTTGAGAAAGAGCGATTTCTACTAGTTTTTTTGTTGAAAGTGTTTTTTCCTTTTTCAAAATAGAATAAACACATAAAATCTCTTTTTTAGATTGTGAATTAAATAATTCTTTGAGTTCTGGATCTATATTATTGTATTGATTATTTGTTTTATCAACGTCTGTCATTAGATACAGCTCTAGTACATTGCGCTACAAATTATTCATTTAAATGCCATCTATAACCACCTTTCCCCAAAGATGACTTAACTAAACCGGCTTTTTCCATTTTCTTAATTGCTCGGAGGAAGGTATCACCTGATGCACAACCAGAACAAATTTCAATATATTCCTCGGAGGAAGCGAGCTCCAAAACTCTGCGAGACGTAATATCATTTTCTTTTTTGAGAATCTCATAAATGCACTTTGTATCTTCATCGAATTCAAATTTGTCGCTCATAATCTTCATCACTTATTTTTTTAGACAAATGAAAGTTTCTACCATCAAATAAAAATCCTCTGATAAAGTACAGTAAAAGAAGGAAAATCGCTCATTAGTATACACACACAAGAGTTCATAAATGATTTTTAATTTGAAGATTACGTGAATAGAATTTGGATCCCCAAACCATAGGTGTTATTGCAGCAATAGGAAATATGCTTCTTTCAGGCATTGTTACTGTAATAATTAAAGCACAAGGCAAGGATTTGAAACCTTCTGGTTTGTTACTTATTCAAACAATCGTTTCAAGTATATCCTTTTTAATTATTGTATCTGCAATAGGTGATTTCATGTTGATGTTCACAATTGGTTGGAAAGCATTATTGCCTCTTATTTCTGCAGCAATAATGGGAATTATCATTGGCAATCTCCTTTATTTCGCAAGTCTCCAATTAATAGGTGTTTCAAAAGCTTACCCGATAGCTATGACTTATCCTTTGTTAACATATATCTTTGAAGTAATCTTTTTTCCCGAAGTAAGTTTTGAGTGGCTAAAATTACTGGGAATAGCAGTAGTAATTATTGGAATAGTTTTTATCTCTCTCTCTAAAGTTAATGGTGATAATTCAAAAAGCAAAGAACCAATATTGGATGCTTCCAAAAATGAGAACGCTATAAGCGAAGGCACAATAGACACTAAAATTGTTGAAATAGAAACTAAAATTAGTAACCCAGAAATTGATACTAGAAACCAAAACCCCCCTCTATTTAAGAGCAAATTAGTTTTGGGCATTGTTCTGTCAATTATTTCATCTGTAACTTGGGCTACTGGAACAGCTTTGATAAAATATGGATTACAACAAACTGATGTCAACATTGTAACATTGAATGGTGCACGAATGGCTTTCTTAGTGCCTATCTCATTAGTAATTTTCTTAAGCACTAATAGAGGAAAGAATAAAAGCAAATTTACTTGGAAAAATATCTCTTTTGTAGCAATCTCTGCTCTTCTAGGTTTAGTCGTGGCAAATATCATTTATCTATTAGCAATTAAAAATATAGAGGCATCCACTACTGCAGCAATCGCTGCTTCCGGACCTTTGATAGCTACTCCTCTTTCAATTCTCTTTTTGAAAGAAAGAGTTGACTGGAAAATAATTATAGGCACTTTGCTAACTATTGGTGGAATAATTATAGTTATAATTATTTGAATGAGTAATTCATTCAAGAATCCATTTTTTGTTTTAATATAGGTATTTTTACTTTAATTTTAAATAGTAATTTATTCTACATAATATGTTGTGTTTAAAATGATGAAAAGATAGTCAAATTCAATGTTACTCCTGGTGTAAAAAAAGCGTTTGGAGTCATTCTAATTATTTCTATTGTATTAGGGCTTGGATCTTTGGTAGGTGGAATTATTGCTTCAACTACGAAGCCTGCACCTGCTACCGTAACATATTACTTGGATTATGGTGAAAAAGAAGCTATCATAATAGCAGCCGAAGAAGATCAGTTAATTTGTTTTGCTGTTGAGACTGATGATGATGCTGATGTAATTTTATTGGATTATGAAGATTATGCAAATGGTGGTGGGTTTTACATTTTGCATGAACTTAATAGTTACGATGGAAATGAATACACATACGTAGTTCTAGCAACGGGTTCTTATGTAATCTGGGTTAAAAATTATGATCCATATGATATGGCCTATGGCAAGATTTCTTATGTTTTATATATGGCAATAGGAGTGCCTTAAAATTAGTTCTTTATTTAGGCACCATTCTTTTCCCAATACTTGGAATGATGACTGCAATGATAATGGCTATGATATCCGATGTAAGATTAAAGAAAACGTGAATCTTTCATTCTTTTTTTTTGTTATTCGTACTCTAACCCAAAATAACCACATTTCTTATTTAGTACCGCAATTCAAACTTAGTACTAGATAATGATTTGAATTAATCAATCTTTTAAAATTCGAGAGTGACTTGATGACTAATAAAATTGCTCTTTTAAGAGAAAAAGTGAATGAAAATCCCGATGATAAAGAAGCTCAAACTGAATTTGCAAATGCCTTATTTAATGGTGCAATGGATTTGTCAGAGGAAGCAAAATATGAAGAAGCTGATAAATTAATTGATGAATTAATTGAATTTGCAGATGAAAATTACGAGAATCCAGACGTTTTGTTATATTATGGTAAAACAATTTTGAATGCTATGCCCATCTATTTCGGTAGAAGTTCCCAGACAGATCTGAAGGGAAAAATAAATCATTTACGTGAATTGGCTATTAAAACACAAAATGAACCTCTAAGGGAGATTCTATCGATGATTCTAGTAAATGCAATTTATGATTTCTCTTTAAGTTCTCAAACTCCATCTATTAGTGAATTTTCACTCGAGTTAAGCGACCTTTCGAGAATCTATCCTAAAAATAACAAAATTCAGATTGCCGGGGCAAGGGGAATGATGAATACCGTTCTCTATTTTCTACAAAAAAATGATCATATTGCAGCGTTAAAACACTTCAAAAATCTAATGAAAATAGTTGAGGCAAATCCTCGTGAAGAAATGGTTGACTCTCGAAAATTGCTCGAGTTGAAGGAATATTTCAAGTATTAAATAAATGAATGAATGATTAAGTAATAGTTTTCCTTAGAAGAGAGAGATAACTCCAATACCTAAAGAAATCACTATAAGATTAATTGTAACACTCGCTCGTGCACCTATAGATGAATAGGCTATTTCTGGTCCAGTAATCTTATTGATGGTCAAGTAGAAATCATCACCAGAAGTAGTTATTGGATTACCACCTACGAACCCATATCTAGTTGGGTTTACTTCTAAACTTGTTTTGTTAAGCACTAAACTATATGTTCCATCATTTAAAGAGCGAACAGATTCACTTGCACTAAATTCAACAACGACAATCGAAAGGTCAATATCTCCTCCTACACCAGTATCTCGAATATGAAGGAAAAGACGATACCATAATTCCATTCTATATTCATCATTAGAAGGCCTGGTCATTACAATCATTGCTGGATCAGAGGATCCTTCATCAGAAATTGCAAGAGGGTAATAAGCGCTACCTTTGATGTAATCAACAGCTGAGCGATCCATTATTGCAATATCACTTGGAATAGTAAATCTAGCTACACCAAACGCCAAACCTGGAATCGGGAAAAAGAGTGCACTATCAATAAAAAAGCGAACATTTAATCCTTGAGTGCGAAATTCCAAACTACCAGAAAAAGCATCTACATCCAAATCTCTAGTAGCTCCAACTCCATCGTACATTAGTGTTTGTAAGGCCCCATCAAATTTAGTTAGAAAGAGCGCTGAAGTTGAAAGAGTGGCATCTAATCTTCCGCGATCAATTGTCGGAATGAGGACGCTGTAGGTTAATGCAGTAGATGTAACCATCAATGCAACAATCAATATTGTAGATAATATATTAGAAACAGCTGACTTGCTTTTTCGAAGTTTCTTTAAGATCATTAAATCACCCATCAACAATTGATTGTTGAATCATCCTATCATATATTTTTAGCTTCTTTAGTTAAAATCTTTCCGTTATGGAGAATATAGCAATATTGGAAAAAAGATTATTTGAACTGAAAAATTGGGTCAATTCTATTTTATATAGTTAAGGATTTTAGTGTCTCTTAGGAAGAGTGCTTTTTCTGTCGCTCAAAAAAATTAGAATCAATTCTCAATTTAATAAGAAAGTTTAAGTTTACCTTTTAAAGTCAAAGATTATCGGAGTTTGTTCTATGAAGGCATCAAACAAAATCTAACTATCCCGCCACCTAGACAAGAAAATCTTTACAGAATGGATGAACAAAAACTAAATGATTTACATGTAGAACATCTGCCATCAAGTTTGTGGGAGGCAACAAATAATATTCGCTCCTCAAATTTGATCAAAAATACTTTTGAGAATCCTCACAACGAATCCTATATTCTTGCAAAATCAAGGGAATGGGATGAATATCGATTACAAGTTACGAGTTGGGAGAAGAACAAGTATTTGTTGAGATATTAGAACACATATTAGTGTTCTACTCATTCATTTTTCGTATATTTAGCTATCATCATTCCATAATAAGATGGAGTAGCTCTTGTAACAACTTCTGGTGTGAAACCTTTCCCAGTTAACATTCCTTGTAGCATTATAAAACCAATATATCCGCAACAAAGAGCTTTTTCTAATTTCGGAACAGCCTTTTTAATTAGTAATTTTTCATCTAGCGTTCCAGCCCATTTTTCCATTAATTTATCAAAAGGTTCTGCCTCTTCAGAAAATCCATATGGTCCATTTGCTTGATGGGTGTGTCCCAAATCTGCACTAATGATTACTACAATTCGTTTTTCTAAAGATTCAAAAAATAACCTTAAATCATTCCCTAGAGTGAGTGTTTCAGGAATAAGTTCTTTAGTTTCTTCAAGACGCCGTAATGGTTGAGACATTAGAATGTATTTTGGTTTTGTTGATAATTTTCTTAAAAACCACAATGGAACAACTTCGCCCCATCTGAATGGAGCATTTACTCCAAGAGTAAAAGTAGCAATACCATGAACAGCCGTTTCTTTATCAAGAAGATATTCTAACAATTCAATAGTTATCTCTTGATCGAATTCCACTTGCACCTTAAATTTTTTGTATTCATTATTCCATTCTGCACTGCCATTACCGCCTTTATTCATATAAATCCCAAAATCGTTTGATAGTGCAATGCTATGAGGCGTTGTTAAAAATATTAAATCAGGTTTTAGCTCGTCGATGGTTTTAGCCATTTTGATCATTGCATGATGCAATTTAATTGCTTCTTCTGGTATGTTATCCTTCTCAGGATCCAAAACCATAGCACCATGAGGGAGAATGTAAGCACCAACTACGACCAATTTTATACCCTTCAGATAAATATTTTAGCTCTAATATAGATTCAAGTCATTCTGTTTTTAGTCTTTTGCTTTAGCTTGTCAAGCTGAATAGAGTAAATTTCAATTATAGAGTTTCTATGAATTGAATAAAAAATCCCTAAGAAATTTTATTCAAATTTCGGTAGAAAACTACCAGCTCTTTTTACTAACCATTCTTTTGTACCAATTTTATTCCTAATGGTAAGTTGACCCACACGGAAAATGGCTTCTTGTTTACCCTTGGGATTATTTGGATCAAATTGATTGATAATAGTCTCACAGGGAAAATCATTACACGCTCCACAATGTTCGTGATGCTTCATTTTGGCGCAAAGAAAAACTTCACACTCACCCCAAAATGGTTTGCCTTTTTTCTCTAAGCAACCTGGACAACTCGTTTCCATTTTACCTTGAAACCAAGTGCATTCATCACAAATCAATCCGCAAGGAGCAGCTTGTTTGTATTTTTTGACCAATTCTCCAACCTCTTGGAGTAGAACCAATGTTTGTTTCAGTGTAAATACTTTTCTCAAACATTAGCACCAAAAAAAATTCAATAACTTTATAAAAAGAACGAAAAAATCTCTACTTTTATTTAGTAGAGACTTTTATACCGGTAAATTTCATCATAGGTGTTAACGCATAGGCGTTTGTTAAATGTAGTTCTTTGCCAATTCCTTGAATATTTTTTAGTAGTTCAAAGACATTTCCTGAAATTGAAATACCTGTTACCGGTTTAGTTATTTCCCCATTTTCTATTAGATAGGCTCCTTTTGCAATTCCAGAGAAAATACCATTTTGGTTACGAACTGTTCCTTGAAAATTATGTATAATTATTCCTTGCTTTGTATCTTTTATCAATTCATCCTCAGGAATTTCACCAGGTAACACCCAAAGAGAATTTGGGAAAATATTTGCTGGTGGTTGAGTAAAGCTTGGTTGCCCGCCCATTGATCTAAAAGTATTTCCAGTTGGTTCAAGCTTTTCTTTATTAGCCGTGCGTTGATTATGTAGAAAAGTTTGTAGCACACCATCTTTAATTATTTCAATATCTTTTGTCGGATTTCCTTCAGAGTCAAAAGAACGAATACCTGATCCAGCTGAAAGATCATGTGGTTTATCTACAATATTGAGCGATTCAATAGCTACACTATCTCCTAGGCTATCTTTCCAAAAAGAAGTTCCTCTTTGTCGCCAATCAGCGGAAACTGTAAATGCCATTGCCGTTAATACTGGATTGAACATTGCATCTGGTCACTATTAAATAATCTAATTGAGAAAACTGACCATACTTTTTTTTATCAATGACTTACAAATCCTTATTTATTACGTTTCATTATTAATTTTGATTTGTGAGTCTTTGTCGAATTTGCAGAAGGATCAAGCATGGTAAAAATTATTGAAAAAATAAAATTTCATTACAACATGATATTCCTCAATAGAAGGAACACTCTTGTGATGTTTCTGGGATTGGGAATTAGTCTTGCTTTAATAGCATCAAGCTTGATGTTTATGTACAGTTATCAATATGGAGGTTTTACCGGTTTTTATCAAGAAATACCTCCAAAACAGTTTACAATAGCAGTATCATCATATGATATTACAAGTGAAATTGGTGCAGGGATACCAAAGCTTATTGAAATATCAGAAGCAGCTATCAAAACTGTTGAAATAGAAGATCGAATTGATCGAGTTGACTGGTTTCTTTCAAGAGGATTGTTTGCAGTTGTTGATTTTACAGATAAGAATGATTCAACGTATATCAATGATTTTAATCTTTATGCTGTACCACCTGACTACTTTAGTGCACTAGAAGCAATTCTTTACAATGGAACCATTCCACAACAAATCGATGATGTTATTGCAGTTGTAGATAGTGGAACAATTGAAACTACAAATATCTCATTAATGAATACAATCCCTTGCTACACTCCAATGTTTATGATGTCATCTGAGCAAGTAATTGCTACGGGTATGCCATATGGAGGAGCTTATCTCAATGTTTCAGGACTCATCACAACTGAATCTTTTAATAATGTTCGAGGAGCAACGGCTGTTGATTTCGATGCCATGAGTGAATATTTCAGCGAACAATTTATGATAACAAGTTATACTAACTTTGCGAATTTTGTTACAAATCTTGGGTATTTATCTGGTATGTCCTTACCAACAGGAAGGATTACTTTTGATCTTGAGAAAATAGATTCCTTTGATTTGCAAAATGAAATTGCTCTAGTAACTCAGTTGGCGCAAGAAATAACAAGAGAATTTGAAACTGAAGGATACACTTTACACGTCTACAACGATCTTTCAATAATGCTTGAGGATTTTAGAAAAGAGTTTCTAGTCTTCCAGTTATTTGGTATTTTATTCCTCACACCGATAATCGGAATGGCATTATCACTCACTAATTATTCAGCTAATTTAATGAAACGACGACAGAAGCGTCATGTTTCTACTATGCTTCAAAGAGGCAGTTCAAGGAAAGAAGTAATGGCGAATTTAATCCTTCAAGTAATAGAGATGACTATTTCAGCAATCCTAATTGCATTTGTTTTGGGTTATCTCTTTTCTTGGCTACTTACAAAAAGCACCGGTTTCTTAGCCTTTTCAGGGTTGGCAATTAATCCAGCACTAAATCTGATTATTTTCTTTGTAGTGATAACTGTAGGCTTTGTTCTAGCATTAATTATCAATGTATTAAATATCTGGGAAATGAGCACAATATCTACACAAGAAGCATACTCGGAGCATCAAGAAAAGAAACCATTTTGGCAGAAGGCATTTCTGGATCTCTTCTTAATATTCGTTGGCACTGCTCTCTGGATAGTTGTTGTCTTAAATTTAGATGGACCTTCTGCTTACTCCTTTGCTTATGGAATAGGAACATCAGCTATTGTCTGTCTGATTTTAGGAGGAGTCCTATTAGTATCAAGGATTTATCCATATATTATCGATTTTCTTTCACATCTCTCGTGGAAGACGAAGAATTTAGAAATAGTAGGTCTCGCCTTTAAACGAAGTTCAAGAAGAAAAGCAGATACTGCAAGATCACTCGTACTAATAACACTGACATTCACCCTCATCTTTTCATCGATAGTGACTATTGAATCCTATCAAGACTATGATCGAGAAAATGCTTATTATTCACTTGGTTCTGATATTTTAATTCACAAAGTAAATGTTGGAAATAATATTACCAAAGAGCAAATCTCTGCTATAGAAGGAGTGCAATCAGCTACCTATCTTCGAATTACCACACAGGTACTCAGTTATGGTGGCGTGGTCTTTTCTTACCAAGTTATTGGTATAGATCCAGAGGGATTTGCTAAAACAGCTTATTTTGACATGGGATATATCCAAGGAAATAATCCAGAAAAATTCTTCAGTAAAATAGTTGATGACGATGATGTTGTCATGCAAAAGAAACAATTACAGAAGATTGGTATTTATGGAGAAGACACATTTAACATTGTCTATGAGAAATATCCTGTAGGAATACTTAACAGGACCCTAAATATTAAGGGTATTTTTGACTTTTTGCCAAGATTCTACACTAGTGAACCTAGAGACGATCAGACTGTTTATCGATTTGTTATAATTGGTACGTATGAGAATGTTGCAATATTCACTGAGAGTGAATTTAGCTCTGTAGGTGATTTGCTAGTGAAAGTAGATCCAAATTATGAAATCAAAGAAGTTGCAATTTCTATTGAAGAAGAACTTGGTCGTTCAGTCAAGAATGTTGTGGATCTTGAAAGTACTTTTGAAGGTAGTTTAAGAAATACAATGCTATATGGGTCACTTAATTCATCATTCATATCTTCTCTGGTAATAACCATTTCAGCTATTACTTTGATGATTCTAATACAAGCCATTGAAAAGGAAAGAGAAGTTGTTACTTTGAAAGTTCTAGGAATGTCGCCGAAACAGCTTTTTGGTATGTTCCTAACCGAATCAATGACGTTAGTTGTTTTTGGAGCAATAACTGGTGCAGCATTGGGTACTTTTGCAGCATACATGTTTACTGAAATATTGACATATGCAACAACCATACCGCCAAATGAATTGGTTTTCAAACCACTCCAACTTTTGCTTGCAACAAGCATCTTGTTTGTTACAGCTATTGCATCTGCTGCTTTAACATCATGGATTGTATTCAGAAAAGATACTATAAAAGCAATAAAACAAATTTAAGACAAGTATTATATCATAAGAAATAATCCTTTCTTTTTTTTTATTCAATGAAAAGAGTTTGCTTCCTAAAATAAAATTTAATGTAATAAATTAGTTAGCTTTCAAAGTAATCAATTTTAATTTTGTTTGTTACTCATCTTCGAAGAAATTAGAAAAACTTAAAAATTTAGAAGTTAAAATAAATAGCATTCAATAGTAGAAACAGGTTTTGAAAAATAATGACTTTTATTGATTGGATATGGGTAATTATTTGTCCAATAATAGCATATTTGATTGGTTCAATTCCATTCTCTTATCTGATTACTAAATGGAGAAGTGGTATAGATTTACGGGAAAGTGGAATGAAAAACGTTGGCGGACTAAATGCCATGATGCAGGTTGGCTTTGGATGGGGATTACTTGCAGGTTTTCTAGACTATTCAAAGGGATTGGTTTGTATCTTAGCAGCAATGATTATTCCCTTTAATAATGATCCACTTGTTGGTGCAGGTGAATATTATGAATTTTCTTGGCATAAGATTATTTATATTTCAGTTGCTATAGCTGTAATCTTAGGGCACAATTATTGTCCATGGCTTGGATTTAAAGGAGGTCGTGGTATAGCTGTCATTGTCAGTTTTTTGGTTATAACAAATCCAATATTATTATTAGTGTTTATTGTCAGTATGATGATTTTCGGATTAATAACGCGAACAGTTAGACCAGCACAATTTATGGCACTGTTCGTTGGCATCCCCGTTGCTTTCTTTCTTCCAATCTATCCACCTTGGATACATCTAGCTGGTTTGAGCGGAGGCTTTTTACTTGGATTATTTACCATTGGAATTTCTATAGCAATCTTTCCAAAATACATTGGTCCATTCATAGATATGTTTAGAGGAAAAGAATACCGTATAGGAAAAACTGGTGGAGTTATTTTAGTAGAGGAAGAAGAAACAGAAAGTAAAAAATAAGTGATTAATATTAGCATTCTCTAATAAATGTGGGGGAATGCAATATGCTTTTCTTTTAGAAGCTTAAACCTAGTACCACTATACAGAGTAAATAAAAATAAAAGAAAAAGAGGATGAAAGGAAAATCCTTCCATTTTGTTATACATATTGAGAACATGAATCACAATACCATCTCTGGTATTCATCAATAAATCTTAGCGATTTTCCACAGAATGGACATGTTGGTTTGTCTGGTTCTGCACCTGGTGCAGCACTTGAAGAAGCTAAAAAGCTTGGTGGTGATGGTGGTTGACCTAATGCGGATGGTGGACCTGCTGCTGAAGGTGGATCTGAACTAGCTAATTGAGAAGCCAATCCTCCAACATCGGCGGATGGTGGACCTGTTGGCATTTTGCCTCTTTTCTTTACCTTAGCTGGTCTATCTCCTTTAGGAGCTGCTGTTGCTGACATGCTAAAGAAGAATGAAATAATTGCTATGAAAACTGATATGAGCAAACCAATTACTCCTATTATTAGGATCCATCCTCCAAAAGTAAAGCTAAAGTCTGAATTATATGTAAGTTCACGCATAAATACTAATACTTCAAAGAAAGGTGAACTCCAAACACCGAGAGGGTTTGCTTTTGGAATATAACCCGGAACTAAAAAAGTGACTCCAAGTAATATTAACAAAGGTATTTCGCTTCTCGTAGATTTTACCACACCAAAATTGCTAAGCATAACAATAATTGCAGTAACTACAATACTAAAGAGAATAGCCATGAAGAACAATGCTTCTAGATCCAAATGTGAACCATCTTCGTACATTAACAATCCTGCAATATCGGGATTTGTTGCTGAAGCATAGGCTGGAAGTATCATTCCCAATATTATCCCTGCGCTAGCGGCAATAATCAAGATACTGTTAGTAATTCTTAATATTTTAACGAATCCAATTTCTTCGTTTTCAGAGCTACCACCGAGATTTAAACCAGTATTGCTGAGTCTATTTTTCCAGAGGAAAGTCCAAACATGGAATATAAATGAAAGGAGGAATAGTCCTGCACCAATATAAACCAAATAAAAACCAAATCCTATGCCCCCAAGATCTAGTTCTTTATTTCCCAATTCTAGTAAATAATACAATGGAGTACTAAATTCTGTTAAAACAATTGTTGGGGCAAATATGAACAATACTAATGCTAACAAACCTGGTCGTTCATCATTTACACTAAATCCTACAGAAAATGTTCCAAGAAGCGTTAATAGACAGATAATAAAGATGCCGAATGCAAATGCAATAACGACAAAACCAAAAACATTGATTTCTCCTGAAACGAAAACATTAAACTGTAAAATCATTCCTAATATTAGCGCGATTGCGCCTAATAATCCAATTAAAGATCCAATAATTAGTAACTTTTTAAATTCATTCTCATCATTCGGCGTCACTTTTTTCTCCTCCAAATTAGAGTTTGTCTTTTCACTAGGTAATTTCTCGCATCTTAATCTCAATTGTTTACCAATTGTTTTGAAAGATTAATCTTTGATAGTAGTGATGTCGTTTTCAACAGATATATATTTTTTGAATGGTGACTGTCAAAATAACAACAAAATATCGTTTTAACCATTAAAAAACAATGAAAAGTAGTAATAATATAATGAAATACTTTTTTATTTAGAAGCTCGTTATTAATTTAGCAACTCAACAAAGAAATAATTTCACTTTAGTATCATCTAGAAGCAATTTCACAAGGTAAAATCAAATGTCAACCACTAATTTAGCTGAAACTCCTCCAATAAAAAAACCGAAAAAG
>JAUWKS010000060.1 GCA_030614005.1 Candidatus Heimdallarchaeota archaeon | reverse complement strand
TGCATTAAATGACCAGTTTTTTGCTCCTGTTCCATTCAGACAATAGACGTACTTATCTAGAGAACCAAAAACAATTTCTAGTTTTCCATCGTTGTCTAGATCTGCCACTGAAGCTGAAGAATAAATTGCTCCTCCAGTTGAATAGGACCATTCCAATCCACCTGTATAATTGATACAAAGGAAATCAGCACTAAGCGACCCAACAAGTACCTCTAGCATTCCGTCATTGTCTAAATCGGCTATTGCTGGTGAAGCTGCAATTGAATTTCCTGCTGTGTAGTACCATTCTAGTCCGCCTGTATGATTGATACAATAAACTCTACTTGATGTATCTGTTCCAAAGATAATCTCAAGTGTTCCATCTGCATCTAAATCTGCAATTGCAGGAGAAGCTTGACTTCCACCAGCTGCAGCAGTATAAGACCATTCCAAACTGCCAGTATGACTGATGCAATATAATTTACTATCATAGGCACTTACCAGAATTTCCATTGTTCCATCTCCATCCAAATCGGCTACTGCAGGTGTATTGTACAACCATCCGCTTGTTCCTGTGTTAAACGACCATTCCAAATCACCCGTTTCGTTTAGACAGTGTAATGTAGCATTTGTAGCACAAATTAGTACTTCTAGAGTTCCATCTGCATCGATATCTACTACTTTAGGGGAACTTCTCATTATCACCGCTCCAGTATCATACGACCAGTCAAGAGCTATGCCCATTGCTAGAATCTCAAGATTTTCATCTGAATTATCAGTTGTTGCATCTACTCCACTTTTTATAAAAATAGGTAAAAATAAAAGCACAATTAACAATAAGAGTTTTTTATTATGTTTCAACTTAAATCCTCTCGTAATAATATTACAACCTTCTAATGTCCATCAGCTAGTTAAAAGGATTGTTATTTTTACTTCTACAATGTTTTTTTTATTGAAAAAATAGTTTGTTAAGCACCAACAATTAGTTTTGTGTTTATTTTACTGAAAAATTTTTATAGCTCTCTATCCTTTCTTTAATTTGGGTTGATGTTATCGGGTAGGGTTGAGTTGTGAGCCTCGATAAGAAAATTACACCTATTTTGAATATAGAAAATACTGATGCTTGTACTGTTTCACAAATAAAAGATGGTTGGGTCATTGATGCCCTTCCAATAAAGAGCGAAGAATTACCAATACTTTTCAATAAGCTTTTTCTTGAAACACCATCTGAAAAGAAGCGGCTATCTTTATTAACTATTATTCTCAAGGTGGGTCCTGATTTTATACCATTCTTACCCAGTTTAACTCATATTACATCTACTACTTGGTATTCGGAACCGAAATTCATTCAGAGCTATTTGAAAACAATAGCGAAAATTTCCGCTGGCCTACAAAACTATATCGAAAGTTTAATTGATTATCGTCACTTGGCTGATTTAGGTTTGCTCCTTGAAAATGTCCACAATGCTTACAAGAATTACCTCTTGAAGGCATTCTTCCTTTCGTGGAAGAGATTAAAAAATGAACTTTCACTAAATCTAAAAACTTTCGCTTTCAGAACTTGCTTGTTATCCAATTGCTTAACAAAATCAAATACTTTTTTCAGCTTCACTCTCACTTTCTACTTGAGTTTTTATCCATTTGTTCCTAACTCTCACCTTAAATCTTTCAGGTAAAATCCAGCCGATATAGCTTAATACAATACTAATCATGAAAGCAGCTGATTTCATTATGTATATTAAGATAATTACAACCGGACCAATTCCTTCTATCGTGAATACCACTGTCAAGGATACCGTGAAAAAGAGAAAAAGAACTGCTATGAGAATAAATTGCATTCCCTTTCTTCGTATGGGATCTTTTGTTTTATGTTTGACTAAATTTATTATCATACTAATAATAATTCTCATTTGGACCAGAACAAGCATGATTGTATACAATACCAATGAAATCATAATTGTTGGTTGATATTGCAGTAATTCCGTTCCAGATTCAATTGATATCTGGACAAAGATTAGCTTTGAGGGATCCTCAACTGTTAGCATCTCAAATCCTAAAACACCAATAATTGCTCCTGGTACTCCCAATATCACAATGCTGAAAAGTGAACGAACAACATCACTATCATTTAAGATATGTCTGCTTGCAAAAATGTAAAAGAAATAGAAGATTAGTACTGAGCTGATAATATAGATTAGAAGAGTTATTGCATGCCCAACTGATAAAGGGTTTGTTTTTCCTAAAACATTATACACAATAGAATTGATTTGGAATACTGCTACACTTCCATAAACCCATGCCAGAAGGGCGGTCCCACCTGTTCTTCTCTTGATGAAATTTGTGATCATTATAATACAAAAAACTGATGCACCAATTGCAGTTAAACCATAAAGGATTACTACAAACCAAACTAATGTTCCAAGAGCCATATAATTATTCATCCTGATTCTACTAGTTTATATCTTTATGTTGCTACAAGTGTTCCATCACAAGTAAGTAATTCTAAATTAGTATTCGTATCTTTAAAATTTTTGAAAAATACATAAACTAACTCATTTTTATTGAAAAACTAGTTAGTATTTTAATTCCAAACATCATCTCCAAAAGAATCAAAAGAGTTTTTCTCTTCGTTTTTTTGATCCTCTTGATATTCCAAAGTTACCTCAGAATTAATTTCAATCTTATATTTTCCATCAATTATTCCATTGTATAACTTTGGTAAAATTTCTGACAACAAATCAATAGTTAGCAGTTTTTTCTTTTTCAATTCATTAATTGTATAGGAAAACAAACGCTCAAGGATTTGTGGTTTGTATTCTGCTGTTACAAAGACAGCTGTTAGTGCTCCTATGTTATTTCGTGATTTTCCTTTTATAGCAAAAATAAAAGTGGAAATAATTCTTTTTTCCACTGTTAATGTTACAAAGTCTTTATCTTCCGCGCCAAGAGGCATGCACTTGAAAACTATTTTATTGAGCTCTTTTTCTGGAAGGCTCTCTGGATATGCACTAACTAATTCCAACCCACTTTTTCCCATTTGAATTAGAATCAAGCTTATCGGTATCATAGTTTATCCATCCATCCAGTTTCAAATTATCTAATTTAAAACATTTTTTTATTTGTTGAGAATTATACTTCTCGTAAAAGTTTGAGTAGTTTTTATTCTTTATCAGCTAATGATGATATTCTTTCCTTTTAGCTTTATACTATTAATTTTCTTCTATTTTAAATCTTCGAGTGAAGATTTTTTCGTTTAAACAAGTTATTTTAGCTAAAATTTTTCCTACACCAAATCATTCTATCCACTGTACTCGTAATTTTCTTCTAGGTGGTCCCCTTTGATATTCCATTGCAGGTTTTCCTACAGTAATTACTCCTAAAACGTCGAAACCTTTTGGAATTTTGTAATGCTTTTTCAATCCACGACTACCATTCAATTTTCTTTGGGCAAAACCTATCCAACACGTTCCCAATCCTAATGCTTGAGCTGCAAGCATACCATGTGTTAATGCTACACCAGCATCATTTGCAGCGAGGTTTTTAGTATATTTGCGTGCATAAATAATAATGACACATGGTGCATCAAAGAAAATAACATCCTCTCCCTCTTCCAATCTTTTCAAATTATTATCTAATTGAAGCTTTGAGCTTGGATTTAAAACCATCTTTCTTGCACTTGCAGAGAGGAAAGGCACAGCCAAAAATCTGAGTGGTAATAATTTTCTTGCTATTCGGAAAAAACTCGAACTTGCTTTTGATAAATTGTCAATCTCTTTTTTATTAGTCACTACCGTATATCGCCAATTTTGTCTGTTACTTGCCGACGGGGCATATCTCATCGCTTCCAAAATTGCTTCTATTTTATCTCTAGGGATTGCTTCTTTTTTGTACACTCTCATTGAGCGTCTCATACGAATAACTTTCAGTAAATTTTCATAAGGAACGATTTTATCCAGTTTCTTTTCTTTCCCAATATCAAAAGGTTGATCTGCATTACTGTACTTTATCGCTTCAGTAGGACAAATTGCTATACAGTGCCCACATCGAATACAAATACCATATGGATCAGCAAACTGTGCTGTTATCTTATTGTTTTTGTTTTTCGTTTCTAAATACAATCTGCTCGGGCAGACTTGGATGCATTTTAGGCAATCAATGCACTTTTCATAATCAATAGCAACAATTTTCAAAGTAATCTAGTAATTGATGTTTCGTCACTTTTAAAATTCTTCTCTAACTATTTTTAGATTAGTATGAATGAATGAGTGTATGCTTTGAGAAATGAATTGAATGGTGCACCGACCGGGATTTGAACCCGGGTACCCAGCTTGGAAGGCTGGAGTCCTAGACCAGTCTGTCCAGTTACTCAACGCGAGAGATAACTACTAGACCATCAGTGCATTTGTTGTTTTTTTTTCACTTTTTTTTACCTTTAAAGCTTTCGCCAAATGTGGATTTTTCATAGTGTTCTTATTAATTGATATTATTCGAAAGCACATTTGAATTAGCAGAATTGTTATTTTTTCTCTTTTTTACGGAAAAACTCCTTTCCGACAAAAACCTGCTGATAGTTTTACTAGACCCCCCGAATATTTTCTTCACATTCTCTTTAAATGATATTAGATATTGTTAACTTGTATATTATTGCCGAGTTATTAGATTATATTGGAGTTATAAAATTGACAGTTGCCGAGCTTTTACGGGAAGGAAAAGTTTCCCGCTTAATGAAAATAACCGTTCTTGGAACATCAGGATCCGGAAAAACTTCGTTCTTACGATCACTCTTTGGTGATGACTTTGTGGTTTCAGATGTAAAAAGACAAGATTATCTTGAAGGCAAAGCTAATCTTACTTATACTCCAATAGATGTTGAAGAATCAACCACAACTGTCAGTATGAATCAATTAGGTGCAATGGTTATCTTCACCAAAAGCAATCAATTCGAAATTATGGATATTAATGATGGCGTTGATAATCTTCTATCTCGAGATGATATTGATAGTTTCATGACTTTTTCAATATTTGATACTGCAGGTCAAGAACGTTTTGATTTTATGGCTGAAATTTGTCTCAAAGGTTCTGATGCTGTTATTTTGCTTGCAGATGGTTCCAATGTTTCTTCCATTGAATACCTAAATTACTATATTGAAAAAATAAAACATGAAGAAATCCGATCTGGAATACAAATTCCAGTAATTATTTTTATGAATAAACAAGACCTTTCTGCAAAAGGACTTTATCTAGGTGGAGATTTTGCTCGCACAGCAACAAGAAATGAATATGAAGTTTTTGAAACAACTATTAAAGATCCCGAATGTTTCCAACTACCATTGAGGGTTTTGATTAATCAAATAAACGATCAATAATTCTCTTTATGTTTCTAAACTGAGAAAAAATGTTTCTCCTTCCTTCCATTAAAATGAATGAATTGGCTGCACTCTTTGCGCAGCCTGATTATTATTGTGTGAATTTCTTTTTACCAGAAGAATCGAGGCATCAACAATAACCCTTCCATAGTATAGGGAAGTGTTGTTCGATATTCTATTTGCACATTGCTTATCTGGGTCGTTGGATAGCTGAATGCTTGTCTTTTATGCCTTTCAATATTTGAGAGAGCGTAAAAAGTATATTTCATATTTAGAAGATTTTTTCGCTTTACGATATCTCCTCTTGTTTGAAGGTCTCTTAGTGCAGAGAAGAATAGATAGTTGCTTAAACCCTTTACTCGCTTTCCTACGGCTATTCTTATTTCGGAGGATCTCATTAGTCTACAACTAACGAATAAAGTATCTAATATAAGTTCTTGAACTCTAATGGTCTTCTTACTTCTCTTTCTTCCTCTAGTCCCTTTCTTCTTTTCAACAGAAAGTCTGATTCTTGCTTCTCGTTCTTTTATTGAGCTGTTTAATAATTCAGTGATCATTGTTCTTCACTGCCATCCTTTTTTTTTATTAGTACCTAATGTTTAATTAGTTTCTATGTTTTGCACATTTGAATTCTATTTATAAGGTTTTTGCTTTGCAATCCCCCGGGATAATTGAATATAAACTATCTTAGTTAATATAGCTTAACCGATGTATTATTTAGTTCTTTTGTTTCAATGTCCGAGGCAACTTTTTGGAGGTCTATTAACACTGACGTTTGACGCAAGAAATAGATACAATGAGCGTTATTGGACTTTCATCTTTGCTATATAAAAAGGATTATTCTTCATTTTATAAGAAAAACCTGCTGTTTTAATTAATTATTTGTCTAAACAGATATTTTATAATTACAGCTTGTAAATTAATGCTTACATTAAGGACTGATTGAATTGCGTCTTCAAACATTATTTATTGGTGCTTTCGTGATTTTAGTATTAGGTATAATATTTTCACTTTCTTTTGAAATGCTTTCATTGCTTATTCCATCATTATTTTTTTCTGGTGTAGTAGGCGGTATTTTTGTTGGAATCAAAAGGAAAAGACCGATGATTAATTGTATGTATGATGGATTCGTTGTTAGCATTCCTGCAAGTTTTATTTTGGGTTTAGTGCTTATCCCTTTATTTTGGTTTTATCATGATATCCAAAGTTTAAACATAGCATTCGGGCCCTTTTTCTTCATGGTTTTTTCTGGAGCAATAATGCTCACAGGTATAGTGGGTGGACCTATTGGCGGGTTAATAACTGGCGCTTATTACCGGTATTTGAAGCAAGATCGTGGTGAAGGAGAGTTATACGAAACCTACTTGGAGGATAAAATCAGTGATGATAACCAAAAATCCTCTGTGGATATATTAGCAGATTTGGAATCTTAGAAGCTTTAATTAATATGGTAATTATTGAACTGAAATTATTAAAGACAAATGGTAACAAATTTCCTCTTGGTATGCTAAATGAACTACTTTGTTATTCTTACTCGTGCTTGTAATCTTCATTGCAAATATTGTGGAGAAGATGCTACTTTTGAAGAACCCCCAATTGATATTGCTTATCCTATAGAAGTTCTAAAATCATTTTTGTCTCGAGATGAGAATATAACCATTCAGTTTTATGGTGGAGAGCCACTTTTGAGGATCTCTCTTATGGAAGAAATTATGGATTCGATACCAAATGTCCGCCATTGGTCCGTGCAAACAAATGCTACTTTTCTCCACAATGTAAAATCCAAATATCTCAAACGGATGAGTGCTATTCTGATTTCAATAGATGGGCGCCAAGAAATCAATGATAGTAATCGTGGAACGGGGAATTACACTAAAGTACTTGATAATTGTCGTACAACTCGAGATAATGGTTTCACCAGTGATTTAGTTGCTCGGATGGCTGTTTCTGAGGTTTCAGATATTTATCTAGAAGTTACTCATTTGGCATCACTCAAAAAACCAACTTTTGATCATATTCACTGGCAAATTGATAGTCAATGGGATGATGACCCCCACGCTCGATGGAGTGATTTCGATAGCTGGGTAGATACTTCGTATAATCCAGGAATAACTCGCCTAGTTTCGTGGTGGTTAGAGCATATGAAAAAAGGAATAGTTTTTGGTTTAGTTCCATTCATTCCATTAATGAAATCTATTCTTTACGATTTGCCCAGTACAATTAGATGTGGTGCAGGTATTGATTCTTTTGCAATAAATCCCAATGGAACGATTTCTGTGTGCCCAATATCGCCTGAGTTCAAATTCTCTCTTGTTGGTGATATTAAACAAAGTACCCCAGAGTCGATTTACAATTCTATGAAAGTTGAAGATCCATGTCCACAATGTGATGATTTTGAATACTGCGGTGGTAGATGTCTATTTATTAATAAAACAAAATTATGGGGTGAAGCAGGTTTTACTAAGGTGTGCAGCACAGTGAAACATCTCCTCAAAGAATTGAGCGGAATTAAAAAAGAAGTTTTGCAACTAATTGAAGTAGGAATTATTTCTAAACAAGATTTTGATTATCCTGGATATAACAATGGTTGCGAAATAATACCTTGATCTAATCAATTAACTGAAAGACTAGGATAGATATTTCCTATTTGATTTGAATCTAAATTTTGTTCTCATTGTCAGTAATAATACTCAAAATCTTTTCAGCAAAATTTTTTCTTTCTTGTTGTGTTTTTAGTGAGATATTTGCACAAATAGCTCTAATTCCAAGTTTGGCTATTTTCGGAATTAACTTCTTATCTTTTTCACTTATGATAATTATATCAAGAAAATCTTTGTATAATTTTGCTACTCCATAAGCATTTGGTTTATGATGCACTGTTACCATTAATTTTGCTGCGGGACCACTGAAAGCTGTTTCCCCTTCAAAAGGTGATACCGCGATAATTGTCGCTCGTGTTTGTATCAATGCGTCTTTTAATTCTTTAATAGCCAACATAGGTCCAATGCTTGTAATTGGGTTACTTGGTCCAATAATAATAGTAGAACTATTAGCAATAGTTTTTTTCATTTCTGGAGTAATGTTAGCTTTTTCTGCACCTTCATATTCAACTTTTGCTATTATTGGAGTCTCCTTCGTTTTTACAGTATACTCCTGAAAACTATATTTAGAACCGAGTGAATCAAATAATACTGTCCGGACTGGTTCATTTGACATTGGCATTATTTCTGCTTTTATTCCAAGTCTATTACAAATCTCTGAAACAATAGCAGTTACTTTCCACCCCCTAAGTAGGAGTTTATTCCTCAATAAATGTAAACCAAGATCCTTGTCACCAAGTCGAAACCAAGTTTCTTCTTTCATTGTTGTTAGTTGACTCATAGCAACATATGATTCATTTTCTAATCCCCAGAATTTCTTCAAATCTAAAGTTCCGGTGAAAAGATAGAGTAGTGTATCAATATCAGGTGAAACTAATAATCCATAAAACTCATCATCATCCCCTGTGTTTCCAATAATCGTAAATGATTCATCAAGTATAAACTCCCTCAAACCTAGAATCAATTTTGGTGTTCCGGTTCCTCCTGATAACAGTACTATTTTTCTATCTTCTTTGGTTGATATTGCACTCACATCCAATCAGTTAATCTAAAACAATACTAATAAATATTAATCTAGTTTTTTATTACTTGATTCACTTTCCTTAATGGAGTGCAAATTGGGAGATTCATTATATGCCCCTCGAAAACAATCAACAAGATACTAACCAAACTGATTTAGTGGCTACTTCAACCATTTCTCCAGATTTGGTACAAAAACAAGAAATACAAAAGATAAACCCATCTTCTGAGCAAAGGGATCCTACAGAAAAAAAGGAAAAACGAAAAGCCAGAATGAAAACTATAGTTGATTTTATCAAACTATTTTTTTCGTGGAATGTAATTTCTATGACCCTCGCTCATCATCCTGAATGTGAAACTTTTAACGACCATGTTTTTAAAATAGGTAAAATTCGTCTCTGCAGAGGTTGTACCTTAAGTTATCCCCCATTGTATGCTACAGTTTTGATATTTATATTCTGGTTGGATGCAAGAAGTTTTCTTACTGCAACAGGATTATGGATACCTAATCTTTGGTGGTTTACTATTGGGTTTGGTGTTACGGGAGCCTTAGCATTGCTATTACGAAAATATTCTCTTTTCATCAATGATATCTATAAATTTAGTAGGGGTGCATTTGCTGGATTTTTAATTGCAGTTATCTTTTCACAACATTGGACATTCAAAATAGCCGCAGGTGTTCTTCTTATAGGTGCAATGGTTTTGCTAAGCCTTCATCGAGGAAAAGATATGGAGAAAACTTGTGAAGAATGTGAATGGAAGGCTAACTATGATGAATGCCCTGGCTGGAAAGATATTACACAAGACTTCAGTAAAGTAATATCAAGCAATCAAACTTCTCCCTTACAAAATTCAAGTGCTAGCATCATAAACGATCAACAAATGCAAGATGAAAAAATAGCTGAGGTTAATCAAAAAGAAGGTTCCAATTAATTAGAATGTTTGCTTATTTTTTTCCTGACTTTAATGCCCACTCTAAAAGCTCTCTATGTTTTAGCTCTTGAGAGTACACCCCTTCCATTAAAAGATCCTTTTGAGAATCTATATCCAATCTGTTTCCTGATTCATTTTCTTCCATTCTATTTGATTTTCTTACTTCAAGTAAGGCATCGCGTAATTCACTATTTGACATACCTTTTGCTTTAAGAATAAGCTGTCCTTCAAATTTCTCGATAAATTTGTTCTGTAATTTTTCACTCAAGATGCTAACCTATTTGCAATTTCATACAATATAATATGGGTTGGGATTATTTATTTTATTCCTAGATACTAATTATGATAAATTACACTTAAAAGCACAAATACCTGCATAAATATAGTTACTAGCTTTGCTGTTCTGTCTCTAGAACTGGAGTGGAAACTGTCCCTAGAAACATTTTTAAACGTTCTAACTATTTTAGATTAATTGTCTCTAAAAGACTATTAAATACTATTTTTAACAATGACAAAAACTTTTTTAAATGACAATGTAAACTAATTAGTTTAGTGCTCTAAACCTTTGGGCACTAGATTCGCAAGGATCTAGACTATTATAAGGTTGAACCGAAATATTTTTGGTGATCACCTAATGAAAATGAATAAAGTTAAAACCACAATTCTTGTAGGTGTTATTCTATCACTATTTGCAGTTAGTGCCATTGCTGTACAACCAGCAAAAACTAACGCTGTAGACCCATTCTTTACTTTGGTCTTCAAAACAAATGGTGGAGGAGTTAGACCAGATTATGGTAACTTCCTCAAACAACATCTAGCAAGAATAGGAATAAACGTTGATGTTATTGTACAAGATTGGCCAACTTTTGTTGGTGAATTGATCGCTTACCGAGATTTCGATATTTGTTATGTCGCTCTCACTGGTGGCGGTGCAGACCCAGACTTTACTGGTGTCTTTAACGAAAATGGTTCTCTAAACTTGTTTGGTTACCATACCGATATGGATTACAATG
The DNA here is from genome assembly GCA_030614005.1 of Candidatus Heimdallarchaeota archaeon. Taxonomy (GTDB): domain Archaea; phylum Asgardarchaeota; class Heimdallarchaeia; order JABLTI01; family JABLTI01; genus JABLTI01. The sequence goes on along the minus strand of JAUWKS010000060.1, from coordinate 8,260 downwards.
AAACCCTCGGTACTGGTTTAAACGAGTGGTATATGAAACAAGGCAACCTAATTATGCCTCCCGACAGTACTGAAAGAGTTCAACATTACTGGGCATGGGAACAATATTTAATGGATAAAATTTTACCATGTCAACCAACATTCGCACCAAAAGTTTATGTCTCCATTTGGGCCACACTAGATGGCTATGATATGACCGACGGTCTAAAACAATCATGGGGTAAAATGAGTTTTTCAGCCCTTCATGATGGTCAAATTGTTGACTCAGAAGTTGTCACAACTGACGCAGCCTGGTCAGATCTTAACCCATTGTTCCAAGATGATCAATCATCAAGTACAATCAGTACAGCTACAATGGACACACTAATTTTCTATGACGCTGATTTAAGCGTTCACCCACACTTAGCTGAAAGTTATGAGTTCATCAATGATACAACCATTGAAATCGTCACTCGTGATGGAATTAAATGGCAAGATGATCCAGATGGATTATTCCCAGGAGAAGAATTTGATGCTGAAGATGTTTACTTTACTATATCCGCATGGGCAACTGTTTCCAATGATGTAGCCAATTACGATTGGATCAAGAAATTGGAAATTGTAGACTCTACAACTATGAGAATTTACATTGATGGTGATCCATTAACAGAAGTAAATGATGCTTTTGCACCCGCTGTTACCTACTTATCTACAAGAATTCTCCCAGAGCATTACTTGAATCAAACACAATTAGCCGATGGAATTACTCCAGACATCACTGATGCTTCATGGAATAAATTCGCAACAAGTTGTTTCGGAACTGGATTATTCCAACTTGGTACCTTCACCGAAGGTGTTGAAACAGAATTAAACGTATTCGATGACTGCTGGTGGTTAGACGACTCTGTATCCAAAACCGGATTAGACTTTGAAAACAGATTTGGTGACTTCACTGGTGGATTAGACACTTGGAGAATTAGAATTATCCCAGACCAACAAACCGCTTTATTAGAATTTGAGGCAGGTAAAACCGATCTCGAAGGAGTTACACAATTCCCAGAGAAACGTGATGAAATGATCGCTGACCCAGACTTTAATGTCCAAAATGATACTACATTCTACTTTGGTTTCTTCGGTTATAACATGCGCCCAGTCAGACCAGTTATCGGCAACCCTGATGACGCTCCTGGCGATGCTTCAATGACAGTTGGTTTAGCTATCAGAAAAGCTATCTCTTACGCTCTTGATAGAGTTGAAATCAATAATGTTATTCACAGAGGTGAATACACCCTCACAGATCATCCAATCTACTTAAAGATGGGAATCTGGTGTAATCCAAACATTATTCGATACAACCACAATCTTGACTTAGCACGAGAATTCATGGCCTATGCAGGTTACGAAATTACTACAACAGGAGGCACACCTGGATTCGGTTTATTGATTGCATTCGTATCAATAATGACTGTAGCATCCGCTTCATTCCTTATTGTTAAGAAGAGAAAGTAAATATCCTGATACAACTTAACTTGCGGCAGGTTTTAACCTGCTGCCTGTTTATTCTTTTTTAATTAATTCCACAGAAATAAGCCGAAATGCTAATTTTTGCAACTTCAAGAAAGATTTAAAACCAGATAATCCCTTGAAAAAAAGTATTGTTTAACTATTTGCCCCAATGGTGTAGTTCGGCCAATCATTACAGCCTTTCGAGTTGTAGACTCGGGTTCAAATCCCGGTTGGGGCACCAATTCATTCTTAGAAAGTTTTTTTATTAAGATAACGAATACTTTTTCGGTGACAATAAATGAGTAAGTTAGAAGTTTATCCTCTTAAGTTCAAAATTGAAGGTGTTGGAGAGGCAGAAGGTGAGCTTATTAGAATAAAAGCTCCGCATTCAGCAGAGGAAATCTGGTATGCATTACCAATAACAAGTCGTATTCGTTCACAAGATAATGCTCATGCGTATTTTCAAGTTAATTTTCAAGTGAAAGCTGAGAGACCAACACAGGACGTAAAGCCAGGAGAGATCTGTTACGCTCCAATGGGCAAATCAGTTCACATAATATATGACGATGTTCGTCCATATCAAGAGATGAATATTGTCGGAAAAATAACTAAAGGGTTAGAGATATTCAAAGAATTGAAACTATCAAAACTAATTGTTGTTGAGAAAAGAGAGAAGTAATTAGGCCAATAGCTTTACCAATCATTTTTTCATGCTTTTCCAGATACTTAATCCACATTTAGTACATTCAATTTTTTGCTGGTCTCCATCTTTTGACCAAAAAATTTTGATGATTAATTGTTCTCCACATCCTCCACATTTCTCTTGGATATTTTGAGTTTCAATTAAAACCAGATCTTTTTCATCTACCTTAGAATCTTTTGTGAACATATTTTCTCCAACCATTAATAGATTTATTAGAAATTAAATTGAAGGATAATTGGAGTTCATCCAATTATTCTCGTTACATATATAATGTTTCAGAGGAAAGGACAATACAACCATCTCCTGATAACATAAATGGTCTGCGAATAAGTTCGTGATTAATTCCTCTCATCTTTCTAATGTAAATGCTTCTCATCAATCTTTGATTGACTTCTTGAATATCTAATACAATAACACCAGAAGCCATGAATTCTTCAACACCATAGCGAGAAATTTCACCACTTTGGCTCATTTCACTTGTTACAATTGTAGTGCATTTTAGACTGGACATAACTGCACTTAATTTCAGAATTTCCCTTCTAATTCTAAGTTCGCTTTCTAGGGAGATTGCTAGAGCAGTTAAAGAATCAATAACAACTCGCTCTGCTCCTAATTCATCTATAAGAGCAATAAGTGTCGTTAGGAGGTCATCAATTTCAAGTCGTATACTATATTTCTCTTTTGAGGCAACACCTGCTCTCATTGAAAATCCGTCCACTAAAGCTAACAAGTTTTCTTTTTCTAAGCTTTGTATTTTCCAACCGAAACCAGAAAAATTTTGCCTGACAGTTTTGGGATCTTCATCAAAAGTAACGTAAATCCCGGGATCTCCATAGTCTAAAACTCCTTTGTAAATAAATTGTGTGGCAAGAGTTGTTTTTCCTGCACCTGCAGGTCCACTTAAGAGTATAGTTCTACCTTTTGGTAAACCACCATTTAGCATTTTATCTAAACCAGGAATGCCTGTTTTAACTCTAGCAATTTGACTCATTGTTTAATCTCCTTGATTTGTACAGTTCACTTGCATAAAATTATTGTGGATTATGCTATTTTTTGTTACAATAGTATTTTGGTACCTATTATCTCTTTCATAAACATTAGTAGGTCTTTTATTCTTTCTGGGTAGAATCCATTAACTATTACTGCTTCAATTAGATTGTTTTTAAGAATAATCGGTGCTGTTTTGTCAATTGGAGAATCATCGAGTAGTACTAAATCTTCCAATTTTATTTCTTCAACAAATGAATTATCAATGAAGAGACCATCTACATCCTTTACGAAAATAATCTTTTGTATATTTAGTTTAGAAGCGATTTCAGAAGCGATGGCATCACTAGAGCAATGCCAATTATGACCTAATTTACTTTCATTTTTCATAAAGTCTAAAACACTGAAAATAGGTACTTGTGTTCCTTGGAATTTATGTATTGTATTGAGGGACTGCTTACTTGAGAATTGCATTACTTTTGATTTAGGAATAAAATGTTGTAGTAATAGTGCATGTTGTTCCATTGCATAAACAGCCATCCAATGAGCTTGTTCATCACTGAAATGAAATTTATTTTGCATTCTTCTAACTTCTTCAGCAAAGGAACCACCACCTGGAACAATAACAAAATTCTTTTTGAGGGCAAAAATTTCAGCTAAAATTCTACCAATGGATTCAATTTGCTGAATGGACCCTCTTTCAGTAATTGATCCACCAAATTTTATAACATAGTCAAAAGAATGTTTTTTCTCTGGCATTTCTTAATTCACCTTGTGCTTCTCAAGTTTTTCTTAATGTATCAATATACAAGTTTGCTGTGGCATATGCACTGAAGGCTGCGGAAACAGGTGCGTTGATGATTTCTTTTATGAGAATTTGTTCATAAATACCATTCTCTCTTAGAAGAGATATTCCAATAACTTCAGAACCCGAACCGATTAGGATAATTTTTGGATTTAGCTTATAATCAGCGTGAAATCTATTGATTACTGTGTTTAAAGCAGCAGATAGAATATCGAATTGTTTTTCTTTAATTTGTTTGGCAATTTGAATAATTTCGCTGGTTGATAGTTGATTGTGATCAGCACAAACTGTTCTAGCTAATCTTGCAAGTGCATTACCTTTGGATGGAGGTCTTCCATCTGCAGTATCAACTGTAAACTCATTCTCAGATATCATATCTAATGCCATGTACACATCACCTGAGGTAGCGAAAAGCTCACTTGAAAGAGGAACGATTTTACCTCGCAATTTTATTTCATGAATAATAGCTGGAATAGTTGTTCGAAGAGTTCCAGAATACACTAATTCTTGGCTAGCTAATCTCTCAAAATCATTTTTTCCTTTGGCAACAACTTTTCCATTGAAAATAGGGATAATATCAGTAGTTGTAGAGCCGATGTCTAATATGATTGCATTTGGATATTCTTTCCCAAGGAAATTTGCTGATGCCACCCAATTTGTTGCTGAAACCTCTAACCATTTTTCTGCTGTTTTAGTAGTAGAAAGAAACTCACCATTTACATCGTACATAAGTGGTGTATGATTATCTTTGGAAAAAACACTTTCAACAATTTTACTTATCGTTTCGATTCCTTCTTTCTTCGTTTGAAAACAATCGGCTAATTCGGCTGTAGTGACAAAAGTAGTATAATCGATAATTCCATAGTTTTTTTCAATTTTCTCTTTGATACTTTTCAAATAATCTGAGAATTTTTCTAATTGTTTCCAAAGTGGAAAGTACTCTGATTCCGCAGCTAAAAAGGATACTTTATCTTCACTATAATCTAAAATAGCAAATTTTGTATTTGCTCCACCAATATCTAAACCAAGTACTATTGTCATCGTTGATTCGAATAATAATATAGTCTAGTATTACTTTAATTTATTTGACAATATTGAAAGATTATTTTGAAAATCCATTTGTGCACTTTGAAATGATTTTCCTGACCCCTTAATTAAAGTTAGAATTTTGTTTGCAGACATTTCAAGTGGTGGAGTTAAAATGAAGTCAGAATCTAAGAATCTTTGACTAACCAGTGTTTTATTTTTTACTTTGTCCATTGATACTTTGGCAAAATATGTAACCCTTTTTTCTCTGATTTTATTTTCTTTCCTTTTGTCATTTGCTAAAGGCAATAAATGTAATGGGGGGGAATCTATAGAAATTAGACAACTAATCGGAGTAGTTGCTCTTGGGTTTATTTCGATGAAATAAATTTCTTTATTTCGAATTACATAATCCACACCAACTAAACCATTTAGCCCCTTCATATTAGATAACAATTGATGCGTTAACTTTTCAATTTCTTTAGAAAGATTATGTTGTATGTTTGTTGCTCCACCCAAATAATCTGACGTATAATTGGTGAAAGAAATTAGTTGTATATTTAGAGAGATAATTTGGATTTCCTTTGGTGTGATATTTGCAGTCACACTCAAATGTTCACCTTCAATGAACTCTTGAAGTAAGAGTTGTTCTGTAGGATTATTTTGTATGTAATCATTTATCTCCTTTTGATTTGCACATAAAACTAATCCTTCACATGCTACTCCATCGGTTGGTTTAAGAATTATAGGAAAAAAGAGTTTTCTTTCGTCAATCAATGTAGACCAATGCTTCTCTTTTATTGAAACGTTTTCGAGATTTACACACATACCATTTTTCTTCATTTTGTAGGTTTTTGGAAAGTTAATTTGTAATGTAGAACAAAATGTGTAAGTAAGATGTTTCTGAGTAGCTAAATTAATCAGCTCACTATTACAATTCAAACTTTTAGCTTTTGTGTTAGAGTAATTGCTAACAAAGCTAGAAAGAATATTATTTGCTCCTGGAGCAATAATTAGAAAATAATCGCAATTGTTGAGTAAATTAATGCTGACATCAAATATTGATTTCCCAGTTGTTATTGGTTCAATAATATCTGCTGATAAAAATGGTTTCAATTTTTCCAATCGAAAATCAATTGTTGTTATAACTTCATAACCACATTTTTTAAAATTTAATATCAATGCTCGAAGAATAGCAAATCCTTCTATTAATAATGATGGATGAAGCATATCATTAACTAAACCACCACCAGTAGCATATTCTTGAACAAAGACTCTCAGAATTAATCACCAATAATGACTTTCGTTTTTAAAGCGTAAATTATAAATTATAATCTTTACTATAAACTATTATGACATCATTTCAGAATGAAAAGATTGTTTTGCAGCTAGATATGACTGGTAAAGAATGCTTCCAGATACGATTGGAGTTACGAGTACAAATTAATAAAATAGCAATTGGTGAAATCATCAACGTAGTAACAGATAATCCACAATCACCAAAATCAATGCCAAAATGGTGCAAAATAAATAACCAAGAATTGTTTCTCTCAGATATTCAAAACGGGAAATATATTTTCTTTATTAAACGTATTTCGTAAGAACAGAGAAGAAACATATAAAAAAGCAAACTACTTTTACCTCATTAGCAAGTTGAAAAGTATAACTGGTGAATAATTTGAGCTATCGTTTAATACAAGGCGGATTAACCTTCAAATTTGCTGCAGCACATTTTGTATTAGGTGATACAGGGTGTGAGCGGTTACATGGACATAACTACTTAGTTGAAGTTCAAGTATTTGGAGAGCAAGATGAAGATAAAAATCTAGTAATTGATTTTCTAGAATTGAAACCTTTTGTACGTAATTTTGTGGAGGAATTAGATCATAGAATTCTCCTCCCAAGTGAAAATCCTCATCTTCTCATAACAAAAAAAGGGGAAGAATATCTTGTAGAATTTCTTCCTAAAAAGAAAAGGTATATTTTTCCAGTAGTGGATGTCTGCCTTCTGCCCATAAAAAATACCACCGTTGAAGAATTCGCGAGATTATTAACAACCAAAATGAAACCTCTCTTTAGTAAATATCCGAATATTGAATCAATTGATGTTGGAGTTTTCGAATACAAGGGCCAAGGCTGTTGGAAGAAAATATCTCGAGACGATTTAAGCTAAAAATTTACTATTGATTCTCATCCAATAGTTCTTCTAATTGTTGAATACTTATTTGACGTATATTAGCAATTTCTTCCCCTTGAGGAGTACAATTCAGTATATTAATTTCCGGAAATTTCAAGGGTATTTTTGCGAGCATTTTTTTAGCGAATTTTAATTTGATCAATTTCTCTTTAGAAGCATTAGTATCTTCAGTGAATATCTCAGGCTTAGAATATCTTCCAACTATTTTTCCAAAATCAAAAGCAAATAGCACAATTATTTTTCCGTTGAAATTCGCTGATAAATAGGCTGCTCTATCTCCATCTGAGAACCCACCAAGATTCTTTACTTTAGCTGTTTCAAACGATTGACTTGTACCTATAACATTACTGCCATTTAAAATTGAAGATATTTGGTTTATCTTATCTGTATTATCGCCATGTGCATGAACGACAACAATTGCACCTTTGTTATATTCTTCAAGTATCGAGGTGATACTACCATCAAGATCAGTAACTATAACATCAATTGGCAAATCATATTCTTGTAATGCTTTCGTTGCACCATCAACAGCAATAGTCGTTACATTTTTTCTGTGCTTTTCTATTATTGATTGTATTCTATCCAAAGATGAGTTTAATGATGGCCCTGCACCAAAAATAAATACTATACGATTGGAAATTTTCTCATACAAGTTTTTATACGCAGCAAGCATTTTTTGTTCATTTAATTTTCCGTCAAAGAGTTTTACCGATGATATGTCAGTTTGTGGGTCAATATTTAGAAGAGAGCAAATCTCATTATATTCATCGATTGTTAGCTTTTCATACTCATCCATCGATAATCGAACCGTAATTGATATATTCGTTTAGTATTAAATCGAGTATAATAATACTATTCAATGATAATTATATTTTGATTAGAAAAACGCACTCGAGAGAAAAATTAGATGCCCTCAGAAAATCTTTCCATAATACCTGGAGTTGTTTATGAAACTATTATAACAACCACAGATAAAAAGAATAAACCCAATGGAGCACCTATGGGCATTATTCTGGACAAAGATAATTTCATTATCATTCGTCCATTTGTTCAATCCG
>JAUWKS010000054.1 GCA_030614005.1 Candidatus Heimdallarchaeota archaeon | reverse complement strand
TTCTTCTTTGGCAAGTGCTTGTTTTTGTCCCACCACTCTTTTCGCTCTTTATTAGCAAAGTAATGTATTAATCGACAATTTTCTGCTAGTGCCCAGAGAACTTTTGCTTGCTCTGGAGTTGGTTTGATTTTTACTTTTGTGGTTAAGTGCAGTGGTTTCTTCTTGGTTGGTTTGGTTACTTGTCGTACTTGTTCCAGTGCTTTCTCTAATTCGTCCTTTGGCAAGTCAGCTATGAGTGTTTTGTATGCTTTTCTTGTGAGTCGCTGTTCTTTTGAGAGCATTTTTTCTTCATGCTGTTATTGTTTAGCTAAATATATCTAATTTATTTAAGGAGACTACCGAAAGTATTCGAGGTTTGTTTAAAAGAATAGCTAACTAATTAGCTATTCGTACAGCTTTTCTAAGAGGTATTTAATAAAGTATGTAGGAATAACCTTGTAGGAGAATTATCATGAGTGACTTTCTCAATTGGCGAACAGATCCTTTACTAATTGATCTTAAACCTTTGATCCAAAATTCTTGGTTAACAGCGAACGAGCTAATTGAAAGAGGTCAACAAGAGAAGATTTTTACAAGAAATGATCAATTACAACTTTATTCTATTATGGTTCGCAAGGTTGATTTTATTTCCAGAGAACGGATCTTACAATCATTTCCGTATATTTTACTTGACCCAGAAATGATCTCATTCATTAGGAAAAAATCTCTTGCTCTCGCTGAAAAAGCTCATCATTATTTTCAAGGATCAAAATACATTAGGTCGATTAAGGAGTGGCAAAAAAAGATTATTGCTTACTTAGAAGAACAGCAAAGATTACCTTTCCCTCTTTTCCGGTTGTTTCCTTTTTGTGAGGATTTCTTTCAAGGGAAACAGTTCGTACAATTCCAATCTTCTCGTGGCGAAGGCTTTCAATTACCACTTTTTTTAACAGAAGATTTGGCTTATCTTTCCGGAGTAATTATGGGGGACGGTCATTTATCGGAGTATTTGTAAACATTATTGATTCTTCGAAAGAGCATAACTTTTCAGAAACTTGAAAATTATTACTAAAAAATAATGAAAGTAAAAGGATGGTATTGAAACCATTGTGAAACCTATGGAAGCGTAGTTTTCTTTTGCAAGAATTATACATGGATTTATTTTAACTGAATATGAATGCTAATCTAGCAGTTTTATATTGTTTTAGGAGATGTATATGCGAATCATTAGCAATAAATCCAAAACATTCATGATTTTGCTCTTGTTTGTAACGTCAATATTGTTTGTTTTTGAAAACACAACAGATAGTCAAAGTACAACTACAAGAGATGTGAAAACTTATGCACTATTGGTGGATCAATTTGCTCCAAACTCAAATAACCCGGGAGAATATTTTTGTAATGCAATTGAATTGAGGAATAGTTTAATGGCTATTGGTTGGGATGAATCAAGTTTCTATTATTTGTTTGGTGATTTAGAAATAACTATCACAAATCTTCAAGAAAAAATAGAGATGCTTAGGCAAACTGTTGATGAAAATGATGTAGTGTTATTCTTCTTTGCAGCGCATGGGTATGGATGTTTGAGAGATATACTTGATTTCAATTATTGGTTTCATGATTATTTTCTAGAAATCCAAACAAACTACAAGTATCTACTAATAGATGCTTGTCATGCCGGAGAATTTATCCAACCACTAACTGCATACGAAGATAGTAACAGCTTTTATGCAATGGGAAGTGTTGCTCCAATTGAATATGCGATAGCTTTTGTTCCAGAGGATGGCGGAGAAGAGTGGGCATATTCCGAACCAGAATTTTATGGAATTATTTCAGCTCATTTTTGGTCGACTGCACTAACAAACTCCTCAGCAGATGTCAATCTGGATACATTCGTCGATATGGGTGAAATGTATGATTTCTCTTTACCAATAATTAAGAAAATCTATAGTGAAGTGTTCATTCAAGAACCTGAACTTGCAGAATTCGTTGAGAATGAGACAGGTTATATTGATGATTATCCTCGTCCTGTAGTAATTAATAGTTTATCAGAAAATGTCTCCCTGTACACTGAGTATCTTGATGCTAATATTGAAACCCTGACTATGCTAACAACACCACAAAAGTATGGGATTATTTTTGGTTCTATAGGTGCAACTGCTGTTATAGGCGTAGTTGTTATCTTTCTAATCGTAAGAAAAAGAAGAAAGATTCCTGTTCAAGTTTGAAAAATTAGAGAAGCAAATTGAAGAAAACTACTCAGCAATTGGAGTGGTTATCTCTTCTTCTTCTGTTTCTTTTTCTTCCTCTTTTTGATCAGTTGTTTTTGTAGGTTTTTTATTAAAATGAGAAAGCATCGTCACACCAGAAAGAATTAGTATTATCGCTACAATCTTTAAAACTAAATTCCAAGTTGCAAGAGCACTCCATTCAGAGAAGATAATTATCCCGCCAAAAACAGGCACTATCAGAGCCATAACAGCAAAAAGAGGAGCAACTAAAACAATTTTGCCTTTTTGATAAGCGATTTGAGGAGAGACTTCCGAAAGAAGATTGTAAACAACCATGATAAGGAAAAAGAGCCACCAGATCCATTGTTTGAAAGCAAAAATAATTGTAGTAGAGAAATTGGAAAAATCAATAGCGCTCATATAGGCCTTTGTGAATATCGCTCCAAGCCCAGAAAGAGTACCTGCTCCTAATCCGAAAATAATGCTAGCAAATTTGTACTTTCGTACAATCGAGAAGATAACTGAAGTGAAAACTAACGCAGTAAAAACACAAAGAAAAATAATTGATTTTGTTTGAAGAAATAACTGATTGATCTCAGTGATTGTATAAAGAGTTTCGGTGGTAGAATTGGTAACTCCTAAGATTACTATTCCAGCAATAATTGTAATGATACCGATTATCTCCCAAGTAATAATTTTTTCTTTTAGATAAAAAAAGGAAAATGCTAAGAGAACAATCAACCCTACACCTTGCATTGGTGAAACAATAGATAATGGTCCTTGATTCATCGCAATCGCTAGAAAAACAAAGGAAATATTAGTGCAAAAAATACCTATAAGCCAGAATTTATTGGTAAAGAAATTTTTTAGATTACTCCAAAAAGAAGTTTTTTCAATCTTTGGAAGTGAGGATGCACCTTTCTTCTGTAACACCAGTCCAATGTTAACTAAGGAGTAACTAATTATTCCAAATAGTATCGCTAATACGGTGCTTGCCATGTTTCACCACTCAATACATTAAACAATAGTCTCTGAAGCAAGCAGTATATTATAAGGTTACTATTTGAGAAGAAAAAAGAGTAAAGAACACTCGACATTAAATTCCTATTGAACGTTTAAGAGTCTTAGAAAGAATTATTATCCCCAAATAGATATTCAATGATAGGTGAATATGCACTATGCGAGATCTCACAGAAAAAGCATTAGAGGTTTGCAGCAAAGAAGGTGCCACATACGCAGATATCCGCATTGTAACGATAAAAGATGAGGATATATCCATTAAAAATGGAACGATCCAAACGCTGAACATTGCTAATATTAAGGGGTTCGGCATTAGAACAATTTCTAATGGTGGTTTGGGTTTCGCAGGATCATATGATGTTTCTGCGAAGGAAATTGGGCGTATGGCAAAACTAGCTGTAAGAATTGCTAAGGCTTCAGGTGCAACACGCAAGAAGCCGATTGTTTTTGTTGATGAAAAACCTGTTGAGGATAGCTACAAGACACCAATTAAAAAGGATCCATTCTCAATTCCATCAGAAGAAAAAATAGAATTATTGATGGAAGCAGATAAACGATTGAGAGCATACAATCCTGATGAAATTAAAATGTCTCGAGCAGATTATCGAGGGCACCAAGAAGACAAAGTCTTCGCAAGTTCAGAAGGGGCCTATATCACTCAACAAATAACATTTTGCGGTGGAGGAATATCTTGTACCGCAATTACTCAAGGAGAACCACCACAAACAAGGTCATTTCCAGGTTCATTCAGAGGAAACTTTTCAACAAAAGGTTATGATTATTTCGAGAGCTTAAAGCTCTTAGAAAATGCTGATAAAACTGCAGATGAAGCTATTGCCCTAACAGGTGCAAAACATTGTCCAACAGAAAAAACTGTTCTGTTATTGGATGGGCACCAATTGATGCTTCAAATTCATGAATCATGTGGGCACCCAACGGAATTAGATAGAGTATTGGGTACAGAAGCAGCATTTGCAGGAACAAGCTTCATGACTCCAGAGAAACTTGGAAAACTAATGTACGGAAGCGAACATGTCAATATGACATCTGATTGCACTTTACCAGGTGGATTAGGAACTTACGGATATGATGACGAAGGAGTAAAAGCTAAAAGAGTAGATTTGGTGAAAAATGGTTTATTCGTTGGATACCAAAGCTCTCGAGAGACTGCAGCAATAATCGGTTTGAAAGAAAGCTCAGCAGGTATGCGAGCAGACAACCCACAAAAATTACCCCTAGTAAGAATGACAAATATTAATCTGGAACCAGGTGACTGGAAGAGAGATGAAATAATTGCTGATACTAAGAAAGGGATACTGATGTCTACCAACAAAAGCTGGAGTATTGATGACAAACGATTGAACTTCCAATTTGGAACAGAGATTGCTTGGGAAATAGTAGATGGTGAAATAGGCCAGATACTGAAGAATCCAACATACACAGGTATAACACCAGAATTCTGGGGTGGAATGGATGCACATTCAAAGGATGACTGGAAAGTACTCGGTACACCAAATTGTGGAAAAGGGCAGCCCGGTCAAGTTATGTATGTAGGCCACGGATGTGGTACCGCACGTTTCAACAATGTTCGTGTAGGTGTTATGCAGGAGGCGACTTCGACTATTGGTGTTCAATAAAGATTTACTTCTCGAGAAAGCACACTTTGTTCTTAAACAAGCAGATAAATTTGGTGCTACTCAAACAGAAGTTACTATCACCTCTACAACCGGTGCATTAACTCGTTTAGCTAATAGTATCATCGATCAAAATGTTGCTGAACGTCATTTTCGTGTTAGCACTATTGCTTATGTTGGCTCTCAAAAAGGTTCTACAACAGTTGAAGTTTTTGATAATGAATCTATAACTAGTGCAGTTGAAACCGCAGTTAAAATAGCTAAAATTTCTCCTGAAAATAAAGACTTCAAGTCTTTGCCCGAGAAACAATCCTATTCAGATAAAGTTTCACTTGCTGACCTCGTATCCAAAAATACTATTGAAGCAACTCCAGAGCAACGAGCTGATTTTGCCAAGTTAGCTATTGTTAGTGCCCAAGCAATAGATAAACGAATTAAAGCTGTTGCTGGAGCCGTTTCACACACAACTGCAGAGCGCATTATCCTCAATAACCTTGGTCTAGAAGCTTACGATCGTGGCACTTATGGTAACATTAACCTAACTGTTCTTGCTGAAGATGGCACTGAGGAAACAGCTGGTTGGTCCGCAGATAATCGAAAGGACTTCTCCAAGCTGGACATTCAAACAGTAGCTGAAAAGGCTGCTCGAAAAGCTGTTGATGGCTTCGGGATGAAATTTATTGATCCCGGTGAGTATGAAGTTGTTTTAGAACCCGCTGCTGTTGCCGGATTCCTCTTCTTTATCAACTACTTTGGTTTCAGTGCCCAGTCGTACCAAGATTATATTAGCTTTTTACGAGATAAAATCGGTACTAAAGTCTTCTCAGAGAAATTGACCCTTTGGGATGATGCTTATGACCCTCGTTTGGAAAACCGCGAAATATTTGATGGCGAAGGTGTTCCAAAATCGAAATTGGAAATGATTAAAGACGGAGTGGTAAAGAATCTTACTTACGATACTTTAACTGCTAGCAAAGATAGCGTTCAAAGTACAGGTCACAATGCTAAATTCTACGGTCGTTCATTACCTATTGCCCAACATTTACTTGTAGGCGAAGGTGATTCCAATCTCGACGAGATGATTGCTGAAACTAAAAATGGTATTTTGGTCACTCATTTTCATTACCAAAATGCTGTTAATCCAACAAAGGGTGTTTTCACTGGTCTTACTCGAGATGGTGCTTGGTATATTAAGAACGGAGAAATACAATTCCCGCTTAAAACACTGAGATATACTGATGCTGCACCTCGCTTCTTAGCTGAGATTGATTTAGTTGGTAAATATATGGACTTGAATGATGCAAGAGCCTTAGTTCCACCTATGAAATTGCCTTCATTCAAAATCTCCGGGTCAAGTAAAGAGTAATTATAGCATTAATTATTCTTTTAATCTTTTTTTCTTTCTAAATCAACTTCAAAAACTGCCAATGATTTTGGTATATTTTCATCGCGTGTTATTTTTGACAATTCTAACGAAGAAATACCAACAACTAATTCACGAAATTCAGGAGCTGATTTCATATAGATATATCGTCCTTTGGGTAAATTTTTTGCATATTGTACGAATTCTTCATCTTCATGATATTTGTCCTTAGGTCCATGGAAAAATAATATTTCCTTGTTAATGGTACTCAATTCTGCAGAAATATCGAACTTCAAATTATGAATGCCTGCTTTTCGCCATTTCCAAACAGTTGCATTTTTGATGAAATCCAAGTATCTCTCTTTTGCAGACTGATTTTTCATTCTGGCTAAAACTATTTTTGCCAATAGCGACTTGAATACATTAACTATAAACGGTGGAAATGGTGCAAAGATATAGGTCAATTTTTTCTGCACTTGCCAATTCCTAATTGGATCATGCACTGCGATTGTTGGTGCATCAAAATACTCTTCAAGTAATCCTGCTAGAATGATACCTCCGGAGAAGCTCGAACCAAAGAGGACAAAATCCTTCTCTGCTAGTCCCAAGTATTGGATTGCTTCTGCCAGATCTTTTGCTAATTGATCAATGGACATCTTTGCCTTTCTTCTTTTGTGTGTGATGCTGGAAGATTTCTCTAGAGACTCAAGGATATAATATTCTGCCTTTTCATGCATTGGTGTACTAAAATGTCTCCAAGACCAAGGTGAAGTACCAAATCCCGGTAAAAATAATACTGGCCTTTTACTTTCAGGATTCTTTGGTTTGTGATGAAAAACTCTTAGCTCGCCATTTTCAATTGGAATAAATATTATTTCACACACTCCCTCCTCATAATAAAATGGAACCTCTTGGTTGTGCTCTGATATCAATTGGTCCATTTTTTCTTCTTGTTCTTTACTCAAAGAAATTTCCTTCGTAATTATAGATTCCATGCTTCCCACCCAGAGTTTTCTAGACTAACCTCTCTAATGTTTTTTTCTCAACTATTTATTAAAGTTTATTGGGATTTTTCACTCATCTATGCAAAATTAGTTTGTGCAAAAGGGTTTTTTTCGATTAAGGTTTTCATACTGTTTCCCTTTTGAGTTTGACTACAAAATCTTGACTTTCTGATTACAGTTAAAACTCTTCAAACTCGCGGAAATGTTTTGAGATTAAACAGACGCCTGTAAAATAGGCTTGAAAAAGAAAAGAAAAAGACAATAATAAATTAATTTATATTTAGTGAAGAGAATAATATAGTAGGTGAATCTCTTGAGTCAAGCAAATGAACTCTTAGAAAAAATCTACAAAGATCTGCAAACAATCAAAGATGATATAATAGAAATCAAGCTGCGACTTTTGGATGAAGAAGAGGTAACAGAAGAGGAATTGAGAGAAATTCAAGAAGCAAAAAAACAGATTAGACGAGGGGAATATACACCATTAGAGGAGTTCAAGAAGGAGCTAGAGTAGAACTTGCCTAATGTGCTCATCTCAAAAAAAAGCAAAGAAACAATTATTTGAACTAAAGAACACAAACTATTTTCGAAATATAATGGACTTTTTGGATAAATTACAAGAAAATCCCTTTCCAAAAGGTTATGATATTGTTAAGGTGAGAAGAGATCAAACAATAAGAGTAAGGTTTGGTAAATATCGATTATTTTAAGGCATTGATAAGAAAAATGATAATATTGAAATTTATTCAATTAGCTAAAGAAAAACTGCTTATTAATGATTTATTCCAGAGATACCTTGGTTATTGTTTCTCTTGTATTCATTTCTTCAGCCCATTTGATTCTTTCTTGAAGGTCTTCTTTGGTGATGGATGGGTAACTCTTAAATCTCCTATCAAACGTTTTGCCTTCCTTCTGCTAATCTAAAATAACTAGTACTTTTAGCTGTAAATTAATGCTTTTCCAAAATTGCAATTCAAAAAAAACAGTCTATCTTGTTTCTAAAAAGTTTCATACCGTTTCCCTTTTGAGTTCGACTTCAAAATCTAGAAGTGATTCTGGGGCCTTCTCTTCTGCAGTGATTTTCGAATATTCCAGTGCCATAATACCTGCCAAGAGTTCACGATATTCTTCTGGAGAATTCATATAGAAGTATCTGCCTTTAGTAATATTTTTTGCTATTTCAAAGTAAACTTCATCAGGATGGAAACGGTCTAATGGTCCGTGAAAAACAGTTACTTCTTCTTCGATTAAAGGCAATAAATCCTTAATATTGAAATTAAAATTATGAATGCCAGCTTTTCTCCATTTCCACGCAATTGCATGTTTGATGTAATCTAAAACGCGTTCTTTTTGGGTTTTATTCTTCATTCCAAAGAGTAGGACTTTAATGATTAAATATCTGAAAATACTAATAATAAATGGTGGAAGCGGACCAATCAAATAAACATACTTCTTGTGGCTTTTGAATGAGTTTAATGGGTCATAAGAAATAATCGTGGGTGCAGTAAAATATTTCTTTGCCAATCCCGTTAGAATAGCCCCACCACAATAACTTGCACTATGAAGCACAAAATCTCTTTCATCCAATTTCAGATGCCTGATTACTTGTCCAACATCTTTTGCTGTTTGATCAAGGGACATCTTAGCTTTTATTCTCTTGGTTATTTTGCTGGATGATTTTTCTCTCGTTTCCAGGAAATAATATTCTACCTTCTCATATAATGGAACACTGAAATGTCTCCAAGACCAGGGAGATGTACCAAAACCCGGAACGAATAGCACAGGTCTTTTACTAATTGGGTTCTTTGGTTTGTGGTGAAACACTCGTAATTCACCATCATCTATTGGAATGAATAGAATCTCACATACTCCTTCATCATAAAAGAATGGCACCTCTTTACTATTGTTTTCTATTAAAGATGTTATTTTTGCTACTTGCTCTTCAGATAAGGATATGGGGGAATTCATGTTCTATCAACTTTTATTTCAAATTGTTCAAAGATTGGTGGAACACCATCTTTAGCTATTACTTTACTAAATTCTCTAGCAATTGCTCCTGCCATCAATTCTCTATCATTTTCATCTGTATCCATGAAGAATAATCGTCCCTTTGGTATCATACTTGCAATATTGTAATATATTTCTCGTGGATGGTATCTATCTTTTGGGCCATGGAAAAGGAATACTTCGTTTTCAATATCTTTCAAAAATGGATAGATATCAAAATTAACATTGTGTAGTAGAGCTTTTCTCCATTTCCAACCAACTGCACCATTTACAGTATCCATGTTGCGTTCTTTTTGTGTTTGATTTTTCATATTTACTAGAATAAATTTTGCAAGGAGCATTTTAATTCCATCTAATACAAAACCAGGTGTTAATCCAAAGAAAACCTTAACCACAAGTCGGTGATGAATAAATTTAGGAAATGGATCAAATGCAATGACGGTATTTGGATGGTAATATTTTTTCACCAATCCTTGCAGTAAAACACCACCACAAAAACTTGCTGCCATTAAGATGTAGTCTCTTTTATCTATACCCAGATGCTTAATCACTTGTCCTACATCATGAGCCATTTGATCAATCGAGAATTTGTTTTTTCTATTCTTTTCCATTTTGCTAGGCTTTTTCTCTCTTGTCTCAATAAGATAATATTCACCATATTGTCTTAAAGGAGCACCGAATTTTCTCCACACCCAAGGAGTATTTCCGAACCCCGGAAAGAATACAATCGGTCTTTTAGTTTTTCCTTCTTTTGGCATATGATGAAATACTCTCAATTCTCCTCCCTTAACTGGAATGTATAGTACTTCACATTCTCCTTCATCATAATAAAAGGGTCCATCTTGACGTGCTTCGTCAACAAATTTACTTACTGCAGTTGATTGCTCTTCCGTCATTACAAATAAATCATTTTTATTAGTCATTCGATCACCATAGATAGAAATTGATAGTAATTTGATACCGAGAGTATAATTTAGTGAAATATATTCTTTGCTGAAAATATTACTAATTGAGTCATTAGAAAAAGAAATTGGGTTAAGCTTTAGCTTCTTCCAATTCTTCAATTTTAGGTTTTGGTTTCCAGAAATTCTTTTTATGTAAAAATTTGCCAAGATATACAAGGCCAAGCATAATAGGCACTTCCCAGAATAGTCCCATTGTTGTTCCTAATGCCGCATAGGATCCAACGCCATATAAACCAATAGCAGTAGCAATTGCAATTTCAAAATGACTTGAGCTACCAATTATTGTGGTAATAATGGCTTCACGATACTTTAATCTGAAGATTTTTGTAATGAGAAGATTGAACCCTACAACAATTACGAATCCGATTAGGAGTGGCGCAGAAACTATTAGTAGTTCTAATGGATTGCTAATCATTGTTTGACCATTGATTGAGAACAATACTACTAAAGTAAATAATAGCGCTACCATAGAAATTTTGCCTACAACTGGTCGATATTTGTTTTCAAGCCAATCTTTATCTTTTATTTTTAGTATCAATTGTTTTGAAACAATACCAAGAATGAGAGGGATGCCAATGAATATTGAAACTGTGATTAATAACCAAACCCATGGAATCTCAATATTTTGAATACCTGTCAATAATTTAACCATTGGAACATAGAGAAAAATCAATGTAATCGTATTAATACTCGTGTTAATTACATTCTGTTCTTGATTTCCATTTGCGAGAGAACCCCAAACTAAAACCATTGCAGTGCAAGGGCTAGAACCAAGTAAAATAACCGCAACAATCAGTTGAGGGTCAAAATTTCGCAAGAATAGATACCCTAGACCTGCTGCAACTAAAGGCGCTAATATCCAATTTGAAACTAGTGTAAGAATGATAGGTAATGGATTTTTTCCAAGCTTCTTTACTTCGCTAAATTGAAAATTCAACAATGCAGGGTACATCATAAAGAATAAGCATATACCTATTGGAATGTTGATATCTTGAACTTGCCAACTCTCAAGTGTGTTTCCAATTACAGGAACAAATTGAGATAACAATATTCCAATACCCATACACAATGCTACCCAAAGTGCAAGATACTTTTCAAAAACACCTAATTTATGCTCTTTGTCAAGTGAAATACCGTTCCCAATATTTTCCTTTTCAGAATATGGTTGGTTGTCAGTACTATTTATTGGATTTTTTTGCATGGTACTTGAACTCTCTGGTGTTTCGGATTTCACTTTGAACTTCTCCAAGATTGGAATAATGTTACTGTATAAAAATATTTTTATATGAAATTTATTTCATATAGTTTAACAACTTTCTCTGAGGAACTCTAGAATGACAAAAAACAAAGATAGTATAAAGAAAAGTTATGCTCAAACACTAAAAAATGCTCAAACTGAAACAAGTAAAGAATCATGTTGTTCTGAGCAAAAAACCCCTAAATTATCTCTAAAGCCTGTTCAATCGATTCCAAGTTTTGGATGTATAATTGATTTACCGGAGAAAGCCGGACTGAAAGAGGGAGACATTGTTGTTGACTTTGGTTCAGGTCCTGGACATGATTTGATACGAGCTGCAGAAATAATTGGCTCTCAAGGAAAAGCAATAGGCATAGATATGACTACCGAAATGATTCAAAATGCTACAGATGAAATTGAATTTAAGGGGTTAAAAAATGCGGAAGTTAGATTGGGTGAAATTGAGAATGTTCCAGTAGAAGACAATTTTGCTGATGTGGTTATTTCCAATTGCGTCATTAATTTAACAGCAAATAAATCAGTTGTATTCAAGGAAGCTTTCAGGATCCTGAAACCAGGAGGTCGATTAGTTGATGCTGATGTAATTGCAGAGCAAGATTTACCTCAAAGCTTGCAAGATGATAATAAATCTTGGTGTAGTTGTATTGGTGGAGCTCTAACAAAAAAAGGATACACCGAAGCTCTAAAAGCTGCTGGTTTTATAGATATTAAAATTAATGTTGATCATTCAAGACACACTGAGTGGCAGGGAGAAAAAATAAAAATGTATAGTGGAATAATTTCAGCTGTAAAACCACTATAAAATAGCAATTTTCAATTACTCTAGTCCTTCCAACAATTTATATTCTAGTTATGAAATTGAATGTAAAAAGGGACAGTAAAATGACTGTAGAACAGAACGAAAATTCAAGAAAGATTGATACTGATATCAAGAAGGAAAAGCTCAGTGAAAAGATTGTGAAATTAATCGACGGATCTGAGCTTAAATCTTTATGTTGTTCTTTAGAGGAATGGGAGGAACGAATAGAAACAATACCTGCTTTTAAAGAAGCTGATTCTTTTAGTGAAATTTTACGTGTGGTTTCAAATCCAATACGATTGAAAATACTAGCAATATTGCTTGAAAGAAGTTGGGCTTGCAATTGCGAATTTGAATATATTCTCAAAATTCATCAAACCCTAATATCACATCATCTTAAACTATTGAGAGATTCTGGAATGGTAACCTTCAAACAAGAAGGTCTTTGGAAATTATATAGAATTGAAGAGAGATTTCGCCCTTTTCTTGAAAAGTTCAGAGAATTGCTATTTACAGTTCCTAAGAAATGATTTACTTGAGTGAGTAAGTGATACTTGTGCCAATGCCCAACTGGATAAAAGAGTGGATTCCAAAAGATCGATTGGTTGCTAATAAATTCAAATTGAGCAAAAGATATCTTCGAAATTCTAAGAAATTACAATTTATGGACGGAGAAAAATTCCAAGGCACTGATAATTGGGCTTGGTTCAAGTATATGGTAATCAGTAAGAAATATGGTAAATATTGGGTGCGGTATACAGAAGGCTTGTATGAATGTAATTGTCCTTTCTTTAAACACAGAGGCATCTGTTCTCATATTTTTGCCGTAGCTCAACTGACAGATACATGGCCAAAAATAGAAACAATTTTCCCTGATAAAAAGGAAAATAAAATATAATCTTTCTCTAATTTTCTTCAAACCACTTTTTTTTCTAAATCAGTTATTTTGGCTTGTTCAATTATTGAGATGAACTAAGATTATTTTGAGCTATGTACTCTTTCAAAGAAATTTCATTCAAATCAATTGTAGTTCGAATATCTTCAATGATACAATCGCGCAAGAATATCAAAAGAGAGGGTAAATCTCTCATATCTCTCAGAAAGAAATCTGGGTTTTGTTGTTGTAAGTGTGGTCTTGAATGAGCCATATGCTTCTCAGTAACAGCTATTGTTCTTATTCCAGCTTTTTTACTCGCTATAATATCACTTGCTTGATCACCAATAGACAATACTTCACTTGCTTTGAGGTTCAATATTTCTAGAGCTTTAAAGAACCCGCTAGCATCTGGTTTTATATTATCAATATCATCTCGGGTGAGAATAAGATCAAATTCTTTTATTTCAGGTATTGTTTTGGAAGCTTTTTTAATCACTTTTCTACTGGTGTTTGTTAAAAGAATTACTTTATAATCTTCTGCAAGAAGTTCTCGTAATACTTTACGAACGCCAATAGTTGGAACAATATTCATACGGCTTTTCAGAAACATAATAACTGTGGTAATAATGAATTTCAATGCTTGAAAATTAGTCATACCCATTTTTTTCCCCATTTGGAACGAAAATTTAGCCAAGCTAGTATTTTTTGGTTTTTTGTCCAATGTAGTTAGCAGTGAAAATACTTCAAGGGATGCCTTATTGATTTGTTTTTCAGTAATCTCTGGTTTTACCATCATCACACTCTGGATAAGAGGCCAACCAAGTCTAACAACAAAAGATGATAAAACACCATCAAAATCGAATATAATAGCTTTAATTTGAGAGTTACGCTTTGGTGAACTGGGCGTATTTTCATTGCGGGGATTCATTTGCTTTAATGTCCTTTTAACAGATTAATATGCAATTCTAGACTGAAATCTTGTTTCTAATTATACAATTTAAATTTATTCCTTATAATTATGTATAATTCTTACAATTATCAAGATGAATTTTTAATAAAATATTACCTTTAATGTCTAATATTCTTTCTTTTGCGGCAAAGAATGACTCAAAATTCTACTAGATAACGAATGTTAATATAGAATAATTTAGTACTAACTATTTGATTGAAATCTGTTAAATAACCTGGAGGATCTAATTTGGATTCTGGTACAGCAATGACTCTTTATATTGTAATCTCGTTGGTAATAAGTTTGGCAATAAACATCATCTTTTATAGATTAGTGTTTAAAAAACAGAAAAGAGTGAAAGCTAATACTTTCACTTGGTTGACAACATTAGGAATAATGTTAATTGTAAATATCGTTTTGATTTTCCCTTTTACAACAAATATTGACACGGGTGATGGAATAGGCGGTGTTGGTGCAGCGCTTGGTTTTGGTTTAGCAATGATTTTTATCATTCCACCAATTTTTTGGTTTTTCCCTGCATCTGGCTACTCACTGATAAGAATAATCTATATTCTAATTACCCGAAAACGTGAACGCGAAATATTGCAAGATGATTTCATAGAAACAGATTTACATATAGATGCTGCATATGCCGCCAAAGAAACTGAATAAAAATGAATTCAAATATGAGGTGAAAACCCTCACATTTGTTTCTTAATTTCAGAAACTAAGAAATCGCATAGCTTTTGTAAGTAAACTTTGCCAGCTTTCCAATTAGCTTTGGTTGGATCACCAAAAACACCATTATCCGTAAGTGCTTTCAATCCTTTGGAGAAGGCAAGATTTCTTTCCTTCTCTCCAAATATACCAACATAACCTGGTTCAAATCGTTCCTTTACAACAAGCTTTTCTTCAAGGGCGAGCATTATAGATGTTTCATTTTCACCTGCATGAGCTCCTCCTTCTTCTGCAGTTATCCCAGCTTCTACAGATATCTGTTTTATAATTTCAAGGTATTTTGTAAGATCTGCATAACCAATTACATTGTTGTCTGGATACTGCTCTTGTAATTTCTCAATTACTTCTCCCATTGCAGCAAAATTACCTCCATGGCTTGGGATGAATATGATGTTCTTAAAACCATGTTTTACGAAACTCTGAGTATAATCACTAATGATGCTTTTGAGCGTACTATCCAAAATTGACACTGTACCAGGAAATTCCATGTGATGCTCAGAACAACCGACATTTATTGTTGGTCCCTGTAAAGTTTTTCCGAGTTTTTTTGCAATGCTGTGTGTTAATTCTTCACCTATTAATGAATCCGTTTTCAAAGGTAAATGTGGTCCATGCTGTTCAATAGCTCCTACTGCAATTATTATCGAATCAAACCCCTGCTCTATAGCTTCACCTATATCAGGCCAATTCATATCGAATATTTTGATAGTTTTCATGTATTTTCCTCTACAATTGCCTATTTTTGTCGCTTAAAAAGTTAATTACTTTGGCAATTTATAATAAACGTTGGCATTGAAATATTTTATGTGGTCCTTTAGTTACTGATTGGTTCAAAATGTCGATATTTTAGATTTTACATTGGAAATGTTCATAAAAGTAACTATTTTATAACAGTGAGTGTTGCAATAATAAATAGTGTAACGAAATTAGATTTTATATTTCGGTGTTAATTGAGTGTTAATCTATGAAAAATCCCTTGAGAATTCTGCATCTGGAGGATAATCAAACCGATGCAGAATTAGTGAAAGAAATTCTATTATTGGAAGATCTAAATTTCACAATTATTAAGGTAGATACTCGCGAAGATTTCGTAAAAACCATAGAAGAAAAAACTTTTGATTTAATACTCGCTGATTATAGTTTACCCTCATTTGATGGACTTTCTGCTCTGAAAGAAACAAGAGAGCGTGGGTTAATTGTTCCATTTATTTTAGTATCAGCTGTTCTTGGAGAAGAACTTGCAATTGAAGCCATGCATAGTGGAGCAACAGATTATGTATTGAAATCTCGTTTAGAGCGGTTAGTACCTGCTATTCTACGAGCTATTCGGGAAGTTGAAGATCGAGACCAGCGTATAAAACTCGAAAGTGAGATTTCAGAACTAATTATTATGTATGAGAAAATCGCCGAACGAGTGCGCGGTTTCTTGAAAATGAATTTACCATCTGGAAAATATTCATTGGTGGACAAATATCTAGAAGAATTAAGTGGGTATTCAACTAAGGAATGGTATGCTACTCCGAATTTCATTGAAACATTGGTACATCCTGACTATCAAAATATCTATCAAGATAGCTTCAATAAAATGAAAGATGGCATAGTTCCTCGAATGACCGAATATAAAATTATTAAGAAGGATGGAGAAGAACGTTGGTGGCTTCAATTTGCAATCGGTGCTTATGATATTAATCAGAAGTTAATCTCTGTGTCTATAGTCATAGTCGATAACACAGACTCCAAAGAATCATTTCTAAAGTATCAGAATTTGTTTGAAAATGCTCTTGTTGGTATGTTTAGAAGTGATATAGAATATGGTAATATTCTGGAAGCAAATGAAAATATGGCGGTAATTTTTGGTGTTACCTCGCTTGAAGAGTTTAAACAACTCAACGCAAAGGATTTCTATTATTCTGAGGAGGCGAGAGAAAAAGCTATCGATTTAATGAGTAAGCAAGGTTATGTCCATAACCATCATTTACAACTTAAAAGAAAAGATGGAACGCCTATCTGGATAAGTATGTCATCAAAAATTTATGCCAACAAAGGTTATATTGAGGGAGTTATGATTGATATCTCCAGTCAGAAAAAAGCTGAAGCAGCTTTGAAACGAGATAGACGTGCATATCAGATAATTGCTGAAGCAGCAGTAGATGCTACTGATATACCAGATATGTGTAATCAAATTTTAAATGGGTTAATAGAAACATTGGATTTTGAATTTGGTACAATACGACTCTATAAAAAAGAAGATAGGACTCTTGAGCTTGTAGCAAATGTAGGTTTCAATGATAATAAGGAACATTACTCTACTTCAATATCCATTGATGATTATACGTATATAACAGCTGATGTTGCTCGTCATAAACGACCTTTATTTGCTCCAAATTTGACTAAGAGCGAATATGCGAGACTAAGAACAACTCCTTTTAGATTAGAAAATATTCAAGCTTTTATTTCATGGCCAATTTTAAGTTCAAAACAAGAGTTAATCGGTACCTTAAAATTAGTTTCTAGAAAAGTAAAGAATTTTTCCCCAGAAGATAGGATCTTCTTTGAGACTATTGTGGATATGTTTGCTTCTTCATTAGAGCGTAAGCTTGCAGATGAAGCACTTCTGGAATCAGAACGTGCTAAGCGCGTTCTTGCAAATATCGTTGAAAGTAGTAGAGAAGTAGTAATTCAAGTGGATGAGAAAGGGATAATATTCTTTGCTAGCTCTCCTGTCAAAGAAGTTTTCGGCTACATGCCAAATGAATTAATAGGTGAAAGGTTCTCAAAGTTAGCACCTCCAGGTGGAGTAGGTAATCAAAAAAAGATGTTTGATACTATAAAGAAATCCGGCAGAGCAACTTTTGAGAGTATCCGACAACATAAAGACGGGACATTGATACCTGTCATTATAACTGTGACTCCTAGTAAAGATGAAAAAACAGGAAAATTCATTTCTAATGCAGTCATTGTTGATATTACAGAAGTAAAGCGTTTAGAAGCATCTTTACGAGATAGATCTTATGAATTGGAAGTTCTCAATAAAATTATTTCAGCTGGGTACTTGGCAAGAAGTTTAAATGAATTGTTAGATTTTACTTTAAGTGCTATTCTAAATTCGTTGGATTTCAATGGTGGAGCTATCTATTTCATCGATGAGGGTAGTGAAACCGCCACAATCAGAAGATCATTAGGTATGTCTACTAAGTACATAAAAGTGGCAGAAAAAATAAAAATCACTAGTCCAGGAATCAAAAAACTATTTGTCGGTGGGAAATCAATTCTTTTACCCGATTATATGACGAGAAACGAAGCACACGTAGACTTAGGTATAGCCACTTTAATTGGTGTACCTTTCTTCTCAAAACAGAAAGTTATTGGTGGGTTATTTCTAAGCACAAAAGAGAAACGAGCTATAACGAAGGAAGATT
Source organism: Candidatus Heimdallarchaeota archaeon (assembly GCA_030614005.1). GTDB lineage: Archaea > Asgardarchaeota > Heimdallarchaeia > JABLTI01 > JABLTI01 > JABLTI01. The sequence goes on along the minus strand of JAUWKS010000054.1, from coordinate 4,070 downwards.
TAGCAACAATGGAAGCTATTGGGAGAGAAATTGGTACTTCATTTGCTAAAATGCTTGTGGAAGAAGAATACCAGAATTCGGAGAAAAATCTATTATCAGTATTAACTGCCGTTGGAGATTTGGTTCTTATAATTGATCCTGAAACAGGAAAAATCTTAAGAGTAAACAAAAAAGCGCAGCAAAAATTAGCTTACACAATTAAAGAATTACGAAAAATGACTATTCAGGAACTAATACCTGATAATAAATTATTGGAATTTAATGCTATCCTTGAAAAAACTCTCAAATCTGGTAAAGAGAGATATCAACTAGCAGTAAAAACTAAAATACAGAAAGTAATCGAATTTGAAATGGATTTATATAAAACAAACTTTTCAAATAAAACGGCGATTTTGTTCTTAGCTCTAAAAAGCTAAAACCTTTTCTAATTTTCATCAATCACAATAAAGATAAGCAATTGGTTAGTTTAGTACTTTTAAGTTAACTTAGTAGGTTACTCATTAGCCATAGATCAATGTATAAAAAGTGAAACCACTTATGTCACGTCCAATAAGAATTCTACATCTTGAAGATAATAAGAATGATGCAGAACTAGTCAAAGAAACCTTATTGCTCAATGATATTAATTGTGAGATAATTCATGTTGAAAATAGAGCTGACTTTGAGCGTGAACTCACTAAAGATGATTTGAATATAATTTTAGCTGATTATAATTTACCGTCCTTTGATGGATTAGAAGCTTTAGCTTTAGCGAAAGAGAAGAAACCTGCAGTGCCATTTATTTTCATTTCTGGTGTACTTGGGGAAGAATTAGCCATTGAAACTTTGAAAAGAGGTGCAACAGATTATGTTATCAAATCACGTTTGGAACGACTTGCTCCAGCTATAGGGCGTGCTTTGCGGGAAAAAGAAGAACACGCTCAGCGTATCAGATTAGAACGTGAAATCATTGAACTTGAGCAAATGAGAGATGAACTCCAAAGTATTTATCAACAGCTTACTCGAAGAGTTCGGGGATTCATAAAAATAGACTTGCCTTCTGGTAAATATTCTCTTGTGGATAAATTTCTCGAAGATTTGAGTGGGTATGAGATTAAAGCTTGGAAAGAAAAAACACATTTTATTAAAGAAATCGTTCACACAGAATTTTCAAGCTATTACAATCAACAAATGGATCAATTGAATGATGCAATTGTTCCTAAAATGCTTGAATACAAAATTGTCAAAAAAGATGGAGAAGAGCGCTGGTGGCTCCAATTTAACATTGGTGCATTTGATGTCGATGGGAAATTGATGTCAATTTCTGCAGTTATCATAGATAATACTGATGATAAAGAGGCATTCATAAAATATCAGAATATTTTTGAGAATGCATTAATGGGAATGTATCGAACAGATATTACTACAGGAGAATTTATTGAAGCAAATAATAAATTAGCAAAGATTTTTGCTTTTGATTCTGTCGAGGAATTAAAAAAACATAATGCTTTTGATTTTTATCCAAATAAAGAAGAACGACTTAAACTAATAGATCAATTAAGGAAAAAAGGTTACTATGAGGAACATCAATTACAACTGAAACTCATTGATGGCTCGTTAGCTTGGGTAAGTGAATCAGCTAGAATGTATCCTAATGAAGGATATGTAGAAGGAATGATGATTGATATTACCGATCGTAAACTTGCTGAGGATGCAATTGTTAGGGATCGGAAAGCATTTCAAATTATTGCTGAAGCAACAATCCATTCACAAGATATTTCAATTCTCTGTCAAAAAATACTAGATGGTTTGGTTGAAACATTTGGATTTGACGGTGGAATTATTGTACTCTATAACGTGGATCAAAGGATGTTAGAACTAGTTGCAGTAGTTGGCAAATCAGAGGATATTGTAAAGGACATCTCTTCAATTTCTATAGATAGTACAAATTATATTTATGCTCTTGTAGCAAGAACTGGTAAAGCGATTTTTATTGATGATATAACTCAAGATGAAGAATTAATGAAATACAAACCTAAATCCGGTTTATCAATTATGAAAGCAAATATAACTTATCCTATTTTTAATGCCGCGAATGAACTTCTTGGAGTTTTGCAACTTGTCTCTGAAGAACCTCGAGAAATACCTGAAGAAGACAAATTATTATTCGAAACAATAGCTGATATGTTTACCACTGCTTTAGAACACCAACGATCAACTGGAGCTCTTCAAGCAAGCGAAGAAAAATTCCGCACTTTTGCTGAACAATCTTTATTGGGTGTATCAATTGTAGCTTTACCAGGTGAGTTCACTTTCGTTAACGAAGAGTTTGAACGAATAACTGGATTCTCACAAAAAGAATTGTTAACTATGACTATTAAAGACTTAACAGCTCAAACTTTGACACCTCAACAACGAACTGATTTTCAAGTTGTTGTTGATAATATGTTAGAGACCAAAGAACCAATAAAAATAGAACTATTAATGAAAGCAAAGGATGGAAAAGAAAAGTGGATAAATGTCAACATTGCGCCCATATTAAACGCTGCAGGTGAATACCAAAGCTCAGGTGCAGTCATTTTAGATATTACAGAACAAAAAAGAGCTCAAATGACTCTGGACAGGGAAAGACAAGCATTTCATATCCTTGCTGAAGCAACAGTTCATGCAAAAGATATACCACAGTTTTGTCAACGAATTTTGAATGGTTTGGTCGAAGTATTACAATTTGATATTGGTACTTTCAGACTGTTTGATGAAAAAGAACGAATGTTAAATCCTATCGCGGTATCTATGGTTGACAAAGAGAGAATAAAAAATATTAAGCCTTTATCTATTGATGATGAAACCTATCTAAATACATATGTCGCAAAATCAAAGAAAGCAGTTTTCGCTCCAGATATCAGCAAACATGAACTCGCACAAAGATTTCAGAAACGACTGAATAAATTTGGCGCAAAAGCAAATATTACTTGGCCAATAGTAAGCACAAAGGGTGATTTAATTGGTACGGTACAAATTATTGCACATACTACAAAAGAATTTCCTGAAGAAGATAGAATTTTCTTTGATACAATCATTCGATTCTTTGCAACAGCTCTTGAAAAACGATGGAACGAAGAAGCTTTAATAGAGAGCCAAGCACAATATCGACGATTGGTTGATAACTCTCCTTTCGCTATAATAAATACTGATTTGGACGGAAAAATAATCAGAGTAAATCATCAAGCAATAATTATATTCGGTTACAGGTTGGAATCAGATTTTGTTGGTAAGAATTTCTTTGATTTATTTATTGATGTGCATAAAAGAAAAATAATGGACCATACTAAAATAATAATTAAATCAAGGGTAATCAGTAGTGATGAATATAAAGTTCAGGACAAAGAAAGCCAAGAACTCATTATAGATTTGAGCGCTTCTTTAGTATTAAATGAAAATAAAGATCCTGAAACGCTTATTTTCATTGGACAAGATATTACCTCCAAGAAAGCAGTAGAAGAGGAACAAAAGCGATTTATGGATGTTGTCACATCTAGTAATGAAGTAATTATTTCAGCTTCTCCGGATGGAGAAATTATTAGTGTAAATCCCGCTATCAAGGATGTTTTTGGTTACACTGTGAATGAAATAACGGGTAAAAATATTTCAATTTTAGTACCTCCTGAACGAGAAACAATTCAAAAGAAAATCTTCAAAAAAGCAATTAAGAACAAAAAAGCTACTTTTGAAACAAAAAGAATGCATAAGGACGGGCATTTAATACCTGTTATTGTGAATCTCTCAATGACTAAAGATGAAAAAGGAAAAGTAATTGCTGTAAATGCTATTATGATTGACATCTCAGATATTCAGCAATTAGACGAATAATTCAAAGACAGTAGCATATTATAAAATGTTCGTTTTTTGGCAATTCTTTATTCGAGATAAGACAATTAAACGAGGAATTGCTGTTGATAAATTAACCTCTGTACAACCGATTATTTTGAATATATTTTTCAAGAAAAGCTCTTGGTCAATATCTTTAGAAAAGGTCAGCTTTTTCGTCTGGTAAAATATCACTTGTCTCTCTCCTAAGACTTCGAGATCCT